>JBEISK010000055.1:0-8345 GCA_040375445.1 Gammaproteobacteria bacterium | reverse complement strand
GGTTTCGTGTGTCGGAAATGGGGGTTTCGTGTGTCGGAAATGGGGGTTTCGTGTGTCGGAAATGGGGGTTTCGTGTGTCAGAAATGGGGGTTTCGTGTGTCAGAAATGGGGGTTTCGTGTGTCGGAAATTAAGGCATTATTTATACGACAGCACCTTTTCAAAATTAAACAGCGTCTAAGCTTTAAGCTCAGCCTCCTAAAATTAGGAGAGGGTATCAGGAGTTTGCTTTAAAATAGCGACGTAAAAGCCGTCGTGTAAGGCGGTCATCGGCAAGGTATGCTCTTCCACCAAACGCCAATCGGGATGCGTCTTTAAAAAGGCTTCAATGACCTTCTGATTTTCCGCCACTCGCCATGTGCAGGTGCTGTAAATCAAGGTCGACGACGCATAGCACACGCTCGCCGCCTGCGATAAAATCGCCAACTGCAAGGGAGGAAACTCCTTCAAGCTCGCTTCACTACGGTTCATCCACAAATCAGGGTGATGCGACAAGGTGCCTAAGGCGGAGCAAGGGGCATCCACCAGCACGACATCGGCAGGTGATGCAAGCGTAAACGTCGTCGCATCGGCGGTATGCACGGTGACACGATCGCTTAGTTGAAGCCGTGTCATATTTTCCGTCAATCGCTCTAGGCGTTTGGCAGAAACATCCACCGCATGAACGTGACCACCGTGTTCAACGGCTTTCGCCATCCACCACGTTTTAGACCCTGGGGCGGCACATAAATCCACCACAACAGGGTTTTGATAGGCTTTTATCACTTCGCATGCCTGCTTCGCTACCCATGCGGATCCATAATCTTGCACATACCACGCCCCCGAATCCCAGTCGGGCAGGGTGGTAATCCCTCCTTTTAGAGCCTCTTCAAGGTGGACCGCTTGTGGGAAGTCTTCTAAAAACGGCTGATGCGTTTGAATGCCTTGTGAAGCGAGCGTCTCCAAAACAGGACGCATCTCCGCTTCACTGTCGGCTTGCGTATGAAAGACGCTCATCGCTTGCTTTTGGTGAGACGCTTGAATGTAAGCGTCCACCGTTTCAACATTCGTCGCCTGCTGGAGTTCCTTCAACGCCCATGTCGGCCATCCGCTGGCGAGGCTTTGGCGTTCAAGGGCTGTCCCTTTAAAGTCAACATCCACGCCTCCCAAAGGAGACAAGTCTTCAGTCGCTCGACGCAAGCAGGCATTGAGCATCCCCACTTGAGCGGGGGCTAACTTGCACGCTTTCGCCAGTTCGACCCATGCTTGCACTTGGCTATACATCCGTTCCTTTTCACGTTCTTGCGGATGCAAGACGCTCAACAAGCCCAGCAAAAGCAGGTGTCGCAAGGGGGCTTGAAGATCCTTAAAGCGTTTTTTGGTGAGGGTTTTAATCCGACTTTTGAGCGTAAGGCTCCACCGCAGGCTTTCATTGACCAGCATCGTGGCAAGCCCCCGTACTTGAGGCGTTAAGCGGTCAAAGGGAGCGTGGCTCAAGGCGTCATAGAGGGCGTCATCCGCTTTGTCGAAAATGCCTAGATCCATGCCGTAAATCAGACGCAAGGCGAGGGCATGCGGTGTAGGAGGCAAATTTTTAACACTCGACGGAAAGGAACGGCTCATCATAAATCCACCACGGCATGAGCAGGATCCTTTTTCGACGGAGGGCTTTTGCCTTCCACAAACAAGTCCGTGCGATGCGTTTCTAAAAAGTCAAATAATAACGTGTAATTGCGGATGTTCGCCTTGAAGAACACATCAAAAATATCGCCCAAAACAGGTACGACGCCGATGAGAAAATCAACGGCGATATTGCCCAACATTTTCAAGACCAAGGATGTGGGGACTTTATAATAGACGGCAAGTGTCAACAAGTAGCCTGAAATCAAGAAGGTCAAGGCATCGCCAAGCACGGGAACCGCACCCACCAAGGCATCGATGCCGAAGGTTTTTTGGGTAAACGGAATGCGAAAGGCACTGTCCATCAAAACGCTTAAGGCTTTGGCGACTTTTAAGGCAGGGGGCGTTCGCTTTTTGAGGATGGCTTCGTCGTCGAAGAAGGGCGATTTCATTAGGCGTTTGCCTCATCACTCGCATCATCCGTCAAATCATCCCCTAGGTCATCAACAGGGTAAGGCAAGGGCGTTTCAAGGCGTTCTTGGTGATAGACATCCACATATTGCGACGCTGTGGTTAAGTTACCTGCAGGTCGCAAAGGGATTTCAAGCACTCGGGCTTTGACGATTTTATTGCCAAAACGAAGCTCAACATCATCGCCGATTTTCACGGCGGTGGCGGCTTTGGCGACTTTGCCGTTAAGCATCACGCCCCCCATATCGCACAAGTCGTTGGCGAGGGTGCGTCGTTTGATGAGCCGTGTCATTTTCAAAAACTTATCGAGTCGCATGTATCGTGCCTATCTTAAACCTTGACAAGGCTTAGCATATCACGAAATAAGCGAAAGTTCTCTTTGAGGAGCTTCTACTTTGGAGGCTTTTATTTTTTCAGCCGCCGCTTCGATAACAGGCGTGATCACATCTACCCCTGTTACATTTCCGATTTTACGTCCAGGTAGAGGGTTCCCTTCTATAAAAATAAAGGGATTTGTTGGGTCATCTGTGGGCAACATATCAATACCTGCCCAATTAAGCCCAAGTGACTTTGTTGCTTTTTCAGCAAGGCTCTGTTCAGTTTCTGTTAAGCTAAAAGGAAATCCTTCCCCGCCTTTTTTAAGATTAGCACGACGTTCACCCTCTTTCTTGGCTTGACGTAACATTGCGACAAGAAAATTTCCCGATAATATCAATGCACGAACATCACGTCCTCTGTTTTTGTGATCAACCGCCCCTTTAATAAGCTCTTGGATTAAAAAGGATTTATTTTTTGATTGATACTGTTTAATGTAATATTTTAGTTTTTTTGTATCTTCTGGGAAAAATACTTCATCCCCACCACTACCTTCTAAACCCTTAAATACGCAAGGGAGTCCCACATGATCAATGGCATCCTGTACTTTTGACACACCAATAAGTTGACCTGTATTATCATATTTCTTATTTGTTATAATAGCCGTCTTCGGAATAGGTATTCCTGCCTTAGAAAATGCTTTTAGTGTTTTCAGTTGATTGGAAGCTTGAATTATAGCTCCACTCGAATTTAAAGAAGGCATCTTACGTTCTTCCAACTTTTTTAAAATCTTGAGACTGAAAGGTTTTTTAGAATAGGGAATGACAACCTCAGCCATATCTCTTATTTCAGATAGTCTATGTTCTAATTGAATCGGTGATAGTAATTTAAGACTTTTGGGTACGACTACATGAATATGGTGTCCTAACTGCTTTCCTGCAGAGGTAAGGTCAATATGTTTTTCAGGAGCATTGGTTAACAAAAGAATATTCGCACCACTTCGTTGCGAACTAGGGGGTAAAGCCCCTCTATTGATTTGAAACATGGGTTCTTCTCCAAGATAAAAAATAACGAAAACCGCCAGAGATTCTAAAAATCTAAAGCCGTATAAAAAACTCAAAAACATTTACAAATACAATGATAGGACGTCAAAAAATACTGTCAACCACTATTTCACAACAGGCAAGTCAACCCCCAACCAATCCAAGCACACCTTGCCCACATGGTGAAAACCGTCGAGCGTGCCAAGCACACCGCCTGCTAAGCTGGGGCTGTATGCCACGTACGGCACATACTCTCGAGTGTGATCGCTCCCCGGAGCCGTCGGGTCGCATCCGTGATCGCCTGTAATCACAAGCATGTCGTCTGCGGTCATGGCTTCAACGAAAGGCTTGAGCTGAACATCAATGGCTTCTAAAGCCTGAGCATAACCCAACACATCCCGTCGATGCCCGTAATTCATATCCGTTTCCACCAAGTTGTTAAAAATCAACTGCGGAGCGTTCTCCTCAAAGCTCGACGTCCCCAAAGCATAAGCAGGCAGATCCGTCTTGCCTTCGACGAGATCTTGCATCAAGGCTTGACCGTGGGCGTTGTCTCGACTTTTAAGGCTATGGGTGATGCCCACGCCACAAAAAATATCGTGAATCTTGCCGATGCCAATCACTTGACCGCCTGCGTTTTCCACCGCACACAAGTAGTTCCCTGCACGAGGCGGTTCCACGGCATAGTCATGCCGAGCAGAACCAATCCGCCGAAACGCACCGACCTCGCCTTCAAAGGGTCGTGCAATGACTCGAGAGAGTTCATCATCGCCCCTTAAAATCTCACGAGCGATTTCACACCACTGGTAAAGCGTTTCAAGGGGGACTTTGTCCACATGGCAGGCAATCTGCCAAACACTGTCCGCACTGGTGTATACGATCGGGAAGCCTGTTTCAAGGTGCTGTTCACCCAGTTCTTCCAAAATTTTCGTGCCACTGGCGGGTTTATTACCTAGAATCTGTTGACACCCTGTTTGCTGAATAAACGCTTGCACGAGTTCATCCCGAAAGCCATCGGGATAGGTGGGGAACGCCGTTTCAAGCACGATGCCTGCCATTTCCCAATGCCCTGTTGTCGTGTCTTTACCTTTAGAACGTTCCGCTAACTTAGTCACCGTCGCCAAAGGGGTTTCCATCGCTTTGACGTGCGTTAACGGCAAAATATGCCCCAAGCCCAAGGCTTCTAAAGTGGGTAGGTTCAGACTTGGCACATTCGCATCAATGTTGGCGAGTGTGTTGGCTGTCAGGCTGTCGTTGTAGTCGGGGGCATCAGGCATGGCACCCACCCCTAGGGCATCGATAACCAAGATGAAGGCGCGGCGTTGTTTTGTCATGATGGAGGCTTTCTTTGTGGATTACGAAAACTAAAGTAGCCTTATAATCCTATAAACCCCCTCAGAATGCAACGACGTTTCATACCACTTAAAAGAATGAGGAGTATCTAACTAACGCAAATAAATGGCGTCAAAAATCGCTTGATTGTTGGCATCACTCGGCTTGCATTCCCCTGGTCTTAAAGGATTCCCCAAAAAGGTCACGGTGGCATCATTCAAATTACAGGTCAATTCCAAGAGGTCTGGCAAATCAGGACTGGTTGCGTCATTGGTGGAAACCCCATCTGGACGAGCATCAATTCTAAAGCGAAGCAAGCCGTTTGCCCCTAACGCTGCAGGGATCCACAATCTTGCCCCAGACGGTAAAATCCACCGAGCCGAAGTGCCTGCCACCGCCGTGGGTACCGCTGCCCCAGTGCCCCAAAGCATTTGGCAATTGGGATTGGTAGCGTTACCGTCTTCACAAGCCGTGGCGTTAATTTGACGTCCAACATAAGCGGTTAATCCATCCGTTGAGGTGGCCACTTCAAAATTCGTCAATTCGTTAAAATCGGCGTTGAGCATGCCATTAGAAACAATTTTCTGAACGGTTTCAATAGTTGTTTTGTAGGAGGTCCGCATGCTGGCTTCATTCGTTGCGTGTAAGATCTGAGGGACCGCAAAGGCGACAATTAACCCTAGTACGGACAAAGATACCAGTATTTCAGCAAGTGTAAAGGCGGTTGCTTTACTTGAGATAAACCTAGACATGGGCGTTTCCTTCTATTACATCCGCTTTTTTTGTAGTTCGGTTGAAAGAACGTCAAACTTAAGGGAATGGTTGAACGGTTACATTTATAGTCAACTGTATAAAAACGCTACAGACGGCTATATGAAAGCTCGCAAAAGGTTCCAAAAAATGCTTGGAGCCGTTTTATTTATAGTATAGACTATTTTAAGGGATTTTGCATGAAACCGTCTCTTTCTCAACAATCCAGCTTGTATGCCCAAGTTTACGAGAAAAAACGTGCCTTGGCTCCTGTCGCGTCGAGGCAGGATTTGCGTAACGAAAAAGATACAAAAGCCAAGCCTCAAGCCAAAAATCAAAAAACATTTTCTCCCACCAAGGCGATTGCCGTACTAGGCGGAGGGCTGGTTGGGCTTACAGGGCTTTATATGCTGGTGGGTCAAAAAATTAAGACTTTTTTGTTTGGGGAAGCGTCTAAGCCTGCTCCTCCATCTATTCCACCCACGCCTGTGTTGTTTGAGGTGGTGGAAGAAGTCCCTGTGCCAGAAAAAAACATGGTAAAAAAAGCCACAGAAGCGTTGGGAAATAGCTTGCAAACAGGCTTAGGAAAGCTAAAAGAGGGGGCAGAAACGACAGGTTCGGCGATAGTTCATGTCACAAACGAAGTAGTTCACAAACCATTTCAAGCAGGTATGAATCGTCAAGAAAGAGCCTTTAATTGGCTTGAACAATATCTACTCATGTTTCATTACACCACACTGGGTAGATTAGTGACACCTCCAAGTAATGCGTCGTCGTTGAGTGTGCAAACACCAGAAGTTGAAGTTTCTCCTTCAATATCAGCTCCGACATCTCAGGGGGAAAACGTTATTCCAAACAATGACACTAAAATGTCTAATCCAATTTTAGAATGGATCGCAAATGCTTGGGAGCAAACAGGATATGACCCACTAACAGGCGAATGGAAGCCTAGAGCAAACGCGTCTGCTGGTGAGGTAATTGATGTGGTGGCAGAACATGTACCCGAAACTGTCAAAGAACTGAAGCAAGGGATAATTCATAAAACCCGAAAAATGCAAAATACCGCCACCCATATGGCTATAGCAGCGGCAGAATATATGCCAACATCGACGACAGGTTCCGTAGGCTTAGACTTATTCGCCATAGCAATGCAGGTCCTTTATGGACTAGGTGCAAAAGCGATTAGGACACGTTAAGATCCCCAAACCCTAGCGATTTTCAGCCGTTAAAGACAGAACCGCTTGATTCAACCCTCTTTTTTAAGGCCTTAAAAATCAGCGTCCAGCGAAAAGCTACGTTCATCAGTGGATTTATTCATCACACCTGCTTTTTGGTAAGCCCCTACACGGGCTTCAAAGAAGTTTGTCTTATTTTGAAGCGAAATATGTTCCATAAAGGCAAAGGGGTTGGTCGAGCCAAAGACTTTCGCCTGACCAAGTTCACCCAGTAATCGGTCTGCCACAAACTCAACATACTGACACATCAAACGGCTGTTCATGCCAATGAGTTCAACAGGTATCGCATCAGTGACGAACTCTTTTTCGATCGAAACGGCTTCAGTCACAATTTGGCGAACGCGTTCTGGCGACAACTTATTTTTCAACATACTATATAATAAGCAAGCAAAATCGGTGTGCATGCCTTCATCTCGAGCAATCAACTCATTACTAAAGGTCAAACCAGGCATAAGGCCACGCTTTTTCAACCAGTAAATCGAACAAAAGCTCGATGAAAAGAAAATGCCTTCCACACAAGCAAAACCAACCAAACGCTCAGCAAAACTGTCTGAATTATTAATCCACCTCAAGGCCCAATCCGCTTTGGTTTTGACACAAGGAACGGTTTCAAGGGCATTGAATAGACGGTTTTTTTCATAACTGTCTTGAATGTACGTGTCAATCAAAAGAGAATACATTTCAGAATGTACATTTTCCATGGCGATTTGAAAACCGTAAAAGCAACGTGCTTCAGGAATCTGTACTTCTGTGGCAAAACGCTGTGCCAAGTTTTCGTTAACAATGCCGTCACTGGCAGCAAAAAACGCTAAGATGTGCGAAATAAAGTGACGCTCATCATTATTGAGGTTCTTCCAATGATCCATATCTTCAGAAAGATCGACTTCTTCAGCCGTCCAAAAGGAGGCTTCAGCTTGTTTGTACATATTCCAAACGGCGTCATGTTTAATGGGAAAAAGCACAAAGCGACTTTTGTTTTCAACCAGAAGCGGTTCAAATTGATGTTCCACAAGCTTAACTTTCTCTAAGTTTTGGAGGGGGGCTTTTGAATTGATTTCGGTTTCGGCGAGTGACATAAATATTGGACTCCTTCATCATCTCATATAATTTATTTAACTATACTACTAGTATAGGCTAAATTTTAAAAAATGGTGTAAAAATACCTCATTGTGATGTTACAGTTTTGAATTTTTTTCTTGACTTTCTTTGAAAAGGGTTCCAAAAAAAGATTCATCCCGTTTTATAAAGATAAGTCCATTACACATAACGGCCTGTCGTATGCAATAATGAAGAAAAATAAAAAGATTCAATAATAGGTGCTCTTATGTCTTCTTTAATGATGAACCCTTTTATGCTCAACGGTTATAGTTCGGGCATGATGAATCCTATGATGATGGGCGGCTATGGCATGTGTGGAATGGGTTCTGGTATTATGGATCCCCTCATGGCGAGTGGCTACGGCATGGGTGGCTACGGCATGGGTGGCTACGGCATGGGCGGCTACGGCATGGGCGGCTACGGCATGGGCGGCTACGGCATGGGCGGCTACGGCATGGGCGGCTACGGCATGGGCGGCTACGGCATGGGCGGCTACGGCATGGG
>JBEISK010000032.1:0-20191 GCA_040375445.1 Gammaproteobacteria bacterium | reverse complement strand
TTAGCTTCGACAGGTTAGGGGGCGGTTAAACTCACAAACGGAGTCTCGGGTTTAACCTCACCCTCGAACGTCTAGCGACGTTCTCTTCCCTCTCCTAAAATTAGGAGAGGGGACAGGGAGATTTTTAAAACTCTAACCAAAGAGATAGCCTCCCGAAGCAGGCTCTCTCTTTGAACATGAAAACGGCATTGCCTTTAATCCACGACACCGAATTGTTTTCGTTGCCGTTTGCTTAAAAGTTCATACGCCACGGAATGATAGGTCGGGGCAAACAAGTAAGTATTTGTAATTAACTGTTTAGTAAAGAAATGTTTCTTACGTTGAATCTCTACTTTAGTATCATTGTTAATCGTTTTCGATTTAATAATAATATCATTATTTCTCAAACCTACTTTATAGGCATTGGTATCTTTTCTTAGTTTCATGACCTTACATTGGGACCTGTCGATTTTTTCTTGAAAAGCAAACACTTCTTTTTTAGTTGATTTGAGATCATTTAAAGTAGTAATAGAAATATGAGCAGGATAAACATACCATTTTTTACACATATTCCCACGATACGACCATGTGGTGATTTCAAGTGTGGAAGAGTCGACTCCAAAGTTTACATTACAACTATAGTTTTGATAATAGCCTCCATAGGTATTTGTGACAGAAGAGCTATTTAAATAGCCATACGTATTCCCATAAGAGTTTGAATAAGTATTTAAGGAACCCTTTGTATTAGTATAACTTGTAGGGGGGACATAAATACTGGATTGATTGGAATACTCTATCCAATGTGTTTCAGAACCAGGAATAATTTGTGAGTTAGAGGGTCTTCCCCATGCTCTAACAAGCTCTTCTTGTGGTCTCCCCATCCAAGAATTCATTATAAATTCTTCAGTGCTAATCGCCCAAGCTACAGTCCCATGAAGTAAAAAAGCAAAAGCGACTAAAAAAACAATGTTATTTCTTATAGAAAGTGTAAACATATAATCTACCTCACCAAGTAAATAAAGAAATAATTATACACTAAAAAATTTAGCACGACAATAAATGCTCAAAGTAGTCGTATTTAAAAAACTTAGGTTAATGTTTAAAAACTTTATGTTAAGATAGTACCATAGTTTAACATCTTACCCCCTGTGAAAAGGAAGCCCCCTATGTCCGCCTCTGAAATTATTGCCAATGCTCAAGACCGCATGAAAAAAGCCATTGCCGCCACCCAAAACGAACTCGCCACCCTGCGTTCAGGTCGTGCCAACCCTAGCTTGCTCGACCGTGTCATGGTCGACTATTACGGCACCCCCACCCCTGTGCGTCAAACCGCCAACGTGTCCGTGTCAGATGGTGTTACCATTGTGATTCAACCTTATGACAAAGGCATCCTCGCCGACATCGAAAAAGCCATTGCCAAATCCGACTTAGGCTTAACACCAAACAATGACGGTGCCGTGATTCGCATTTCAACACCGCCCATGTCTGCTGAACGCCGTAAAGAAACCTGCAAAACCGTTAGCAAAGTGGGCGAAGACGGCAAAGTCGCCATTCGCAATGTGCGTCGTGATGCTATGGATGAGCTGAAAAAGCTTGAAAAAACGGATGGCATCTCTGAAGACGAAATCCGTGGGCATCAAGACAGCATTCAAAAGAAAACCGACAGCTTCATTAAAGAAATCGATCAAATCGTGGTCGCCAAAGAAGCCGAAATTATGGAAATCTAGGGCATACTCACCCCCAACGACGATTCCATTCAAGTAGCAGAAACCACCCCAAAACCTTCGACGTCTAAAAAAGGGCGCGTCAAAATGGGGCTATTGCTGGGTGCGTTTTTTGTGATGTTGGTCGCTTTTGGGGGCTGGTTTTTAAGTGTTGGCTTTTTTGTGGCGATGAGCTTTGCCTTTCAAGAACTCAAAACCCTCTTAAAATCGCAAAAAGTCTTTGTGTCCCCCACGATTTATTATACGTCCTTGGCGTGTTTTGTGTTGTTGGCACAGGCTCCTAACAAGTTTGGTTGGATGTGGGCAGTCATGATGCTGGCTACCACGGTCGCTTCTTTTCAATGGCTCTTTCACCAGCCTCGTCGCACCTTTGTGGACTTAAGTGCGACCTTGTTCACCCTGTTTTACTTGGGCGTTTTGCCTGTGCATACGCTCTTATTAAGGGGTGAAGGTGTCGTGGCGGGCGAAGCACTTCTGCAACAAGATGGCTTGTACTACATAGTATGGGTGCTTTTGGTGATTATCGCGTCTGATGTAGGGGCGTATTATTTTGGTAAAGCATTAGGTCGGCATTTACTGTACCCTGAACTGAGTCCTAAAAAGACCCAAGAAGGGGCATTAGGGGGGCTTGCTACAGGCGTATTCGTTGGTTTGGCGTATGCCTATTTTATTGGCTTTTCGCTACAACACGCCTTTATTATGACAACCTTGGTCATTATTTCTGCGGCTCTTGGGGATTTAGTGGAATCCAAGCTCAAGCGAGAAGCGGGAATCAAGGATTCAGGCTTTTTACTAGGTGGGCATGGCGGTTTTTTAGATCGTATGGACAGCTATATTTTTTCCATTCCCATGGCGTATTACTACATCCATTGGGTGGTGCATCACGAAGGCATTTGGAAAGAATTGGTGACCTTTGGGCAGAAGTTACTGGAATTTAACATTCGATTTTAATGCGTTGAAGGAAGACGGTATTTTATATGACATCGACGGCTTTTACCTGTTCTCAAGAAAGACAATATGAAATTGATCAATTATTGAGCCTACTGGGCTTGAGTCCCACGACCCAACATGGCTTGTATCATCAAGCCTTGACGCATAGTTCGTTTACGTATGAAAATAAGTCCGCTGATTCGGACAATTACGAACGTCTGGAGTTCTTGGGCGATGCCGTTTTAAAATTGTGCATCAGTCAGATATTGTTTGACCGTTTCCCTGAGTATCGTGAAGGGGACTTAACCAAAATCCGTGCCGTCATTGTAAGTGACGCCACACTCGCTGAACTCGCCAGAGAACTTCAACTGGGGGACTACATGGTGTTTGGAGCCAGTGAGCGTCGAAGTGGGGGGGCTGAAAAGACCTCAAGTTTGGCGTGTGCCTTTGAAGCCTTGTTGGGTGCCTTATTTTTAGACGGCAAGATGCCAGATATTCAACGCTTATTAGACGACTTAATGGTGGAACTGATCACCGAAGTGGATCTTAACAAAACGAAAGACAACTTCAAAGCCGTCTTGCAAGAATATTCGCAGGGCGAAGGCTTGGGCTTGCCTGATTATCATACGTTGAGCGAATCAGGGCCGTCTCATAACCGTGTTTTTGAAATTGGGGTGAGCATCAACGGGGAACTTTTGGGTCGTGGGATGGGGAAAAATAAGAAGGCGGCTCAACAAGAAGCCGCCAAAGAAGCCTTATTTTCTTTGGGGGTGTTGGAAGAACTTCCTAATACATAGTGTTCGATAGTGGGTTTTTAGTATTTTCGAACACTATATCAACGAATAAATCCCACGCCGCCTTTTGTTGAAGGACATCATGGACACGGAAAATATCCACGGTACCTGCTGGATGTTCACGGCTCACCCACTGATGCAACACCGCTGTTGTCGCCTCTCGTTGATGCACCCCCAATCGCCCCCCTCCAGACGTCACCCGCTTACGAGACACCCCCAAAAGCATCGGCAAGCCCCCCATCGCCTGCTTAATAGCAGGCAAGGCACGAAGTAAAGAAAGGCTCTGTTTCTGCGTTTTGGCAAAACCGATACCTACATCCACGATGAATTGAGACGGCTTTACACCAACGGCAAGGGCTTGCTCGATTTGCCTTTGAAGTTCTTGCGTCACGTCTGCCACGACGTCCTCATAAATGGCTAAGCTGTCCATGGTTTCGGGCGTGCCTCGTCGATGCATCAACACATAGGGGCAGGCATGTTCTGCCACCACATCAAACATTGAAGCAGATTCCCCCACTTCTTTAAAGGTGCCACCACTGACGTCATTTACAAGATCCGCAAAGCCTGTTTCTAATGCCCAACCAGCCACCGACGGCTTCACCGTGTCGATGCTCACGCGCGCGTGCGTAAAGGCCTTACGCAAGTCGTGAAGGGCTTCTACATAAGGCTGTAGACGCTCTCGCTCCACGCTGGCTGAAATTTCTACCGCGTTGGGGCGACTGGATTCCGCGCCAATATCCACGTATGTGGCCCCAGCGTTTAGGGCGTCTTGGGCGTGATGGAAGAAGGCTTCAGGGGTGAGAATTCGCCCACCGTCACTGAAAGAATCGGGGGTGAGGTTCAGAATTTGCATCCACTGAGGGGTGAATCGCTTGGGGGTTTCATCTAGTAGCACTGGTTTTGGCACTTCTGCAATAGATGGTCGACTTCTTTTTTAAGCAGACTGTTTTGCTTGATTTGCTCTTTGAGCTTTTCGTAGCTATATAAAATCGTGCTATGTTGCCTGCCAAATATTTTGCCGAGCTTGGGGAAGCTTAAATCCAGCAATTCACGACACGCATAAATCGCCAAATGCCTAGCATGAGCCACATCTTTTGCCCGATGCATCCCTTTCAGCTCCTTCACCGTGATGCCTGTGATCTGATGCACCAGCTCTAAAATCACGTGTTCATCAAGACGTTTGCTGTTTTGAGGTTTGCCAAACAAGGCTTCCACCGTACTCATGCTAAAGGGCTTGTCTTCCAGCATACAGACAGCCGCCAACTTGTTGAAATGCCCTTCCAATTCTCGAATATTGTGGGGGGACTGCTCAGCGAGATAGGTCATCACCTCATCGTCCAAGTGAAAACGCAGGGTCATGCCTTCACGTTCCGCTTTTTTGCGTAAAATGGCTTTGCGGGCTTCCAAATCAGGGAGCTGAATATCCACAATTAAGCCCCATTCAAAGCGACTCACGAGGCGTTCTTCAAGCCGTGCGAGGGCTTTAGGGGGTCTGTCACTACTTAAAATAACTTGTTTGGAAAGCCCATGCAAAGCATTAAAGGTGTGAAAGATCTCTTCTTGCGTCTTTTCTTTTCCTTCCAAAAACTGGATGTCATCCACAATCAAAATATCGATTTTGCGGTATTTGTCTCGGAACTCATTCATTTTTTTGGTGGCAATCGATTGAATCAAATCGTTGGTAAAGGTTTCCGTGGTCACATAACGCACCGTTAAATTCGGATGATGACGCAAGACATAATGCCCAATGGCTTGAATCAAGTGCGTTTTGCCTAAACCCACCGAACCATGAATAAAGAAGGGATTGTAGGCAATACCCGGTTGTTCCGCAATGGCAAGGGCTGCGGCATGAGCAAAGTGATTAAAAGGTCCGACCACAAATTGTTCAAAGGTGTAGCGAGGTTGCAAGCCACTCGCCAGCGTGCGAGGCGTCCATGGTTGAGAGGCTTCGGCTTGCTTGAGTTTGGCGTCTTGCTCAAGAACGCAATCGGCAATCTGATTGGCACGTTCTTGAATGTGTGGCGTGGGGAAAGCTTCAGCAGGGAGATCCGCCAGTTCCCAAGCAATAACGACCTCTTTCACACCCAACAGGGCTTGAAAGGCTTTTTGCATCATCGCATTATAGTGGTTTTTGACGTAGCCCCGCGTAAAATCAGAGCCTGCCAAAATACGGACGGACGCGGTGCCGTCGGTGTTAAAATCCACCTCATCAAGGCTTAAAGGGCGTATCCATGTTTGAAAGCTCGGAGGCGAAAGCGATTCGCTCAAAAGTTGCTGAACGCCTTGCCACAAGTCGGCATAGGGCGATGCAGAAGTCGTTTGAGGGATGGGCAAGGCTTCTTTGCTGACGGTGGGCATTTCGGCGGGGGCTTCTGGTTCGGGATTCGCACCCACCTCTAAACGCACATGATTCAAAGCCTCCTGCAGGGTGCCTTGAAGCGAAAGTCCTTTACCTGTTGAACTTTGAGGACTCGCCTTTTTTGAACTATTGTACCGAGCTTTCCATGTTGGTGGACTCACACTCATCAATTCCACACCTTTCCCTTTATAATCACTCACTGATGCCTATGTATTGTAATAGAGAAGTTCTATGAAACTCAAGTACGTATCTTTTTCAAGGGAAGATTGTTACATTAAAGGAAAAATTGCTTGAACTTTCTTTATTTTCTGAGTATAGTATCATACATAGGGTTTTTATGATGTTAAATCGTGACGTTTTTTAAAAGCATCTTCATGAAGATCCCCTGCAAAATCAAAATAGCAAACCTATATAATTGGAGGCATTTCACATGCAACGTACCTTAGGTGGAACAAAACTTAAAAAAGCCCGTCGTTCAGGATTCTTCGCTCGTAAAGCTACTGTTGGTGGACGCAACGTCCTCAACCGTCGTCGTGCTAAGGGGCGTCATAAACTCGTTTCTATCTAAATTAAGCAAGGATACGATGTCTCTTCGTTGTCGCTACGATTTTTTTGTTTAGTTATGTACGTTTATGTACACGCCCGCACAAAAAAATCTAGGCTCCTAGAATAGCCTATCGTCTACTTACTTAATTAGCTCCCCTAGTTCTATCTCAATATAAAACCTTTTTGTAAGACATGGATTCGTTGCATAAGCAGGCGTCCAAGCACTAAATCCGAGCGGGTGAGCGCACTGCGAATCCCCGAGCGATTTTGCGGACGTCTCACAGGAAAAAGTGGAGCAAGCGAAAAGGATGAGAAGGGGGAGGATTTTTAAGGAGGGGGAAGAGAAGGAGAGCCGCAACAATTTCCTTCTCTTCCCCCTCCTTAAACCGCCTTTAGAGGTGTTGGAGACCTTTGGCGGAGCAAAGGTCTCTGACGACGACCAGCTATAGCTAGAAACGAAAATCCCTTCCTCTATGATATTGAAGAGAATTTAATTCATGTTTCCCAAACGATTTCGTTTACAAGCGTCTTGGTTCTTCAATAAAACCTTAAAAGAAGGGATGCGTTATTATGCCTGTCCCTTCTTTGTGATTATGGCCTTGCCCCATTGGCATGAAACCGCACGCCTCAACGCCCTTGAAGACCCCGCTTACCGCCCACGTATTGGCTTTGTGGTGTCTAAAAAAGTGCATAAACGAGCCGTCAAACGAAACCGACTCAAACGCATCGTGCGGGAATGGATGCGTCAACGCCTCTGGCAAGACGACCGCTATGACTGGAAGAGCGTGGCTTCGCTTGCGGTGGTCTTTCGTCCTGTTGCGGTGAAGGTAGCGGAAGCAGATGTCCTAGAACGGATGCGTCATGCGTTTACACCCAAGCATTTTAAGCGTTTAGCCGAATGGAGTCCGACCAAGCTTGAGCAGGTCGAGCAGGTCAAAGGGGCATCTGATGCTTCGTAAGGGCTTGCAAGGGCTGATTAAATTGTATCAGTGGGGAATTAGCCCCTTTTTGCCTCATGCCTGTCGTTTTACGCCGACCTGTTCACAATACGCTTTGCTTGCGTTAGAGCGTCATGGCGTATTAAAAGGCGTGTGGATGACCCTCAAACGCCTCGGCAAGTGCCATCCGTGGCATGCAGGGGGCATCGATGAGCCTTAGATATTGGACGTTTTCTTTTGCTTATGCTACATTTTAAAAATGTGAGAGCTGTGGAGGACAAATCAGATGAGCAATGGACTATTCGTCACCTTTGAAGGCGTTGATGGTTGCGGTAAAAGCACCCAGTGGCAAGCCGTTGCCGATGCCTTACGCCTGCACTACCCCGACAAAGAAATCCTGCAAACCCGCAACCCTGGTGGCACTAAAATCGGGCAAGCCATTCGCAGCTTGCTACTCACCCCCCAAGCCGACGGTGATACCCCTATGGCATCGATGAGCGAATTGCTCTTGTACATGGCGGATCGCGCTCAGCATGTGGAAGAAGTGCTAACGCCTGCGTTGGATCGAGGGGCGATTGTCTTGTGTGACCGCTTTGTGGACTCTTCGATTGCGTATCAAGGGGCGGCTCGTGGGATTGAGGCGGATCTCATTTTGCAGTTGAATCGCTTTGCTTGCGGTGATTTGCACCCTCACTTGACGCTATTATTTGACGGCGATGTGAAAAAACTCGCCAAACGGGTGAAGGCTCGTGGCAATCAAGACCGTCTAGAGCTAGAAGGCACGGCGTTTCAGGAAAAAGTGCGTCAAGGGTTTTTAGCCTTGGCTCAACGGGAACCGACCCGTGTGCATCGTTTGGATGCCTTCGCTTCGATTGAGGCGTTGACGGCTCAAGCGGTGGAACTCATTATGCAAAAGTCTGAAACCGCTCAAGCCGCCGATGATATTTGGAATACGTATTTCGCCGAAGAAACTGCTTAGTGGCGTGCTTTTTCGACCCACAAAAGTCCGATTTTTGACCCATGAAAGTCCGATTTTTGACCCATGAAAGTCCGATTTTTGGCCACGAAAGTCCGTTTTCTGACCACGAAAGTCCGTTTTTTGGCCACAAAAGTCGGTTTTTCGACCCACGAAAGTCGGTTTTCTGGCCACGAAAGTCTGTTTTCTGACCACGAAAGTCCGATTTCTGTCCACGAAAGTGGTTTTTTTTGCCCACAAAAGTCAAGAGGTTTCGGTCTTTTCGATGCGTTTTTCAAGGAGCTACTCTTTTTCAGTATGACGGCTTTTTGCCTGCTTGCCTAGTGCTTAAACCCCACGTTTTTGGATTTTGAAACCCCTAGCATTGCAAGGCGGTTTCCTGTTTATGTTAAACTAGGGACTCACTCACAAAAGAAAAAAGAAACACGATGATCAACAATCTCCCCCAAGAACAAGAGTTTCAACTCCATTGGTACCCCGGTCACATGGCCAAATGGGACAGAGAATTCAACCAGCATCTGCAAACGGTGGATGTCGTCGTGGAAGTCCTAGATGCTCGTATGCCGTTGATGAGTCGTCACCCTGATATTCGCCAGCGTGTGGTAGATCGCCAAAAGCCTTTGGTCACCGTACTCAACAAGCGAGACCTCGCTGACCCTAGCCTGCTAGATGCGTGGATGGATTACTTTAAAGACTTGGGCGAACAGGTGTTAACGGTGGATGCCCAACGAGATGCTCACGCCAAAAAGGCGATCATCCACGCCATTTTAGCCGAAGGTGCGGTCGCTCAAGCCCGTTGGGTCGCCAAAGGCTTAAAACCTCGCCCCATTCGCACCATGATTATGGGCATGCCGAATGTGGGTAAATCCAGCTTGATTAACGGGTTAATCGGCAAGAAAAAGGTGCATACAGGGCATAAAGCAGGCGTCACACGGCAAACGCAGTGGGTTAGGGTGCATCCGCAAGTGGAATTGCTCGACAGCCCTGGTATTTTGCCGCCGAAATTGGACCGTCAAGAAGATGCCCATTGGTTGGCATTGGTGTCTTCCATTGGCGAAAAAAGCTTTGATGATGAAGAAATTGCTCGATTTTGCTTGGGATATTTTGACGAGCATTATCCGCATTTACTTCGTCAAAAATACGGCGCTCCTTCTGCAGAAGACGCCCAAAATGCTTGGAGCCTTGAACGTATCGCTACCTTAAGCAACCTTCTTCAAAAAGGCGGTGTGGCTGATGTGCAACGCGCCGCCCATCGTTTGATTGTGGATGTAAGGCAAGGGCAATTGGGAGGACTCTGCTTTGAAGTCCCGCCTGCTCACTAAGGAAAGCTCCCTTAACACAAAGGAATCCACCGAAGCCCGCTTAAAGCGGATGCTCGCCTTTGACGAAGCTTTACGTCAGGAATTGGCGTCAAATACCGTGTTGATTGGGTGCGATGAAGTCGGGCGAGGTAGCCTTATTGGAGATGTGGTGGCATCTGCTGTGGCATGGAAGTCCAACATTCAAAATACAGAAACCCTTCACTCGTTAATCGGCATCAATGATTCTAAAAAGCTCACGGCTAAACAACGTGAAGCCTTGTTGCCTGCTATTTTAGATCTGTGTCATGTCGGTATTGGGCAAGCCACGCCTGAAGAAATCGCTGAGCATAATATCATAGGGGCTTCAATGCGTGCCGTGCAACGTGCGATTGACGAACTTTTTTCTCACCTAAAAGAAGAGGAAATGCTCCACTGTCATTATTTAATGGACGGGCGAGACCGCATTCCCACGATTGAGTGGAATCAGCAAAGCCCGATTGTCAAAGGGGACGCTCAAAGTGCCTTAATCGCCATGGCATCGATTGTCGCCAAAGAGCATCGGGACGGGTGGGTGCGTTCGGTGGCGGACGATTTTTCGGATTACGGCTGGGCAAGCAATATGGGCTATGCCACGGCAAAGCATCGTGAAGCCATTAAACGCTTGGGTATCACGCCTTATCATCGCCCTAGTTATAGTCATTTTTAGAGTTTTTTGCATGAGGGACGATATAATCTTGTCATTCTGCGCGTAGTCGCAGAATCTTGACCGACACCACTCAGAACCCTTTATGGAGATTCTGCAAAACGTGCAGAATGACATGGAACCGTTTAGAAAATTAGAGATTGAGCTATTTGATAATATTCTGTAACAATTTTTAATGGCGTTGAAGAAAGAGGGGCAAACGTTCGATACGTGACATAATGTATCGACTAAAAGGATATTTCTCTCATGCCACAAACTTTCTTCAAAGAACGCCAGCAAGCCCTAACATTAGTCGAAATACTAGTGAGTTTAAGTATCATTGCCTTCTTAAGCCTGTTAATGGGTGTGGTTGTTCGAGCAATGGATGACATGCGAGCCACAGGTGCCAACAAAGTCGTACAAGCCACGATTTACGATATTCAAAAAGCCAACACCCGTTTTGTGTCTTCAGGCGGTTGGATTACAACGGACACCCATATTACCCAAATCATGCAAAACCTAGATGTCACGGATGTTATTGATATTGCTGGCACGCCAGCGGTTACAATCAATGGGTTTGCTCCCAATACCCCGTTAACTTGCGGGGGGCCTTTTACCTGCTACCGACTTAACAGTGGGGGAACCGTTGCCGTTCAAAGCTTTTCCACAGGAGATCGTGTTGGTACCAATGGCTTTTTTGCCCCTTCCGCAGGGAATGCCACTGAAGTGAACGGGCATACCACATTGCCTATTCTCATTGATCCTGACGGCATTTTTAAGGCGAACGATCCGAGTTCGGCGTCGACTCAATTGACGATTGATGAACTGGCACGCTTGACGCCTCGTCCGAATGGGGCATCGACCATTGCGGGGGTTGCAGCCACGCAAGCGGCTTATTTTAATTTACAGCAATAAATCTTGGGGCTGGTAAACTTGAGAGAGGAGTTTTCCTCAAATCTTTTAGCAGAATAGCATAGATATTTTGAGATCTCAAATTAAATCGCCATTTACATTCTTTCAAATGCAAATAGAACGCTTGGTCACTTAATCCATTGAATTTTTTGCAAAACTCCAAAAACTTTCAATACCATTAACATGGCATTTCCCACGAGCAAATTCATTTTGGCTATGAAAAACACGGTAGTGATCATAGCCATTTAAAATGAGTCCATCATAGGCTTTCCAGCCGTCTGTA
This sequence comes from Gammaproteobacteria bacterium, assembly GCA_040375445.1. Classification (GTDB taxonomy): domain Bacteria; phylum Cyanobacteriota; class Vampirovibrionia; order Vampirovibrionales; family JAJTHC01; genus JAJTHC01. The sequence goes on along the minus strand of JBEISK010000032.1, from coordinate 8,767 downwards.
TGAATGGTACTGCCTTCTAGTATTTTACCTTGTATAATAGGCATTAAAGCACTTTTAGAACAGTTTTGAACACTCTCAACATGTACATTGCCGTTGCGTTTTAATAGACCAAATACAGGGGTTTTTTCCTGCGGCGCCTCGCCCTCTTTTGCCTCGTGCACGCTTGGGGGCAAGCGTGTGTGAGTGTGTCATAGCTTCATCATACTAAAAACACGAAAAAAGGCGAGCACTTTTAGCGCGAACCCATGCGTTTAAGTTGCTTTTAGTTTTATTCAAGGAGGGCTTTTTGCTGTGTAGTTAAATCTTCAAGTGTCGCCTTTACCTGAGAAGAAAGAGTCTCAAACCCCTCAGCTAAATCTAGGGAACGAAATCCTTCGTTTTTTCTTTCTTCTCTAAATTGGCTTAAAGGAGCATATCTGTCTTCAGGTTTAATGCCATCCTGCGGGGGAACGCACTCATCAAAAAAACGCAATAGAGAGGACTCATCGGTGGCGTTGCCAATTCCTTTACCCCCATTGTGAAGAAAGTCGTGGCAACCTTGTATATAATCATACAAGCCCCATACTGTGGCAATCTTGCCCTGAAGTACAAGGCTTCTTAGGCTAACATTAAAGCCCTCACCGAAAAAAGGCATATCTCCCAATAATTGTGAGTCGTTAATTTCTTCAAATAAAACTCTCCACCCTCTTTGCAGGGCCTCCAATGTTTTAGAACTCACGCCTTGGCGTTGTTGCTGGGCAGGTGAATCGCTTAAAGTGACTTTATTAAAGTTAGTGGGGGGGGTAAAAGGCGAAGGCTGGGGCGACGTCATCGGTCGGGTGGGGGTTGAAAAAGCGGGAGAAACAAACATGAGAAAAACCTTTCTGCATTATTGGGTGGGGGGAATCAAAAGAGAAAAAAGTGAAACACTATACAAACTCTAAAATAAAGGCATTTACTTGTCAAGCCCCTCTTTTTCATCGGCAGGCGGCACAAGTGCCTCGCAAGACCAGCTCTTCGATAAAGGGTAAATCGGCCTTCTTGGCATCCCCCAACAAGGTCGACAAATCCACCGCCACCTCATAGCATTCCACCCGATGACACAAGCTGCACACAAAATGCGGATGATGCGTATGCACCGAATGCGGATGCCCCACCTCGCAATGCACGGCTTCACACGCATGAGACGGATCTTCCAACACATGCGGATTCAAAGTAAACCGCCACACATTGTCCCCAAAATGGTGACGCACACACACGTTCATTTCCACCAAATACATCAAATTACGATACAAGGTCGCTCGGTCAAAGCCCTTGTCTTCTAAGGCTTGCACGACATCCGCCAAGCTAAGAGGCGTCTTGCTATTTAAAATCGTGGTCAACACCTCGACACGAGACGCCGTTGTTCTCAAATCCAAGGCGTGCAAAATGCCTTTTGCCGTGAGTGTTGAAGGCAAGGTGGCGTCTGTCGTGGGGGAAGCAAAATCAAGCGTCGTCTTCACAGATTAGGCTCCCATCCACACGCTGGGGTCTAAGTCCTTCAAGTAGCTGGTGACTTGATCTTCAATGGAAGGCGTGCCTGACTTCTTCGCTTTTTCAGCCAACTTGGCGATGCGTGCGGCGTCTCGCTTGTCTTTTTCAGACTGCTTAAAGGCGGTCATCGCGCCATTTTTAAGGGATTGCACATCGTTATAACGCAATTCACGATGCTCCCCTGGTTTTAGACCCGACAACTGAAACGCCCCAATCGCAATACGTTTGAGTGCCACCACATCGTAACCGCAGGCTTCAAACATGCGTCGTACTTGGCGATACATGCCCGAATTGAGGCTCACGCCCCAAATCGTGGGTTTGACCATAAAGACTTCCACCGCTTGAGCCAACTGCTTTTCGCCTTCAAGGGAAAGTCCTTCTAAGAAGCGTTGTGCCAAGCGTTCAGGGTTTTCCACCGCACGATCCAGCTCCACCCGATACACTTTGGTTAAGTGATATTTTGGATGCGTCAACAAGTTCACCATGTCGCCGTCATTGGTCAACAATAGCAAGCCTGTGCTGTTACGGTCCAAGCGTCCGATGGGTTTCAAGCCTTTTAAGTCTTCAGGCAACACGTCGTAAATGGTGCGACGCCCACGTTCATCAGAACGTGTGGTGATGCAGTCCTTGGGCTTGTTCATCACAATGGTGCGAATGCGTTGCTGGGTTTTGATCAACTCGCCTTTGACTTCAATGCGGACGCTTTGGGGCTTTTCAATCAACAAGCCCAATTCCGTAACTTTTTTGCCGTTCAGCGTGACTTTGCCTGCTTCAATTAGCGCGTCGGCTTGGCGACGGGAATAGGTCGAAAAGTTGGCAATCAGCTTGTTGAGCCGTGTGCCTTCTTGGGCGACGACTTCATCGGGGCGTTTGGAGGCTCGTAAGGATTGAGAAGGGGGGCTTGATTTTTTAGACGCTGACCCTCGATCCGCTTCAAACGTGCTGGATTGAGCCTTTTCAGAGTTAGACTTTACGCGTTTGGCGGGCTTCATAAACTGGCTAAATTGATGCGTCTTTTTGCCAGTGGCATCGCTGGATTTTTCGCTTTTGGCGGATTTCGCCGTTTTGACAGACGCTTCGGCTTTGCCTGCTTTGGAGGCGCTTTTTTGACGTTCTTCGGCGATAATGGCGTCCCAGTTGAGGGTGTCGCCTTTTTTCGCTTTGCTGCGAACTTTTTTGGCGGTGCTGCGTTCTTGCAAGGGCAGAACGTCGTGGGTGAAGGGGGATCGTTGTTGGGTGGGCATGGTTAAAAACCTTGAGGGTTAGGCTGATTCACATCAGTCTGTAATGAAAGACAATCCCATTGTATAGTAAGCACGTTTGCACCGCAAGGCTTTGTTTAAGATGAAAGGTGATGAAGCAAAACGTGGGTTTTACGCACTAGGCGACGGCTTGAAAAGGTGTCATACTGAAACAGAGTGGCTCTTTGAAAACGGTATAGAGGTGTCCAAACCGACGACTTTCGTGGACAGAAAATGGACTTTCGTGTGTCAGAAATCGAGTTTTGTGGGTCAAAAAAGAGGGTTTTGTGTGTCAAAAATGCCTATTCTGTGTGTCGGAAATAGGGGTTTCGTGTGTCAAAAAGCACAGTTTCGTGTGTCGAAAATCGAATTTCGTGTGTCGAAAAAGACGCCTTTCTTGATGAAAAACGTCTTTTCTAAATGCTTAATTTTTTAAAATTAACCTTTGAAGTTCAAGTTTGCCTTACGCAAACGAATGCTCTTGGGTGTGACTTCCATCAACTCGTCTTGAGCAATGAAATCTAAGCCAAACTCAAGGGTCACAGGAATCGGCACTTGGAGCACATCCATAACATCGGCACCCGCACTACGCATGTTGGTGAGCTGCTTGGCTTTCGCCACATTCACCGCTAAATCGCTTTGACGGTTGTATTCGCCAATAATCATGCCACGATACACATATTCACGAGGACTCACAAAGAAACGCCCACGATCTTCCAACTTTTTCAAGGAATACGCCGTCGCATCCCCCGCTTCGTTGGCGATAATGGCGCCGTTGCGGGTTTGATTCATCTCACCAGCCCATGGCTCGTAACTCGCAAACGAAGCGTTCATAATGCCTTCACCTTTGGTCATGCGGATAAATTCGGAGCGAAAACCCAGCAATCCACGAGACGGCACAAAGAACTCAAGGGTCGTGCGTCCATTTTCGCTGTACATGTTACGCAATTCGCCTTTGCGTTGACTGCTTAAGCGTTCAATACAGGTGCCGCTACAGTCTTCAGGGACATCCAACAGCACGGATTCAAACGGCTCGTGCTTGGCACCATTGATTTCTTTCACCAAAACTTCAGGTTTGGATACTTGGAATTCGTAACCTTCACGACGCATGGTTTCAATTAGAATCGTCAAGTGAAGCTCGCCACGTCCTGAAACGACAAAGGCATCGGCACTGTCACCGTCGAGGACTCGTAACGCCACGTTGGTGCGGATTTCACGATACAGACGGTCACGCAACTGACGGCTGGTGACAAACTTACCTTCTTTACCCGCCAAGGGGCTAGTATTGATGCTAAAGGTCATCTGCAAGGTGGGCTCTTCAATGTCGATCAACGGCAGTGGATTCGGATGTTCGACATGGCAAATGGTCTCACCGATGGTCGCTTCGCTGATGCCTGCCACCGCCACGATGTCGCCCGCGATGCCGACTTCCGCTTCAATACGCTTAAGCCCTTCAAAGGTAAACACTTTGACGATGCGGTGCTTTTCCACCGTGCCTTCACGGGTACACAAGGCGATTTGCTGCCCGACGTTAATCGTGCCTGACTTGATGCGTCCGATACAGATACGCCCTAAATAGTCGTTGTAATCAAGGGTAGAGACTTGAAATTGCAAGGGGGCATCCAAAATAGCAGGAGGCACAGGCACATGCTCTAAAATACTTTGAAACAGCGGTTCTAGGCTTTCTTGGGGGCCGTCATGCGTTAAAGATGATGTACCCGCTAGTCCACACGCAAAGACCACAGGAAACTCTAGCTGATCTTCATCGGCACCGAGTTCGATCAACAAGTCAATGACTTGATCCACCGCACGCAGGGGTTCTGCTGCAGGGCGATCCACCTTATTAACAACAACCAGGACTTTCAACTTGTTTTCAAGAGCCTTACGCAACACAAAACGAGTTTGAGGCATCGGGCCTTCAACGGCATCCACAACCAAAAGGGCGGCATCGACCATGGTCAAGACGCGTTCGACTTCACCTGAAAAGTCGGCGTGACCGGGGGTGTCCAAAATGTTGATGCGGTAGCCGTTGTAAGGAATGGCGGTGTTTTTCGCCAAAATCGTGATACCCCGTTCACGCTCAAGATCGTTGGAATCCATCATGCGTTCGCTGGTGGCTTCGTTGTCTCTGAAAATACCGCTTTGTTTGAACATGCTGTCCACCAGCGTGGTTTTGCCGTGGTCAACGTGTGCGATAATGGCGATGTTTCTAATTTTGTCCGTGGTTAGTTCAAGCATTTGAGCGTTCATAGGGGCATCTTTCTGGGTAGGCTAGCAGTGACGCGAGCGTGAGGGTTAATAAGGGAAAGCAAAATACGTTTCAGTCTACTCCTATTAAAACGCAAACATAAAATAATGGGAAGGGGCATTTTTTAAAGAAAATCCTGCTTATGGGAGGGAGTGAAGTCAAAACCCTTGACAAAGGTTGGCAGATTTGCCACAATATAAAAAGGGGGAGTCCCCAAGTGAGTAAGACTTGAAGACTCCACGCTATCTTCTTAGTTTTTTAGGACTAATAAGAAGATTATCAACAGAATGATGGTTTCTGATGTAATCATTTTAGCTCACCTCCTTTCTGTACAGAACGGGGGTGTTGCTATATAAGCAACCCTTTTAAGGCTTTATTTACTCTAACACAGAGGTATCGTTTTTTTTACTTAGCAAAAAACGACCTTTCTACAGAAAAGAGAAGGGTCGTTTTGTCAAAAAAGTCCACAAACTTATAGTGATTTACTCAGTGCTTCAGTGAGTTGAGCAAGCCCTCTAATAACCCTCTCAGGCGTCAAATCAGCAAGCACTCTCTCAACGCTCTCAGGGGACCAGGGTTTTTCTTGTTTAATTGTAGGAATTAGCTGGAATGCTGTTCGGTTAAATTCAAACAATGAATCCTGTCTATCAACACCAAACAAGTGGTGTTCAGGAGTTTGGAGGCCCCTAAAAGCGTCTTTAATTTCTTTAGTTAAAGGTATACCATGAAATTCCAAGCGTGCGCCTGTAATAGGGCGGAGTTGTCTTTTCGTTATTGGATAACCTGCCTCATTTTTACCTAGTAATATGGTACTTATTGCCTCAAGTTCTCTTTTGAGGCTTTCTCGGGAAGGATGTAAACGACCATCTTCGATGCTAAGCGTATGTGCAGTTGCAGGAAAATCGTTTCTTCGTGGAAGGTTGTTTACACGGCTAGTGGATATATGGAAATCTGAAAGGCCTTCCAACCCTCTACTAAATAATTTGTCAAATAAAAAAGTTGATCTAGGAAATGTTGTCAAGATTGCTTGAACCTTGCCGTCACGCTGGGTGTTTAGATTGGGCTTGGCTTGAGGTGCTTTATTGTTGGCGAAAGATCCCATTGGAGAGAATGTATTATTCAATTTCATTAGAGAGGTATCCTCATTTACATTGTAATCATACGAACATTAAAAATTATAGCGACAAAAAGAAGAAAGGCAAGTCTTTTTGTGTTAGTATAGGCATGTATACACCACAAAGTCATTCTCAAACGCCGTGCTAAGCCTTTTTGTCAAAAATCTGTCCCCCTATTTGACCAATGATTTCTTTAATCTCTCTAATAGTGTTTAAATTAGATTCAAGACCTTTATTACCGTGTAAATTAGATGCAGAGCCTGCAGGAAGGAAGCGTACTTCGAATAGTTGCTCCCCGTCAGCAGCTGCTGGTATAAACAAAGAACCAGTAAGATCCGCGTTAAGCGGTTTATTTTTAGGTAGATCTAGACGTTGAAAGTCTTCGCGGATTCCGCTATGCTTTATTTGCTTGTAAGGGTGTTGGATTTCCATATGAGCAAGAAAAATAATTGGTTTAGCTTTCCCGTGTAGAGGGTCCCCTTCAAGATAGAGTCCTAAATATCTACTTATCTGAGCAAGTTCTTGCTTAGTGTTTTCACGAAAAGAAGGGGAGCTAGGTATACTAGGTATATAAGTATCGGCAAGTAGTCTGTTTTGAATACCATGCGGTGTTTCTAATATTCTTGCCGAAAGATGTTTAATTAAATCTGAAGTTACACCGTTTAAAAACCCAGAAAAATTTAATGTATTTTCACCTGTCGTTATGACTAGTTCAACACTACCGTCACGTTGGGTGTTTAGATTGGGCTTGGCTTGAGGTGCTTTATTGTTGGCGAGAGATCCCATTGGAGAGAATGTATTATTCAATTTCATTAGAGATGTATCCTCATTTACATTGTAATAAGATGAATATTAAAATTATAGCCACAAAAAGAAGAAAGGCAAGTCTTTTTATGCTAAGATGAAAATCGAATCCACAAACGCCAAAGGAGATCCGCCATGGTTGCTCGTCTTCACACCCCTAAAATTACGGTGCATCAATGCCTCACCGATGTCAGCACGCCGTTGCAAATTTTTAACACCTTAAGCCACCATTGCAAGCAAGCCGTCTTGCTTGAAAGCACCGATGCCGACACACGGCTCGCCCGCTTTTCCTTCTTGGCATGGAGACCTTACCTGTCTTTCAGCGTGAAAGACGGCATGGCCACGCTCATTAACCAACACACCCATGAAATAGACGTGTTTGAATGCCACAACCCGTGGCAGTGGATGCGTGACACCCAAGCCAAGTGGCTGGCAGAAAACGGTTTTACCCCCGAATCCCTGCACAAAGAAACCCAACTGCCTGCCTTAGGCGGATGGTTTGGCTACACAGGCTACAACGCTGTTCAACACAACGAAGCCATTCCCCTGCAAGAAAGCGACCCCTTAAATGTGCCGGATGTCGCCTATGGGTTTTACAGTCATGTGCTGGTTTTTGACCACCTGACCCGCACGCTCAGCTCAGTGAGCCTGTTGCAAGATGAGGAAGCCAACGCTCGTGTGTGGGGCGAAGTCTGCCACGCCTTGAAGCATCCGCTACCGCTGGCACCTTTGCCGTTGGTGGAAGGGCTGGCAAAAGAAGATCCCATGGAAGGGGTTAGTTCTAACATTGAAAAAGCGGACTTTTTGGCGAAAGTCTTGGCGTGTAAAGCCTTGATTGAAGAAGGCGAAGTCTTTCAAATTGTGCTGGCTCAACGCTTTAGCCGAAGCTACACGGCTGAGCCGCTCGATGCCTATCGCACGCTGGTGTCGCTCAATCCATCGCCATACGCGTATATCCTCAAATACGACGGCTTTTGGTATGTCGGCTCTTCGCCTGAAACCTTTGTCGAACTGCAAGGCGATACCGTGTTGTTAAGAGCCTTAGCAGGGACTCGTAAGCGGGGCGAAAATGCGGAAGAGGATGCTCGTTTAGCCAAAGAATTACAAGCGGATGCCAAAGAACTCGCTGAACATAAAATGCTGGTGGACTTGGCTCGTAACGATTTAGGGCGGCTCTGCCAAGTGGGGACGATTGAAGTGGGCGAACTGGCTCAAGTGCATTATTATACCCATGTCATGCATCTGGCGACCGAAATCAAGGGGAAGAAGGATCCGAGTAAAGATGCCTTTGATGTGCTAAAGACGGTGCTGCCTCGTGGGACGGTTAGTGGGGCGCCGAAGATTCGAGCCATGCAACATCTGGCGAGCTTGGAGCCTGATCGCCGAGGCATTTACGCAGGCGCCGTCGGTTACTTTGATGTCAAAGGCAACTTGCAAAGTTGCATTGCCATTCGATCCGCCTTGATTAAAGACGGCGTGGCTCATGTGCAGGCAGGGGCAGGCATTGTCTATGATTCGGTGCCTGAACTGGAATACGAAGAAACACTTAACAAGGCTCGGAGTGTGTTGGTGGCTCTCTGTTGGGCGAGTCACTAGAGTTCGAAAGTCTTATTTTATATTCAATAAGTGGCATCTTAAGATTACCTGTTTTTGGGCTTTCTCGTTTCTTTCTTGAGCTGGTGACGTCAGAGACCTTTGCTCGCACAAAGGTTCTCCGACACCTCTAAATGCGCTTAAGGGAGGGAGGGTCTTGGTCGCCCCCCTCCCTTAAGAATCCCACCCCTCTCGCTTTCCCTCCGCTCCTGCCGTCCGCAAAATGTCTCGGAAGCCTCGCATTTAGTGCGTTG
>JBEISK010000058.1:0-5825 GCA_040375445.1 Gammaproteobacteria bacterium | reverse complement strand
GTATCCTCTGTAGGGTTATTAAGCATTACGGAAACTTCAAATTTTTCTCGGGTCTCTGGAGTTTGACTGAGTAGTCTAAATATCGTCATCAACGCCGCAGAACGTTGAAACTCCACACCAGAAATCCAGCGAGCCTCTTCGCCTGCCCCATCCTCGTCACTATCAACCGGTTCCATGGGTTTTCGTCCCACGGTTGCTGCATAAAATTCCTGGACTGGGGGGCCTGACGAATAAATAGCGTCCTCATTTGAAGTAATGGCCATGCGAGCCGCTTCTAGGTTCGCGAAGGTATCTCCCCCGTAGTCCCCCAGGTTTTGGGTCACAAAAAAACGAGAATACGCGAGTTGCTTAAGAGGAAAACCACCATAATTAATTAGGGTTGGAGCAGGTTCTGAACTACCATAAAAGGCACTAGAAGTCCGATTCGCAGGGGTCTGCCACGACGTGTTGTATTGATAACACCGGCGTTGCATCCAACCTGAACTTAGATTTGCGGCGTTAGGGCCATAGTAATGAGACGCCCAAAAAGCTCCCCCTATCGGCAATGTGGCGCCAACATTCGCTTTACCAGCCCCACCTGATAAAGGAGACGCATAACTCATGCAACGGATATAGTTTAAGGCGTTCTTGTCAAAGTCTCCATCGGGAAAATTTCGAGTAGTAGGCGACGAAGTCAATTTTGGAATCCTTAACGTATAGTTGCTAGCAGAAGGCATCGCAGAATAAAAACCATTTTCCACAGCAGACTTAAAATCGGTACCGTTCCAATAGACAGCATGGCCCATAGCACCGCCTGGTCGCGTTATCTCAGTTTCCTTGTTCGTGTCTGGCCCTAGCCCATTCGTCCAAAACAGTTGACCGCTATTATAATAAATGTCGTACCACTGAGGTTTCGGAACACCCCCATCAAAAACATTTCCATCAGCCCAAGGCGACGCCGTGGGGGAATTATTGGTAGAAGGTGCAAAATAAGGGGCACAAAGCAGTCCTTTTCCTGAGTTATAAGAAATATAGTCTAGCTGTGCCCTCTTCTCCGAACCGCGGGTCAAACGCCTGGAATATGGAGTCGTGGCTGGGGAATGGCAAGCCCCTCGGCTCATGTCAAAGGTAAAGTTAATCAAGACTTTAGGGCTTTCTGTTTTAATGTCTTGCACCAGTGCTTCGTTTCGAACATTAAAGGTGGTAGTTTTATTCTTTGGTGCAGTAGCTATAGCCACCGTAGTCGGGCTGCTTTGAGCGACAGGGGAAGGAATGTCATAGATCTTTAATTCGGCACGCACCAAGTAAGTCCCTGCACTGGTCGTTTGATTTTCATCATTGGTATTAGACGATTGATCTCTAAACTCCCATTTATACGTAAAAATAGGTACAAACTTACCATTGGATGTTGCTAAGAAAAAGGTTTTTTGAGCTGTTTCAATCTTTTGACCAGGTTCTGTTGGCAATTTAAATTCATACTTATATTTTCCGCTTCCACCTGTGTCGTTAAAAAAGGTGCTCAACGTATCTAAATAATTGCCTTCCGTGGTCGCGAGAGGGTCGTAAAGGGCCTCCTTTGAAGTGACGTTATTGTCTACGATTTTAGCCCCCGTAGTCAAGGCTATCATCGCGTCAGTAATTTCCTTCACGAACTCTGCTTTTTTAGCGGGGCTTGCTAAAAGTGCTAGCAATTCTGTATCGGTTAAATTGTTATTTTCTAAGGATTGAAATTGCATATTGTCTAACTGACTTTGAGCATTTTGATTCAAAATAACAGGAATAATGACGGCACCCACCAACAACAGCACGAAGCTTACTTCTATTAAAGAAAAGCCTGCTTTTATACTAGATTTAATTCTTTTTTTAGCCTGTTGAATCATATTCAGTGGACCTCGTCATTAGGTGATTCGCCCTTTTCTAAAAAAAGCGTGTACATCTACTATCTCTAGCGTATCGACAGGATCGCTTTAAATCTGAAGGGTGCTTTATAAATTACACTAAAGAGAGGAAATAAGTTTCTGATAAAGCGTCCAATATTGTTCCGCAACGGATTCAAGACTCATCGCCTTAAATAGGGCAACATTTCTCAAAAAGGGGATGCCCGCCATGTGATCCAAACACGCTTCAACCAAGTCTGGGCTCGATGCAATGAGGCTCGAAGCGGACGCTTGCCACGCCTCTTGAAATAAAACGACTAAGCCTTGCACCGTTTCACTTTCAGCGGGTAAAAAGAGTGGCTTACCTGCCTGTAACACTTTGTAAACACTTTCTTGTAAATCATCACTTTGGTGGCGATGTGCCACATAAACCGCATCGCACAAATTTAAATAGGTGACTTCTTCTTCCGCTTGCACAGCCCCCGTGATTAACACACGATGCCCCAAATCGTGAGTCTCAATCGCTTCAAGCAATGCTTGTTCCCATCTAAACGCAGGGCGTTGGGCATGGCTTCCCCCCATGACCAATAAAACCACCTGCTTCGGCAAATTCAACAAAGCCTCCTTCAGGCGTGGAATACTTTCATTGTCTTCATCATTGGGGATGAAGCCGACTATATAAAGAGGGGTTTCAGGTGATTCTAAGTTTGATGGTAACGTCGATTGGTGTTTTTGCCACTGCTTAAAGCGTTGTTTCACCAAGTGAAATAAATGGGGCTGAATCGGAAAATTCGTTTGTTTTTCTTCCAAGTGAAGGAGCTTTGGCAAGGTCAGGAGCTTTTCTTCAGGGAAGCCGACTTCCAACCATGCCTTTTTCATGCTAGGTTGATGTAAAACCAAGTAATGAGCGGGGGTTTCCCTAAAGTGTTCACACCATTGTTGCCAACGGGCACCTTCCTTCACCATTAAGGGATTGCTTAAAAAAGTGGGGACTTCATGCCCAAAGAGGAGAAGGGGCTTGTCCCTAAAAAGTTGGAACAGGTGCATCCATAAGCCCATGGCTTGGTGTTGAGAAAAGCGACCCAAATAACAGAACCAGTCCAAATGCAGATGCACCACATCCGCCAAATAAGCGTCTTGCACCAAGTCCAGCATCAAGGCTTCGGCGTCTTTAAGGCTCAAGCGTTTAAAGGCACGAGAACTAAAGCGTTTAAACTGGGCTTTAAACTGGGGGCATTTGGCTTGCAACACACGAAGGACAGCGTCTTGCGTTTCTGAAGAAGGCACATAATCCATTTGCGGAGCCAGACTAAAAAGGCTCATCCCCAAAGCGGGCTGAAACACGGGTGCGTCTAACGTTACATTTTGAAGGGGACTGCTCAAACGCTAAGCTCCTTAGAAAAACACATCTATTTTTTTCATTATATCGCAAACATATATCGGATTACACCCATTTGTGCTAGACTCTTTATGTCTTGTTTCTTCTCCCTTAGGGAGAGGGAGTAAATCCCATCTCTTTAATCAAAGAAAGTTCCCGCCATGACGACGATTCACGCCCAAGAAGGCAAAACCAAGATTCTTACCCCCCAAGCCGATGGCACCCTACTGGTACAGTTCAAATCCCATGCCACCGCCTTTAACGGGGTAAAAAAAGCCTTCATTGAAGGCAAAGGCGAGTTGAATGCTCGTATTTCTGCCTTGTTGTTTCGATACTTGCACACGCAAGGCATTGACAGTTGCTTTATCGGCCATGCGAGTCGCGCTGACACCTTGATCTATCAACCACTGACGATGCTTCCTGTCGAAATCATCGTGCGAAATGTCGCCTATGGAAGCTTCTGCAAACGCTTTCCCTTTGTGGAAGCAGGCACGGTATTCAAAAGCCCCTTGGTGGAGTTTTGCTTGAAAGACGACGCCTTGGGCGATCCGCCCCTGCCTGACGATGCCTTGGTGGTGCTGGATTATGTCCCTGCCCCTTACCGTGTACAAGATTTAAAAACCCTTGCTTTAGCCGTGAACACGGCCTTTGTCGCCTTGTTTTCAGCACGAAGCATCACCTGTGCGGATTTCAAACTAGAACTGGGCATCGATGCTGAGGGGGCCTTGCGTCTAGGGGATGAACTCAGCCCCGACAACTTCCGCCTAAGAGACAGCGAATCAGGTACGATTTTGGATAAAGACGTCTTTCGTTTAGATTGCGGAGACCTCAAAAGCGTGTACAGCGAAGTTCTGCGTCGTTTAGAAGCCGTTTAGCTTTAGTGGTTAATGCCATGGGTGTGATTGAGCTTCTTTCACACGCGACGCAAGGCGTTCTATCCTTCAAGCGGGCTTTTGAGGGAAAGTTCAAGGGCATGAACAGGACCTTGCATTTCTTCTTTTAAAACGGCGTGCACCATACGATGCCGCTTTAAAGTCGAAACACCTTCAAACGCATCGCTCACCATACGAATATCAAGATGGCTCCCGCCCATCGTGTTGCCCGCATGCCCTGCGTGTTGCCAGCTATTGTCAATGAGTTCAAAGGCTTGGGGTGAAAAGGCGTCTTTCAATTTTTGGGTCACGACTTCAACGGTTTTAGAGGTCATAGCAGGCTCCTTCATCTTCGTTTTAATGGATCTAATCCATAATAACATCAAATTTCATTTCGCACTGTTTGAACATTTTCTTTGGTATACCTAGCGAAGTGACCCCTGAGCTTGATCCTAGCTCCACCCATGCCGTAAATAAACGTCGAAATAGTGTTCTCATTGCTGATGAAGATGCTATGATGAATAGGCTATTATTTTGACAGGCAAGCCTAAAAAAAGACCCTACAAACGGAGCAAGTCATGAGCGCCCCCCTCTTCCACCGCTGCGTGGCGTGTTTTGCCAGTTCAGTCGACGGCAAAATCACCGCCCCCCCCGAACAAAGCGCCCCCGATGCATGGGTGAAGCTCGGCACACCCGCCGATCTCAACCGCTTGTTTCGCTTGAGAGATTCCGCCGAAGTGCTCTGCTTTGGGGCATCCACCTTTCGGGCATGGGCCAGCGTCCGACGTGGTTTGACGCATCAAGCCGATCTGTCCCTCGCTCCGCCTGTGCATGTGTTGTTTACGCAGTCTTGGGCGTTCGACTGGCAGGCACCCTGCTTTGTGGAATGGCAGGCTCATCAAGCCCAGTGGCCACCCTTTTTTGTGGCTTCGACGAACCTTCCCCCAGCGGATGTCCCCACAGAGATTTTGGCCTTTCTACACCCCATTCTTTTGGACGCCACCCAGACCCCTCGCCAACAGCTTCAGGCGGTGAAGCGCGCCGTCAGCCCTACCCTAAACAATCCTGCCACCGCCACATGGATGCTTGAAGGGGGCGGTCAGTTGTTTGACTTTTTCTTGCAGGCTCACGCCGTGGATGAACTGCATTTAACCTTGACGCCTCAACTCATTGGGGGCAGCACGACCCCTGCTTTGGTGGGGGGGGCGGGCTTTTCACCCGAATCGTGGGCAAGCGTTGTGTGGAGCTTGGTGGAACATCATCCGCCCGAGCTTTTTTTGGTGGGTGATGTGGTGTATCCGTCTAACTGATAAAATTGTTGATTTAAATATTACCGAAGGCACAGAGAAAGTGGTTTTACTCCCTCTCCCTTAGGGAGAGGGTTGGGGTGAGGGATTCGGGATGTCCAGCCGTAGCTGGTGTTTCCCTCATCCTAGCGTAGCCCGCCATCGGCGAGGCGTGCTCCCATAGGGAGAAGGAACAAGGCAGTTTTGGACTTTCTCTGTGCCTTCTACCCTTTTTTGGGTTTCTATCTCCTTTTTGAGCTGGTGCTGTCAGAGACCTTTGCTTTTTAGCGGGTGTTTGGGTTTCTAGCTCCGTTTAGAGCTGGTGCTTGGGGGTCTTTGTCCCGCCAAAGACTCCCCAAACCCCCAAAGCGGCTTAAGGGGCGGCGGGGGGAGGGACGTGTTACGTCCTCCCTCCCCCCAGTATGCCCCCCTT
>JBEISK010000026.1:0-24473 GCA_040375445.1 Gammaproteobacteria bacterium | reverse complement strand
GACAACGCACTAAATGCGAGGCTTCCGAGACATTTTGCGGACGGCAGGAGCGGAGGGAAAGCGAGAGGGGTGGGATTCTTAAGGGAGGGGGGCGACCAAGACCCTCCCTCCCTTAAGCGCATTTAGAGGTGTCGGAGAACCCCTTTGTGCGAGCAAAGGTCTCTGACAGCACCAGCTAAAAATGGAGCAAGAAATCCAAAAAATAAAAAATTTTAAGAATACACTTTTACACTAAACGACAAGCCACTCTTCACGAGCGAGTTCATTCGTCTTTAAACGTAAGCCTTCTGCCGACGTTTTGGGCATGAGATCCGCCGACGTAAACAAACCAGTGAGGCTGTTATTGTGCATTTCCACCGCACGAGCCATGAATCCTAAGGCAGGCCCACAGACGTTATCGACCATCGTGGTTTCATCCCCAACGATAAATTGGTGCTGCGTGCTTTGACCAAATGCGGTAATGCCTTTGACGGTCACCGTTGTCGAACAAGGCTTTTTGGCGTTGCGAACATCCACTTTACCACCCACCGTAATTTTAGAACGGTCGCAAACGCCTGCGAGTTCTAAAATAATGTCATCGGCATGTTCCATATTGACGAGTTCAATAATGCCACCACGCTCGTCCAACAAGGCTTTAATGTCGTCATCGCTCATCGCAGCGACGATTTCAGCATTGTAGCCTGGTAAATGCAGGATGTCTTCACGCACGGTGGCACGGTATTTTTCCCAACCATCCACACCGACACCGAAGTAAATATCAATCGCCGAAATTTCAGCAAACGATTGAGCCGCAACCGCTGCGACGGTCGTTAAAAATCCGGGAGTCGCCCCACATCCTGTCACATAGGTGATGTTTTGTTCTTGCAACAATTCATTTAAAGGAAGCAGTAGCTCAACCGCTTTCGTACGTTTTAGCGCATCAACCACCACGCCTTGAAACGGCGTTTCAGTAGCGATTTGCTCAATGGTCTTGGCGAAGAAATCCACAGGCAAGTTTGGCAATGCCATGAAAATGGCATCAATTTGATCGCCATGGGCTTGCATAAGGTCTAAAATCGCTTCATCGCTCGTAAGCCCTTCTGGCAAGTAAGCCACGCTTTCTAAGCCTGAACCTAAGACGGTAGACGAAATACCTTTGGGATTATACGCATAGCCGTTACGATCCGCCAAAGCGACCAATTGAAAGCCTTTACGGGCTTCAATAACGGTTGCCATTCCACGACCTAAACCACCTGCTCCTAAAATTGCAATACGAATCATGAGGGGGTTTCCTTCTTAAGCACGTTCTAAGTAACTGTTATTGCGAGTGTCCACACGGATTTTGTCACCATTGACGATGAAAAACGGCACGTTAACCACAGCACCTGTTTCAAGTTCCGCTGGTTTAGAACCACCTGAAGAGGTATTGCCCTTGTCATTCGGGGGCGTGTTGACCACTTCAAGTTCAACGTGCGTAGGCGTTTCAACCATGACGACTTTGCCGTTGTGGCGAACAATATAGCAGTTCATGTTTTCTTTCAGGTACTTAATGCCGTCCCCAATCATCAATGCCGACACATTAAGCTGTTCAAAGGTGTTATTGTCCATAAAGGTGTAATCGTTGCCGTCGGTAAATAAGAACGCCATATCGCTTTTTTCAAGGTGAGCCGTTTCCAGCTTTTCACCCGCACGGAAGGTTTTTTCAAGCGTTTGACCCGACAACACATTCTTCAATTTGGAGCGAACGAAAGCGGCTCCCTTACCCGGTTTAACGTGTAAGAACTCGACCACTTGCCATAAGTTACCGTCAATTTCTAAAGTCAGACCTGTCTTAAAATCATTTGTGGATACTACAGACATCATGCTTTATCGTCTCCAATGGTTTCGCTACGACGGGCGTCTGTGTTCAGAAATAGGCGTAGCACTATGTTTGATATATGATTAAATTAGTCTAACATAAAAGCTTTTTTTTTGGAAACCTCAAAATGTATTTTGAACATTCTGCATCTGAAGTCGATTTACCCGACCTTTGTGATGCCCTACTTCAATCGAGCCAAACGCCCTTAACCGTTGCGTTAGACGGCGACTTGGGAGCAGGTAAAACCACGCTAGCACGTCATTTCGCCGAAGCCTTAGGCATTGTGGAGCGGGTGACGAGTCCTAGTTTTGTGTTGATGAACGTGTATCGGCATCCACAAGAAGGCAAGACAGGCTTGATTCACGCCGATTTTTATCGTTTAGACGAGGGTTCAGGGGCTTGCTTGATGGCGGAACTGGATGAATTGCAAGCGATGCGTCCTGCGTGGGTTTGGGTGGAATGGGCGAAACGTATTCCTAGTTTTGCGGATGCCGTTGACGTCCAGCTCGATATTGCCGTTGTCGAAGACGCACGATGCTACGCCTTTACAGGTGTTTCACCGCAAGGCATCCTCGCCGTAAAAGCCCTCAAGGAGGCATTGGCATGAAGACGGTTTTATGTGTGGATACCTCTCATTTTGCTTTGCATTTCGCCTTATATGACGCTGAAACGCAAGCTCTTTTGTTTCGTTATGAAGCCCCTGTTTCCCAGCAATGGACACATTCGGCGTTGCTGGTACCCTTATTGCAAGACGCCCTTGCTCAATCACAAACGACGTTGGATGAGTTAAGCGGTGCCTATCTCAACGTCGGGCCGGGAAGTTTTACTGGCTTGCGAGCCTCTTTAAGTATGCTGCGGTGCTTGGGGCAGTTTTTGCCGACCCTTGAGCTTTATGCCGTCAATGGTTTTCAATGGCAGGTGGCGTTGCTTGAAATGAATGAAGGCACGGATTTTCATAAAATCAGCGTAGGCTTGGATGCCCGTCGTGTTCAGCAGTACAACGGCGTGTTTCATCGTAATGAAGCAGGGCTATGGCACGCCTCTCGACCCCCTGAACTCTTGGCGGATGAACGTGTTTTTGAAACGTTGGATGCCCAAACGCTTTACCTTGCCGATGCGTCTGTTTTGGGGCGTTATTCGGGGGAGGCTCCTACTTTAGATGAAGCGACGCTCGTGGGGGACAAGTCGTTGGCGTTGTGGCAGGCTGGGGTGCTTTTTGAGGTTGTGGGTACGCCGTGGCAGGCGTTAGATGCCTTGTACTTGCAGGAACCGAGCATCACGCCGAACCCGAACCCCCCGAAGGCGTTTGTGGGGTGAGTTTAAAGACTAAAGCTCGTAAACGCTTGAAGTAGAGGCGTTAAAGGGATCGAAACACGTTCTTCACCCAGCGAAAGCGTGATGCCGTCGTCGGATGCTTGCGTATGCCCCAAAGTCACTAAATCTATATCGGCGTCTTTCGACAAGGCTTGAATTTGAGCAAATGCCTCGGGGTTAGCCGTGAGGAGATAGCTTCCGTGGGTTTCGCCGAAAATCGCCAGATCCAAACGAGGCACGGCTTGAAGCAGAGGCGTTAAATCCAACGAAACCCCTTGCGAAACGGCTCTGAAATTGAAGCAGGATTCCACCAAAGTCGGTAATAATCCACCTGAAGACAGATCTTGCAAGCTATTTAACAGCTTTTGAGGCACCAAGACTTGCGTGATAAAATCCGCCAAACGAGCTTCCGTCGCTAAATCCACGGTGGGAGGCTCCCCATACGTGTGACCTGTTTTATAAGCTTGATACAAGCTTCCGCCTAAGGACGGTGCAAAACGACCTAATAGTGCGACCACATCGCCTGCTTGCTTGAAGCTTGGCGTCAAAGCAAGGGTGACATCTTCCAACACGCCGACCATGCCAAGCGTCGGCGAAGGAATAATCGCTTCAGTGCCGTTGGTATTGTACAAGCTTACATTTCCCCCTGTCACAGGGGTTTTGAAGGCAAGGCAGGCATCCTTAATGCCACGCACGCTTTCAGCGAGTTGAAACGCCACCAACGGCGTTTCAGGGTTGCCAAAGTTCAAGTTATTCGTGACCGCAGAAGGCGTTGCGCCTGTGCAAACGATGTTTCGCACGGCTTCGGCGACAATGCCTTTGCTCCCTTCATAAGGATTCAACCACACGTGAAGGGGGTTGCCGTCTAGCGTTGCGGCGAGGGCTTTTGAAGACGCTTGCGTTTGATTCGGCTGATGCAAGCGAATCAAGCCTGCCGTGTTGTGATCGGACGTCAACTGCGTGTTAAGCTTGACATGACGGTCGTACTGCTCATAAATGGGGTAGCGATCGGCGATATTGGCATCCGCCATAAGGGTTTCAAGCACGCTAGGCACATCTTCCAAAAGCAAGTAGTTAATTCCGTATTCGGCATTTGTCTCCCGAGTAGCCTTCGATACAGCCTGTTCTTTGACCTCAAAATCAGGCGGATAGGTGGGGGCGTCATCCGTGAGAAGTTTCGCAGGCACATCCACCACTTTTTCACCGTGATGCC
The DNA here is from genome assembly GCA_040375445.1 of Gammaproteobacteria bacterium. GTDB lineage: Bacteria > Cyanobacteriota > Vampirovibrionia > Vampirovibrionales > JAJTHC01 > JAJTHC01. The sequence goes on along the minus strand of JBEISK010000026.1, from coordinate 20,109 downwards.
ACACTTCAATTTTATCTTCGGCTAGCACGTCACCGATAATCACGGCAGGCACCTGCCATTTTTTGAAAATGTCTAAAACAGGGGCTTCTTTGCCTTTTTCAAGCACAAACAAAAAGCGTTCCTGACTTTCAGAAGAGAGGTATTCCCACGCTTGCATGTTGGCTTCTCGGGCAGGCACCAAATCTAAATCGATCCGCATGCCCCTATCGCCTTTGGCGGCCATTTCAGCGGTGGCACAGGTCAAACCAGCGGCGCCCATATCTTGAGCAGAAACGACGAGGCCTGTCGCAAACGCTTCCAAGCACGCTTCCATAAGGCATTTTTCCGCAAAGGGATCCCCCACCTGAACAGCAGGGCGATCACTCGCCGATGCACCTTCCTCCAAGGCTTTTGAGGCGAAAGAGGCGCCTCCCATGCCGTCTTTGCCCGTCGGTGAACCGACATACAACACAGGATTTCCCACGCCTTTGGCACCAGCAGGCATAATACCTCCTGCTTCCATTAAGCCAATGGACATGGCGTTTACCAGTGGATTACCTGCATAGCTCGGGTGAATGAAGACGTCTCCGCCAATGGTGGGAATGCCCATGCAATTGCCGTAATGGGCAATGCCAGCCACCGCTCCACGCAGGCGACGCTTATTTTCGGGCGCTTGAGGGCTATTTTCGAGTTCTCCAAAACGCAAGGCATTCAGGTTTGCAATGGGTCGGGCGTTCATGGTGATAATATCTCGCAAGATACCGCCTACGCCTGTCGCCGCCCCTTGAAAGGGTTCGACATAGGTGGGGTGGTTATGACTTTCCACTTTAAAAGCGACATGAAAGCCGTCGCCACAATCAATGATGCCTGCATTTTCACCCGGCCCTTGCAAGACGGCATCGCCTTTGGTGGGTAGGGTTTTGAGCAGGTGCCGAGAATGTTTGTACGCACAATGCTCGCTCCACAAGGCGGAAAACATACACAGTTCGGTGAAGTTCGGCTCACGACCCAAGCCGTTGCAAATCAAGTCATATTCAGAAGGACGCACGTTCAACGCCTTGAGCTGACTATTTAAGGTGTCGATTGTTGCAGAGGCTTCGCTTGTGGTGGTCATGTTTCGGCATTTTCCTAGTTTAGATTATAAAGCTGGTAATAATTCCACATGCCTTCAAACACATGATGCACATAGTGTCGGGTTTGATCGTACGGAATCTGTTCGACAAAGACATCAGGCTGATTGCGAAGGGTCGGCAGGCGTTTATTCGCCCAACGAGCCACCGCATTCGGACCAGCATTATAACTAGCGACAACAAGTAAAGGATCGTTAGCCAAACGCTTATTGAGATACGCCAAATAACGAGTCCCGAGTTGAATGTTTGTTTCAGGATCCATCAACGCAAGCTTGCTCACTCGACGGCTTTCTGAAGCCAAGACCATGTCTTGAGCGGTAGGAACGAGGAGTTGCATCAAGCCGACTGCACTGGATCCACTCAAGCTATTGGGGTTAAACGAACTTTCTTGACGAATCAAACCCAAGACCAAAAAGGCAGATACGCCTGCTTTTTCAGAGTAGTTCTGCACCAAATCAGGGTAGTGAATAGGAAACAATAGTTTACGCACCGAAGGCGACAATTTATAGCGTGCTTCAAGGGTTTTAGGGGTGTCAAGGCTATTGAGGCTGTCTTTCATGGTGCGAATGCTTCGATCCAGTTGCCCATCCAGCAGATACGCCCAGCTTTTCAAGGGGTCGAGGTGGGGGGAGTTGGTTTTCAGGCTCATATCGAGCAATAAAAATACATCGTCAGTCGCTTTCGTTTCAGCAAGTTCTTGCAATTGAGCCACCAAAACAGGCGGTAAATCACCCACTTCTTCAGCAAAATCGTTCAACCAATCGGTAGATCCGTTCAAGGTATTGGTGATAAACGGCAGATTTTCTCTGTTCCAAATGGGTTTGAAGTTTAAGGCATCGGCTTTACCATACAAAATATGATTGGCCCTGAAGGCACTATAGGTGAACGGATAGTCCTTCAAAAGACGCTTGAAACTTTGAGAACTGTTTTGGCCTTGCCCGACTTGACGCTCAGCTAACGCCTTCCAGAGCAAGACATCGGGGGCTTCAAGGCTCTCTGGAAAGGCTTTTAAGTAAGCGTCTGCGACGCTTGGGATTGCCTTAAAACGCTGTGCCATAAAGTCAAAGCGAAGGAGTTCGGCCTTAACAAACGGCGTAAAGCGTGATTTGGGGTAACGTTTGGCAAACTGTTGATAATAGCTGGCTTGATTGTCCGTATCATACTGGCTCAAATGCCATAAAACGGCTTCTTTATTAGCTGGATTGGCATAGCCGAGTAAACGCTTTAAAGCAATAAGACCTTGCTTGTTGGGCGATTTAGTGGAGAACAATCCTGCTAAAACGTCTCGTAACCCTTCGTTTTCAAAGCGATAGGGGCCTATCCACGCATTGAGCAAGTCTAAGGCAGGGGCTTTTTTGCCTTGACTTAAATAAGCTTTGAGTACATCCACACCCGCAATTTTGACTTGAAACGCCCGCATTTTGGCAACTTTAAAGGCATTGCCGTATTCACCTGCTGAAATGTAAGCTTGAATATAATGGCTCATTTCTTCCACTGAAGGCGAATGTCCACGAGACTTAAAGGTGTTGATAATATCCATGGCAAAAGTACCTGTGGGGGCATTGGCGAGATAGCTCTTCCACAACGACACAACGTCATTTGGCAAGGGGGCTTTTTGGGCATCCCCATCGGGATGCCCCTGCTTCCACAAGCTGTCATGCTGATTGAGGGCTAATAACCCTTGATAGTATTTTGAAGCCTTGCCGTATTCGGTGGATTTAAAGTTTTTTTGTAGGTCTTCAATTTTTTGTTTGGCGAGATCAGGTTGACCTGCTCGAATATGCGACTTCATCAAGGCATATAAGACTTTGGCTTGAAACTCAGGCTGTAACGCCATAGATTCCAACTTTTTAAGGCGAATTTGCACCAAGCCTTCATTGGGCTTAAGCTGGTACAATTCTGCCAAATGCCATGAAATGACATTGGAAAGTCCTGGGTAGCTGTCTTCTACTTCCAAAAACAAGCGTATCGCCAAATCGACTTCGCCTGCTTTTTGAGCTTCAATGGCTTGCATGTATAGTTCACGCACGTCGCTTTGGCTACGTTTGCTCACTTGCTTGTACACACTCACATTTCCCCCTAACCAAGAAAGTAAAGGGGATTGCGTGGTATTTCCATAGTTTATAAGCCAATAGAGTCCCCCTATAATAATGACGGCTGCCATTAAAACAGGGAAGAAGGAAAACGGCTTGTTTTTTTGACGTGTATATGCCGAACGCCCCGAAGAGCCAGGACGGCGTCCTTTAGCGTTGGATCGTGATTTTTTAGGGTATTTAATAACCATGGGGGACGCTTCCGTTTTCTTTCGTGACTGACTTCCTTTTAGTTTCTCATATACCTACGTTAGATGCAAGACGCAAGGCTTGCCATTTTTCTTCTTTGCCGTATCATGGATTATGGAAGCGGTCCGGGTGGTGAGGAAGCCGCCTTGAAAGCGGTTGGTCGTAAGACTTGCGGGTTCGAATCCTGTCGCTTCCGCCATTTTTGGCTTATATGTCTGCTTGTATAATCATTTAAGCATCTCACCTTTTCTAAGTGTTTTGAAATAAAGACCCTTCGCATGTTTTTCTTTCATGGGTTTTTATGCGACCATGCAAGTAACGCTTCTAAGTTTTTAGGTTTTTTATAATGAAGTCGACTCCTCCGCCATCTAACAATTTTGCCCCCCTGCCTATGGGCGTTCGTTTGGATTCCAATAAATTTGCGGGACGCATTGTTTTAGAAGGCTTGGGCTATTTTCCGCTGGCTCTGATTACTGAACGCAATAATTATCGTCGTTTGGAATTGACCTTTGATTTTGGTTACTGGCTCGTAGCGGGTTTTGCGATTTCTCACTGTATGGATCGCTTTTATAGTGCCAATGTCTCGAACGCCATTCGAGAAAAACATGGCTTGCCCGCCTTAAAGGGCAAGGAAGCTCGTCAACATTCACTGGTTCATTTGCCCTTTGAGTTGGTGGAACAATCACATAGTTTGGTGAAAGATGCCAAAGGTGCATGGACGCCTCGGGGCAAGGAACTTCTTAAACAAGCCAGTCATCAGCTCCAAATAGCTGAACCTGAACTTGAAAAACTACTGAACAATCCTAAGTTTAGACGCCAACTCAATTGGGCCAAAGCAGGCGTAGCGTTTTTTGATCTCGCCATTTTAGCCATTAAAGGGCAGACGTATCCATGGATTTCAAATTGGTTGACGGAAAAAATATCAAAAAAGAAAGGCTTTTCAGGCACGTTTAACTATACCACTAATGAGTATCGAAGCAAAGAAGCCACAGAATACGAAAAGAATAAAAAGCGAAACCAACTCATTTCAGCAGCTTTAGGCTTTGGTGCCGCCGCCGCCGTTCCTTTATTATTGTTGATGGCATTAGAAGGAAAGGGGAATCTTGCCAAAAAAATGAAGTCCTTTTTACCTAATCTCAATTATGCCGAAGCCGTCTATATGCCGAAACCGATTTTCTTTGTGCATACCCTCTTTAATTACAATCTTTCTACTTTATTTGGTTGTCGTTCAGCGAGTGAATTTCGGGAAAAGCTCGCCCGTTGTATAGGCTTTGATTTCTTCTATTATATTGGAGATGAAATGATTAAAGGGCAAGTTGCCAAAAGTTTAGAATGGTGGGAAAAGAAGCATGGCAATCAATTAGAAACGAGCATCACACATGATGCCAAAGTATTTGGAAAACCCATGAAGCATGCCCGTTCAATGTCGGACGTTTACCACGATTTACTGGCGAAAGGCTTTAAAGATCCCACCAAAACAAAGGCGTATCAACATGCAAGAACCAGTTGCTATACAGGGATTGTCGGTTCAGGCGTTGCTATGGGAGCCGTTCTGCCTATTCTAACCAATCTCTTTACTTATAAGACCGTCACTAAAGATCAAAAAAAGTTTTATGATGCAAAGAAAAAAACCAACGATCAAAAATTCTTAAAATCTTCTCTTTTATTTGAATAGCTTTCTTGTTATAGTCATAAAACGCCCCTAAAACATTGCGAAACATCTTCCCATGACCCTTCTTGCTGAAAAAGCCTTGACCCTAGACGCCGATACCTTGCCCCCTGCGGTGGGTTTCCCTCGTGTGATTCCACAAATCGATACGGCGTCGTATCATAGCGAAACCACTTATACCACGCCTCTACGGATTGGGAAAACGGCTGTTATAAATAGCCGAGTCATGCTGGCTCCGATGGCGGGGGTGACGGATCTCATTTTTAGAAGTCTCGTGCGTCAAACCGCCCCCGATTCCCTGATTTGCACCGAAATGATTAGCTCCAACGGTTTGGTCTATAGCAAACGATGGGACGCACAAATCCTCGACAAAAGCCTTGAAGACAACCCCATTGCCTATCAGTTGGCGGCGAATCGTGAAGAAGTACTCGTGGAAGCGGCTCGTAACATCGTTGCCAAGCACCGTCCTGATACGCTGGATCTCAATATGGGATGCCCTGTGAAAAAAATCACTGGCAATTTTGAAGGCTGTGCCTTGATGAAAGATGTGGATCACGCTTATACGCTGGTAAAAGCCGTGGCGGATGCCGTTGATGTACCCGTAACCGTGAAATGTCGCTTGGGTTGGGATTTTAATCACTTGAATTATATTGAGTTTGGCAAACGCATGGAAGACGCAGGGGCGAAGCTCTTGACGCTTCACACCCGCACCCGTTCGCAAGGCTACAAACCCGGTGTGCAGTGGGACGCTTTAGGGCATCTCAAGCAAGCGGTGAGCATTCCTGTGGTAGGCAATGGAGACATAGTCACCCCACAAGACGCCAAGTTCGTGCTAGATACCTACGGCATCGATGGCGTGATGATCGGGCGTGGCACGCAAGGCGAACCGTGGCGAATTGCCTTGATTGATCACTATTTAAAGACCAACGAGCTATTGCCTGAACCTGATTTAGCGGAGCGTCTGCGTTATGCGTTGGAACATACGCAAAAAATGATTGAATATAAGGGTGAAGCCGTGGCGGTGCGTGAAATGCGTGGGCAGTTGCCGTGGTATGTCAAAGGCTTTAAGGGGGCTTCGGCGTTTCGAGGACGTTTGACCAGTGTGAATTCGCTTGATGAGATTCACGCCCTGTTTACCGAAATTCAGTGCCTTGACTAGAGTCCTGTTCCCTCTCCTGATTTTAGGAGGGGGTTAGGGGGCGGTTAAACCCACAAACGGAGTCTAGGGTTTAACCTCACCCTCGAACGTCTAAAGACGTTCTCTTCCCTCTCCTAAAATTAGGAGAGGGGACAGGAATATTTTACTATACGACACAAAAGAAAAGAGGCGTCCGTATGGTCGCCTCTGGGGATTTTTAATTTTCGGGAATTAGAATACTTTAAACCAATTTGCTTAAGTCCAAACCTGGAGGAATAAGCACTTGATCGATCGGAATAATCGTCGATTTATTCGCTGTCACCACAGGAGCCGTGCCTACGGCAATTTGCTTGCCGTTAATGACTCGTGGAGCTGTTGCTGTGCCTGTAATGACGTTATTGTCCGACGCATTAGCAAGCAAGGAATCAAAGCCTTGAGGCTCGTCCTTAAAGGCATACGCCCCTGCACTGACATGGTATTGTAAAATCTGCTTCAAGGCATCGCTATTAGCAGGCTTGAGCAATTTTTCTTTCAAGGCAGGATCCAACTTATTAAAAGCCGCTTCTGTCGGAGCTAAAATCGTGACAGGCTTGCTCTTTTCTAAATCACCTAAGGCATCGTTGAGTTTGGTTAAACCGAGCAAGCTATTAAGTGTGCTTAAATTGCTATTGTTCTTTAAGGCGAAGCCTGCGGTTTTTGTATCTTCCCCAGGTGTGGGAGGCGTTGGCGGTGTGGGCGTGGTAGAATCCAAGCCAACAAGCTTGCTTAAGTCGACATCAGGCGGAATGAGAATGTCATCAATCGGCACCAAAATCGATTTGTTCGGCAAGACTAAAGCAGGCTGACCTTGCACGATCTGCTTACCGTTGACGATGCGAGGCTTTAAGGCGGTGCCTGTTAACACGCTGTTGTCGGACGTATTAGGCAGAAGGGAATCGATGTTTTGGGGTTCAGGCCCAAATTTCACAGGTTTGTCTGCCACATGGTATTGCAAGATTTTATCCAACGTAGTCTTGTTTTCAGGCTTGAGTAAGGCCGTTTTCACCTTGGGATCCAACTTATTAAAAGCGGCTTCCGTAGGAGCGAAAATGGTGACAGGACCTTTGCTTTCTTGCGAACTAATGGTGGTGTCGAACTTCGCACTTTTCAGGACGCTTTCAAAGGTTTCCAACTTAGGATTATTCGCCACGGCTTCCAAAGAAGGGGCTAAGCGAGTGGGTTGTGGATTGTTGAGCAATCCGCCGAGCAAGCGAGCAAATAAATCGCCTAAAATAGGATTATTTAATAAACGACCCAGCAATTGAGCAATTTGCGTATAATTTTTGGCAAAAGCTGGGACAGTGTATCCATCAGTTACCAAAGGCAAGGACGTATTGCTTGCGGTAGTGGTGTTGTAAGCCGTGCTAGTGGTTTTTGGGATACTGGGGGTGTAGGTATCCACCACAGGAGCGGTATAGGCAATGGGGGTATATTCAGGGGTGGTGGTGGGTGTCGTGGTTGGAGGGGTCGTTGTGGTGGGGATGTTATAAGGATCTACGTTCATACTCATCATAGGGATGGTTTCCTCTTTAAGGCTTGATTGGATAGGGGGGACAAAACCAATGCCCCTTTTACGAGGGTGGTTAATCGATGTATCGCAAGGAATCCGAAGGGTCTTGAAGCTTTGTTATATTTTGTTACAGTGTCTTGGGAATTTAATAAGAGTCTTACCTCCTCCCCTTTAAGGGGAGGAAAACAACCTTCTCATTCACGAAGTGAATCTTCACCTTTAGGAAGGAGAGGGGACAAGACTTTATAGAATAGCTCCTTCAAACCCCCTCTATCTGATTGATGCGAAAAGGTGGTTGGCTCTGTCACACTAGAATAAATACCCTAGTGTGGAGCAATGTGAATGTCTCACAACCCTTCTTCGCGCCCACCGCTGATTCATCATGGTGTGCAACCCAACCCGCAGACCCCTTTGATCCCAGCACAAAACAATTCGCTTCTTGTGGATCCTAGCGAAGAAGTGCGTCGTTTGGCGAGCAAGGTGATCAAATCACAAACTGAAGAAGCGAAATCCACCGCTGAACCTCAAGCCAGTACACACGCCCAAGTAGCGGTTAAAGAAGCTCAAGATCGAGCACATTTGGCGATTGACACCCATGCGGAAGCCTTCTTAAAAATGGCCGTGGCTCAAGATGTGAGCGATATTCACATTCGTGTGGGGTATCCGCCTATTTTTAGATTTAATGGTGAAATGATGTTCACGAAAATGGGGGCCGTGACGGCAGAACAAGTGATGGCATTCTTGTATAAATTTGTTTCTGAAGAAATTAAGGCACAGTTGGGTTCTAAAATGGATTTAGATTTCAGTTTTGAAGTGACTGGTCTGGCTCGTTTTCGGGTCAGTTACTTGCATGAAATGGACAATCCTGCCTTGGTGCTTCGGGTAGTCAAAATGAAGATTCCCGAGTTCTTGGATTTGGGCTTGCCCCCCATTCTGCTAAACTTCACCAAAATGAGCAAAGGGCTAGTGTTAGTCACAGGTCCAACAGGTTCGGGTAAAACCACGTCATTGGCGGCGATGTTGAATCACCTGAATCGCTATCAATCGCAACACGTAATTACACTAGAAGATCCCATTGAGTTCGTCTACAAAAACGATCGGTCGGTGTTTACACAACGACAATTAGGCATTGACACGGGGAGTTTTGCGGCAGGAATTAAATACGCCTTACGTCAAGACCCTGATACCATCTTAGTGGGTGAGATGCGGGATCGTGAAACCATCCAAGCCGCCTTACATGCGGCGGAAACGGGTCACATGGTCTTTTCAACCCTTCACACGATTGATGCTGTTCAAACCATTGGTCGTATTATTAACCAGTTTGAACCCCATGAACGTGAAACGGTACGTCTGCAATTGGCGTCAGTTTTGGCGGGTACAGTGTCTCAACGTTTGGCTCGTCGTTTGGACGGTCGGGGGCGTGTGCCGATTACAGAAATCATGTTTGTCACCTCCACCGTGAAAGATTATATTGAAAAAAATCAGATTGAAGATATTTATCAATTAATGAGTGATTCTAAGAATGACGAGTTGGTTTCGATGAACAAGTGCTTGTTTGAAGCCTATAATGCGAAAAAAATAAGCTATGACGAAGCCCTTGAAATTTCAGAACAACCACATGAGCTTGGCATGATGCTTAAAGGGGTGTATGGATCCGCCGAAGACGAATTTTACGGCTAGGGGTCTTTTGATACTGTAACGAGATGTTACACTAAAGCAATTTGGCTCGCTGAACTTTCTTTATTTGGGTGATATTTACTCAAATAGAGAGAGGTGCTTTATTATGACGATGATTAGCCAATACAACCCCGAATATAATGCCAAGCCATGGTTGAATAAAACAGCCGTTAAACCCTTGACTGCATCTGGCGGACAGCTCGCTTCAGTTCAAGAACCTGTTTTTACAACACAAGCCTTTCCTGAAAACGGTAGCGGTATTACTGCCCCTGGTGAAAATGGTTCAGGATTTCCACCTATCGATTATAGCTTACCCAAAGAGTTTACAGGCTTTGGTGAAAATGGTCAGGGATTACCTCCAGTAACAACTCAAGCCATTACTGAAAATGGCGGTGGAACAGTAACCACGCTTGCCTTAGGCGAAAATGGGTCGGGAACTCCTCCGCGTTATCAATCAATCGGAAAACACAGGTATAGTAATCCAACGGCTTGTCACAACATCGCATCACCCAAAAAAGAATTAATGTTCAAGTTATGGGCATATGTGGCTCAATTTACGCGCAATTCTTTTAATACTTCAAAAACAGCTTCTGTAAAAGACCCATTCACCACGGTTCTGAAACCATGGACGAGCAATTCACCACAAACACCCATTATGGACAATCCGTTTTGGGGAGCCTAACCCACTAAATAGTTCGCAATGCTTTGACTAATGGGGTAGCCACTGGCTACCTCATCGTATAAGAACACAGGCGATGGATTGGCTTCAAAAAACACATGCTCGCCGTCGTCTTTACGCTTCATGTCAATCCCTGCCATGACTAAACCGAGTGCTTTGGTCATCGTCAAACAATTATTTTTGATTGATTCAGGTAGTTCAATGGGTTTACGAAACGTGTTTGGCGTTTCACGAAAATCGAGCTTGTCTGAATGAATCTCAATCGCATAGACGTCGTCGCCAATCACATAGGCACGAATATCCATGCCTTCAATACATTCTTGAATCTTCACAGGAACTTTCGTTAAATGTTCCGCAAAACCAGTATGGCTAATGTCTTCTTGAGACAGTTTAACGGTATGCTCGCCTCCATTGGGATACTTCATAATAATAGAACCGTCTTGCTGGTTATAAAAATCTTGAATGTCTTCGACCGAATTGGTCACAATCGTTTTAGGAATACGAATGCCGAGTTTTGAAAATTGATTGAGTTGAAACGCCTTATGACGATGATGGTTATACTCTTCTAGCGGATTCACCCATTTAATATGCGTCAATAAGCGATACAAACTCCCTAAGGCACATTCAATGTTCCAATACACGAGATCCGCTTTCATAAAATCGTAGCTGTCGTTGGCTTTAATCCAGTCAGGGCCTCGACGAAAAACGCCTTGAATGTCCGAAAATAAAATCCAGCCCTTACCGTCATTTAAATTAAGCCGTCCTTTTTCAGGGGCTTCAGGATCATAATTGATTTGGATTCGTTTGGGATACAAGGTCGTGTCTATATGAGCGGTGGGAAGGCCCATTGCATCCAATCGTTGTTTAACGAGCATCGCAGACGGATCGTTGGGGGGGGAATCGATTAGAAACATGGGTGATTGTCCTTTTTTAGTGCTAATCGATTATCGATGCGTTTAAGCTTAATGTTAAAGAGCTTCCTTTCCTTGTATGAACGAGAATGTTACAGTTTAGCAAAAATGGACGACTTTTGTTTTTTATTGATATGACATTTGGCAATCGATAGAGAGAAATAGAGAGAAAGTCCTTCATTTATGAATATGACGAGTCCTTATTACCCCGAATACAATGTGCCATACAACAGCACGAAAAGCTTTGCCCTGTCACAAGCCACAGGAGCTCAGCAACCCTTTGCCATACAACAGCCTTCTATGGGTTTACAACCCCAGCAACAGCAGTATCAACAACCCTTTGCGATTCAGCAACCTGCTTCGAACTATCAACAACCTTACGCGGTGCAACAACCGTCACAATCCAAGTGGGATTCTCGTGGGTTTAGCTTAGTCGAACCTCTCGGCATTACCAGCCCCAACCAGCAATTTTACGGGCAAATCAATAATCCACAGCCCTACCAACAACAAATTACGAATTTACCACCCACGCCTAAAGGTGCCTTTGGTCCTTCGAGTGCTTACGTCGGTAAAAGTGTTGGAGGCATTATTCCCATGCCTAATTCCAGCTTAACCAGCTTAGGGGGAACGGGTAGTACAGGCGTTTTAGATCCCACACCAGGGGCTCAACAGAACTTTCCGCCACAACAGCAGATGTCGCAATATCCGCCCCAATACCAACAGCAAATGCAACAAGAAATTCAAGCCATTAAGCAACAACAGGCTCAAGGGCAACAAGTTCAAGCCCCTTCAGATCCACAAAGAGACTACATGTATGCCGATTGGGCGGTGTCGCAAAATCAATATGAAGTCGACTACCGCACCATTCAGTTTTTTGAAATCAATAAAGATATTCAAGGCGTCCAAAAAGAAATTGCCGATATGAAAAAAGGTATTTTCCCTGTGGGTGTTAAAATGAGTACGGCTGAAATGCTGAATGCGTCGCAAAATCGTTTGGCTCAACTCACCCAGCAGCGAGAGGATTGGCGAAAAAACAATGAAGGGCTTCCTTCTGTGACCCCAGCGTTAGGCAATCTAATGAACGCCTACGCCGATTCTAAAACGGATCCCACTAAAAAATATGACTTGTACACCCTTATTGTCGATTTTAAGGACGGTCGTTACCCTGCCAAAGGACGCATTGATGCGTTATTGAATAGCCTTGCTCCACAACAGCAACAACAACAGCAATATGCACCTGTCCAACCGCAAGCCCCTCAGTATCCGCCTGTGCAACAACAACAAGCCCAGCAGAATGTCCCTATGCCGTCTTTTAAAACCTTAGCTCACACGGCTAGTTCATGGAATCCATTACCCGCGAGTAACAATCCAACAGGCTCAACCCCTTCGAGTGTATCGAATGCCAATGGTTCTTGGGATTTTTAGAGCTTAGCACCTGAGCGTTTCAAAAGTTTAACGATGGCCGTCTGTTGGCGATCAATCGCCCAAGCGAGCGGTGTTTTACCGTCTTTGTCGACGGCGTTTATATCGGCACCATTCAACAGTAGCACATACACGATGTTCAAATGCCCAAAGGCACTGGCAAAGTGCAAGGGCGTCATGTGTCGTTCACGTTCAACAGCTTTTACATTTGCTCCGTGTTGCAACAACAGTTTGGCGATTTCAAAATGACCGTTTTTACACGCATAGAGTAAAGGCGTGTCGTCAAACAAATAGCGATCCACCGCATTGACGTTGGCTCCATTAGCCACTAGCGTTTTGACGACATCCACATGCCCATATTGACTGGCATTGATGAGGGGGGTGCGTCCGTAATTGTTGGTCACATCGACGGCTTCGCCCTTCGCCAACAAGGCTTCCACGATGCCTAAGTTGCCTTGCAAACTGGCGATGTGCAAGGCGGTGTAAGCGTCGGCATCTCGAACACTTAATAAGACGCCTTTTGCCAATAGGCGTTTGACTTGTTTGAGGTCTCCCGCCCGAGTCGCTTCAATCAGCGGAACGTCTTTATACGTGCTTTGGGTCTGACTATTTTTAGAACGACGCCATGAAAACCACGCAGGCGTTTGAAAGGCATTCCCCATAGGAGCATTCAGGCAAACGAGCAACCCAAGTAAAAGAAAACGAGCTAAAACAGTCAAACGAGGCTCCTTGTAAATGAAAGACACCTTGTTATTATAACCATTTTTTAGGTTTTTGTCTGCTCGTGTTTGTTTAAGGTATAATGACTCTACCTTGTCACAATCCGCAAAAGAGAGTCGCCTTGTCTGAATCCGCAACCCCCTTTGTACACCTGCATGTGCATAGCCAATACAGTCTTTTAGAAGCGTCTAGTCGCATTAAAGATCTGGTTAAAGTGGCGACTTCTTTCGCGATGCCCGCCCTTGCCCTCACCGACAGTGGCAACCTTTATGGTGCTGTCGACTTCTACAAAAGCTGTAAAGCCAGTGGGATTAAACCGATCATCGGGGCAGAAATCGCCGTCATCGAAGGCGACATCACCGACAAATCCACCCGAAAAGCCACCCTTCAAGTCGTGTTGTTGTGCAAAAACTACAAAGGCTATCAAAACCTCGCTAAACTGCTTTCTAAAGCTCATTTGGATGGCTTTTACTACCGACCACGCATCAATTGGGAGATGCTCGAAACTCATGCCGAAGGCTTGATTCTACTCACCGATTGCACCCACGGTCCGATCGGTTATCATGTGCTAAGGGGGCATCGAGACGAAGCGAAAACCCATTTAGCTTGGCTGAAACGTGTATTTAAAGATGATGTGTATGTGGAATTGCAGGATCACCACATCGGCACCGAAATGCAAATCACGCAAGAAGCCGTCGCACTTGCAGACACCTTTGAAATGGAGGTCGTTCTTACCAACGACAGTCGTTTCACCGCCAAAGGGCAAGGCGAAACGGTGGATATTCTGCTCTGTATGCAGGTCGGCACGACGCTTTCCGATGAAAACCGTCGCAAGAAGTTTAATGAGCAGTATTACCTTAAAAGCCCTGAAGAAATGAGCGAACTGCTTCAACATTTGCCCAAAGGCGTTATTGAAAAAGCCATGGCAAACACGCTCAAAGTGGCTGAAAAAATTGAACTCGACTGGCCCATGGGTGAATCGTTGTTGCCTGCCTACCCCTTGCCTGATGGCGAAAATGAAGCCAGCTATTTGGAAAAGTTGGTCATCAACTATTCCAAAAAGAAATACGGCGATCCCTTGCCTGAAGAAATCCAAGCTCGTGCGGATTATGAGCTAGGCATCATCAACGCCATGGGCTTTCCTGCCTATTTCTTGATTGTGTGGGATTTTATGAATTGGGCAAGGGAGCAAGGCATTCCCGTAGGGCCAGGTCGGGGCTCGGCTGCCGGGAGCTTGGTCGCTTATGTCTTGGGCATCACGAATATCGACCCGATCGAGCATAGCTTGTTGTTTGAGCGATTCTTGAATCCTGAGCGGGTGAGCATGCCCGATATTGATATTGACTTTTGCATCGAACGGCGTGGGGAAGTCATTGATTATGTGGGTAAACGCTACGGTGCCGAACGGGTCTGCCAAATCGCCACCTTTGGAACGTTGGCAGCCAGGGCGGCGGTCAAAGCCGTTGCTCGAGTGCTTGAAATCCCCTTTGAAGAAAGCAACCGCATTTCAAAAATGATCCCCTCAACCCCTGGTACCAAGCTCGCCGATGCCTTGGCGGATGGCATGGAACTGAAAAAGGAATTGACGTCGAATCCAAACCTCAAACGCTGGATCGATCTCGCCGTGGATCTTGAAGGCACGGCTTGTAATGTGGGGACTCACGCAGCGGGTGTCGTGATTTCAAAAGATCCGCTGGATGAAGTGATTGCCCTTCAAGCGTCTAAAGATGGCATGATGATTTCGCAATGCACCATGGGCGATTTAGAAAAGCTAGGCTTGCTCAAAATGGACTTCTTGGGCTTGCGGAACTTGACGATTATCCGTAATACAATGAACCTGATTCGTAAAGCAGGCAAGCCCCTGCCTGATATTGAAGAGATCCACCTCG
Source organism: Gammaproteobacteria bacterium (assembly GCA_040375445.1). Taxonomy (GTDB): domain Bacteria; phylum Cyanobacteriota; class Vampirovibrionia; order Vampirovibrionales; family JAJTHC01; genus JAJTHC01. The sequence goes on along the minus strand of JBEISK010000026.1, from coordinate 5,064 downwards.
ACGATGCCGACACCTATAAACTGCTCACCGCTGGCGATACCGACGGTGTGTTTCAGTTGGAAAGTAGCGGTATGAAAACGCTAGTGCGAGATCTGAAGCCGTCTGTTTTTGAAGATATTAACGCCTTGGTGGCCTTGTATCGTCCTGGTCCTTTGAATTCGGGCATGGCGAAAAACTTTGTGGATCGTAAGCATGGGCGTGAAGCGATTAGTTACCCTCACCCTAGCTTGCAAGAGATTTTAGAACCCACTTACGGCACGATTGTTTACCAAGAACAGATTATGCAAATCGCCCAAGTTTTGGCGGGCTACTCACTCGGACGAGCCGACTTATTGCGTCGTGCCATGGGGAAAAAGAACGCCGAAGTCATGGAACAAGAGCGTAACGGCTTTGTGGAAGGGTGTGTGGCGAATGACGTTGACGGTACGCTTGCCAACGATTTATTTGATGTGATGAGCGAGTTTGCGGCGTACTGCTTCAACCGTTCACATTCAGCGGCGTATGCCTTTATTGCTTACCAAACCGCGTATTTGAAGTGTCACTACCCAGTGGAATACTTGTCGGCCTTGCTATCTTCCGTGCGGGATAGCCTCGATAAAATCCAGCACTACATTTTAACAGGGCGAAAAATGGGATTCCCTGTGCTTGCCCCTTCGGTGGATTCCAGCAATGTCGATTTTACGCCGTCTTTAGACGGTAAAGCCATTCGCTTTGGGCTGGCTTCGGTCAAGGGTGTGGGCGTCGGCGTGGTGGAAGCGATTGTGCAGGCTCGTGAAGAAGCCCCGTTTGAAAACTTGGAAGACTTCTTAAAGCGTGCGAATACGAAGGTCTTAAACCGAAAAACCATGGAAGCCCTGATTTTAGCAGGTGCCTTAGAAAGTTTTGGCTACACACGCAAGCACTTGATGCATAACTTAGAAACCCTCTTTAATTATGCGGAACAATGCCACAAACAAGCCGAAACAGGGCAAGCGAGCCTCTTCGATTTATTGGGAGCTTCTGACGACGGCAATGCCATGAGCGGTTTGCTCCTGCAAGGAGATGCGTCCGATGAGTTTAGCGACGATGAGATTCAGCGTTATGAAAAGGACTTGCTGGGCTTTTATGTCACCAGCCATCCGTTGGACAATATCAAGGAAACCCTTCCGTTGATGACCACGCACCGTTTGTCGGAACTACCCAAACTCAACGACGGCGACATCGTTCGAGTGGGAGGCTTGATTTCCAGCGTGCAGCATCGATTAAGTAAGAAGAATAAGCCCTTAATTATCGGTGTGGTGGAAGATTTTACAGGCGAGCGAGAGTTCATCGTTTTTGGTAAGGCGGTGGAACAGCTTAAACCTGTGCTAGAAGCAGGCAAGAAGCTGATTCTTAAAGCGAAAGTGTCCTTTCGTGGGGACGACAGCGAACAGTTTAGCTTGGTGCTGAACGAAGCCTTCCCGATCGAGTTGTGTCAACCCTTTGAGTTGAGCTTTACGGCGCCGCCGTCTTATGAGGAGTGGGTCTTTGTGGCGAAGACCTTGCGAGAACATCACGGCGATGTCCCCACGATTTTGCAATTCCCGGATGGCACGCGTCTAAAAACAGGGGCGAGCTTTTGGGTGAATCCGCAAGCCTTTGGGCAACTCAAGCAGTCCTTGCATCGGGTGCTAGCGTCGGTGTAGGAGGGTAGCGTGTTTTTATAAACCCTATCTCAATTATTCCTAGATGCCATCCGTGAAGGGAGGTCTACCCTGTCTTAGGTACCCTGTATTAAATCGCCGCGATCATATATATATCGCAAGCCTTCAGCGAGGGCTTGTTCTGTTTCAACTTGTTCTGGGGTTTAGCGAACAAAAAGATCTTCAATAGTTCTTTTCCCCTTTACATATTGAATAAACGCGTCGATTGAACCAACAAAGTGGCAATGGTCTCCGTTCCTAAGTGTTACAAAAATTTCATCATCGGGGCCAAAGGAAAAGCGAGAACGGTCTAGGGGGTATTTGGAAAAGGTCAAATGGTGTGTAGGGGAGCCATCGACATGGCCCCTTAATGATGAAACTTGTAATGGACCTATCCCTCGTTCAAGAGCTTGCATAGCCTCCGACAGAACGGCTTTTTCGCTTTGCCCAAAAACAAACAAACGTCCTGTACGTTGTTGATTAGCAGAAGACGGGGGGGGGTATAAGGAGAGATAGAAGTCATCATGGAATCTTTCATTTTTTTTAGTTTATAGAGAGTCGTCCATTAATTTTGAAAGACGTAAGTACTATTTTAACATACCCAAATAGAATAGTAAATATCTTTTATTAAAGACTTCCTGAAAACGAGGCATCACAGGGTATAGAAGGCTCTGCGAAAGTGGCTTTACCAAAACGGCAAAAACTCTAGCACCCGAGTCACCACAGCACCCGTAGCGAAAGCCAGAAACCACGAAAATAAAAAGACGCCCAAGCCTTCTTGCCAGCCTCGTTCCTTCAACATGACGGTGGCAGTGGCTAAACATGGCACAAACAGGGTAATCACTACCAAACTCGTGAGCATTTGAAGTGGACTCAACACGCTTTTCAAATTATAAAAACCAGCCAAGCCAAAATCACGACGCACCATCCCCATAATAAAGGCAGATGCCGCTTCTTTCGGCAAATGCAAAAGATATTCGGTGACACCGCCTAAGGCATTTTGAATCCAACTTAACGCCCCTGTAATATCCGCCAAAGACACCAGCAATGCCCCTAGCATGAACAAAGGCGTGGCTTCTACGAGAAAGCTCCATGAGCGCGTCCATGTTTTTTTGGCGATATTCTTGGCACGAGGCAACCGCATGGGCGGTAAATCAATGACCAAACCTGTCGAGGTTCCCGGCATGATTTTATTGAGAACGGATCCAATGGCAATGAATAAACCTGTGAGAATAATTATGTAAAGCAACCAGCCCTTGAGTCCCCCTGCTAGTGCCATCATGCCCATAATCAAGCCCAGTTGAGCTGAGCAAGGAATGGTAATCGCAAGCAAAGTCGTGGCGATGGTGCGTTCTCGTTGAGAGCTTAAGACTCGTGTGGAAATCGCCGCCATGGTGACGCAACCCAAGCCCAAAATCATGGGAATAATGGCTCGACCGTTCAAGCCCACTTGCCTCATCGCACTGTCACTTAAGGCGGCCAGTCGTGGCAAGTAGCCCGTGTCTTCTAATAAAGACAAATACAAGTTAAAGCCCATCACCAACGGAGCCAAGACCCCAATCAGGTAACGAGGCGTCATGGTCAACAAACCAAATTCGCCTGCCAGTATGGTGTGAATGGGCGTGCCAATGGCGAAAAACTTGGCAACAAGGGCATCCACAAACGGCACGACAATGCCGAGCATGAGCTTGCCTTCTAAAAGAGCCACCAAGTCGCCCGCGATCCACACGCCGATGACTTGATACAACGCCATGAGTACAAAAACAAGGCTCAATCCACCCACAACAGGGTGCAATAAGGCTTTGCCAAGGGCTTTTGAAAAGGCTTGAAAGTTGAGTTTAGCATCCGTTTCGCAACAATCTGCGGCACAGGTCACTTGTGACACATAGCTTTTTAAATACAAACGCCGATGCCCATAAATACGCAGTTGTTCCACCTTATTTTGTTCAATTTTCAACAAGTCTGACGGCAAAGGCAGTTCAGGGGTACGGCGTCCGTAACTGGCGTATGGCAAGGCTTCCACAATATCCGCAATGCCTTGCCCCGTAACGGCGACACAGCTCACCACAGGCACTTGCAACTGCTGTTCAAGGGCAAGGACATCAATTTTGCGTCCACGAGCGTCGGCTTCGTCCATTTGATTTAAAACCACGATGAGGGGGCATCCGTAGTCAATGAGCTGTTGCGTAAGGAATAAATCACGCTCCAGCGTCACGGCATTGACGATGTTGATAATGACATCCACGGAAAGCAAGGCTTTTTCAGCGACCGATTCTTCTTCACTCAAGCGAGACAAGCCGTAGACGCCTGGTGTGTCCTGCACTTCAATATGCGGATGAGCCTTTAACGCGCCTTTGGCGATGCCTACCGTCGTCCCAGGGAAATTAGAGACATCCACATAAATGCCTGTTAAGGCATTAAAGACCACCGATTTCCCTACATTGGGATTGCCTGCCAAGCCCACCGTTTTCACATCTAAAAGACTTTGACCTGCTTCTAAATAGAGCTGACGCAAAGCATCGCTGGTGGCGTGTCGGCACGACGCTTCCACAGGTTGGGGGGCATTACAGCAAGCGTCTTCCGCATGAAGAAGAGGAGGTTCGTTTGATTTATTCACGGATGGCATCCACAAGAATAGAACTCGCATAGTCAAAGCCTAAGGCAAATTCCATGTCGTGGGCTTCTAAAATAATCGGCCCTTTGTTGGGGACTTTGGAAAGCACTTGCACGGTGTCTCCCACTCCTAAACCAAAACGTAGTAAAGTCAATTCGGCTTCCGCATTCAATAATTGAACAATACGACATAGCGTTCCATCGCTTTGTGTGGCAAGGGTTGAAGGCGTAGAAGAAAGATCGTTTTTTGCGGGGCGAGGCATTGTAAAAACCATGAGTTATTTTCTCCGAAAGACGTGTATTTAGGCACGTCTATAATGGAAACAATTAATTAATGGATTTATCTTAATGCAAACGCCACTCATTTGCAACGTTAAAAAATAGAGGCTTTAACGTGTTTTGTCAATTTGTTTGTCGGTATGGTTGGTTCGAACTATTATATAGCTATTCACTCAGGATGATTTTATTAATCTTTTCTTTATTATAAAGGAAGTCCTAAAAAGGTCAACTTTTTTTTGAAGCTGTACGAAGAGTCTAAACACGGCTATATAGCTAAGCCTTTTTTCACTACATTTGTGATGTTTAGCTGGTTGCACAAGCAGACGTCCAAGCACTAAATCCGAGCGGGTGAGCGCACTGCGAATCCCCGAGCGATTTTGCGGACGTCGTGCAACGAGAATGATGCGACGAGGTGGGCAGAAACCTTCTTATTCACGAAGTGAATCTTCACCTTTAGGAAGGAGAGGTTGGGAGAGGAAACCAACGGTTTTCTTTCCCAAGAGAAAAAGTT
>JBEISK010000056.1:0-7812 GCA_040375445.1 Gammaproteobacteria bacterium | reverse complement strand
CCTGCCCTAGGAGATTATTTTGAATATGGCTTTGGCATTCAAAAAACAACGCAACATGATGTCCAAACCTACGCGCAAGCCATGATGAGAACAGGCTCACGTCAGGGCGTTGCGCTTGAACTCGGCATCAAAATCCCTGTGGGACAGAAATAGCAGGGAAGACAAAAAGGGATGAAATAAAAGTTCATCCCTTTTTGCCTGGTAAGTATTCTGCTTATTTGATTCGGTTCAACCCTGCCAATTCTTAAATTTGTTTGATCTTAGCAGGGTCAAGAGGATCGTCTTGAAAAGCATTTTGCTCAGAAGGTGTTCCTATTTTATCTTCTGTTTTGTCAAAAGGGCTTTGAGAGAGGTTGATGCCTTTAGCCTTTTGAGGGGCTTGGGCGGTGGATGCTCCAATGAGTTGGACAAGCCCTAGAATAACTTGCAGCACCGCTTTTAGAACGTTTGGATCGGCAGTGGGTGCTATTTCTTGTGCCTTAGCCTTGTTAAAGCTTTGAGGTTTTAAATTAGTGGCAAAGGCATTTGGATCTAAGCCGTCTGACCCACTAATTTGTTTGAAGGCATTCGCCAGTGAACTCGCCCCAAGTGTAGGCGTATTTTGATTCCCTATTGAAATAGGCATATTGATTTCTCTTTTCTCTTCTGTTCTAAAAACCCTTTGAGGGTTTGTTACCTGAACAATGCACACACTGAATAACAGCACGGCATTGAGTGCGACATAAACGGCTTTATAATGTCCCAAAATGATTACAAAACGTAAATATTGGAAGCTTTTCGCCCTTACAACACCTAAATTTGTTTACCCCTTCACTTAACTAATAAAGATGCACTAGAAACAAAATGTTTCTTTTCGATATATTTCGTTACAAATTGCATAAAAAAATCCCATGCTTCTAAAAAAGAATCATGGGAACTAACACTGCTCTGAAAAATCCGTTTTGTCAGTGGCTTTTACCTTAGGGGCTTTAGGAACCCTAGTACTGTGGTTTGTTTTGTTGAATGGCTTTGGCGATATTTTCTTTGCCGTCCGTGTCCATGTGTTGAGCCATGGCATGTAAGAAGGCATTTCCTGTTACGGTAGGACTTTCAACAGGGGTTACGAGATTTTTTGGAACCGCCGAAGTCTGTACTTGTGCAATTTTACCGTAGCGTTGAGCTTGCTTACGAGCGATTGCTTCTTTGACTCTAAGATTGATACCGTCTGCAGTAAAGACATCTGGCTGCGGAGGGGCTTCAGGGGCGGAGACAAACCCCGTGTGCTTCATTTTTTCACGCACCCGTTGCATAGTGTGTTGATAGGCAGGCTTTTCTTGGGTCGTAAAGCGAGGAGCGTAAGGATCGGGCGACGCTTCTGGAGCGGTCATCGCAAAGGGCTTGTTCGCTTCTAGAGCAATAAAGCGTCTGTCGGGGTCTAAGTGGACAGCCTCTAAAGGACGTTGCTTTCTCAATTTACTTAAGAAAAAGAAAGCTACAGAACTCATTAACAAGAATGCTAAGAGCAAGTTGCTATGTACCCTTGCCCATTGGGCAAGTAAGACAAAAAGGGTTTGGACTGTTTGACGAATGCCCGTACCTTCAGGATTATCGCTCTCTTCAGTGGCAAGTTCATCAAGGGCATCACTTTCAATGGCGATAGGCATGTTGGCGATACTAGGGTCACTTTCAAGTAAAGGTGATACACGAGGATTGTTGGGACTACTATTTGGATTAAGCTCAAGAGACAGGTCATCGGTGGCAACTTGAGACTTTTGTTTTTTGTCAATCGGAGCTGGTATGTCATTTGGTACGGCTTCAATCTCTGTTGGGATTTTTTGGGCTTCGCTACTTTCGATAGCAAGAAACACATCCCCAGACGACGTCTTTGGAAGCTTTGACGCTTTACTGACTTGAGGGGTAAGCCTTGATTTATTTTTTACCAGAGTGGCCTGCTTGAAGGTGTTGGTCGAACGAGACTCGTTCAACTCACGAAACCCTACAATAGGGAGTGGAAGTCCTTTACCTTCAATGATGAGTTGAATATGCCCATTGTCTAAATGTTTTACACTTACGTTTTGAATGGAAGGGGATTTTTCGTATTGGATGGCAAAAGCGTTTGACGTCAATGCAGTGTCATACAAGTCCAACACAAGGGCTTTGCCTTGATGTTTGGCTTGATGGCGTAATGGCGAATCGGTATGGATGTAAAGATTCAAAGTACCTTGTTCTTCTCGTAAATCCACCCCATTGATATGACTTAGGGCATGAGCGGACAGGGTATTTGAAATACTACTTAAGGTCAGTACGCCCAAAGCGAAAAATAGCATAGGACGCTGGCAAAAGAAGATCTTATTAAAGTTCATCGTTTTTGTCTCTCTTAATCATCAGGCAGTGAAATTGTTGAAACGTGTTAGTTCAATCCGTTGGTCTCTCAATCCGTATACCAGTAGTGTGGCACAGATCCAGTGGCTTTGCCTTATACCTTGGGATGAAAGCTTCCTACTCCCAAAGATGTATCCCCTCCATTAGATACTTTAAATTTAGCGATCTTTCACATGCCGCCGAGTAAAAACGATACAATGTCGAATATCTTTAGATTACAATGCATTATCTACATAAAACACACTGATTTTGCCAAACACAGGTCACCCCCCATGCCTACACCCTTAAGGAAACACGCTAAAGACACCGATTGGTATCAGCCTCTAGACAATTCTCCGAGTGCTTGGTCGATGTTAAAGCACTTGGGCTTGTTGCTATGGCAACGTTTGTTTACATCGTCTCAAAAACACACCATTTTTTCTGTCGTTGAAGTAAACGTTATAAAAGAAAAAAGCACTCGTCGTTTTAAACCCTCATTTAAGCGTTTCCCTTTGATTAAGCCCCCAAGCTTGGCAACTTACAAAGCAACACTAGCCCATTTGAATCCCTATGACATCGCGGCTTTATTAGAAGAAGACACGCAGGATTTCATCTCTAATACGGATGCCCTTGAAAAAGACCCCCATTTTGTGGAAGAAAGCTCTGTAGAAGTCGTTCAAGCAGTCCCCTCTCAAGGAGTCAAACCTACCCCTGTTTCACGAACTACGTCCCCCAAAAACTTAGATTCTATTGACGATATTAACACATGGATTTTATTGAACATTGATGAAGAAATAGAAGATGAAGCATTGACGCTTTCTTCTAAGAATAAAGAAGTTTTGCCTATTTTCAATAGTCCCGCCATTAGTGCGCCTTCTCATCAAACGACGAATTTACAACAAAAGGCAGAAAATACGCAAGCTTCCATTGATGCGTTAGTGAATGCTTATTTTTCTCAAACCCATTAAAACCGTTTCTTTACGGCTTGCCTCATTCACTACTATATTTGGCTTTTTAACTATTTAGGTGTAGAATAAAACTATATTTTTTATGCAATCCTATTGAGACGTTTACCTGATGATGAGCCTTCGTGAATTGAGCTTAACCCATATTGCCGTCTTTGATTCGCAACGCATTGACGTGCCACAAGGCATGACCGTCATTGCAGGAGAAGCAGGGGCAGGCAAAAGCTTGATGATTGACGCCATTGACTGGATTTTTGGGGCGAATGCGTCCGCCAAAGACCTCTTGCGAAAAGGCTGTGAAAGAGGCAGTGTAGGGCTTTTATACGAGATCACCCCTCAACACGATGCGACGGTTTGGCACGCCTTAGAAGAAGAAGGCATCGATTTAGAACGCACCGAACATCACCACGCTTTATTGGACATCACCCGAGACTTCACCATAAGTGGCAGTCGTTTTCGCATTAACGGGACTTCCGTGTCTCGGGCGTTTATGCAAGGCTTGCGTCCCTACATGCTTGAATTACAAAGTCAACATAGCACAGTGACCCTAATGCAACAGGGGTATCAACAACATGTGCTGGACGCTTACGGCGGAATGACGCATCGACGTCACCTTGAAGCGGTTGAACGTGTCTTTCAACAGTGGAAAGAAGCCGTCGCTACGTTAAAAGCTTATGAAGCGCAAGAGCAAGAAGCGGGTCATCGTTTGCATGTGTTGCGTTTGCAAGTCCAAGAACTTGAGCGGTTTCAATTGGGAAGTCCTGAAGAAGATGAAGCACTTGAAGAAGAGATAAACCGCTTGGCGCATGCAGAGCAATTGAAATCGGCGTATGCCGAAGGACAGCAGCTCATGGGTTTGGGTGATTTGCCTGATGATGCCCCTAGTATGCTGGATGTTTTGAGTCTCTTAAGCAAGCGACTCACGCAGGTGGAAGCCTCTGAAAAACGGTTGGCTCCCGTTTTAGAACAGTTAGACGCTGTACGTGAACAGTTAAGAGAAGTCGCACATCAGCTTCATGCTTTGAATGAAGATGTCGATTTAAACCCCCAACGTTTGGATGATTTGCAAAGCCGCTTAAACGACTTGCAAAAGCTTAAACGCTTGTATGGACCGACTTTGGCGGATGTGGTTCGCTATTATGAAAACAATAGTCAAGAATTGGCGGATTTAGAGTTTAGACAAAGCAATCCTGACACCTTAAAAGCCCAAGTCGTGGATTTGAGTGAACGGCTAAAGCGTGTTTGTGATGATTTAACGCAAGCTCGGAAACAGTTAGCGTCTGACTTAGAAGCCCAAGTTCAAGCGTCTTTGAGTGATTTGGCGATGCCTCATGCTCGATTTAAAATTATGTTAGAACCTGTAGAACCCTACGCACAGGGTCAAGAACGGGTAAACTTTGCCTTTTCCGCCAACGTGGGGGATGAACTTAAGCCCCTGGGCAAAGTTGCCAGCGGAGGCGAATTGTCTCGAGTCTTACTGGCATTAACGGTTTCCAGCCTTCCACAAGAAGCAGGCGAAACACAGGCGAAAAAGCTCTATGTTTTTGATGAAATCGACACAGGCACGAGCGGTCAAGCCGCCAAAACCATTGGGTTTCAGTTACAACGTTTGGCAAACGCAGGTCATCAAGTCTTAGTGGTCACACACCAAGCGGTCGTGGCAGCGTCGGCTCATCAGCATTGGTGGGTGCATAAGCAAGTCAACGACGGAGCCACAGTATCTTCCGTTAAAACTGCACTCAACCGAGAAGATGTGGCGGATTTATTGACACATTTGGCAAGTGGGGAAGATTCGCAAACGCATGTGGCGTCCCGTCAATTTGCGGAAGCGTTGTTGGATCAGATGAAACCAAGTCTTGCTGTGTTATAATGGGACAAGAGAATAGGAAACCCATTATATGATGCCTCCCTTTGAACATGAACAGACCAAGCACTTATTCAAAAAAGCCCTAATTGTCGTCAAAGAAAGCACGGATCCTGATGGGGAATACGTGGCTCGCACTGAACGCTTTTTGTCTATGGCAGGGCTTGAAGTCCACATCGCAAAGGCTAGCTTTACGGATGGATGTGCCGCATTGTGGGAAGAGCGGAAACAATGGTCGCCTGATCTCATCATCGTCGTTGGGGGAGACGGCACCTTCTTACGAACGGCTCAATGTTACGCCCCTGCTGAAATCCCCATGATCGGTATCAATCGGGGGAACTTGGGATTCTTAACCCGCATTGAAACCGAAGCGATCGAAAAGTATTTGGCACAACTCTTGGCAGGTGATTTTCATCGAGAAGAACGGATGTTGCTTGAAGTGCAATGTTCGCCCTTGTCCGACAAGGAAGCTCCGATGATTGCCCTAAATGATGTAGTGATCAAAACAGCAAACCCTAGTCAAATGGCACGTTTGGAGCTTTTTATTGATGGGTTCCCCGTCGCCTGCTATGATGCCGATGGAATCATTATTTCGACACCCACAGGATCCACTGCCTATAATCTAGCAGCAGGAGGCCCCGTCCTCGTTCCTGGTGTGGCTGCTCTTGCCATTACGCCAATTTGTCCACACAGCCTCACAGCAAAACCCATTGTGGTGCCTGCTTCTTCCAACATTCGTATTGAAGCGGTTAAACGCAATATCCACCCAATTATGTTTAGCCTAGACGGTCAAGATCCCTTACCTGTGGAAAGTGGGGAAAGCATTTATATTCAAGAATCCCACAGTGCCTTACAGCTATTGGGTTTTGACCAACCTGAAGACAATTTCTATTGGCTTTTACGCAAAAAATTACAGTGGGGATCCAACCCTCGTACTGAAATACAAGTGTAATCATGGCGATAGCGGAAACAGTGACGGCGATCTGTTTAAGAAGCATCGAATATACAGAACGCTCTCGTATTGCCACCTATTTAAGCAAAGAATTAGGCAAGCTAGATGTTTTACTTCCTCAAGCAAAGGGAGCCAAAGCCAAGCACGGCGGAGCAAGCGAACTCGGCGGTATTTTCAATCTACATATTAGACCATCAAAAGCAAGTTCTTCGCTATGTCGATTAGAGCAGTATGAAGTGCATACTTCGTTACATTTTGCCAAAGCCCTTAATTACGAAGCCTATGAAGCCCTAATGCCTTGCCTAGAGCTGATAAGGCTTTTCGCGATTGCCTTTGATGAAGATGCGAGCAAGCGTCAACGACTCTTTGCTCAATATGAAGCCTTGCTCACCTTGTGGCAAGAAACCGAAGAGGCCTATTTTTTGCAGTGGTCAAAATTGTGGTTCTGGCAAGGTCTCTTGGGTTTAAGTGGGCAATTGCCTCCGTGGGGGTGGGATGTCGTGCATCAGCGTCCGATATATTGGCAGGGGGAAGTAGATCAACAGTTGTTGTATCAGCCGAAAGAAGGGGGGCTCGCCTTATTCCCTGCGAAAATGGTGTTGAAAGACGGCATAGAACAATGGGGGATGTCTTACGGCGTATGGAAGAGTCTTAGCGTCTTAGAAGCTTTACAACACGAGCCCTTCAAAATATTGTTAGAGGTACCTCAACCGCCCCTAGCAACGCTAAACAAGGTCGAAGCCTTTTATTTAGCGGTGTTAAAAACGCATGAGATTACGCTGAAAAGCACGTAAATAAAGAGGAGCTTCGTTCTCAAAAGTACCGATTTTTCATTATCCCCCAAAACACCCTATACATAGGAATTTGTGAGATCCTTAGGTGCACCACTATTTGCCTAAGTCGAGCTCTTTTGTTAATGTAAGGAAAGTGAGTAGACTTATACCATTTAAACGACGCAATCCTTTTAAAGAAAGCCCTAATATCATGATTCAACTCCTTAATCAACACGGTGATTTTATTAGTTCTGATCCGTCTTTAATTCAAGACGCTTGCACACGAGCAGGTATCCACATTGGAGCTTGGTCACTGGACGAACTGGCTAATATAGAGGGCGATGGAATTCTAGCATCAAATGACATTCAGACGTTGGCTCTAGAGGCTGTAAAAAAACCCTTAAAAAAGCTGAAGTCTATTTTTGGATATCAGTATGAAGATATTGTCGGACTCACCCCCCATACCCCCAACTTAGATAGCATTTTAAAAGCGTTTCGTCCTGAACATCACCACGAAGACGATGAAGTACGTGTGATTCTTCATGGAGCAGGTATCTTCGGTTTTGTTCCCGAAAAAGGAGACGCCTTTGAACTTGTGGTTCAGAAAGGTGATTGGATCATCGTACCAGCCTTGACTCGTCACTATTTTTACTTAACTGATGTTCAAACCATTATCGCCCTGAGGGTGTTTAAAGACTCCCCCAAGTGGGAAGCCATATATAGTATTTGACAGAAGTAAGCACACATTAATTGTTTACATGATGTTACAAAGCACATAAACAAAGTCCCCCGACCTAAAAAGTCGGGGGAGTGGTGTTAAAAGGGAGTTAGGCGAAGGGCTATCTTTCCGGAGGGTCACCCCTCGAGTATTGTCGCTGCCTGCAGTCTTTACGGCCGTGTTCGGGATGGGAACGGGTG
>JBEISK010000044.1:0-13610 GCA_040375445.1 Gammaproteobacteria bacterium | reverse complement strand
CCTCTCCTTGAGGAGAGGGTTAGGGGGCGGTTAAACTCACAAACAGCGTCTAGGGTTTAACCTCAGCCTCGAACGTCTAGCGACGTTCTCTTCCCTCTCCTAAAATTAGGAGAGGGGACAGGAAAAAGCCTTTCTTACCCCCTCCCCTTTAAGGGGAGGGTTGGGGTGGGGAGTAGATCTAACGCTGGGTTTTGGACATCCCCCCCTCTCCCTAGCGTAGCCCGCCATCGGCGAGGCGTGCTCCTCAAGGAGAGGGAACAGGAAAAAGCCGTGCTTTACAGGGAGCGGTGGGCTTGCTAAAATAAAGCAATACCCCAACAAAAAAGGACACGCCGATGAAAACTTTGAAACTTAAAACCCTAGCCCTTGTGGCACGGTTACTAGCCCCCTTGCACGCCTTTACCCAAACCGCCGAAGAAGCACTTGCAAAAGGCAATACGTCTTATAAGCAAGGACAAAAAAATCAAGCCATTGAATTCTACACTCAAGCCATTCAACTTAATCCAAAATCTGCCCTAGCCTACTACAATCGAGGGAATGTCAAAATTGATTTAGGCGATAAAGCAGGAGCCATACAAGATTACAGCACAGCCATTCAACTCAATCCACAATTTTCCCTAGCCTATGGTAATCGAGGGAGTGCGAAACGTGACTTAGGTGATCAAGTAGGGGCGATTCAAGATTTCACCCAAGCCATTCAACTTAACCCACAATATACCAATGCCTACTACAATCGAGGGAATACGAAGCTTGCTTTAGGTGATCAAGCAGGGGCTTTAAAAGATTATAACAAAGCCATTGAACTTAATCCACAAGATGCTGACGCTTACTACAATCGAGGGAATGCAAAATATAGCTTAGGTGATCAAACAGGAGCCATACAAGATTATACTCAAGCCATTGAGCTTAATCCACAATATGCCGACGTCTACTACAATCGAGGACTTGTAAAATATAGCTCAGATGATGAAATAGGGGCGATTCAAGATTACAACACCGCCATTCAGCTTAATCCACAATACGCCAATGCCTATATGAATCGAGGGGTTGCGAAAGCCCTATCAGGGGATAAAACAGGGGCGTTTGCGGATCTTGAAAAATCCAAGCAATTGTTTGTTGAACAAGGCGATATGGAAAACTATCAAAACGCCATTAAAAATCAAAAATTGGTGAGTGACCTCTTCGCTCAAGAAGGCAAGTAAAATGCCCCACACCCTGCCTGTCACCCACGATGCCCCCACGATCGTTGCCCAAGCCACCGCTTCAGGTCCTGCTGGCGTCGCCGTTATTCGCCTAAGCGGTCAACAGGCATGGGCGATCGCTGAACGCCTCTTTCAAGGCAAACCCCTGCAAAAAGGACGCATCGCCTATGGCAACGTGGTGGATCCCCAAACGCAAACGCTCATCGACAATGTGATTCTGCTCCCCTTCAAAGCCCCCCACAGCTTCACAGGCGAAGACGTGATCGAGATTCAATGCCACGGCGGTACCGTCATTCCGCAAGAAATCGTGAAGCTTTGCCTCAACGCTGGAGCCGTTCTCGCCCCCAAAGGCGAGTTCACCTTGCGTGCTTTTCTCAACGGCAAGCTCAACCTCGCCCAAGCCGAAGCCATTGCGGACGCCATTCACGCCGAAGGCAAGGCACTCGCCCAAGTGGCGGTGCAAACCCTCAACGCCAACACGCTCGGCAAGCGAATCTTCCAACTGCGAGACGTCCTCATCGACATACAAGCCAATATCGTCGCCGCCATGGACTACCCCGAAGAAGTCGACGAACCCGATCGCTACGCCTTGCACGAAACGCTGGATGCCCTTGTGGTACAAGCGTCCGCCTTTACCACGCAATCCAAACGCTACGGCTTGATGCGTCATGGGCTGAAAATCGCCTTGCTAGGGCAACCGAATGCAGGAAAATCGTCGCTATTTAACGCCCTTTTAAGCCAAGAACGAAGCATCGTGACTGAACTCGCTGGCACAACTCGAGACATTGTGACCGAACGGCTGGTCGTGGCTGGCGTGCCTGTTACGCTGGTGGATACCGCTGGGCTTCGCCACGCGCAAGATGTCGTCGAGCAATTGGGGGTTGAACGTAGTTTGCAAGCCTCGCTCGAAGCGGATGCTCTTTTGTATCTGGTGGATGCGTCGGTGTTGGCTCCTGATTTTAATAGCCTCCCTGCCGAAGATGCTCGTTTGTTGTCGCAACTGCCTGAAGGCAGGCCCTTGCTGAAAATCATCAACAAAGTCGATACGCTCAACCGTGAAGAGCAGGGGCGTTTAGCGACGCATTTCCCTGATTGGCAAGCCGTTTCCGTTTTGTCGTTTCACGGCGTGGCGGATGTCTTAAGCTGGCTGGAAAGCCAAGTGCAAGCAGGCTTAGGCGATAGCACCGTGCAAGATGCCGAACTTTGCTTAAATCAACGCCAGCTCGATTGTTTACATGGCATGACGACGCACGTTCAACACGCCCAAGCCACGCTCAACACGCCATCTTTTCCGCTGGATCTGGTGAGCATCCCCCTCACCGATGCCTTGCGTGAACTCGACACGCTTTTGGGGATTGATACGTCTGAAGCGGTCTTGGATGAAGTGTTTTCTCGTTTTTGTGTTGGGAAATAGGCTTTTATGTTAGAATATAACTGTTCAGCTTTCCATATCACAAAATATCTTCACAAACGAAAAGGGACTTATGAGGCCTATTGGTTGTCATTTCTCCATTCCAAAAATACCGCCGTCCTTTGCACTCCAACGACAAGGGCATACGGCAGAAGTCCTCGCAGGGCTTGAAGCGGCTGTGCTTGGACTCACTCAAAACCAAGACGCTTTAACCTATCCGGCCCGACAAAAAAATATGAAAGAATTATTGTCTATTTTTAAAGATCTTGCGTCGTATATGCTAGATTTTTCTATGATGAGGCTTAATTTAATTGTAGAGTCAAAAGATTCTTTGAATCAAAAAGCGCTTGAAACAATTAGGAAAGAGGTTGATAAGGATAAAATAGCCACTTTTGAGGAAGTTTTAACTTTGTTTCCAAACTCAAAGGCTTTTAAGGAGTTAGTGAACCGATATGATGCTTTATATCAAAAAGTAGACAAATTATTAAATAAATAAAAGTCCCTTCATTGTTTACTGAAGGGACTTTAAGCGTTTAAACGAAGCGACTAAGCATTCAAGTAGGCTTCCAATTTTTGAGCAATGTCATCAGGCGTGTACTCGTTCACACGATTAACCCCTGTGTCGATCGCGGCTTGAGCCACGGCTTTTGCCACCATCGGAGGCACCGACAAATCAAAGACCGACGGAATAATCACGCCGTTTTTGAGGTTGTCTTCCGTCACGACAGAAGCGATCGCATAGGCGGCGGCTAGCTTCATTTCTTCGTTAATGACAGACGCTCGCATATCCAACGCCCCACGGAAAATACCTGGGAACGCCAAGCAATTGTTGACTTGGTTAGGAAAATCGCTACGACCTGTTGCCATGATTCTAACACCAGCGGCATGAGCTTCGTGAGGCATGATTTCAGGCGTGGGGTTTGCCATGGCGAGTACAATGGGGTCAGGGTTCATAGTGCGAATCATGTCTTGTGTGAAGGCTCCAGGAACAGAAAGGCCAATTAAAATATCGGATCCGCGAACCGCATCATCAAGCGATCCTTGCATACCTGTTAGGTTGGTGAGCTTAGCAATTTTTTCTTTAAACTCGTTCATCCCAGCGGTACGACCTTCGTAAATAATGCCTTTGGTGTCGCAAATAATAATGTCTTTCACCCCTGCACGCAAGAGCAAACGAGACACGCTTAGGGCAGATGCCCCCGCTCCGTTGACGGCAATACGCACTTCGTTGAGGTTTTTACCGACGGCTTTTACCGCATTTAAAATCGCCGCAACCGCAACAACCGCGGTACCATGTTGATCGTCATGAAAAATGGGGATATTCGTTTCAGCAATCAAACGCTCTTCAAGCTCAAAGCATCGAGGCGCCGCAATATCTTCCAAGTTAATACCACCAAAAATGGGGATTAACGCCTTAATCGAATCGAATAATTCGTCCACATTTTGCGTATTTAAGCAAATGGGGAAGGCTTCGACATCGCCAAAGGCTTTGAACAAAACGCTTTTGCCTTCCATAACAGGCAAACCAGCTCCTGCTCCGATGTTGCCCAAGCCCAAGACGGCGGAACCGTCTGTAATAACGGCCACCAAGTTACGTTTACACGTTAAGTTGTAAACTTCACTCGGATCTTCTTGAATGGCTCGGCAGGCTTTAACGGCGTTCGGCACCGCGTGAATTTCTTCAAGCACTTTTTGATTGGTCACCTTCACCGCTGTGGTTGTTTCAATAACACCTTGGTAACGACGACGCAATTCCATGGCTTTTTCATCGGTAGTCATGGCTTCATAGGCTTTTTCGGTGGAAGGCGGCTTAATCCAAGACGCACTGCCTTCTTTCATGTATTTCAACACATTGGCTTCAATACTTTGAGGCGACACCAACTCACGAGCCACACCGTCTTCAAGGGCGGATTGAGCCACGGCACGAGCAACAGTGCCTGCCACACGGGCATCCATGATGGGTAATAAATGCGTGGTAGAAAGATCTTCATCATTCACCATGCCAGCGAGTGCAAAAGTTGCGGCGACAAACATGCGACGGGTCAAACGAGTGGCACACACATCTAAGGCGCCTCTCAAAATACCAGGGTACGCCATAGCGACATTCAAGGCATTGGGGAATTCGGATTGTTGAGACGCATAAATATACGCCCCTTCGGCAATAGCTTCTTGGTAAGACAATTCCGCTTCAGGCAATGAAAAGGCAAAAACCACAGGTTTTTCAGCCATACGTTGAATGAGATTCGCTTGAATATGCACGGCATCTTTGTAACCGATGTAAGCATCGGCTCCGTCAAAACAGGATTCAAGCGATTGAATTACGTTTTTAGGATTCGTGTGACGAGCGAGTTGAGCTTTCATCCAGCTCATGCCAACAGGACGAGTATTGGCGATGCGTCCATGTTCATCACACAAAAGAAGCTCCTTCACGCCGAGTTGAATCAACAAGCGAGCCGTGGCAATACCACTGGTTCCCACGCCAAACATCACGATTTTGGCATCTTTTAGTTTTTTGCCAGCGACTTTTAAGGCATTCATGATGCCCGCAGCCACCACCACAGCGGTAGAATGTTCACCGTGCATAACAGGTACATTCAAGGCACGCTTGAGCTTGTCTTCAATGACATAGCAATCAGGGGCTTTGATGCCTTCTAATTGAAAGGCGCCGAAGGTGGGTTCAAGCTGACGCAAGGTTTCGACGAATTGCTCTTCATCATCAGTATCAATCGCGATAGGCACCGCATCGATATTGGCGAGATGCTTATGTAAAATCGCTTTAGATTCTAAAATAGGAATCGACGCTTCGGCCCCTGCTTCACCCAAGCCGTAAACGCTTGAACCGTTAGACACAATCCCAATGGTATTGCCTCGCATGGTGTAAGGGAAAGAAATTTGCTCGTCTTTTTGGATTTCTAAACAAGGCTTGGCGACTCCTGGTGTGTAGACAACGGCAAGGGCTTCGCTGTCAGGCACAGGGGTTTTGACTTGGATTTTCAATAAGCCGTTGTACAAGCGACGAATACCAATGCCGTCATGGGCTTGTTGAAAAAGGGGATCGTTGTCGAAAGACGGTGCATTGTTTTCAAGAGTCGGGGTTTCGTTGCTCATCATGGGAAAGGCTCCTCAATTAAAATAAACAGTACAAATCAGCATAGGAATGCTTTTATTCTAGCCGAAATTGTAAGTTGTGGCACACTATGCGTTTAAGTTTCATCCATGTGAGACACCTTTTACCTTATACGATTTAAAAATATTTGCATGATTTGCCAAAAGTATAAAAGTGTGCTTTAATAAAAACTTAATCTTTGACAAGAGATGACTTATCGCTTAAGTATAAACATTTTTTACAGTTGTCTAGACGAGAATCTTAACGACAAACGTTATAGACGCTGTACGAAAATGAGTAGACTTAGCTATATACACATTGTGTTATTGTTTATTTATTAGTCCATTTAAAATCTACGTTGCCGATTCAACGAGATTTTTAGGAGGTTTTTTATGTCTATGGATGCTGTTCGTTATCGTACGAATCTTTCTGTTTCCAATCAGCTCGCGCCCACTGTGGTAGTGTCAAGCGGGGGAGAACTTTCCAGAAAGCATCTCGAACCAAGTTCAAGATTGCAACCTTTAGCATCAGATACCTTAGAACTTAGTAAAAAGACTACGACTACCCCTGCGACAGCTTCGTCGTTACTACAACGACTTGGAAACGCTTTTAACGGGGAATAGATACCTTTTTTCAGAAAAACATCTATTCCCTAATACCAATTAAACGATTAAATAGCGTCTGGCGTCTTCGTTGTCGCTACGATTCTCGATGTGCTTATGTACGTCTCTGTACACTTCACAAATCTGTGAGTCTAGGCTCCTAGAATCCACCTATACGCTTTTCATTCGTTTAAATGGTATAAGCAAAATGGATGCTTCTGTTTGTATGATTTTTAAGGTTTTTTAGCCTTAAACAAGTGTGGATTCTGCTCAATAAATTGAGCCTTGTAGTGATTGACCTTATTTGAAAAGTCCGTAATAGGCAATCCATCTTCACTATAGCCGTATATGGCAGGTGCTTCTTGAGAGGCGTTGGTTTCAATACGAATCACGCCATCTGCACTACTATAAGGAATCTCTAAATAACCTTCGGTGCTTACAGGAACTTCATCATTGGGGTTAGTTGATGCCGAAGACGTTGTTCTAAAAACCGTGGTGCTTTCTTTTTCAACTTCTTTTTTCTGCTCTTCTACGGTGGGGGCTGGATCAGTCAAAGGTGTTTCAACCGTCGTTTGAAACTGATCATCTAGTTCAGAGTCAACAGGCACGGCAGGTAGCACTATCTTTGTATTAGGCATGTAATGTTGTTGTGAAAAATGAGGCAATCGCTCAATACCTGATTGAGGCAAGTTTGTATAATCGGCTTGAGCAAGAGCGGGGGCTAAACTCACAAGACTAGCCAGTAAAAAAGCCTGTATTTTCATTGGGGGACTCCTTTTGCGTTTACTGCATTTTTTTGCAGATTATGGCACCTAAGTACTGCACCATTATAACTTATTTTTTACAACGTGCATACAGCTTCACTTGAACATCCACCAATTCGGCACCCATGGAAGCACAAAGTCGTTGAGCTTCGGCATAAATCACACTACTTTCAAACTCTTTGGTTTCATGACAGTCCACGCAAATCAAGTGATGGTGCGGTTCATCTTCGTCACGAATAAGTTCGTATTGCTTGGTGTCTTCCCCAAAATCGACTTCCCTTAGCACCCCATGGTTCGCCAGTAATTTGAGCGTGCGGTACGATGTCGCCAAAGAAATATCTACTTTTTCCTGCTTTAACGTGGTGTACACATGTTCAGCACTAATATGTTCACCATTAGGCAGATCATAAAAAATATCCAAAACTCGTTCCCGCTGGGGGGTTAGGCGTAAACCTTTGGCTTTAAGTTCAGTGATGAGTTCGGACTTTGTTTGGGTTTTTAAGGTCATCATTGGGGGTCTCGTAAGTCTTTAAAAAGGGATTAGTGACTGAATCATCTTTCTATATTATAATACAAGTATGCAAAAATAAGTAAAAGGGGTTAATGTCATGTTTCCAACATTAGGAATGGGTGAACTATTGCTCGTGCTAGCCTTGGTCTTACTACTCTTTGGACCGGGAAAATTACCGCAAGTGGCTCAATCTTTAGGCGAAGCGGTGAACCGCTTTCGTAATAGCACAAAAAAAATAGACACAACCGCCCCCGCCTTACCCACAGACACTGTTGAAACACCTAAAGAAGATAAGCCGCCGACGGTTTAAACCTCGCTCCCCCCTCAAAACCCTTTGTGAACTCAATGACATCTTCCGTATTAACAGAGCCAGAATCTCCAGCATCAACTTCTAAGCAGGAATGGCTTTTGCGTGCGTTGCAACATTTCTTGCATGTGCCTCGTGGTGTGTTGTGGGGCTTTATTTTGTGGTTAGGCTTTGTGGGCGTGGTGAATGTGGGCTTTATTTTTTGGAATCCTGCTCCAGCCCTCTTAATGGCGGCGAATCCGATTTTAAGCCAGCAAAGTAATGCTAGGCTTGAACTGAAACGTTTAAGGGTGTCGCTTTTGCCGTGGGCAACAATTGTGGTGACTTCGCCTGAACTACAGTTCAGAGATACCAACCCGCTCAAACGCTGGGAACTTACCTTGCAAGACATCCATGTGCCTGTGCATCTTTGGCGATACCTCTTTGGTGGAGATTCCGCCCTGATAGGCACGATAGACCTGCCCAAAAGCACGATACGCTTTCAAGGCAAAGCAGGGCTTGATGCTTTTAGTGAGATGATCAACAGCTTTAAGCCCGATCCAGACAAGCCACCGTCTCCCTTTAGTGAATATATTAACGTCCATTTGGGTAGGCTGAATGTAGAGGTCTTAAACTTAACCGATCTACCTTCCATTAAGCCCATAACCTACGCCTTGATGCTAAAAAATACAAATGTAAACTGGCATAGAACCCCACAGGATTTGTATTTCAATGTGGCTGATTTGGGCTTGTATGGCTTCCCTCATAAAGAGCGAATGGCGTCGTTAAGCGTAAAATTCAAGGCATCTTTGGCACCCTTTTTAAAAGCGTTTGCAGCGAATCCCAAGACGCCTAATTTAGAAGCTTTATGGAACGCCTTGCATGAAGACGGGCATTTTGAAGGGCGTTTAGACCTAGGCAAGCATCATCCGTTTAAGTGGCAAGCGTCTCAAGAAAAAGCGTATCAAGCTTTGGCGAAATTAAACCCTCAAATAGAAGGCACTTGGAACGGCAAACCTATTTTTAACGAAACCGCTTTTCAAATAAAGACGTCGTTTTTGAAAGTACCGCAACTTAATGCCACGTTTTTTGGCAATTGGCAAGCCTCCAGCCCCAAGAACATCGGCAAAGGCATTGATATTTCAAGCTTGCGAATCAGCCATCCGCAAGGGGATTTTTCGCTGAACGGAACGATCAATCCTCAATGGGACGCTTCCACATCCTTGAAAAAAGCGTGGCAAAACGTAGCGTGGCACGGTAAGGGAAGGCTCAATGTATATGCCCAAAAAGGCGGAACAAGCCTCAATACCCTGCTCAAAGACTTAGGCTATGCGTGGGAAAAAGGGCATCTGCAAGGGGAACTAACACTCAACGGCACGGGGTTAAATCCACAAGACACGCACATGACGCTGAACACCGCCACGCCATTAGATGTTCGCTTTCTAAAGCCGATTCAAATGGGCAATGTCGCCTTTCCAAAAAATACGCTGTTGAGTCAATTCAAGCTCAAGGGAAGCCTCACGCCTCAAGAGATTGAAGTACCTGAAGCATCGACGTTTTTGGCGGTGAATCCCAAAGCCAAACCTGTGATTCTAAATGCTCATGCCATTTTTCACTTGAATGATAAAACCCTACAAATCGGGGCGGATTCCCCTATTTTAACGTCGGAACATCTCGCTGCTTTTTTAAAGCAAAATCCACACTTGGTGCCTGAACCCTATTTTGGTTTATTGACGGCATCTCCTTGGCAAGGTGGGACGCTTCACCCTGTTTATACCCAAGACACCGCGCAAAACACGCTTTCGCTTCACACCCAAGTCGATGCCCTTTTTCCGCATCCGCAAAAGGGGAATTCCCTACCTTTGCGTCTAAATGCCCCTGTTTCCTTGCAAAATAGTTCGCAAGATCAAATCCTTGTTGTGGGCGACACCTTTAAAAAGCAACTGGCTCAAATCCAAGTGGGGAAAAATGCTCCCTTGCAAGGGGACTATCTCATTCACATTCCTACCCAACGGCAAGCGGTGCATCTCCACATCCCGACGCAACCTTTAGCCAGCCTAATAGCGTGGGCGAATCCTCTAGGCACAAAGCTCCCTAAACAGGTGTTTAGTAATGTTTCTTCAGAAGATACCTTTACTTTGTCGAATCTCAATTTGAAGCTTCAAAATGCCACACTACTGAGTTTGACGCTAAAAAATGCCTTGCTTCGGGTAAAAGATGTGGGGCAGGTCAACGCTTCCGCCGATTGCCAAAGCCAATGCGATTGGCAAAGCATCGGTGATTTAAACCTGTCTAAAGCCCTCGATCGTAGCCTGCTTAAGTTTAACGATTTCAGCCTGTTGAAAGGCAATGCCCATTGGAACTTAAAGGGCAGAAGCACGTTGAACGATTTTCAAACCCAAGCCTTACTAGGTAATGCCACCCTTGAAGACTTGACCTTGGCTTATAAGAAACATCCTCAACCGCTTAAAACGCAGAAAATTAGCGTTTTGGCCACAGGCAATGCGTGGCAATTACAATCGAGTCCCTTAGAATGGGGACCTTTGTTGATGACCCTAGACGGCAAAGGCAATCAAGGCATCGCCAAAGGCAAAGACTCGCATGTGGAAGCCCATTTAAATACGGTGGATCTAGCCTATGCCTTGGCGTCTCCCGAAGAAGAGGACACGCCTGAAACACCTTTCTCGCCTCACAAACAAGCAAAAACTGCCGTATGGCAAACGTGGTGGAAGGGTTTGAAGATGACCTTGCCTGAACGGGTGAATCCTACAGGGCAAATCAATGTAGATCTATTACTCGACAAAGGCATTCCCCACGCAAAAGTTGAACTCAATCAAGCGGGCGGATTCTTCCCTACTTTGACCCCTTCCCCACTCTCTCAAGTGTCAGGCGTCTTTGAATACGGCGAAAATAATCAAGTCACCCTAAGCAAAGAAGGCTTAAAGGGTTATTACGGACTTAGTCCGTGGGATGCTTCTGAACTTGCCATGACCGCAACGCCTCAAGGCGTTTTGCTTAACGGACGCTTCATCCTTGAGTTACATCCCAGAGAACTCAACCAGCTCATCGCTAAGAGCCGTAACGCTCAGATGACACGATACAACCTGAACACCCATGCCGTGGTGGATGCTCAATTGAGCTTGCCTGAATGGAATTTGACACACCCCAAAAGCGAAGGGGTGGCTCGTTTGAAGCTTGATATTGAACCGATTGAATCCGCCAAAACAACGCCTGAAAAAATGGTTGAAAAAGTACCTATTCCGACAAACGTTACAACAGCATCCACCGTGTCGCCCCCTTCCACGCCGTCGCTGGTAGCCTTGCCGTCTTCTTTAATGAAAAGCCAGTTCCAGCTTGAAATGAAGCAGGGCGATTGGGAATTGACGCACGGGGAAGTCTACCCACTCGGCTTGAAAGAACCCGTTTTCATTCGAGCGTCCTTGGATGCCCCCAATGCCTTTACCCACCTTTTTTCTTCCAACGCTCGGATTTGGACGCCTGACCCTTTGCAAATGAAAAACGTGGTTTACAATCAACAAAGCCCCTATACGCAAGGTACGCTTCAAGCCGATGTCGCATGGAATAAGGCGGATGGCTCCCCTTACGGAACGATCGTCCTCAATAATCTCATTAGTCCCCTGCTGGATGTTAAAAACTTCGATGCCTTGGTTCACTTTGAAGAAAATGAAGCCCGCGTTGACATTAAAAACTTTGAAAGCACCCAAGGTTCAAGTTTGAGTTGGCAGGCTCAAATGGATTTACCGCAAGCCCTTCCCTTTCAGTTTAAAGAAAGTCATGTGCATTCGCCGTACTGGGATTTTAACGATCTGACCAAAACACTGACCAAGCAAGTCGCTTTTTGGCTGGATCCCTTTGAAAATAGTGAAGCCCCTGTGTCTCGTTGGGTTCCACAGCATCGCATTACTTACCCCTTTGAATTACGGAACTCTTTGTTGACGTGGGATATGGGGGTCTTTCAAAACATTGCGGTCGAACAAGGGCAAGGGCTTATTAATGTCTATCAAAATGGTTTGGTGCAACTAGAAGACACTCGCTTTAAAATCGTTGAGGGTGACCTGCTCATGGCGTTGAGCATGGATCCCTTTAACAACAACGCCGTAAACCTAAAGCTACAAGCCAAGAATGTACCAGCCAACCCTGTCTTTTACGGGCTGACAGGCGTTCAACAGTTGGTGATTGGAAAACTGAATGGTGGTTTTGAACTTGGTACTTCGGGTAATACCAACGACGATTTCCTGCGTAATGCCAGTGGTAAAGCCTTTGTAGAGATTACCGAAGGGCGTATGCCTGAACTAGTGACGGTGGAAAACATTTTGTCGAAGGTTTCCATTGTGCGAGGGGGCTTGCTCAACTTGGATCTTTCCGACATAGGAAGCTTCTTGAAGAGAGTCGACAAAAACAGCACGGAAATATCAGAAACTTATAAAGCAAACTTTCATATTGTCGATGGCTTATTCCTAACCAATAGCTTGCATACCTTTGGCAAGCGTATGAATTTGAATGTAAAAGGTAGCATGAACCTCTTAAGCCAGCAAAGTAACATGATGATTCGTGCGGATATTGCCAGCAATACCAAATCAAAGAGTCCGCTTCAGTTTAACTTGAAAAAAGTCTTGCGTTACATGCCTTTAATTGGGCGTTTACCGAATAAGGATTATGGCTTAATTGATTTCATTCCTGTACTAGGCTATATTCCTGCTTTTGGTTTTTACAGCCAAGATACGAATATGTTTTATGTGCGTGTACATGGTAAGTTAGACAATCCGAAAGATTTTGAGCTGCCGCAATGGATTAACGGCGAACATGATTTTAATCAGTGGACATATCGCTTAGAAACGCCAACAAGCATCCCTAAAATCATAGACCCCTCCCTTAAATAAATGACTTTTTTAGAAAAACTAGAATTACTATAACTATTACCTCTAAAATAAACTTATGTAACGATGACTAAAGGAATAAGGTCACCAAGTCGATACAGTCTATAGACAATTTTTAGCTACTTGTCGTGTTTGAAGTATCAAAAATTTTGGAGAATATACACCTATGTTGATTAAAGCAAAACAAAGTGCTTTTACCCTGATTGAATTGGGCATTATTATGGCTATTATAGGTATTATGTCTGCTGTTGCTGTAACCCAAATGATGGATTTAACGGGTAATGCGGAAGAAGCCGTATTACAAGACTACCTTCAAAAGTTAAACACAGGTGCTGCTCAGTACTTGGTGTCTCAAGGTAAGCGCCCAACGGCATTTAGTGATTTCATGGTTGTAAACACTGCCGCTTTGACCCCAGCCAATACGGCTTTAGGAAAAACCGTTCCCTTACTTTACAACAAATTAGGTCAGGAGATGTGCGGTACGGTCCCTTCTAGTACTCAAAGCTTCACATGTGAAGGAGGCGTTAATGCAGGTATTGCGAACCGTAAGGCGGTATACACCATGACAAATGGTATGGTTACTGCGGTTATTACGACTGTTGTAACGCCATAAGTCTTAAGCCTAGATTTATTTCATTCCATCCCTTCTTTGCATGAAGCAAAGAAGGGATGCTTTTTAGATAGAAGACAAACAAAGTCCCCCGACCTAAAAAGTCGGGGGAGTGGTGTTAAAAGGGAGTTAGGCGAAGGGCTATCTTTCCGGAGGGTCACCCCTCGAGTATTGTCGCTGCCTGCAGTCTTTACGGCCGTGTTCGGGATGGGAACGGGTG
>JBEISK010000008.1:0-62705 GCA_040375445.1 Gammaproteobacteria bacterium | reverse complement strand
GTCAGAGACCTTTGGACGCACAAAGGTTCTCCGACACCTCTAAATGCGCTTAAGGGAGGGAGGGTCTTGGTCGCCCCCCTTCCATCGAAAAAGTCTCTGACTTTTTCTCTTGGGAAAGAAAACCGTTGGTTTCCTCTCCCAACCTCTCTTTCCTAAAGGTGAAGATTCACTTCGTGAATGAGTTTATCCCACCCCTCTCGCTTTCCCGTTGTTCCTGCCGTCCGCAAAATGTCTCGGAAGCCTCGCATTTTTGCGTTGTCGGCAAGGTTTTTGGCGGTTTACGTATAGTCGCTTTAGCCAAGTTTTATTTATAAAACTCTATAAACGAAGAACTTCTACTTCTTAATTCCGGACAATTCACGAAGTAGTTGAAGATCCAGCTCTGACACTCTCCTATAAAGTTCACTATAACCCGTTTCTAAGGTTTCAATGTTAAAACCTGGCGTAGACATCTCAGTTAATAAAGGTATACGCGGATCTTTTTCTTGAAGATCATTAAGACGGTACCGAGCTTGTTCTGGCGTTAACCCACCAAGTTGTATAAGAATTATTTTGCAGTCCTCTATCAAATTTTTTAGCTCTTGAATGCTTTGTTGTTGGGACCTTATAAATGAATTTGTGCGATTTGTTTCTCTGCTATCTAGTTCTATGAACTGATCGACAAGTTGTCTGATGCTTGTAAGTGTCCTTGTGCCAGCTCCCTGACGCTGATTAGATACAGAGGGGGTAATTACTTTACTAAAGTTATGGGGGGGGGGGGGGGGTAACAGACCTTAACATGATAGACGGTTCCTTTCTATTGAAACACTTACTTAATAAACTTACACGAAACACATTCTTTTTGAACGTGCATGGTTGCATAAAACAACGTCACACTTTTTTTGTGCTAGTGCAAAGGTCTCTGACGTCACCAGCGACAACTGGGCATCTCAGGACCCTCACCCCAACCCTCTCCCAAAGGGAGAGGGAGAAAGGCCAGCTTGCCGACAACGCACTAAATGCGAGGCTTCCGAGACATTTTGCGGACGGCAGGAACGGAGCGAAAGCGAGAGGGGTGGGATTCTTAAGGGAGGGGGGCGACCAAGACCCTCCCTCCCTTAAGCGCATTTAGAGGTGTCGGAGAACCTTTGTGCGAGCAAAGGTCTCTGACGTCACCAGCTCAAGAAGGGAACTAAAAATCCCAAAAAACAGAAAATCTTAAAAGTATCACTTCCTAAATAGAAAACACTATAATAAAGCATTATGTGGACACCCTAGCCATAAATGAAAAGCAGGTTTATAATACAAAGTATCTAAACAAAGTTCTTGTTTTGTTTACCTCTTATGCAATCGCTATAACTGTTCTGGGAGCCTCCTATCATGCTTGAGTCTGCTATTTCTGATGTATTTCACCCTTTTGAAGAAGATGATGAAAGTATGGTTGCGTCTCGTCCTAAGTTTGATGAAATGCTCAACCAGCTTTCGGCTCACACGGGCTTGTTTTCACGAGCCACCTTCCAAAACATCTACGGATCCCTCATCCGCATGGTGCGAGATCAACAGATTAACGGTGTCGTGATTCTACGCACCCTCAAAGACGACACCTTCAACATGCTAAGCCTGCCCCTTTACAACATGATGGGCTTGCACGTCTTCAACTTGGATCAATGTGAATCCACCATTTCTGAAACCCTGATTTCCCCTACCGTGGGCTTTATGTTGTTGCTAAGTGACAAATTGAGTGCTGTTGTCCATTGGAATTCAGAAACATCACAAGCCTTTCGTATGGATCAAGGCGGTTGGAGCTTTAACCCTGCCGATGTGCGTAATTTGTCCCTGTATTTGGCAGAATGGCTGGGGCATGACCCCTTGCATCTAGCGGTGGAACATGCCCCCTTTGACGCTCGGCACGACGATAAGCTTTCCTTGATTGTCTCTTCGCTCTTGTCAAACTTGGAAAATCGTAACCGTGAATTGACGCTGGCGTTAGAGCGTGAAAAGGAATTGTCTCGTCGCATGGCGGAACAAGAACGCATGGCAGCAATCGGGCAACTGTCTAGCGTGATTGCTCATGAAATACGCAACCCCTTAGGGTTGATTTCCTTGTATGCGGAGATTGTCCAAGGGCAGTTGGGGCAACTGGCGATAACGGCGGATGTCCCCGATACCTTGCATAAGAATCTTGATCAAATCAAGGATGCCACCGCTCATTTGGAAACGATTTTAAGTGAACTCACCCAGTATTCTCGACCCCTTGAATTGCAGTATGAAAGCGTGAATCTTCAGCAATTTGTGGAAGACGTCTGCGAGTTTTACCGCCCCAAATACGAAGAAAAGGGCGTGGTATTGAACGTTGAAATGCAATTTAGCAAAGAATCCTTAGATGAAAATGCCTTGCTCGTTTCGGTGGATGCGGGTCGCATGCGTCAAGCTGTCATTAACCTGTTGAAAAATGCCTTAGAAGCCACGGAATCAGGTAAGAAAGTGACGGTATCTCTCGCTAGCCGTAAGGATGATACGCATCTGTATATTAAAGTCAAGGACGAAGGCGTGGGTATTCCTGAAGACAAGGTTGAAAAGTTGTTTACGCCGTATTTTTCAACCAAGGCGACAGGCACAGGCTTGGGCTTGGCGTATATTCGTAAGATTATGCAAGCCCATGAAGGCACGGCGAAAATGTTGTGGTCTGAACAGGGCAAGGGGACGACCATGGCGTTGCTGTTGCCCCGAAACGTCTCCGCCAGGTAATCGCTACAGGGGTTTTCGTTGAGTAAGCGTCCATTGCATCAACGTCAAAACGGCGATAATCGAGAAAATAATAAAGCCTAACGCCGTGGCGTGTCCGATTTCAAAACGCTGAAACGCCGTTTCATATAAGGCATACGCCAAAACCGTGGTGGCTCGATTTGGACCGCCTTGAGTGAGCAGGTAAATGGCATCAAAGGCCTGTAACGCATGGATCGTGGTCATCATGCCCACGAGTAAAACCGTCGGCATAAGCTGAGGCAACGTCACCCACCACCATTTTCGCAAACCAGACGCTCCATCTAGGGTAGCTGCTTCGTCGATGTGCTGGGGCAAGGCTTGCAACGCCCCCAAAATCAAGAGCATATTATAACCTGTCGCCTTCCACACTTCCAAGCTCATCACGGCGACTAACGCCGTATTCGGCGTAAAGAGCCACGCAATCGGACTTTTAAGTAAACCCACGGCTTGCAGGCTACTATTAAGTAAGCCTTGTTCAGGTTGAAAAATCCACATAAAAATCAGACTCGCTGCCATGGCTGGCGTGACATAAGGCAAAAACGCCAACACTTGAAAGATCCGTTTGCCACGGGTGATGCGATGCAAGGCTGTTGCAATCACAAGCGAAAATAGCAGTTCAAAAATCACAACGCCCCCCACATACCAAGCGGTTTGGCGAATTGTTTGAAAAAACGCTGGCGATGCTAAAAGCTGGTGATAGTTTTCTAGCCCCACCCACTGTGGTGCTTCTAAAAGATTCCAGTGCTGAAAGCTCAAATAAAAGGCGTAAAAACTCGGAATGTAATTCAAGCAAAACAGCCCCAGCACAACAGGCACAATAAAAAACGCAGGCATCCAGCGGTTGAAGTTAAGGCGAGTATTAAGACGCATCAGGCATGGCTCCCTTTATTTGAGCATCTTCGAATGCTTCTGCCAAGCTTAAATCAGGCGTGTTGAAATAGGCGTCCATCGCCGAATTCAGCGATTGACCTAGGCTCGTCCAGTTTTTGGGGTAAGCACTCGGCACGCCTGTGGACATCGCCGTGATAAAATAGTCGGCATACTGGGGGGATTGACCTCGTTGTAAGAAGGCATCACTGGCGGCGAGTGCTTGGCGAGCAGGGACGATCAAGCCTGAATGCACCCAAGCCTTTTGAGAATCCGCACGGCTTAAAAAACGAGTGAGGGCTTGAGCGTCTTTGAGGTGGAGACTACGGCTGCTAACGGCATAGCCTGTCGAATCAATCCCCACACGAGAACCCGCCTTGCCTTGGGGAAAGGGGAGGACATCCCATTGAAAGCGTGCGTTTTTTCGCAAAAACGGGACGCTCCAACGACCGCTCAAGAAGAAGAGAAGCCGTCCTTGCAGGAAAAGATCGCTCATGGTGGTGTTGCCGATTTCTTGGCGATCGGGGGCAAGATAAGGCGTATACGGCAAGGCTTTGTAATCCGCTACTGCTTTGACCGCATTGGCGTTGAGTTTGAGTGTTTTATTTTTGAACACGTCGCCTCCCTCACTCCACACAAAGGGGAGCCAAAACAGTGCAGGGGATTGATAAAAGCTGATCGTCCACGTTTTGGGTTGACGGTGCAAGTTCGCTACAGATTCGGCGATTTTGGGCAAATCGGCGAGATGCCACGACGGCTTCACCAAGCCTTTCGTATGGGCTGGCAACTGCTGAAGTAAGTCTTGATTGACATACACGACGAGATTCGACACATCCCGAGGCACCGCACACAGCGTGCCGTCAGGAGCCGTCATGCTTGTTAAAGCGGTAGGAAAGAAGGCGTTTCGTTCTTGGTGAATGAGTGGGGACGCATCTTCAAGCAAGCCTGCTTGGCAGAAACGTTGGACATCCAAGCTATTGAGCATCATCACATCAGGCGTTTGATTGGAGGCGATCAACATTTGAAGGCTTTGCGTGTACAAGTCGGGCATATAGCGAATCTTGACATGAAGGGTGGGGTGGGCTTCTTCAAAGTCGTGGACTTGCGTT
The DNA here is from genome assembly GCA_040375445.1 of Gammaproteobacteria bacterium. Classification (GTDB taxonomy): domain Bacteria; phylum Cyanobacteriota; class Vampirovibrionia; order Vampirovibrionales; family JAJTHC01; genus JAJTHC01. Next base: position 57,984 of record JBEISK010000008.1, on the reverse strand, counting down.
GTGAGGGTTTTGAGTTCTTCGAGCGTCCCCCATGAGCTAAGGGTTAGGTTGGTTTCGCCATTTGGCACGCCACCTAAAACGGCGTGCCACGACTGGTACGCCATCCACAGCAGGCTAAAGATTAAAAGCATGCTCAATAGAACAACAAGTGGTGACTTTTCTTGAATAAAAGGGAGTGTTTTAAACGTGGGTATTTGCATAGCCTTCAGTATAGCAGAAGACGTCCCACTGATACAGTATCTTGTCCCCAAAACGCTTGCACATTTTCAATCAGATAGGGTAGACTGTAATAAAGTTATAAAAACAATTAAAGGAACGCTATAGTCGTCTTTAGAGTTTTCTTTACAGTAGGCTAGCGACAAAGTATAGACACTGAACAGGAAATTAAAAAGACGACTACACCAACCTATCGTTCCTCGTTTGAAAGGATTCCCCCCTCATGCACCTTACGCTTCTACAAAAAGTGGCTTACTTCACCATGGAAATGGCGATCGATCAAAGTTTTCACACCTATTCAGGCGGTTTAGGCTTTTTGTCAGGTTCCCACATGCTTTCTGCTGGTAACTTAGGTTTACCGATGGTGGGGGTAAGCATCCTGTGGAAGCAAGGCTACGGCGATCAATACATCGACGAAAATAACGAAATCCAAATCAAATATATCGACCGTTCTTACGATTTCCTCGTCGACACAGGCGTCACCGTGGATGTCACCATTTACGGCGAAGAAGTCAAGGTGAAACCCTTCTTGCTTGAATCCAAGACCTTCGGCACCTGCCCTTGCTACTTTTTAACCACCGACCTGCCTGAAAATCCTCAGCACGTTCGGGACTATTCCAACAAGCTTTATGATTCAGACGAACGGATTCGTGTCGCACAAGAAATCATCTTGGGTGTGGGGGGCGTTCGTGCCTTGTCCGCCCTTTCTGTGAAGTTTGACACCGTGCATATGAATGAAGGGCATGCCTTGCCTGCTGCCTTTGAACTCCTTAGAATGTACGGCAATAACTACGATTTAGTGCGTTCAAAGTTAGTATTCACAACGCATACGCCTGTGCCTGCTGGCAACGAAATTCACCCTGTCGATTTACTGCTCGATGCGGGCTTCTTCGTCAATACGCATCGGGACGAAGCCTGCCGTCTTGGTGGCGATCACTTCTCATTAACGGTGGCTGCCTTGCGTTTAAGCCGTCTCGCTAATGGTGTGTCTCAACTTCATGGAGAAGTCGCCGCCGATATGTGGAAGTGGGTGCAAGGGCGTTGCAACATTCACGCCGTAACCAATGCCACGAACTTGAAATACTGGCAAGACGAACGCATCGCCAACGCCAAAACGGCGGATGAATTGCTCAGTGCTAAAAAAGTCATGCGTAAGGAGTTCATTGAATTCGTCAATAAAGAAGCAGGCACCAAGCTGGATCCTGATGTGTTCACCATCGTGTGGGCAAGACGTTTTACCGCTTACAAGCGTGCGGATCTTATTTTTAAAGACATGGCTCGCATTAAGCGTTTGCTTGATTCTAAAAAGCTTCAAATCGTGTTTGCTGGCAAGTTTCACCCCAAAGACACATGGGGACGTGACACCTTTAACCACGTGATTGCATTGTCTAAAACGATGACAGGCGTGGCGATTTTACCTGGTTACGAACTGGAACTTTCGGGTCGCATGAAGCGTGGAGCCGATTTATGGCTCAATACGCCACAGCGTCCTTTAGAAGCCTCAGGCACTTCAGGGATGTCCGCCAATTTCAACGGCACTTTGCATATGTCCACCGATGACGGCTGGGCGGTAGAAGGCACCTTTGACGAGTATAACGGCTTCATCATCAACCCTGAAGGCACGAGCGGTAATGCCAGCGATGCGGAGTTGCATCAGCGGGATTATGAAAGCATGATGGGTATTATTGAAGATCGTGTATTGCCGACGTATTATGATCACCCGCAACGGTGGGCGGAATTGATGCAACGGGCGATTCAGTTTTCGTCTCTGTACTTTGACAGCGATCGTATGGCGATTGAATACTATACATTCTTGTATCAGCCCGCAGCCTTGTAGAGCTATTACTACTACTAGTTTGAAAAAGCCACTCTTTTTACATAAAGGGTGGCTTTTGTCCATTTCGTAACGGAATGTTACAAGCGATTGAAGCAACGTTTCACTTACACCGATACCTTCCACATAGACCAAGATATTCCCATAATGTTAGATAGATGAAACAGGCTATGAGGCTATTCTAGGAGCTTAGATTTTTTTGTGCGGGCGTGTAGACAGGCTACATAACCAAGCAAAAAAATCGTAGCGACAACGAAGAGACCATAGACCGTTTTATATAGCGAACATTATAGCAAGCTCAATGCAACCCCCAAACCCTATGTAGAAAGTGATAAAATCATGATGCCTATTTATAATCCTCCTCCTCAAAGCTATCAGCCATATCAACCATACACGCCTTATACCCCACAACAGCCGCTGCCTATTTATAATCCCCCTCCACAAGCAGGTCCGATTTACTATGCCCCGCCTGTGTATACGCCCCCTTCCGTACCTTATCCTCAACCTTATTACCCACAACAAAAAAGTGTGTATTTAAACTCTGAAGGTGATCAAGCCACAGGATTCGTCGCCGATGCCTACTACAATAAGTTCCCCCTAACCGATGCTAAAAATCAATGGAAGAACTATACCGTCAGTTCGCTTGATGATGTTTCTAAAACCTCCACGTCTAGTAATGTCAATAACATCTATTATTGCAATCCCGGCACAACGCCCACGTATCAAGGCGGTGTGGCAGGTGACCCTGAAGTGTACAAACTAACAGGCACCAGCAACCACGAAGGTACGTTTCATCCGCCAAGTGGGACAACAGTTCGTGTCTATGCCGACAACGGCTTGGTGATTAACAATAAGTACGAAGACATCAACGTCACCGATCGTAAAGACAACGTCGCCGCCACTGAAAGTAAGGCCATCATCACCGACCCTAAAACAGGCGAAAAACATAGTATTTTATTGTCTGATGGGCAAACCAAGTACATTGACTCCAAAGGTAAAGTGACGGTCTTTGATCCCAATTCAAAAACGCCGTTGATTATTGGAGATCCTAAAGATCCGCTAGCCAAGTTGGAAATTAAATCAGGCAATCCAGGTGATGTGCCTGTCACCTTGACGCACTACGAACGTTTTGATCAAGCCACCTTAAAAGCCTTGCAAGACAAGGGTGTGGATCCTGCGTATGCAGCGACCTTGCGAAGTGAAAATGAAATCCGCTGGGGCAACCGCATTGCGGATGGCAAGGGTTCTACTGAGCGTGCCGCGGCAGGGACGAAAGATCCTGTTTACTTGAATCAATACTATGATTTACATGTGGTGAATAAAGGCAATACATGGTCGAAAACACCGAGTCAAACGCCTACTTACCCACCTGTGACGGACTACAATCCTTATACGCCGTACTTACCTTATAACCCACCAACGTACACACCACCGACTTATACGCCGCCTAGCTCGGATTATAATCCTTTACCGATTGCAACGAATGAAGATCCCTATGCAGCGGTTCAACCCAATTATGGCAATACGCAACCGAATGCTTATGATCCTTACCAAGGGTATAATCCTTACCAGCCTGTGTACGCTCCCCCTACGATGTACATGGATCCCTACCAGTCCTATAATCCGTATCAGGGGTATAATCCTTACCAACCTATGTACGCACCCGTTCCGATGTATTATGATCCTTACCAAGCGTACAATCCTTATCAACAAATGTATGCCCCGACGTATGATCCGAATACCGCTTATCCCCAACAACAATACCCCCAACAATATACGGGCTATGCTCAGTAAATCTCCCCAGCACTCCCTGAAAGAGCCACACGCCTGCGATTTGTATCGCAGGCGTGTTTTTTAGCGTGTCACGATTAGGCATTAAGCCACGGTGGGATTGGGAGGGCGTTGCTTTTCTTGGCCGTCCAACTTAAAAAAGTTCGGATGCTTCATGGCATCGTCGGCTTGCATTAAGCCCACCCGCATCGAGTCCTTCTGCCAGCGTGTGAAGACACTGTTAATTAATAAAATAGGCCCTAATAAAACGCCTAAACCAACGGGAATCGTCACACCTAGCACGGTATAACGAAGCGTTGTGTATTTGAAACCTTCTTTAATCCAATCTAAGGGATTCAACATATTTACCTTATTGACGGTGGATTCAGCCATCTTTTTTAAATGTGGATTGGCTGATTCTCCAAGTTGTTTAATCACTTCCGATGCGTCAAACTCAATAGGGAGTGACCTTACGGTCATTTCTAGAGTAAGTTCTGCAGATTCTTTCAAAATATTTTCTGTGACAGGTTTTAGATATTTTAAAATAGGCTTGTCTTCGACAAAGTTTTGGAATGATAGAACACCGTTGAGTACTTTGGGTAGGGCAGTGGCTAAAAACTCCGTCACTTTCACAGGTATGGCTCTTGTTAAGGTCTCTAAACGCCAATTGTTGAGTAAGGGTTCCCATTTTTTAGCGTCTGATTTAGGCACTGCGATGCCATAAGCTTTTGCCGTTTTTTCAAGCCATTTTACCTTTGGTGTGGGAATATAATGTCCAGCTAATACTAGCGGTGCGGGAGCATACAACGCCAATTCTGGGAAGGTCACGGTAGCTTCTTGTAAAATATCGGTGCTGGCTTCCATCATTTCACTGTCTTGCGAATATTCATCCGTCAAATTAAACGCTTCGTGGGTGCGAGCTTGTAAACGTTTGGCGTTTTGCATTTGTTCAGGGCTTAGTTGGATTTGATCCAACGCCTTGCGACGCTTCTTTTCTTCGATGCCTTCGGTTTTTTCCCACGCTTGGTACGCTTTATGGTCTTTCATAAACTCAAAAGGCAGGGTAAAGGCTTGCTTAAAGCTGTCCAAAATCCCTTTGGGCTTGAAGTTTTCATCTTTAACGCCTTGTACCGATGCCTTGTCCTCATCAGGCACGGCGAGCATACTGTTGGGGTTATTTTTTATGTCCTGACGAGCCTTCCAGCGAGCCACCTTGGCTCCGTCACGTTCTAAGCGGGTTCCTAAAATCAAAAGCGGGATTTCTAATAATACAAAAACGCCAAGCTTGCCTTGCCAACCAATGTCTTTTCCCATTTTTTTCTGAATTAAATCACCGATTACTTTGGCTGAAAGACCGCCCATCAAGATAAGTCCAGTTGCGAGCGTTCCAAAAGCATTTTCAATATTTTCGGTATACGATTCACTGCGGTCGTTAATGGTTCGGGTGATGTTGGACACCAAGGCGGCGTCTTCTTTCAACTCTTTTTCACTCTGTGGTAAAAAGGCTTGATTAGGCTTGTTTAAGCGTTCATTCACTTTGTTGAGTAAGGCGTCTCGTTCATGGGCGTTTTTATCAGTAACAAGGGTTTTTAACTGATGGAAGGCTCCGCCAATACCGTCGGTTTTATCATTTTTGGCTTTTTCTTCGGCTTCAATGGATTCATTTGAAATATGGGTTGCTTTTTGTGCCGCGATTTGTTTTTGTTCTTCGGTGAACAGGGCATAACGATTGGGGTTCGCCAGTTCGGCTTGACGGGTTTGGAGTCTAGCGATACGGGACGCTCGTGTTTCTTGTTGAGCCCCCCAAATGGCTGAAAAGCCTGTTAAAGCGAGGGTAGGGATAACCCCTGCCCCAAGAATTGTTAAGTATTTGGACAACCCAAGTAAGGGATTTTTAGCTTTTTTTAGTGCATTTTCGGCTAAGAAAAGCGAACCGAGGCTTAAGCCCATCACTACAGGAAGCGTACCAAAGCCCACTACGCTTTCTACAGCCAGTTCTGTTGCTTGAGAAGCTTGTTCAGACGCTTGATCCAAGACGGTGGTGGCATCCAAAATCCGTTCAACTTTTTGATTGACACGGGCTTGATCTTGCGGTTGCAGTGGTTTGGCTTGATAGTACACGTCGCTTTGCTTGGTTTCATCGGCTTTTTGCTGTTGCCAGCTGTTTAAACGAGGGCGATTCCTAAAAAACGCCTGCATGGTATCAAGATATTCGTTACTCATCATTATAAAAAAAATCCTTGTGCCAATGTCTATAAACTTACAAGCATAAAAACCCTTCAAATAAAAAAACTGCGTTCATCGTTTCTCTAAAATCCACACGCTCGAATCCCCACAGTCAAGCACGCGAAACATACTCGCCCACGACGGCTGAATAACGGCTTCTAGCACCGCTTTCTCTTGACTTGTGTTGCCAGGTTCCAAAATAACCAACGCCCCGATTTGAAACGTTACTTTTTTTAAAATGGAGGCCTGTATAGAAATCCCGAAAAAAGCGAATACTTGAGAGATGAAAAAGGCTTACCTGAATCTAGGGCGAATCACCATATCTTGAAGCTAAATCCTGAAAATTATTAAGATGACTGGTTCTAAATGAAAAATGGTGGGTCTAGAGGGATTCGAACCCCCAGCCAAGAAATTATGAGTTTCCTGCTCTAACCATTGAGCTATAGACCCGCTTAACCTTGATTATCTATCATCCATAAAAAATGACAAGCCGTTTATTTAAATCAAACCGCCCCCACTCTGTTTAGAAAGAGCAAGGGCGTTACTTAAAAATTTAGACTTAAACCTAGGCGGGCGTTTTGAGAGAAGATTTTGTGTTTCTCTCGTACTTTAATAAAAACAAACATACAGCATGAATTGTTTTTTGTAACAACCGTTACAAACGACGTCTTTTAAGACTTCCTACCCCAGATCCAAATGTTGAGCCGTCACACCAGCGAAATACGGGGCATACAAAAATTGATGCACTTGTTCCCCCACAAAAGATTCGCCCACGTTTTCAAGCTTCACGCTCAAGCTATTAAACGTAACATTATAGACGCTAAACTCTTCCCCCAAATGCAAGTTTAAACTTTGCATTTGCTGATGCCGAACATCTTGCACAAACAAATCCGACGCTTCAGACTCTTCACCACGATTCACCATAAGCGTTAACACACGCCCTTGCTGTTGCATGGCCATTAGTCGAGCAAGTTCTCTAAAAACGGTGAAGGCTTGAGCAAAGCTGTCCCCACAGGCATCCATAAACGTTTGACCGTGTAGTGAAGACGGCGTACTTTGGCTTTGAGACAATTCATCCGTAAGAAGCGGAGGCATTACATAAAGTAGTCGATCAATATGGTGAAAACGCTTTTGGAGTTCTTGTAAACCCCGCATCACGCTTTGTTCACTACGTAAATGGACGTCTAAGGGAAAAAACGCCTGCCCTGCGAAACAAGTCGTCCATTCGTTTAAGTCACTGCCTAAACCAACAACGCTTACCCCTGCGTTTAAGCTTGCTTGAATACAAGGTAAATATGTCTCATTAAAAGGAGGTAAAACCATTAGCGTGACTAGCGGTCGCATGAGCGAACCCCCTTTCTTTTCGGCATGAAATGTGCTGGCCTATTACTTACTTGATTTCAGCGATATATATCGTTTTGGGGGTGTTGCTCCCTTTTAACAAATACATACCCATTATTGTGGTTTCTAAAGTGTACTTTAAAGCCGCAGGTTTGCCTTTCACGAGCTTATAGCCTGTGGGTTTTATTTTTTTATTCCACTGTCTTAAGAAACTTTCAGTACACATTACTTCGCCTTGAACCTTCAAATTACACAGTAAGACGCTGTCTTTAAATAGTTGATACACCTGCTGAGTATCGTCTTCATCAATCACTGGTACATAATCAAGGGCAAGGGCATATTGACTTTCAGGAACCGCTGCTTTTTGTATAGCGTTCAACACAAATTGTGCGTAAGCGACGACTTCTTCAAGCGTTTGAAATGCAATTAAACAATAGCCCGCTTCTTTATAAATACACCGTGCCTTGTATTGCGAAAAACGTTTAATTTCTAAGTTCAAGGGGGTTAATGCGGTTTCTTCAGGTACGCGTAACGCCAAAATCGCTGTATGCGGAATGGTTTGTTCAAGAGGAGGGGTGGCTTTTTTCTGTTTGACGACCTCTTGAGCGTCTTTTTCAATATAGGTATTTCTAGAAACATACGTTTCCATTCTACTGCCTAAGGCCTGTAATAAGGACGACAAAAACAGTTCCGCCATACTAATTAAAAACAGATTGATTGCCTGTGTAGGAAGGAAGAAGTTAAGCGGCAAGGCGCCCCAATAAATGATGAGAGACCCTGTTGTGGGATCAAAAACGTGATAAACCACTCCTGCCCAAGCCAAAAGGGTAGCAAACCCTACAATACTCAAGATTTGAAAACTTGTTCTGATAATAGGCGTAAAATGTTTAATCGTCATGTATAAAGCGTACATAAATTAGAAATATATCCTGCAATTAACCTATAGGGAATAGTATTTCGTTCCCTTTCGACCCATTCTAGCTATAGCTTCAAGGCATCCTCTTTTTGTTGCAAATTGTTAAAGAGCCAGCAAGCTCAATAAGTCGGTTTCAGTCATCACAGGCACGCCCAAGCCTTCAGCTTTGGCAAGCTTGCTTCCGCCTCCTTCTCCAGCAATTAAGCCCGTCGTTTTAGCGGAAATGCTCCCACTGACTTTCGCCCCCAAGGCTTCGAGCTTGGCTTTCGCTTCGTCACGGCTCCAACCACTTTGGGTGAGGGTTCCTGTTAGCACATAGGTCTTGCCTTCAAGGGGTAGACCTTGAGCAGGAGCTTTTTTGGATGCCCTTTCATACCGTCCTAAAATCTGATGCACCACCGCAGGCATGGCATCATCCGCTAAGGCATTCAAAATATAGGCTTGATGCGTTTCTTTTTTGAGCTGTTTAACAATCGCCGTTTGTGTGAAAAGGGGCTCAGCTTTAAATAATTGAAACCCAATGGCGTTGGCTAGATTTTCAAGCGAGCTTGCCCCCAAGCTGTCCCACCCATAATGCACCTTAAAGGCGTTAAGCAAACCTAGCGTTAGTTTTGATTCAGACAAGCCCCCTAGTTTCCACGCTTGTTCAGGGGTGACGGCGTCTTGCGTAAGGGCGATGAGCTGAGCGAGTTCCGCTTGCATCGCAGGAGCCTCTAACGCCGTGACGATTTTCTTCGCCCCTTCCACCGTGATGCCTTCAAAAATAGCCAGTTCTAACCAGTGCAAGTCCTTGAGGTGAGACAGGCTCCCGATATAGCCTTCCAACGTTTTGGCGAGTTCAATCCCAAGGTTCGGCAAACCCAAACCATGCAAGTATCGCCAAAGCGGTTGTTTTAGACTGGCTTGAAGTCCATTAAAGAGTTTCTTGGTGGATTTCGCTTGAAAGCCTTCGAGGGCATTCACCGCTTCAAACGCTAAATTGTAGAGATCACTCGGATGCTTGACCGCCAATTTATCCACCAATAGCGACACGGTTTCTTCGCCCAAGCCGTCGACATCCAAGCATCGTTTAGACGCCCAATGCGTAAGCGATCCCTTGACTTGAGCGGGGCATCCCATGCGGTTGGGGCAGAGCAAGCCTGTTTTGTTTTCAGATTCCACTAAAAGTGTTTCGCAATCAGGGCAATGCGTAGGAATACTCGTGGGGGCTTGGCGGGCTTTGCCTTCGACAAAGACTCCTTCCACCTTCGGAATAATTTCCCCTGCCTTAAAAATACGGACGCTGTCGCCCAACCTTAAATCCGTGGTGTCTAAAGTTTCTGCCCCTGCTTCATCCAAAACAGGCAGGCGTTGGAGCTGTTCCGTATTATAGAGACTCGCTCGTTGTACCAGCGTGCCAGCCAGCAGAACAGGTTCCATAATGGCAACAGGGGTAATGGCTCCAGTTCGCCCGACGCTGTATTCAATGTCCAAAACCGTGGTTTCCGCCACATCAGGCGTAAACTTGTACGCCACCGCCCCACGAGGCGATTTTGCGGTATAACCCAAGGCTTCAAAGGCTTCTAAATCATTCACCTTGACGACCGCTCCATCTGTAGCGACTTCAAAGTCAAGGCGTTCGGCATCCAGCCGTTGGATTTCTTGCCGAATCTCTTCAAAGCTCACGCATAAACGACGGTACGGATTCAACTTAAAGCCCAAGACCTCTTGCATCCAGTGTTGCATCGCCCAAAGGGTTTTGGGGGCATCGGTGAATGATTCGTCTAAAATCGTCGCACTAAAGAAGTAGGCGTCTAACTTACGTTCGGCGACCAGCTTGGAATCGAGTTGCCTCAAGGTACCTGCCGCCGCATTACGAGGATTCTTAAACAGCTCCAACCCTTCCGCTTCACGACGGGCATTCAGCTCATTAAAACGATGCCTTGGCATCAGCACTTCCGCCCGCAGTTCCAAACGCTTAGGAATAGCCGTCCCTGCTTGGCGTGGGATCTTCAGCGGAATGCTCGCTATCGTGCGGATGTTCTGCGTGACATCTTCCCCAGCAACGCCGTTGCCTCGAGTGGCGGCTCTTACCAGCAAGCCGTTTTCATAGAGTAAGGTCATCGCTAAACCGTCGAGCTTGCCTTCCACCACAACCCCTTCAGACGCTTCAACCCCTTTCAACTTTCGAAACCAGTCTTCTAATTCCGCTTCATTATACACATTGTCCAAACTGTACAACCTCACAGGATGCGTCACCGTTTCAAAGGCATCGAGCGGTACATCCCCGACCCGTTGCGTCGGGCTTTCAGGCAATACCAACACGGGATTTTCTCGTTCAAACGCCAACACTTGTTGGTACAGGGCATCGTAAACGGCATCTTCCACTGTAGGATTGTCTAGCACATAATACTGATACGCCCAGTCGTTGAGCTGTTTAACGTGAGTCTGATAGGTGGTGACATCCATAATTGAAACCTTACATAATGAAAATATTCTGAAATTATAGCACCAAAAAAGTTCTACAAAAGTCCTGTTCCCTCTCCTTGAGGAGAGGGCTAGGGAGAGGGGGGGATGTCCAAAACCCAGCGTAGCATCTACTCCCCACCCCAACCCTCCCCTTAAAGGGGAGGGAGTAAGACGCTCTTTAGACTTTTGCAAATCTTTCTAAAACTTTGTGATAAAATAGCAATTGTTGTGACGCCATTCCCCAAAAGGACGCCCCATGATTTCGCCGAATGAAGATCCGTTTAAGGATTATGATCCCCAAGCCTGCTTTGACACCTTGAGCAATGTGAATGCTTCGCTACATTTGCGGATGAACGCCTTGGTGCAGATCGTGCAAGGCAATAGCGTCGATGCCCTTATGGCATTGCTCCCCTTGTTTAACGCCGAAGCAGGTATGGGGCTTGAGGTCCGCCAAGCCATTGCCATCGCCTTTGGCGAATGGGCGAGTGAATCCGCCACAGAAGCCTTGTTGGCGTGTTATGACAATGAAGATGAACCTAAAGCCTTACGACTGGTTGCCCTAGAAGCCCTAGGCAAAACCCAGCATACCAAAGCCTTAGACTGTTTGATGAAGGCGTTGTTGCATGAAGACAACGACATTTTCGGCACCGCCGCCGATGCCTTGGAACATTTTGGTCAGGACGCCATACCTGAACTTATTTTGATGCTTCAACAAGGCAAAGACGATATTCAATGTATCGCTGCGTGGCACTTGGGCAAGCTCAAAAATCACTTGGCGATTGTGCCCTTGGTGCAAATCTTAGATTCACATGAAACCCCTGATGTTTTGGCGTTGTGTGCGTGGGCATTGGGGCAGATTGGGGAAGCCCGTCTAGAGGTGTTGCTGGCTTTGCAAGCCAAACAGGAACACCCCACAGAAGAGGTGGCTCAACGAGCCAAAGATGCACTCATTAAAGTGCGTCGTAATTTGAATTAAACTTGTTTTTTTTTTCTGTTTTAGATAAACTGTTAAGCGTAGTCAATATGCTGATGTAGCTCAGTCGGTAGAGCAACGCATTCGTAACGCGTAGGTCGCAGGTTCGATTCCTGTCATCAGCATTCTATAGTATCTGTTACATAAAACCGTCTATTGTCTCTTCGTTGTCGCTACGTTTTTTTGCTCAGTTATGTACGTCTATGTACACGCCTTCACAAAAAAATCTAGGCTCCTAGAATAGCCTAATAGCCGATTTCATCTAACAAACACTATAATTAACCGTATTGGGGGGCTTTACATGACAGTAGAAGAAAAAGGGTTTGATTCAACAACGCTTTTAGACTTGCCTGAACTCCCCGATTTTGAGCCTGAACCTGACCTGCAAGCACGAGGTTCCCTTGCCGAAAAAGCCAGTAGTTCTTCTGATGATGCTCGCCTCCTAGACGACACCGATTACAGCTTTTTCGATCGTATTCCGCCCCATGCCCTTGAAGCCGAACAAGCCGTCTTGGGTGGTGTGTTGGTTGAACCTGATTCGCTCATTCGTGTCGTGGATGTTTTACGAGACCATCATTTTTATCGTCCCAGCCATCGATTGATTTACAAAACGGTGTGTCACTTATTTGAAAAAGGGCAACCTGTCGATCTCATTTCCGTGTCCGAAGTTTTGAAAAATCAAGACATGCTTGAACACGTCGGGGGGCGTTCCTATCTCAACGATTTGGCTCTAGCTGTAATGACCACCGCAAATTTAAACTATTACGCCACCCTTATTCGAGACAAAGCCTTGCAACGTGCCTTAATCAAAGCAGGGGCGGAAGTCGTGCGCTCAGCGTATGAAAGCGAATCGGCGGAACTGGCGATCGATGAAGCCCAGCAAGCTGTGTTTGCGGTGGCTCAACATAATATTTCAGACAATCTCACCCCTATTGAAAGCATTTTACCCAGCACTTTTCAACAAATAGAAGAACGCAACAACAATAAGGGTAGCCTCATGGGTGTGGCGTCTGGTTTTTATGATTTAGACAACTACTTGTCTGGCTTTCAACAAAACGATTTACTTATTTTAGCGGCTCGTCCTTCCATGGGAAAAACGGCGTTGGTCTTAAACTTGGTGACCCATGTTGCCATGAAAGAAAAGGCCCCTGTCTTGTTTTTTAGCTTGGAAATGAGCAAAGAACAGCTCGTACAGCGGATGCTCTGTGCTGAAGCGGAAATTGATGCTCAACGTATTCGCACCGGCGACATTAGTGAAACCGATTTTTCAAAACTCGCTTCAGCCATGGGACGATTGGGTGACTCCCCTATTTTTATTGACGATACGCCAAACATGACCGTCATGGATATGCGTGCCAAAGCACGCAAGTTGATGATTGAACGCCAAAATGAACCGATTGGTATGATTGTTGTCGATTACTTACAGCTCATGCAAGGGCGTGCTGGTAGTACAGGTATGGAAAATCGGCAAAATGAAATTGCCGCCATCTCTCGTGGGTTAAAAGGGCTGGCTCGTGAATTGCGTTGCCCTGTGATTGCTCTTTCGCAGTTGTCTCGTGCGGTGGAAAGCCGTGACGACAAACGCCCGATGCTCAGCGATTTGCGGGAATCAGGCTCGATTGAGCAAGACGCCGATGTGGTCATGTTCATTTATCGGGACGAATACTACAATAAAGAAACCGACAAACCAGGTATTGCGGAAATTATTATTGCCAAGCAGCGTAACGGTCCGACGGGTTCGGTGTCGCTCATCTTCCGTAATAACATCACTCGCTTTATGAATCCGCTGGATTCGCAGGTGCAGGTCTTTTAGGTTTTGTGCAGTGATTTTAGGTAAAATAATCGATTTAAAGATTCGTTGCACCAACAGGCGTCCAAGCACTAAATGCGAGGCTTCCGAGACATTTTGCGGACGTCGTGCAAAGGGAATGATGCGACGAGGTGGGGTTTCAGGGGGGAATGGGGAGTCTTTGGCGGCACAAAGACCCCCAAGCACCAGCGTTAAACGGAGCTAGAAATCCAAAAAAACAAAAAAGCCACTCAAATAAAAATGTACTATTATAAAGAATCGTCCTTCTAAATTATGCTATAATAAGTCTATAAGAGAAGGAAATAAAACCCATGATGAAAACACACCTCATTGAAGAAACCATGCCCTATAATGGTGATGCTCTTTCCCCCCACTGGATTTATAAAAATGTGGGCATTTTAGGCACCGCGGTGGTGTCCTTTCGAGGGGCTTGCGATGTAAGTCTTGATCGTATGGTCGATTTAGAAGACGTCCTAAATTCGGACAACATCTATTCGCAAGACATGCAACATTTTATTGTTGAATTGTTTGATGCGTCCTTAAAAGAAGGGGTTTTGTTGCAGCGTTTGTTTTCGTCGATTTTGCAACATCGCTTGAATGACCTTCTTGAAGGTCACGTCATTGAACGTCGTGGGGATGATCTTTTTTTCCAACAAACCAAAAAGCTATCGGTGTCCATTTGCACCAAGTCCGTGACGTCTGTTTTGATTCATGTGGGCTTAAATGTCGATTCCGCCAACGCCCCTGTGGAAGCCGCAGGACTGGCTTCGGACTTGGGGTTAGGTTCTTCGCAGATCCAGCATTTTGCGTCTCATGCCATGCGGTCTTTGAGCGATGAATGGAAGGATATTCGTCAAGCCTGTTGCAAAGTGCGTGCGGTTTAGGAATGGAAAAGCACGAAAGTTCATCCTACTTATGCTGGCACACCCATTGGGATCGGGCGTGGTACGTTTCTTTTGAAGCCTATCAACACCGACTCATCGCTGTGTTAGAACGTATTGTAAGCCACCTTGAAAGCGGACGCCTTGCTAAGTTCAGTCTTGATGGGCAAACGGCTTTGTTGCATGACGCTCAAGCTCTATTACCTCAGCTCATCGATCGTTTAAAACCGCACTTTGAAAGCGGAAGACTTCATGTCGGGCCTTGGTTTACCATGCCTGACACGAATTTGGTGAGCCTAGAATCGCTCCTTCGCAACCTTGAAAAAGGCATACACGAAGCCAATGCCCTAGGATGCTCGCAATTCACCGCTTATTTGCCTGACACCTTTGGGCAACCTGAAAGCATCCCTATGCTCTTTAACAAATTAGGCATTACTCACGCCATGATGTGGCGGGGTAGAGCCTTAAATCCTGATGCGTCGCCTCTGTTTCACTGGCTTTCTCCCAATGGTGAAGGGCTGATTACCTATCAGTTGCCTGAAGGTTACTTTCAAATGCCCTTGCAGGATGTTGAGATTCCCAGTGTTGAAGCTAAGATACAAGCCGTAAAAGACCTTGAAGCCCGCTTAGCCAAATGGGACGCTCCTGTTTTTCTTCCCCTAGGCGGCGATCACCTCGCCCCGCCAGACGCTCAAACCTTAGACGCTTCTAAACACGCCTTAGCCGCTTATCAGGTGGTGCATCCCCATGAGTTTATGGAAAGAGCTTCTTCTCAAGTCAGCAAAAATAGCCTAGAAAAGCGTCAAGGGGAACTGCGTGATTATGGCGAAAATGTCCCCCCCTTATTGAGTGGCACGCTTTTGTCTCGGGTATGGTTAAAACAGTTAAACGCCCAATGCGAATGGTGGTTGACGCAAGTGTGGGAACCCTTACGGGCAAGGCATCAAGAATATCTAAACACCCATCAAATCAAGTATCACGATTGGCAATGGCAAGCGGAAGGCAAGGCGTTAAAGGAAGCCTGGCGTTTAGTATTGTTAAACCATGCACATGATGACATTTGCGGATGCAGCATCGACAGTGTTCACCTTCAAGACGAAGCCCGTTTTCAAAGCGTCTTAGATTTGGCTCAAACGTGGAGCCAGTGGCATAGACGTGAGCTCGAAAAACGACTCGAACGAAAAGCTTTTTTACCCATTGAAATCCCCTTAAAGCCTGACGCCATCTTATCTTTTGAAGGAAACGAAAAGCCACCTTCTGAACAACGACTAGGCAATGCGCTTGAAGAAACTCGTTTAATCAATGACTGGCAAGGCTCTATTACTGAAGTCCCCTTGTCTCATCGTGTGGAAACTGTGTTTACGTCTCCTCAACAATCCGAAGCAACGCCCCTTGATGCCTTGACGAAACATAATGCCGTCCAACATTTACAGGACTTTATCAAACGTCTTTCGCTTGAATCGGTGGAAGATAAAGGCGACAGTTATAATGCTTCGCCAGTTAAATCTTCGCTTGAAGTCTTTGCACTGGACTTTCTCCTAGATGCCGAAATCTTAAACGCTCAAGCGTCTCTCAACGTCCAAAAAGATCACGTCACGGTGAACGTTTCTTATAAAGGCGACGGTGTGCTTGAACTTGAAATCGTGCATCAGATTCATACGCCGAATCAGCAGGTGAACCTGCGTTTAGACGCCCCTAGCTTTGCACGATGCCATGAACGTGACTTGCACAGCGGCTTTAGCAATACGTCGCTAAAAGCCCCTGGTCGAAGCAAGCGTTTTCCTGTTTTTTCAGTAGACAAAAGCAAAGGCGAATGGCAAGCAGTCGGGGCTAATTATCACGGGGCGTTGCGTTGGGGCGGTGCGATACGGCAATCCCTCATTATAGCGGGGCATTATGCTTATGAAGTTGTGGAAGATGCCTTGATTTTACCCTTGCATCGGGGGTTTTCGCATTTGTCTGGCGGACGGTTGCCAACACGTTTTTACCCTGCGGGTCCTCCGTTTGAAACGCCTAAAGGGCAAGGGATTGGGCGCCATATCACGCATCGCTTACGGTGGATGCCCCACAGTGTGGATGAAGCGTGTCTTGCGTTTCATCGTCACCAACTTATGGTAAAGCCTGTTTATAATGCCTTACCGAATAGTCCTATTCCCAGTGTGGTTGATACGCTTATTCAACAAGCCCCGAAGCTTCTACGAATATCGTCACACCAATGGCTTGAAGAAGAAAATTGTTTCGCATTAAGACTGCTCAATACAGGAGACGATCCCTTACGTTTGGTGCTTCCGCCGAGCGTTTTGTGGTGTCGAAAGGGGTGGTCACAGGCAAAAGACTTCCAAGCTTTCTCTACGGTGACGGTGGCTCCAAGGGATTGGGTTTTTCTCGCTTATGTGCTAGAATAATGATCATCTAGTGAGGTTATGACGATGTTCCCTTTTATTTTAAGTACGCTTATCGTTTTTAATGTCTTTGTGACTCTGCCTGCCCAAAGTGCTGAAAAGACAAGCCCCCCTAAGGTCGCGGTCATTGAACCTGCGATCACCGTGCCTGTGATTGAAGTTAAAAAAGCCGTTATTGAAGACAACTACGAGATTGTGCCAGTATCACTACCTAAGGGCTGGGAAAGTTGTGGGCGTTCCCGACTTAAAATTGCCTATATAAACGCTTTACCTGTTTGGCAACGCTTCTTTTTGTCCCCCTACAGAACTTTAGAAGCCACACGCTACAAACATTGTGCTAAAGCCTTGATGCCTTCCACACAAGCCTTTATGGAAACGACGTATCTCTTGCCTTACGTGCCGATTGACCCTCAAACGAGCCTCAAGCCCAAGTCCCCCAAACCTTTGAAAACAACCCCGTAAAGGAAGCCCTACCATGACCTTTAATCCCGATACGGCGGTGTTGATTGCCTTTGTCGTTGAAGTCTTTTTATTGATCGCCTTGGTGCCTGCCGTTTTGAAAGTAAGTCAGTGGGAACACGCCTTTCGCTTGCAGAAAGACGCCAAATTGCTCGAAATAAGACAGCTACGGAGTGAGGTTAAAGAACTACGTTATGCTGTTGAATCGGTGCCTGAACTCTATGCTCTTCCATTTTTTAAGCGTTGGAAAAACAACCCCCTTCGCTGGATTTTGCCGCATTTCTTGAAATAATGGACTTGCAGGTTTTTCATGCTTCCTTTAGAATAAATCTGTTGTACATATGTAGAAAAGGATAGAATTATGCCTGCTCCCTCTTCCAAGTTTAAGAAATTGCCTCCGTATTTGTTTGCGGAAATCGATCGTAAAATTGCCGAAAAAAAGGCTCAGGGTGTCGATATTATTAGTTTGGGTATTGGAGATCCTGATCTGCCTACGCCTGAACCGATCGTCACCGCCATGCAAGCCGCCGTTGCGGATCCTGAAACCCACAACTATCCCCCCTATCACGGCACGCTAGAGTTTCGTCAAGCAGCGGCGAACTGGATGAAATCTCGCTTTGGCGTCACCGTTAATCCAGAAACCCAAGTGCTTTCTTTGATTGGTTCGAAAGAAGGCATTGCTCACATGATTTTAACCTATATTGAAAGTGCCGACGATGTCGTACTTTGCCCCAGCCCAGGGTACCCTGTATATGAAAACTATACCTTGTTGTGCGGTGGAACGCCATACACGATGCCTTTGTTGCCTGAAAATAATATGGTGCCTGATTTGTCGGCGATTCCTGAAGATATTGCCAAGCGTGCGAAATTATTGTGGTTGAACTACCCCAATAATCCAACAGGGGCGATTATTTCTGAAGAAAAGATCAAAGAAGTCATCGCCTATTGTAAGAAATATGACATTTTATTGTGCCATGACAATGCCTATAGTGAAATGACGTATGACGGCTATAAAGCCCCGTCTTTCTTGGCATTTGAAGGAGCTGAAGACGTTTGTATTGAGTTCTTTTCCTTGTCTAAAATGTACAATATGACAGGCTGGCGTGTGGGTTTTGCCACTGGCAATACCGCTGCGGTTCAAGCCTTAGGCACACTAAAAAACAATACAGACAGTGGCGTGTTCAAAGCTGTTCAACAAGCGGCTGCGGTAGGACTCAATCATAGCGAAGCACTTACCAGCGGCTTAAATGCGATTTACGGCAACCGTCGACGCTTATTTGTGGAAGGCTTGCGTGAATTGGGCTGGAAATTACCCATGCCTGAAGCCACCTTTTACTTATGGTTGCCAGTACCCACAGGCTTTACAAGCGTCGAGTTTGTCAGTTACTTGCTGGAAAAGGCAGGCATTGTTGTGCCACCAGGTACAGGTTACGGAGCCGTCGGTGAGGGTTACTTTAGAGTCGCCTTAACCGTGCCTGATGCTCGCTTGACTGAAGCCTTGCAACGCATGAAAGATGCTGGCATTCGCTTTGATATGAAGACAAGCTCAAACGCCTGTTCTTTATAAGCTTTATGAGGGGGTGCCTCTCGCATCCCCGATATTCTCTCTAACTGGACGCTTTAATTCAATCAAGGATTTTCACATGTTCCAACGCTTTTTTTCGTTTCTTTTACTCGCCTGCGTCCTCTTTTCGTCGACGTCTTTACTTCACGCCTCTGATACGACGTCTTCCCACTCAACACACGCTAAGAGCCTAGTGCAATCGACGGTAAAACCTTTTTACAACGCTAAACCTCCTGTTTCCACAGTGACCCATACCTTCATAAGTGCAAGCCCTACGCCTGTTCGCTTTTTTGCGGTGGGCGATACTGGCTCTGGCTCTGAAAATCAAAAGGCCGTTGCCGCAGCGATGACCCGTCTTGCTAAACTGTACGCAAATGCCAAGACGAATCCCACCGCAGTCAAGGGCGTGATGCACTTGGGTGACATTATCTACCCTGTGGGTGACGCCAAAAAACATGCAGATCGTCTCGTCAAGACCATGTACAAGGGGCTTGGGGATTTGGGTGTGCCGTTCTACTTTAGCCTCGGCAACCACGATATGCTCACGAATCACGGGCAAGATGTGGTCGACACCTTGCATATTTCGCAAAAAACCTATTACAAAGTGGCGGTGTCTCCTTTGGTGGATTTTTTCGCCATTAACACGAACACTTTCAACAAAACGCAGATGCTTTGGCTTCAAACGGCTTTGGCACAAAGCAAAACGCCATGGAAGATCGTGTATGGGCATCATCCGCTTTATTCCACGGGGTCTCATGGGCAGGACAATGATTTAAAAGTCTTGCGAGCTAAACTCGAACCGCTATTCATTAAGTACAAAGTGGACGCTTACCTTGCTGGCCATGATCACAACTACGAGCGTTTTGCCACCGTCAGCACACAAGCCAAAGGCTTGCCATACTTGCAAATCGTTTCAGGAGGGGGGGGCGCCTATTTAAGAGAAAAACGCACCTTCCCAAAAAAACTTTGCCTTTGCAGTCAACCCAATGTAGACTGCGCGAGTCCTGTGGAATATGCCCCTTTTGGGGTGAACAGAAGCCTAAATCCCTGCCAAGAACCCTTCTTCCCTCGCTCCTTATTTTATGACAAAACGCATTACCATTATCTCGATTTAGCCTTGACCGCAAAGTCGTTCAATATCAAAGTGCGAGGTACGTCAAACCAAGTATTGGATGAAGTCACCCTTAAAAAATAAGCCCTAAGGTTGAGTGTAAAGGCTTTTCGCTTTTTAGGGCTTATGCTATAATCATTATGTATCCGAGTACCCCTCTATGAAAGGAATCCTTATGTCTCTATCGAAAACCTTAGGTTCACGCAATGTTTGGGTCTTGTTTTTTTCCGCCTTGAGTATTTCTTTATTGGTGCTTTTGCTATTGTTCAGCTTTTTCTTTAAAAACCTCGATTTCAACGTCAAAACCAAAGAATTGGATGAAGCCCCCATCCTTGAAACAGGCATTAACATGCAAAACACCGAAGTCACTTCACCTGAAGAAGAAGGCTTAGATCCTCAAGAGTTAAAGGATCGTGTGCGTTTAAATGTGCCTGATGAAGCTGGGCGCTTAAGAAATCAAGATAGCATCCAGAAAAAAAGAGACGCCTATGTCGGTTTGGATGCTGCTAAGCGTAAAACACCCACAAAATCGACCTTGGCTCCTACCCCTGAAAGAGCCGAAAGTGTTGAAACCAATGCCGTTGAAGGGACCATGCCTCCTGTTGAAGCGACGCCAAAGGCGGTTGCCGTGGTTCAGAAGTTTCGTGTTTACTTAGGCGGATTCTTTAGCCGTGGAGACGCTGAATCAACACAAAGTCGCCTCAAGGCTCAAGGCTATAATTCTATTGTCAAACAAAGCAGCGGGGGCTTTGAAGTGCAACTCGGCATTTATAACGATGAATCCACCGCTAAAAGTGTCGCCACCGCAACAGGTGCGAGTCTTGAAGCATTTTAAGTCGCTTTGGCGTTATAGCCGTCCTTTAAAGTTTTCTGAAGAGGTGGCTAGACGAGGAGCCTAGATTATTTTGTGACGGCGTGTAGACAGAACTACATAACCGAACAAAATAATCGTAGCGACAAAGTATAGACCCTGTACAGGAAGCTCTAAAGATGGCATTGCATACGTTTCACATTCAAACCCTAAAAGTTCGCACGGCGGTGCTTGTCTTTAAAGAAGGATGCTTATTGTTGATGCAACAAAACGGCAAGCCCTTTTGGGTCTTACCTGGGGGAACGCTTGAAGAAGGTGAATCCATCGCCGAATGTGCCGTGCGTGAAATGCAAGAAGAAGTCGGTATGAAGGTTTCGCTCGTGGGGATGCTCGCCCTTTCTGAATTTTCGGATGCCAAGCGTCATGTGGTAGACGTCGCATTTTTAGGGGCTTACGAAGCGGGAACCAGCTCGTGGAAGTCCCCTTACCCTGAAAACATTGATCATGTGGCATGGGTGAGCGAAGCCGAGTTTAAGGTATTGAGCCTTAAACCCGACTGTTTGCATACGATGATTGCTCAAGAATGGGACGCCCTTTCAAACGGTAGACTGCCCGTTTTAAAGGATGCTTATTTGGGCTTGACCTCTTAATTTCCCTTGATTATTTTTCTCTTGACATTGATTGTTTTTTTGCTAAAGTTTAAGTATACCTTCTAGGTACTTATTTTAAACAAGCAATGTTAACCACAATCAATCCAATGTAAGTGAAGGAATATAATATGAACCTTTCCCCAATCATGGTGAGTTCTCAAGCTGTTGAGACGCGTATTTTTCAACGTCGAACGGACAGAAAACGACCTATTTTGCCTCAAGGCCCACAACGTCAAGGGAAGCTTGAATTACCTATTTTAAAAGGTTACTTTGATGTTGATATAACCTTAACGCCAGCCTATATGCAAAACGATTTCTTACTACCTGCACTAGGCTTTGAAACTCCAGATCATCTTTGGAGTAAGATACCTTTTGGTATGGGAAACCCTATAACAACTTATATGACTAAGTTTAAGGACATTGCAGGTATAAATGGACTCCACCACATCTTAAGCCCTGAACAATTACAAGCGTTCGGGAAAAGAATACCAATGGCTCCTGGAGCAACTACTTTTATGAGTAGACTTAAAAAATATGCACGAAGTCTTGGTCTTCCAACTGAAGTTACTTTTATTTCTAGTGGTCTTGAAGAAATGATTAAAGCTCACCCTATTGCGAAAGGGGTTAATGTTCGTGCGAATCGCTTTGAATATGACAGAAATGGGAATGTCATAGGATTTGAACGTATTATTGAAGCTCGCGATAAACCTCGACATATTAAAGAGTCGTTGGGAAATGGGCAATTCCTTTTTTATGTGGGAGATGGTGATACAGATAAAGAAGCTTGGAAGCTTGCCATCGAGAAGGGGGCAGATTCCATTGTGGTTTAGGATCCTGTCGATCCTGAGCACCGAGCAAAAGCAGACGGTTATCTCAATGAAGGTATTGTTCATGCCAGTCTTCCTCGTGATTATCGAGAAGGGGCTCCCATAGATACATACTTAAAAGGTCTCCTCGCTACAGAAAGTGTGAGAGCCGAAAGTAAGCCTACATTATTTGCGTAGTTCTAATGGTATTTAAAAACAGGGATGCCTCACGGGGCATCCCTGTTTTTACACAAGCACATTAAAACGAGAGTTCTGCTAGAGCTAAATCAGGTTATTCTGTGATAATGGGAAGCGACGTCTGCCTCTCCAAAGCGTCTTTCCTCAATAAATGAGGCTTGCCTGCTTCTTCATAAGCGGAATGAAACATCGTCGCCGTAAACATTGTGGCTTGTCTCATCCACAGTGGCATGAACTTTTCCGACGTCCATGCGGCTTTTAGGGCGTCTTTATAAGGATCTTTTTCTAAATGTTTGGCTCGTAGTTCACGATCGACTCCTGCTAAATCAAAGAGATTCAAAAAAGACTCTTGTAATCGCTCCGCCATGGCTCTTTTAAGCCATTCCTGACTTCTCGGCCGAATCATGGCTCGAAGAGTGGAGGCATTGGCGTTCATGTCGCCAAGCCAAGCTTGTTCTTGCTCGGTACTTTGAGCATTTTCAAAGAACGTGTGACTATTTGCTCTTATTCCAACCCCTAAAGTCCACTTATGAAAGATGCTTGTGTGCAGGGGGTTTCGCCAGTCTTGATCAAAATGTGAACCTACTCCTAAAAGAAAAGCCAGTTCCATTAACTTTTTTTTAGAAGCATACCCCGTTTTTTTTTCTTGGGCTTTGATCGCTTGCATCTGTTCTATAATGCGTTGGTGAAAGTGAAAAACACTTTTAAAGATGTTATGATTCGGATCCGCTTCTAAGCGTTCAGGCGTCAAAGGTTGTTGTTCAAAATAATTTAAGGCGAATTCCAAAGAAGCGGGGGAAAGTCCTTTGTCAATACAGGCATCTCGTTCTATTTTCCAAAAGTGCTTCCAGTATTGATCTAGAAACCCTTTATGATCGCCTTTCAACCTAAAAAAAGCAGGGAGTGTTGGGTTATGTTTCATGTAACCTTTAAGCATTGCTTCACAGTTGACGAAATGATTAGGACCTCTAAGTTTGGACTTCTCGAACAAATTCATATCTTCTGAAATATCCGCTTTACCGTCGGCGATACGAGTGCCAGCTTTAAGGGTTGGGAGATGTTCAAATATAAATTGTGCAAGATCGCGAGGCAAAAGATTAGGTAGAGCTTCAATCATCAAATCATGCGTTTCCCATGCCCACCCCTGTCGTTGGGACGAAGCAGGCAAAGCAGACGGTGCCTTTACAAAGGCAGGGACTCTGTTGGAAATAGGTAACATTGAAGGGGGTCATTTCTCTAGAACACTATACATGGATTGGATACGTGTATAATAACTGAAATGCCTCAAAAAAGCAAGCTAAAAAAATACGATCTACACAAAATACGATTTACGACGAATCATCCACGCCCCAACCAGCAACATCACCAGCGACGGCAACACACACGCCAACGCCACCGAAAGATCGTAAGGGATTAAGCCTCCCAAGGTAAGCAAGCCACCTTGCCCAAGGCTGATACTAATGTTGCGTCCGATATAAAGGGCAAACAAGGCCAAAATCGCATACAAAAAGCCTTTGGCACTACTTTGACGAGGGGGAGCCAATGCCAAAGGAAATGCCATAAACATCAACGCCAAACAATTCAAGGGTTGAGCGAAACGCTCCCAAAGCATAGTGACCCATTTACGAGGGACTTCATTCCCAGCTTGACGTTCAGTTTTAATGTGGCGAGCCAGCTCAAAAAAGCCGACCTTAGAATGGTGAAACCCTGCCTTGGTTTGCGACAGAATGTCTTCATCCACATTCAACAAATGGGACTTCTGTACTTGATTTAGGCTATTGACGATGTAGCGATTTTCGCCTGCCAAAGCACTAAAAATCCGCACGCCATTCAACTGCCATTGCGGGGCGTGGTAATCTGCCGAATCGGCTTGAATGACTTCAATGTTACCGCTTTTACTGCGTTGCACGAAGGTAAAACCTTCCAAGTGATTGAGGCTGGCTTTTTCGGCTCGAATCAACTTCACCCAACGCCCATCTTTAAAGAGAGGCAGTACAATGCCGTCTTTGGTGAGCTTGAGTTGAGAAGACGTCAAGACCTCTTCACGCAGATCATCCGCCATGCGTTGAGCCGTGGGAATTAGCCATTCGCTTGACGCAAACGTCAAGCACGCCATCACCAGTCCCACGATGAAGGCGGGTCTGAAAATACGCCACAAACTCACGCCATTCATGCGTAAGGCAATGAGTTCAAACTGTTGATTCAAATGGCTATATACCAAGAGCACCGTAAAAAAAACACTCGGCGGAAAGGCAAAGGCAAAGGCGAGTGGCACTTGCAGAATCAAGAATTGAAACGCCAAGCTCAAGGGTAAGCCCAAGTCTTGCATTTCTTTCAAAAAATCAAAGAGCGTATCACTAAAAAACACGATGAGTGTCACCAAAGTAATCGTCAAACCCAGCATTTTCCATAGCTGTTTACCGATATAAGCTTCCAGTCTATTGGCAAAAAACACGCAGGTATTCCGTTCATTAAAATAAGGTAACAATTTTATTATATCTCGAAATTTATGGTATCATAGTTTTTGTATTCATTGGTTATAATTATTGAATTGGAGACATTCCTTATGGCATTAAAAGAACTCAACGAAGCGGATTTTCAAAGTACCATCGACGCAGGCGTAACGCTTGTCGATTTTTGGGCCCCTTGGTGTGGACCTTGTCGTTCATTGGCTCCTATTTTAGAAGAGGCCGCAGGTGATTTAGCGGGTCGTGCAACGATTGCGAAAGTCAACACGGATGAGAACATGGAACTTGCCAAAAAATATGGCGTTTCCAGCATTCCGTTTATGGTGGTGTTTAAAGATGGTGAACCTGTGGCACAAACCGTGGGTGTAAAGCCTAAGGGCGAGATCGTCAGCATGGTTGAGGCTCATTTGTAGGCTTTTTACAAATTAAACGATTTAGAAAAAACAGGGAGGCTTTTTAGAGCCTCCCTGTTTTCTTAAGCTTACGATTGACCTACGTTTATCTTTGATTTAGACTAGAACCATGGCGTGGAGAAGTGTCCGAGTGGTCTATGGTGCAGTCCTGGAAAGACTGTGTAGGGGTGACTCTACCGAGAGTTCGAATCTCTCCTTCTCCGCCATTTTTATAGAAGGGTCATGGCATAATGTGGACAAAACCCGAATTTTCTTTTGATGCAGAACCCTTGGCTTTTCACATGGTTACTTTAGAAGACTTGCCTCACGCTCAATTGGTGCATGAAAATGTGGACTTGCTCGAAGATCTTCCCCAGCTAAAGGCAATGTCTTCAGAAGATCGCTTGAGGTTTTACAAAGGCGAAAAAACAGGCTATGGCGTTGAAGAAGCGATTGCCACCTTGTACGCAGGGCATCAATTTGGGTATTTCAACCCTCAACTAGGTGACGGCAGGGCTGCCATTGTCGCAAGCGATGAAAACGTCCCGATTTCACAGTTTTTCCCAAAAGCCTTTCAACATTTAGTAAACGACTTTATTCACCGAAAAAAAGAACAAGGCAACAGCGAATGGGCATTCGGCGCCTTTGATTTCTTTGAAAAACCCACATCGGTTGAATTGCAATTGAAGGGATCAGGCATCACGCCTTATTCTCGTAGTGGCGACGGCAAAGCCGTTTTAAGGTCTTCCGTGCGTGAATATCTGGCTTCTGAAGCGGTGTTTCAACTCGGCATCCCCAGCACACGAGCCGTGGCTTTGGTGCATGACGCTCAAACGCCTGTGTATCGAGAAACACGAGAAAGTGCTGCGATGGTCTTACGAGTCGCCCCGTCCTTCTTGCGTTTGGGGCATTTGGAGTATTGGGGGCGTCACGGATACGCCGAGCGTCTAAGTCCCTATATCGCCTACTTGTTTCGCACGTTTTTCAATGCCAATGGCCTCGATTTTTCGCCTGTTCAGCAATTGCAAGCCGTTTTAACGATTTCAGCGATCCTAAATGCGGTGACGATGGCTCAATGGCAAGGCGTTGGCTTTTGTCATGGCGTCTTGAATTCCGACAATATCTCACTGCTTGGGATGACCCTTGATTACGGGCCTTACGGCTTCTTGGATGCCTTTGACATGGGGCATATTTGCAACCATAGCGATCACGGGGGTCGTTATGCGTATAAAAATCAGCCAGCGATTGGCTTGTGGAATTACAGTCGTTTGCTCGAAGCCTGCGAAGCTTTTGTCGGCAACGATGAGGATTTCCAAGCCTTGAAGGAATCGATAGAAGGCACCTTTCAAGATGCCTTTAATACCAGCTTTTTAGCGGTGTATCGCCAAAAGCTTCGCATGGAAGACCGCAAGCTCATTCCTGATATTGAGTTTGGCGAAGTGCTTAAAAGCCTGTTGGCGTACTTGCATCAAAACAAGCTGGATTACACTCGCTTTTTTACGGCGTTACCTGCTTGGGAAACCGCCTTTAAAAATGAAGAGACTCCCCACGTGGCGGATATTGAACGCCTTGCGATGGGGATCGCCTCGCCTGAAGCGGCATGGTGGTTGCACGAGATTTACGCACCGTACTTGCAGAAAAATGCCTTAAGCGGATCCTCTCAAACGCAGGTGAATCCGACGATTGTGTTGCGAAATCACATCGCCCAAGCCTTGATTGAAGACGCCCAAGCCAACCGATTCGATGCCTTTGCCGAAGGTTTTACACGTCTTCAAACGCCGTTTGACGAGGTTCATCATGCCCACGACTGGGCGAAAGTTCCCCCAGCATCGGCGAAAGAAATTTGCGTGTCTTGCTCATCGTAGCGACAAAGTATAGACCCTGTACAGGAAATTCTAAAGATGGATATAACGATTTGGATTGATGCAGATGCCTTACCTTCGGTGTTGAAAGACTACATTATTAAAATGGCTCGTAAGCGTGAGGTACCGACTGTTTTTGTGTCGAACAAAGCCATCACCGTGCCTGCACACCCCTTGTTTAAGGCGATCCAAGTCGCTCAAGGAGCCGATGTCGCCGATGCCTACATTATTGAACAGTCGCACGCGGGTGATTTGGCCGTCACGCAAGACATCCCACTGGCGGATGCACTGGTGAGTAAAGGCGTTTCAGTGATTAACTTGCGGGGCGAAGCCTTTACGCCGACGAACATGAAGGGTCGTTTGGCGGTGCGTGATTTTATGACGGACTTGCGAAGTGTAGGCGTTCAAACAAAAGGCCCTAAACCCTTTGATGAAAGGCAAAAACAAGCCTTTATGAATGGATTTGACAAAGCATTAACGCAATGTTTAAAGTAAATACTCTTTCAGATCTACTATTTTAATGTTGAGCGAATGCTATTTAAGCTTTATTTAAACATTCTTTACTTGACAGACTCGTCCCTACCTACTACAATAGTCTTAGATGATAAGTCTATCATCGTGAGGCCAAGGAGGAACATGCTATGGGTTTAGCAACAGCGTCTTTTATGAATCAATTGTCTATGATGCAGACAATGAACGCCCAATACAGCTTGATGAATGGAGCCCAAGCCATGATGGGGCTTAACAATCAGGCGGGTAATTTGGCGATGTCGAATCCTAGTGCTATCGACGGAGGCTACGGGCAGGGTGGTTATATGACTAACCTCTTTCAGACGGAACGTGCCTTAATGTTGAATCAGTCACGGCAAGGAATGAACCTGAAGATGTATGAAGCGATGCAAGAATCTTCCAAAAAACTGGTTGATAAAAAATCCAGCGAAGTAGGGAAATACTTGGATGTGACAGGTTAGTGCCTTGTTCTTTTGAATCCTTAAAGAAAGCCTCTCTTTTTTATTAAAAAGAGAGGCTTTAGGTTTGGATGCTATTCAATTTAAAAGTCGAGTTCACGCATCATTGATTCAATATCGGCAGGTGCCAATTCGTGAGTTTTGTCATTCAAGTGCAAGGCTTCTTGAAATAAAGGTTTCGCTAAATGCACTTCTTTAAGCTTCACCAAGGTACGGCCCAAATTGAATCGAGCCATCGCATAAGACGCATCTAAACGTTGAGCTTCTTCAAAATACTTACGAGCTTCGTTAAAATCTTGCCAAACATCCAAGTACAACACACCCAAATTATTTAAGGCAATGGGGTTTTGCTTGTTTAGGGAAATGGCTTTTTTATAAGCTTTGTCAGCTTCTTGATGACGCCCTGCTTGCCAGTAAAGATAGCCTAAGAACCCATAGACTTCGGCATTTTCAGGTTGAAAGCGCAATATTTTTAGATACACATCCACCGCTTCATCATAGCGTTCATTCTTGCAGTGGGCTTCCGCCAAGCTAAATAGATCGTTGATATTGGCGGGTTCGAGTTCTTGAGCCAACTGCATACAAGCCAAGGCATGGTCTGTATCGCCCTTATGCTCTTCGTAAATGCGAGCCAACTGACGAGACACTTGAGCCGTCCATAAGGGGTCAATCCCAAACGTAATAGCCGTTTTATAGGCTTCAATACACCCGTCAATGTCATCCATGGATTTCAAGACTTCACCCATGTGGTAGTAACTTTTGGCATGATGAGGCATCGTGTTTAATGCGACTCTCAAATGATACAATGACTTGGTCAAAGCACCGTGATTCTGAAGGATTTTCGCCAATTCAAAATGCAAGTCACCTTCATTGGCGTGTAACGCAATACGAGCTTCCATCACGCAGATGGCTTCTTCCACTTGATTCGCATCAAGCAAAGCCGTCACTTCGTCAATTTCTTCTGTAGTCGGATGCTTCGGAAACTTGTGATCTTCAAACTCATGAGAAAAGGCATGGGAAAAAACCTTATGTTCATTTTGTTCAAATTCGCTAGCGAGCATTTCGTCAAAGTCTTTTGCCCACGCATCGGGGACTGTCCCTTTTTTATTTACGGCAAAAAGTGTCTGACGAGAAGTCGATTGAATACGTTGAGAGCTACCCAAGCGGTTATACCCCATTAGACTTAGCACGGGTTGAATACTTTCAGCAAGCATGAGTAAGAATCCGTGTTGTAAGACGCTAAGACTCAAAATCTGTTCTTGCAACGCCCATGACGTGATTAGGTGGCGTGTATGAATATTCAGCACAGGGACGAGTTTCAAGGATTTTTGAGCAGACGTTTGGGCAGGAGCCTTTAAGCCACATTCCCACTGAAAAAAGGCGAGAAAATGCCATGCTTCCCCACACTGTGGATCTTCTTCCACAATGCGTTGCAAGGTACCTAGCCCTTCCATTAAGACCATCGTACCCGTGAGCCATTTCGCCCAAGTATAACGAGTCTGATGCAGCGTGTTTTCTAATAAGCGTTGCCCTTGATTGCTATAAAACGCCAGTAAGGCGTCTAAATCGGGGGCGGTGGGTTGCTTAAGCAATCTTGCCCAAACCTGATGCGATTGAGCTTCAGAAAGAATGGTTAAAACGGGCGAAAAGCCTTGAGCGATTTGTGAAGCAGGCACACGAGTAGCCGAAGAAGCTTGCAAAGCTTGGCGTTGTGCATGAAAAGAATGCTGTGGAAGATTCATGTAAGGATTCCCTTTTTGTCTTGCTGGCCCAAAGGCACGCAAAGAAGCAGGTAATATAAAATATTGCCTACAAAGTGAATCCATCCACTTATGTGGGGTTATGACTAAGAACGCAAATCCATCCGTCACTTGCGGTGAGTAAAGCACTCGTAAAAGCGTATCGACGTTTATAGGGTGATACGAGAGTTTTTTTATTTCACAACATACGCTTCGGCAGGGCAGCTTGCACACTTAATACGGCTCCTGAATTTGGGGGAGTCTTGGGGGAAGTGCAAAATGTGAAAAGAGGATTTTGTAAAGCCATTTCCCCCGACTGTGGGGAAACGTGCTAAAATGAGATATTCCACACAGTCGTTTTTGTAAAAAAGGTAGATCCCTTCATGGTTTCCGCACCGACGCCTCCTAGTCCCGACACCCCACATGCCAAGCTACAACACAGTCTTGCCACCGCTTATTGGATGCACCGCATCCACCAGCACAAAGATGTTCACGCCGTCTTACAACCCAAAAAAGCAGGCAAGAAAACTCACGCCGTGCATTTGGAACATCTGCAAACCGCCACCGCTAAAGCGACGCTCTTAAAATTGATGCTCACTGAAACGCAAACCCCCATCGTGGTCATTTGCCCCGATGCCCCCAGTGTGCTGAACATTTACGCTGCTTTAGAACCCTGTTTTCAGAGTAGCTTTGCCTTTCAAGAACAGGTGCATCGCTACCCCACCGATGTCTTTTCGCCCTATGATATGACCCGCATTCCTTGCCCTGTTTTGAACGAACATTATGCCTTCTTGCATGATTTACAGGCGGAAAAGGCGGGGATTTACCTCGTACAAGCTCGTAATTTAATCCCGACGTTTCCCAGTTTGGACTATCTGCAAAGTGAAGGGCTTTCGCTGAAAGAAGGCGACGAGCAAGACATTGAAGAAGCCGTTGAACGCTTAATTGCCATGGGCTACACGCCGAAAAACTTGGTGCAAACCGTCGGTGAGTTTTCTCGACGAGGCGACTTGCTCGATATTTACCCGGTCAACGCTTCGCCTGTGAGACTTTCCTTCTTTGGGGATAGTGTCGAAAATATTCGCTTGATGGATGTTGAAACGCAACGATCGGTTGAGAAAATCGGCGGAGTGACCGTCTTTCCTATTGATACGCTGGTTTTGACCCAAGAACGCAAGGAACAACTTGAACCGCTTTTATTGAAGGCGTTGAAGGCTCATTCAAAAAAAATCGACGACAAAAATAAGCTCGACGGCTTGGCTGAAAACATCAATCAACAGCTTCAAAGCATCGAACAAGGCGTTGTGCCTGATGATCTCAACTATTATGCCCCCTTCTTCAAGGTGCCGTTTCACAATTTAACGCAATACCTACCAAAATCGTCAATTCTGGTGCTGGACGACTGGCAAGAAGCCATCGTGCAAATGGAAAATCTCGATGCTCGTTTTTCGTCGCAATACGATAAAGGCATCGCACAAGGGCATTTGCTGGATTTAGGGGCGAAAGCAGACCAGTATCCCTTACACGCTTCGGCAAACGTCATTAGTCGGGCGTTGCATCAACCGTCGTCGCATCGCTTGATGTATACCTATGCTCACCACGCCTTAACGCCCGATGTCGCACTCACCGATATTGAACAAGTGACCTTGCAAAATCCCTTAAAAGCCGAAGTGGTGCATCGTTTTCAAGCCAAGTTGGACGAAGCCATTGTGGCGATGAAAGAATGGCGAAAAGACGGCGTGCAGATTTGGGTGGCGACGGATTACCCCCAACGGCTTTTAGACCTGTGTCGTGAAGCGGATCTACCCACTCAGTATTGGGCGGATGTTTATGACGCTGAAAATCCTATGCAGGAAGCCAAGCTCAAAAAATCCTTAGATGGCTTAGAGATCATTATTTGCAAAACGGCTTTAAATGACGGCGTTTACCTGCCTCATCTCAAAATGATTTATCTCACCGATGCGGAACTGTTTGGACGTGGGCGAGTACGTCGCACGCAAAGTGAGCGTCAAAACAAGCATAAGCGGGATCAGGATCGTGCGATTAACTCTTTGTCGGACTTAAAACCCAACGATTATGTGGTGCATCACAAGCACGGCATCGGGCAGTTTGTGGAACTCAAGCAGATTGTTATGGAAACGGAAAAGCGTGAATACCTCGAGATTCAGTACCGTGGGAATGATCGTCTCTTCTTGCCTGTAGAGCAACTGCATTTGCTGGCTCGCTTTAATGGTACAGGCGATGTGAAACCTGTATTGTCTAAAATGGGCGGGGCGGAATGGCGTCGGGTGACGGCGAAAGTCAAAAACTCGATTCAAAATATCGCCAATGAGCTGGTGGCGCTTTACAAGGCTCGTCAAGAAGTCAAAGGCATTAGCTTTGAACCGGATACCCCGTGGCAAGTCGAAATGGAAGAAGCCTTTCCCTTTGAAGAAACGCCAGATCAGTGGAAGGCGATTTTAGACACTAAAAAAGACATGGAACATTACCAACCCATGGACAGGCTCATTTGCGGAGACGTGGGCTTTGGTAAAACCGAAGTCGCCTTGCGAGCTTTGTTCAAGTGCGTGATGTCAGGCAGGCAAACCGCCTTTTTGGTGCCGACCACGATTTTGGCTCAACAGCATTTTAACACCGTTTCCGAACGGCTGGCTCCGTGGGGTGTGCGAGTGGGGCTTTTGTCTCGCTTTAAAACGCCTCGGGAACAAAAAGAAACGCTGATTAAAATGAAGGCGGGCGAAATTGATATTTTGGTTGGCACGCACCGCTTGCTTCAAAAAGATATTATCTTTAAAGACTTGGGCTTGCTGGTCATCGATGAAGAGCATCGCTTTGGCGTGGCTCACAAAGAACGCATCAAGCAAATGCGAACGAATGTGGATGTCTTGAGCATGTCGGCGACGCCTATTCCTCGTACCTTGCACATGTCGCTGTCTGGCGTGCGTGAAATGAGTTTGATCAATACCGCCCCTGTCAACCGTTTGCCTGTGCAAACACGAGTCGGCGGCTTTAATCCTGCCCAACTGCGTATGGCGATTTTGCATGAGCTGGATCGTGGCGGGCAGATTTACTACCTTCACAACCGAGTCCAAAGTATTTACGATCGATGTGCGGAACTAGAAAAAATTGTGCCTGAAGCCCGAGTGCGTGTGGCTCACGGGCAGATGCCTCCGAATGAGCTGGAAACCGCCATGTTGGATTTTGCCAATAAGCAGTTTGATATTTTGGTTGCCACGACCATTATTGAAAGTGGGGTGGATATTCCCAACGCCAATACGCTGATTATCGACGATGCGGATCGTTACGGCTTGGCTCAGTTGTATCAGATTCGTGGACGAGTCGGTCGTAGTGATGTGCAAGCCTATGCGTATCTGTATCACGATGCAGATAAGGTGCTTACTGAAGATGCCAAAAACCGCCTGCGTGCCATCCGAGAGTTCACCGCCTTAGGCAGTGGTTACCAAATCGCCATGCGAGACATGGAAATCCGAGGCGTGGGTAACTTGTTGGGAGCGGAACAGCACGGTCACATGATGCAAATCGGCTTTGAAATGTATTGCGAATTGTTGAATCAAGCGGTGGAAGCGGCTCACAAGGGCGAACGTTTGGAAGAGCAAACGCAAGAACCAGCGGTTATTGATCTCAATATCACCGCCTTTATTCCTGAACCTTATGTGGGCAGTCGAGACGTGAAATTGCAGGAATACCGTCGTTTAGCGGCCGCCAAAAGCGAAACGCAGTTGGATTTAATCGTCGCTGAATGGCAAGATCGCTTTGGCAAGGTGCCTGCACCTGCCAAGCAGTTGGTGCATTTGGCTCGCTTGCGTGTGCAATCCACTGAACTCAACATTCCGCTAGTACGCACCGATGAAGAACAGTTGAAGATCAGCGTGCCGTATGGCTTAAAGCAGTGGATGCACTTGCAACAGCTCTTGCCTGCTGGCATCGCGCCGAAATTGCGGTGGGTGGCGCCTGCCAAATCGAATGAAGGGCATAGCTTTGCGACGCTTCACTTTAAGCACATGGGTGCCAGTGGCGAGCGTTTACTACAGTTTGTCACCGAATTGTTTAAGGCGTTGTTGGACTTAAAGAAAAAAGGCAAGCTCGACGAAGCCGTGAGTGCGTCGGCACAAAACGAGCGTTACACAGGCGGAAGAGCCTCGGTGAAGACGACCGCTGTTGAAGAAGCCAAGTCTCAAGCCAATCGAGACAAATCGTTGGCGGCTTCAGAAGCACGCACCGCGGCTCGTTTTCGTTCCTTGCGTGGGTATTAACGACACACAAAATTCGATTTTTGACACACGAAACCCTCATTTCCGACACACAAAACTCGATTTCTGACCCACGAAAGTCCGATTTCTGACACATAAAACTCGATTTTTGACACACACATTTGAAAGAAAAAACGGCTTTTTTATCGATTTGTGAAGAAACTACTCTTCTTCAGTATGAACGATTTTTAACAGATCGCCTAGTGCCTAAACGCCACTATAATACCACTTTTAAATCTATATATTCTCTAGCGATAAATCGAAATCAAGGGGATGCGTCCTTGCGTGGCGTCAGCAAAAAGCGACTCAATGCGTTGAGCCTCATCTTCACTAATCGTCTTCAACACACGACTTTCCACAATCGCTTCCCCATGATTGCCCCGATTTTCAACCAGCCAGCTCATGGGGTAAGGTCGCTTGGGCGTGTTGAGCTGAATCTCGTCCACTTCTAACTCTTTCACCAAATCAACCAGTGCTTGCACGTCGTCGTGATTCGTGGGCATAAACATACATTGTAAAGAAAGCTTGCCGTCATACGACTGACGCAACGCCTTAATCCCTGAGACAATCGACGCCATATCAATGCCCGCCACAGGACGGTTCATCCGCTGTAAGACTGTGTCTGAAGCGGCATCGAGCTTACAAGCCACGTGATCCGCATAGTTGAGATCTGCTCGTACCGCAGGATCGTTCAACAAAGTCGCATTGGTCAAAACGGTGCTGGGTTTCGCCGTATACTCACGAATCACTTGCAAGACTTCCCCAAGATTCAAGGCGAGCGTGGGTTCGCCGTTGCCTGAAATGGTCACCAAATCGGCTTTTTCCCAGTCGCTTAAACGCAGGTCACGCTCGACTTTCTCTGTCGGCACATAGATTTTACGCTCCGCCGTTTTTACCTGAATATCGCCCAACTGGCAATACACGCAATTAAAGGAGCAAATTGAATGATTGAGGAGCAAATCCACCCCCAAGCTTGAACCCAATCGCCAGCTTTTCACCGGGCCATAAATACAAGACGCCCCCGATTCGACGGCATCAAAGTTGACTAGATTTGTTTGAATTGGATTGCGAGCCATAGTAAAGTCTCCTTCGATAGGGTGTTTTTATGCTAACATAAAAGCGTCAAGATTTAAACGTAAAGGAACGACTTATGAACGCCGAATACATTTTAATTGCAGGAGCCAGCGGTAAAATGGGGACGCCCTTTGTCGCCACCTGCTTGGACGATGATGAATTATGCCTCGTTGCCACGACCAGCCGTCGTTTGACAGGGACGAAAATCCATCCGCAAGCCGATGTACAGGCTCATACCACGGTCGAAGAGGCGATTGCTCACGCCACGCATCCGCCGACGGTCGGGGTGGAGTTGACGCATCCTAGCACGGTGTATGCCAACGTGCTTGCGATGATCGACGCAGGCATTGCTCCCGTGATTGGGGCAACAGGGCTAAGCATAGAGCAAGAAAAAGAGATTGATGTCAAACTAAAAGCGAAAAAAATCGCAGGTTTGCTCGTGCCGAACTTTTCGATAGGCGCCGTCTTAATGATGCGTTTTGCCGCAGAAGCCAGCCGTTACTTCAATCATGCCGAAATTATTGAGTTGCATCACAATCAAAAAGCCGATGCCCCAAGTGGTACAAGCCTTCGCACGGTGCAGATGATGCAAGCGGTCCGTCCTGATTTTGCGGTGAGCAACGGCATCGAACATGAAACGCTCGCTGGAGCAAGGGGAGCAAGTTCCGAAGGAAACATCCACATTCATTCGGTCAGACTACCTGGTTTAGTCGCCCACCAAGAAGTCTTGTTTGGCGACTTGGGGCAAATGCTCAGCATCAGGCACGACAGTTTCAATCGTGATTGCTTTATGGCAGGCATTGCCTTGTGTTGCAAAAAAGTACGTTCACTTGAACATGGTTTACACCATGGACTAGAAGCTGTCCTTTAAGACGCCACCTTCTTAGGAGCCACCGTCACTTCAGGAGGGATGACTTCATCCGTTGTTTCAACCACTTTTAAAATGGTTTTTTGCTTCACCATTTCAGGGGTGATGTGTACCGTTTTTAAATCTTCACGACTGGGGGCTTCATACATGAAGTCCAGCATGATTTCTTCTACGATCGAACGCAAGGCCCTTGCCCCCGTCTTCCGTTTGGCGGCTTCTTGAGCAATGGCTTTGGCCGTATCTTCTTGAAAAGTCAAGGCAATGCCATCCATCGCCAAGAGTTCTTGATACTGCTTGAACAACGCACTTTTCGGTTCTTTTAGAATACGGATTAACGCCTCTTCATCCAGCGGTTCTAAAATCGCCAAAATGGGGACTCGTCCTGTAAATTCAGGAATCAAACCAAATTTCACCAAGTCATCAGGCTCGGTTTTTTTGAGCAATTTGGCATTTTCTAAATCACGTTCATAGGCTGTTTTAGGAGCCGTCTTAGCTTCACCCGCAAAGCCGATTTTACTCGTCGCTTCGGCACGACGCGCCACAATTTTTTCCAAACCGTCAAAGGCTCCTCCACAAATAAAGAGGATATTATGCGTATTGATTTGGATGAAATCTTGGTGCGGATGCTTCCTTCCCCCCTGCGGAGGCACATTTGCGGTGGTGCCTTCAATCATTTTCAGCAAGGCTTGTTGAACGCCTTCACCAGAAACGTCTCGGGTAATGCTGGGGTTTTCGCTTTTGCGAGAGATTTTGTCAATTTCGTCAATGTAAATAATGCCACGTTCCGCTTTGGCAGGATCATAATCCGCCGCTTGGTACAAACGTAACAAGATGTTTTCCACATCATCGCCAACGTAGCCCGCTTCAGTCAGCGTGGTGGCATCGGCAACGGCAAAAGGCACATCCAAGTATTTCGCCAATGTTTGAGCCAAAAGGGTTTTTCCGCTACCTGTCGGTCCAATCAACATAATGTTGGATTTTGAGATTTCTACTTCGGATTTCGCATCGCCGTCTTGCTTTTGTTTCACAGCATAGTTAATGCGTTTATAGTGATTGTAAACAGCCACCGACAGAATCTTCTTGGCTTCTTCTTGCCCGATGATGTGTTCGTCCAACAAGGCCTTCAATTCTTTAGGCGTTGGCAGATTTTCAATCATGGTCAAGGCCGTTTCAGGGGCATTGGGGTCTTTTTGAACTGCATGAGCTTTGGCAAATTCGAGGAACTCTTCGGCTAAAATATCGTTACACAATTCCACGCATTCATCGCAAATAAAGACTTCAGGCCCAGCAATGAGCTTTTTGACTTGGTCTTGCGTTTTACCGCAAAATGAACATTTGAGTCGGGTTTCTTCAGATTTTGACATGAGGTATGGAACTCCTGCTCCGTAAAACGATATTCAAAGACGGGAACTTGTTTCAAATTCCCGTCTTTGTTTGACTTGTACGGCTAAAACGCATCATAAAAGTCCTTCAATCAAGACGACCTAAAGCTTGGTAATGACTTTGTCAATCATGCCGTAAGCAACGGCTTCTTCAGGGGTCATAAAGTAATCACGATCCGTGTCTTGTTCGATTTTCTGAATCGACTGACCCGAATGAGAGGCCATTAACTGGTTTAAGGTACGCTTTAAACGTCCAATTTCAGCAGCTTGAATTTCAATATCAGACGACTGCCCTTGAGCACCACCCCAAGGCTGGTGAATCATAATGCGAGCGTGTGGCAATGCCATACGCTTGCCTTTTTCTCCGCCTGAAAGCAAGAAAGCACCCATCGAACAGGCTTGCCCTAAGCAAATGGTCGAAACATTGGCTCGAACATGTTTCATGGTGTCGTAAATCGCCAAACCAGCGGTAACACTGCCACCAGGGGAATTGATGTAAAGCATAATATCTTTTTCAGGATTTTCAGAATCGAGCAAAAGAAGCTGAGCGATAATGACGTTAGCGACATTGTCATCCACACCAGTGCCTAGGAAAATAATACGTTCACGCAATAAGCGAGAAAAAATATCAAACGAGCGTTCGCCACGACTGGACTGCTCAATAACCATGGGAATTAGAGCCATTTGCTCTTGAAAGTTAGACATCATCATCACGATTTCGTCTCTCCTTAAATCTCTTCTAAAACGTTTAACGCCTTAATCCTAATACAATGAACTTCATTATTGTAACAAATAATCAAAATTAAGGCGACGGCTAAAGTGTATCTCCCCTGCATAAAGGATTACACTATTCGGCAGATGTAGCCACTTCTTCCAAAGCGGGGGCTTCTACGGTTGTTTCAATCACAGCTTCTTTGGCTTCTACCCAAGTAAAGGTCGCTTTTTCAAGTAGGATATTGACCACCTTTTGTGCCAAGAGTTGATCCAACAACGCTTGACTACCATTGGGCTGATTGGACAATTGACGTAGAATCGAGCGTTCATCCGTACCTTGAGCTTCGGCAATTTCCGCAATTTGTTGATTGAAGTCTTCTTCAGTGACGGTCACTTGATGGACTTTCGCAATTTCTGCAAACGCTAAACTTGTGGTGATGCGTTGAATCGCTTCATTCTTGAAGCTTTCAGTCATTTCTTCGGTGCGGTTTTGCAAGAACTCATTGAAGTTTAAGCCTTGCTGGCTAAAACGTTGACCCATATCTTCAATAATCGATTCCACTTCACGTTGAATCATGCCTTTGGGCAAATCGATTTTGGTGGCTTGAACGAGGGCATCCACGACAGCGCGTTGTTTGCGGAAGGTTTCTTCACGCTCATTACGAGTTTCAATCGATTTGGCGACATGGGTTTTGACATCAGCGACCGTTTTGAAGTCGCCCAACTTTGGTGCTGTTTCATCGCTAAGCTCAGGTGTTACATATTTTTTAATCGCATGAATTGTCGATTCAAACGTCACGACTTGATCCGCCAACTTGGCATCAAAATAATCTTCAGGGAATTGAACGTCTATATTAAAGGCCACACCCACTTCTTTACCTGGCAATTGCATGGTGAAAGAATCTAAGAAGTTATTATTGCTCAAATCGAGCTCGAATTCTTCGGCTTTACCGCCTGCGAATTCTTCGCCATTGAGGCGACCCGTAAAGTCAAGCACAATCACATCAGTCCCTTCAACAACCGTGCGATCCGTCACGGTTTCAAGACTCGAAATACGCTCTAAAAGGGCTTGAATCTCTTTTTCTTCCGCATCTGCAATTGGCGTCAATTTTTCAACGTCGACCGAAAGAGCTAAGCCTTCAGGCAAGTTTACCGTAGGGCGAATATCCACTTCTGCCACCAAACGAATGCCTTCTTGCAAGTTGAAATCCAATTCCAACAAACGAGGCTGTGCCACCACATCGAGCTTTTGTTCACTAATCACATCCGCAAACACATAAGGCAAGTAACGATCCAACGCTTCTTGCTTAATCACATCTTCACCCACCGTTTTTTCAATCATGCGAAGCGGTGCCTTGCCTCGACGAAAGCCATGAATATTTACCCGTTGCCCTACACGACGGCAGGCTTTATTAAACTCTTGCTGAGCTTGTTCAGCTGTTACATGAATCGTAAGTTTCACGGCAGACGATTCAATGGGTTGAATTTCGACTTTCATTTTAATTCCTTCCAAAGCGTGCAGGACGCATTAAACAATAGATACTTTTATGAATAGCTTAGCACAAATACTTATTTTAGGGACATTTTTGTATTTGTTTGAATCATTTTTTTAGAAAAATGTAAAGCCCACTGAAAATAAACTATAAAAAATAAGCGGGAGACGAGGCTCGAACTCGCGACATCTTCCTTG
The DNA here is from genome assembly GCA_040375445.1 of Gammaproteobacteria bacterium. Taxonomy (GTDB): domain Bacteria; phylum Cyanobacteriota; class Vampirovibrionia; order Vampirovibrionales; family JAJTHC01; genus JAJTHC01. Next base: position 18,140 of record JBEISK010000008.1, on the reverse strand, counting down.
GCAAGGAAGCATTCTACCACTGAATTACTCCCGCTTATATAAGCGTTTTATTTAATTGTTTGACAACTATTGAATAAAAGTATTAAACTCTTTCAACTTTTATTAGTCTATCTAATCAATCTAAATGTGCAAGCTTTTTTTAAATGCTGACAAGAAAAGGTTTTGCAAAAGTAGATTTGCCCCCTTCCTGTTAAGGGATGAGGGGGATTTTGTAGAACGCTATTCACTCGTTTAAGCGGTATGACATCCATTTACATTTTGACAAAAACTGTACCGTCCGCCTGTACTTGTCCCAAATAGATCTTATGATTATAACCACTTTGCTTGACCTTAATCATATCCCCAATGCCCCCATTTTGCATGGCTTGAGCATCCAACACCAAACGAATGGGGCGTGCACTTTGATGCACTTCTACCACCAATTTCACCGTCTGATTCATCAAAACCGTAGGAGGCGTCTTCACTTGAAACTTCGTAATCAACTGTCCCTTGCTTAAATTCGTACGAGCAATCGTAGAAGGCGGCAAATCGCTCAAAATCAACTGACTCAAGTCTCGTAAGCTTACGGTGCGACTCACTCGTTGGACTTTGCCAACTAAAGCCCCTCCAAAAGGCATGGCTTCATTGACTTGCCACGCCATCACTTGTTTTTGCAAGACTAACGGCAAGACCAGTGTCGTTTGACGATTGGACTGTGTGCCTTCTAATAAAAGGCTCACACTACCATAGCCCTGCTGAAAAACAGACGCTTCTACGGCTCCATTTAAACGAAGGCTATACGCTTCTTCCGCCAAAAGTTCAAGTGAGCGAAACTTACGAGTCGCCGCCACATTAATACCTAAGACAAAATCACAAGGCTTAAGTCCTTTAGACTGGCAATACGATTGTGTGGCAGCTTCCAATAAGGGTTTAATTTTTTCTTGCAACAAAGGAGCTTCCACCCATTGTTCCGCATGAACGACGTTGCTAAAAGCCCCCGTCAGTAGGAGTAAGTAGCTTAAAATACTGAAGGCAAGTGTGCTTTTTTTCACTTTAAAGTCCTAGATGTTGAACCGCCTAAAGGAAGGCGTTTAGACAATTTGATTGATCGTTTGGAGCATTTGATCGCCCGCTTGCATGACTTTTGAGTTGGCTTCAAAAGCCCGTTGAGCGGTAATCAAATTGATGAGTTCTTCTACAATTTGCACGTTAGAGTTTTCTAAAAAGCCTTGCCCTATCGTCGTTCTAGCAAATTCGCCTTGACCCAACTGCCCGACAATCGGATCGCCCGAAGACGGCGTACGGGTATATAAGTTACGCCCTTGGGCTTCAAGTCCCGCAGGGTTAGCAAAACGAGCAAGCTGAATTTGTCCGATTTCTTGGAAGTTACCCGTGGCATCGCGAATACTTACCGAACCGTTCGGTCCAATCGTGACTTCGGTAGAATCTTGAGGAATCGTCATTTGAGGAATGAGGGGGTAGCCGTCTGTGGTGACGATGCTACCGTTGGCGTCTCGCTTGAAGGAACCGTCTCGAGAATAGCCGATTTGCCCGTTGTCTAGCTGGATTTGGAAGAAGCCGTCGCCTTGAATCGCCATATCCAACGGGTTGGCGGTTTGAATAATGGGACCGTTAATAAAGTCACGTTGCGTGGCGGAAATACGTGTTCCCAAACCGACTTGTACGCCAACAGGGTCAATGGTGCCTTGGCTTCCTAGAGAACCAGGAGAAGAAAAGGTTTGGTTAATGAGATCTTGAAATTCGGCACGGGTTTTTTTATAGCCTGTGGTGTTGACGTTTGAAACGTTGTTGGCTATAATATCCATGTTAAACTGTTGCGTGGTCGCACCAGTGGCGGCAGTGTATAGTGATCTTAACATCTAGGTTGTCTCTCTCTTAATCGTAGTTAGGGTGAAAAGTTTTCAGAACTTTAATCAAGTCGTCCATATTTAGTATGACGAACTTAAGCCCCCTTGACCTTCACCTAAAGGTGTAGAAAAGAGGGCTTTTAAAAATTAAATGATTAACTTAGCGGGTCTCTTCCTTTTTCGGAGGAGCATCTTTCGCTTTTTTGAAACGATATTCGGTTTCGGTGACCACTTGATTCAACCATACAGGGAAAAAGCCAATAACCGCCGCCACTAAAACGTAACCAATCGAATCGACAGGCGAACGCATATTACGTGCCGATTCAGATAAAATACGACGAACCTCTAAGGATTCAAGCGTTGGGAGCTTCAACGTCTTCTTGACCCAATCTAAAGCAGGTAAGGGTACCTTCGTGCCTAAAAAGTTAAACGACGCTTTTAAGTGCTTTGCCCCATCGCTTTGAAGGCGTTTAATCGCTGCATCCAATGCATCCACTTCTTTCATCGCACTGGCAGAATGCGTATACATGGCTTTAAAGTGCTTTAAAACGCCTTGCCCATGTGAAGAGTTTAAGACATACAACACGTTTTGACCTGCTCTTAAGGCAGCCACGCTGTCTTCTAATTGAGTAAAATGCTCATTTTTCAGGGTATTAAAAACTTGTGAATAGGTTAACGCCTTGCCGTCTTGGGATTTAGGATGGGTGGCCATGACTTTTTGGGTGCAGACATCGATAAAATGTTGATAGTTCAGGGCTTTGTCTGCCATGAGGTTAAAAGCGGTCATGTCACCTTTTTGCATAGCCAAATCTAAATGTCCTTTGAAAGTGGCGTAATCAGGCGTAAGTGTCGCTGCTTTTAAATAGGCTTTTTCTTTAGGAAGGTCCCCAAGCAAGGCTTCTTTTTGAATCTTTTTCTGAAGACCTTCAAGATCATCGGCGACGATTTCTTTCAAGGTCTCAAGCGTGATGCGTTCTACCGCAAACTCTTTGTCTAAACCCTGGAGTTCAAATAAACGACGAATTAACGTATCGGGATCCGTATTAAGCGCGGCACGACGAATCGTATTCGTTCCTTGTTCAAGGGAAAGCTCGTTAATCGCATCGTAGAAATGGGTGCTTAAATGTGTTTTTGCGGTGCCTACGTCTTGCGTATGAGCAATCATTTTACGCCCCCCACTATGAAGCGCATCGATCATTTCAAGCATAAAGCGAGCCTTTGCTTTTTCATCCACCGACGCTTGGAGATTGTTCAATGTTTTCAAAAATGGTGTCGTTTCCGTTTGCCAAAGCGGGTAAGCTTGAAGGTAATCTTCCATAGGTTTGGCTAAATTGTTATTCGCCTTGTGCATAGCAGCCAATTTTGCTAAGGTTTCAGGGGCGTTCGACGTCAAATTGTAAACTTCTTCAAGTTGTGGATAAGAAATCGAAGGGCTTGGCTTACGAGGATTCAAGCTTCCGTGCATGAGCATTAGATTGGTATGCTTAGGGCTTTTACCTAAGCTGAATAAGGTGCCGTCTTTTTGTTTTTTAGCCAGCATCGCATGCTTAACAGGCTCTAACGCAAACAAGAACAGTGAAATAGACAACACATCTCGTATAAGCACATCTCGAATCGCACGGTAATCATGCCCGTCAGCTATACCGTCATTATCTTCATCGATTTCAGGCGCTCTGAGGTATTCAGAATGTATACGAGCAGGCATCATCGAGCCAAAGAACATTAAAATCATGAAGCTCAAAGGCAACCTGGGAATAGTTACCCCAAAGAGTTCAGGTGTTTTTTCAAATTTGGCAAATTCCACACTGTCCGTAAGCAAGGACGTTATTTTTGCAGTCGTCATTTGCACCGCTTTTGATGCTGGATTGGATGTATTTCGAGCCTGAGCATTTAGGCGATCCGAAAAGTTCTTGCCTTTAATAGGAATACTTTTCACGTCATGGTAATAAAAGTGATTCAGGGCATCCACAAAGCCATTATTGTTGTAAGGGGATTTATTAGACATCATTAGGACACTTTATCCTCCCCCACTGGTGTTGAAGCAGATGCTTTCAAGTGATGGCGAATGGCGGCTTGCTTACTCAAAGGCAAGCCTTCCGTGGGCACAGGGGCTTGCGTATTTTTTTCATGGGGTTTGGCTTTGTTGAGCGTGACTAAGCGGTTGGCGGGGTATTCTCGTCCTCTTTGAATCGCATGAGACAAGTACCACATCCAGCCCAGCATCCACATCAAAGAACCTAGTGTAATGAAGGCTTTGGTGGCTTTTGCGGTATTGAAAGATTGAGCAAGAGCCTCCTTGAAATCACCCTTACCTGCTTTAGCAAAGAAATTACGTAAGCCTGCCACCATTAAATCACGTCCCTGGTCCATACCACGTAAATGATGTAAGAAAGCCGTTTGAGTAGTTCCCTTACCCTGCATGGTATTCAGATGGATCATTTGCTTTTTCATACGTGTATTTGGGGAATGAATGGCGTTCGCCTTCAAAGCCGTGTGTTCTGCAATGTTATACAACGCTTGCATTTTAGCGGTTAACAGGGTATGTTCTTCACGACGTGTCTTATTAAAGAAAATAGAACCTGAACCATGTTCAACATCAAACGCTAACAACTTGCCTTGAACATCAGCGATTTCTTTTATGACTTGATCCAAGGTCACACCTTGTAAGCTAAGCAGTGAATTGTTGTTGAGTTTGGTATGCCTATTTAAAGACGCTTTTAATCCAAAAAGTTCGTCGTCTTTTAAGCCCTTTTTCAGGCTGTTTAAATGCCCATTACTCAGATGATAATAGGGATTGATCAAAGTATTGCCATGAAATTCGATCGCTACTTGTTCTTGACGCTTTAGATCAGGAATACCTTCAAAAACACGTTCCACATAGCCTTTGCCGAAGGCTTCTAAGCTTTTTAGATCTTGGGGGTTAGTCGAGCGAATGGGGTTTTCAGTCAAAAACTGTTGCAGGTTTTGATGTTCTTGCGTCAGTTCGCTTTCAGACATCTGCAAGGAACGACGCCCTGTCCAGCTTAAAAACTTGTTACGACTGAGTAGAGGCACTAGACCAAACACCAAGGCAGGTACCAGCAAAGAACCGGGGGCCGCTTGTACTTCTCTCATTATTTCTTCACCCAAGTTCGCCCAATTGGCATTTTGGGATTTTTTACAGCGAATATAAATCCACTTATTTAAGCCTTTGCGTTGTTGGGCTTCAGGGTCTTTTTCAGGGTCATAAGGCACGGCCCCGCGTTGTAAAGAACGTGAAATACGAGGAAACCCCATACCCACAAAGTCTAAAATCGTAAAATCCCAAAAGAATTGTGAATCAATTTTAGACGCCAAGCCTGCGGCTAAAGCTGGATTTAGGGTAGATGCATACCCAGCCGCCGCTAAAGCCACCAATTCAGGCGAAATTTCAAATTTGGCTTCTTCGTGCTTCTTTTTTCGTCGCTTGAAGGGGTTGAGTCGCTGTGCTAAAGAAGTTTTTTCGGTGGCTTTCCCTTGCATTTCAGTGGCTGGATTAGGAAAGGAAGGCTGGGTTTCGAAGGCATCGTGAGTAGGGAATTCTTCTATCATCACATTAGTTAAAGAAGGCGTGGATGCCTTTCGCCTTTGCGACTCGTCTTGTTCAGCTTTGAGCTTTGCAAGTGTATGATAATAAAGAGACGACTGTTTAATGGACATCATACGAATGTGCAAAACCTATACTTTAAAATCCCAATGAACGAAACGATGCTTGTAGCTCCTAAGTGTAGGGAAGTAACCATTCACAAACGTTACAAGATTCAAAGCCACATCAGCATAAAACCCTTTTTTAATAAGGATTGTGCCAAACGTCGTTACATTCGAAAACGAGAGAAGACGATAACACCACGATGAGAATACGAGAAAAAACGTTCGGTGAATATATTCAAAATATTAAGAATTTAGTTTACCTCATAATGGGTGTTTTGTCAAAGGTTGTTACAATCGCTCATATAGCCGTAATTTCGCTGAACGTGAACGAGGGTTGCTTTCCTTTTCAAGTTCGGTGGCTTCAAGTGGTTTACGGTTCACCGCCTTAAACAAGGGCGTTTTCCCGCAGGTACAAATAGGGAATTGCGGTGGGCAAACGCAACCGTCTAACCATGGCTTAAAGGTCTGCTTCACCAACCTGTCTTCTAAAGAATGAAAGGTAATAATCGCCACACGACTGCCTGTTTTCATCAAAGTGGGCAAAGCATTCAAGGTAGATTCCAAATGCTCAAGCTCGCCATTAACCGCCATACGCAAGGCCTGAAAAACCCGTGTAGCGGGATGCTTGGCTTCTTTCGCCTTGCCAGACTTTTGCTTTAAACGATAAATGCGTTCCACCAATTTCGCTAAATCCAGCGTGTCCTGCCAAGGCGATTCTGCTCGATCTTCCACGATGGCTTTGGCAATCGGGTATGCATATTTTTCTTCACCATAAATCTCAAAAATACGACACAATTCTTCAAACGAAGCCGTATTGAGTAGATCCGCAGCGGTGGGGATCTCATCATCCGTACCGTTCATTCGCATATCTAAAGGGCCTGATCGCATGAAGCTAAAGCCTCGATCCGCCGTGTCCAGCTGGTAAGAACTCACGCCTAAGTCGAGTAAAATCCCGCCATCCATGCCTGTGATGCCTAATGCGTCTAGTTTTTCGGGGATTTCGCTATAATTAGACTGCACAAAATGCGTATGCTGATTATCTCCAAAGCGAGCCAGCGTGGAAGCAAGCCGTTCTTGAGCCATCCCCAAGGCACGGGCATCTTGATCCACCCCCACCCATCGAGGAGACGTTTCGCCCAAGTCGTGTAAAGCTTCAAGCAGGTGTTGACTATGTCCACCCATGCCTAAGGTGGCATCCACATAGGTTTTGCCGACTTGTAGATTCAAGCCTTTTAATACGGCGTCTAGCAACACAGGCACATGCTTGCTTGAAATAAGCACTGATTCTTCACGCACGAGGCTTCATCCACTTTTTAGCGACGTGCTTCCACAAGTAAGCACCGCCTCCTGCCACCAGCAATAAGGCAATCGCCACATCAAACTTATGCCACAAGTGCTTGAATTCAGTGAGGTTGTCCCCAAAAACAATACCCACATACACCAGCAAATAGCTCCAAATTAAGGAGCCGATGAAGGTGAAAATCGTAAACGTCCAGATGTTTGCCCCTAAAACGCCAGCAGGAACAGAAATAAAGGTTCGTAGAATCGGCAACATTCGGCAGATGAAAAACGCCCAGTCCCCAAAGCGAGCCGTCCAACGACGGGCGTCCGCCAAGTCGTCTTCGTCGATGAGGATCCATTTGCCGTATTTTTTGATGAAGGCTTCACCCCCCCACGCCCCGATCCAATAAGACGGGAGCGATCCCACGACACAACCGACGGCTCCCGCCAAACTAGCCAAATGAATATTCATTTCGCCTTGTTGCACCAAGTACCCTGCATAAGGCAGAATCATTTCACTAGGCAAAGGAATATTCGCTGATTCAATCGCCATAAGTACTACGATGCCCCAATAGCCTAAGGCTTCAATCACACTATGCACCCAGTTTAAGAGTCCGCCCAGTATCCATTCAATGCTATGAATCAGCCAATCCATGATAAATCCTTTTTCCTAAATGTAAGGAGGGTTTTCTAAACGTGAGAGAGGATGTTTCCTCATTCCCCTTAACAAAATAGCATAGATAATAGTGAAATCCAAATCGCTCTATTTACATTCGGCTTGAATGCCCAAGGAATCTTATTGTATATGTTATAGAAATGTTACATTTTCGTTTACTTCAGAGCCAAAGGCATTGACGCCTTTTTATGTTTTCTTTAAACTATACTTAGTATTGTGTTTTAAATTTAATTGAATGGTAGATCTCAATGAACTTTCTTTCTCTTGCAGTGCATCCCTTAATTTTTCCCAGTCAACATAAGACGTCTTTGACTCAAGCATCTCCCGCAAAACGTGTTTCACCGTCACCCTTGTCTCAACGTCAGGGGGTAACGATACTAGATAATACGGGGAGAGCTTTTCCAGACCAAACCAAAGGTTATTCGTCTATCGCATCATTTCTTGAAACTCATTTGACGAATCATCTAAGAATTTTTTTGCAAAGCGGTCATGCTTTACCAACAGGCGACCAGCTTCTAACTTTACAGAGGTCTTTCGAAAGACAATATGCTGCGTTCGCTCATTTAATAGGGTCTCTTTCTCCTAATATTAATGTTAAGGCTTCTCCAGCGAAATTGATTGTTCTTGATAAATACATGACGCGAGGTGAATTAAATGATGGAATTGAGAGAAGGGCAGAATTATACACGACACTTCTAAAAGAAGAAGTATCTAAAGGCAAGCCCGAAGAATCTATTGCGGTTATTAAGCTTGGACGTGAAGTCTTGCGTGATTCTCATATCAATGAAGAAGGTACGTATCAGTGGGGCTTACTTCATTTATTTTCGAATCCCTATTCCATTAATGCCCAAGATAAAGAGCGGTTCAAAAATTTTGTCAAGCGCTTTAGTCAAGAGGTCCTAAATGAAATAAGGCGTGCTGAAAGAGACGAGTCTGAAATTTTTCGTTATTTTTTCAACATAGTTTGTGCTCCTCATGAGGGTGAATATGGTGAACGAATTAGTCGAAAATTTTTGCCAGAGACACCTTTACTCTCAACCTGGTATTCACGAGGAAATCGTCAGGCATTGCCCACCTTTCAAACAGCGAGTGGGAAAAGACACATAGACGCCCCTGTTTCTAACTGGATTTTACATGCTTTCGAAAATAGTCAACCCAACTCAAGCTCAGATCCTGCAACTACTGCAAATGGAATAAGAAATTTAGAAGAGTTGGTAGCACAATTGAGTCAAACAAGCTAATCCCCCTAGATCGGAGCCTTCAACACAGCTCCCTTATAAGGCAAAAAAGGGCTTTGGTAACCAATGTTGTCAGGAGGCAGATCCACCTGCGGAATTCGGTTTTGCTTGTCAAACGGCTCTTCAGGTCTCATCACCCACGGCTGCACCCGTTGAGCCAACGCTTGTGGCGACAGCGGGAACACCGTCGGGTAAAGGACTGGTGGCTCGGCTTTTTTTGCCTCGTCGTTTACAGGATCTTCATCCCGCACGGTTAAATCAGGCGGAGACGGCAAGCCTGACATATCTTGAGCTTGAGCGGGTTCCGTGGCTTTTGTTTTAGGAAGTGAATCAGGCATGAGACGATTTACACACTTTCATTAAACGGCTTTTTTGGAAGGTTTTGGCGTTTGAGTCAAGGCATACATCAACGCGGCTTCTTCTGGCGTCAGTTGCTTGGGTACGTTTGTTGCTTGTGAAGCCGTCGGATTCTTGGCACTTTGAGCCAAGGCGTATAACAAGGCGGCTTCCTTGGGGTCAATGTCTCGAACCTTTTTTGTGCCAGCCAAACGATAGGCTTCTTCAATTTGGGCAGGCGTCAAGGTGATTTTTTCCTTTGTGGACGCTTCAGGATATTTGGCAATTAAGGCAATGTCTTCTTTTTTAATCGAACTAAACTCGCGATCTTTAATCGCTTTAAGGGCTTCTCTAGCTTTGTCACGCTCTTCGTATTCGACCAAATACGTGGGTTTGCCCACAGTCTTGTCTTGCAGATCTTCAGCCTCTTTACGTAGTTTGCCTGCTAAGAAGAGTTGACCGCCAATTGTGATAATCGCACCTGCCCCTGTTAACCAGTGAAAGCCTGCCACGACAAAGGGGAATTTAAAGCTCGTCAAATAATGCCCCCCCATCAGCTTACCCAAACGATTGCCTCGGTTCAAGAACACCATCAACTGATGAGCACCGATCATCGGCAAGGCAATGCCTAAACAGGCTCTTAAACCTGCTTTAATTTGTTCACCCAAGACAAAGGGCTTTTCAGCAGGCTTTTGGGCTTCAGTGGTTTTAGCGTCTTTGCTTTGAGGCTTGCCTTGAGCGTTGACTTGAACTGTAGCTTGCGACGTTGCGTTTGCTTTTACCTTAGACGGCTTGCCTGCGGCCATAAAGGCAGCCCAGCCTGTACTAAAGGCGGTCACGGCGCCTAAGAAGAACATTAGATATCTTGGTTGAGCTAAACTCTTCAGCATACCAAGCAGCGGATTATGAACCTTCTTGCTCAAGTCAGACATCGCTATGGCTTTCTTTTTCAAGACTTCTTCAGGCTGTTCATGCAAGGCAAAATTCGCCATATCAATGACGCCACGCCACACGGAAGCCACACCACGTCCTAAACCACTCACGCCCCACGCTTCAGAAAGTTCTTTCTGATTATGAATGAATTGTTCGTGTTCAGAGATGTTTTGCATTAAACGTTGAATCGAACGTGGCAAGACATCGTGGAGTTTTTTAAAGGCTGTTAAACTTTTTTGAGCATGGTTACTAAATTCCCCATTGAGTTTAAAGAAATCATTCACCGTCATTTTATTCGAAGGATTTAACGCTGCAATGTGTTTTTCAACCGCTTCTTTGCCCAACAAAGCTTCCCAATGAGCTTGATTACTGGTGATTTCTTGCAGAGCCGTGCTTCTTAATTCTACGAGCTTCGCTTCAGATGTGAAAATTTTAGAAAAATAACGACTAAATGGCAGGACTTCCCCCACCTTTTTCAAACGTAAAATAGACGATTGTATATCTTTAACTTGAAGCAACTGGGGGTTATGTTCCAACGCCTTAACTTGTGCAGGCGTCATAGATTTGGCGGTAGCGATATTCATATGTTCGGGCGACCAGAACCAACGCTGTCCTCCCTTGTAAAGGTCTGAATGAATTTGGTGTAAATAGGCGTGCTTCACGGTCGGCGGATTGATTCCGTTTACATACGCAATGACGGCTTTTTGAAGTTCCTTAACAGCGTCTGAATCACCAGAAGCTCCTTCTAAAATGACCTTCATTTGTTTCGGACACTGTTGAATAAATTCATCAAACTGAGTTAAATATGTAGGATTCTTATCTCTTCCCAAAACACTCAGGAGTTCAGGTTTGGTGAATTTTGACATCGCTTCAGGCGAACCAGACTCTTGAGCGTTCGCTAAGGCTTCGTTAAATACGGCTTCAAAATGATGATAGAGGTTTTGTTCTGACGCCGTATTTCCCTTGCCTTGTGTTAAAAAGCCTTTGGCATCCGCGTCAAGGAAGGGGTTCATCAACGTCGTAGTCACATGCCGATGCTGTTCAGGCGTCATGATTTTTTCAAAACGTTCGTAATAATCGTGATGGGTAGTCGCGTCTTTCAACGTTTGATGCAACTTGTTATAATGATCAATATAGCGTTCTATCAAAGAATCGGGAGCAAGATTTACCCCTGTTTTAAGCTTATTGGCCGTCGCATTGAAGGCATGTTCATGATTGCCAAGCCAATAACGGTTGTATTCATCGGAAGGCAAGTCGCCTAGGTACGCACGCATCCATGTAGGCAAGTTTTTAAAACTACCTTCTTTAGGCGTCCAGCCATCTATCGTTTTGGCTAAATGTCCCAAATAGGTTTCACGCGCGGCTTCTTTATTAAGGGGATTAATGGTTCCTAAGTTGGGATCCAAGCCCGCCAAGCGATTAGCGATATTCGTAAACGCTAATAGAGAAACGAGTCCTAAGCCAACAGCAGCGCCTTTTTCGGGGTAAGACAAGCGTTCAGACGATTCTTGATCCATAAACTGCATGGTCAATGCAAAATCAAAGAGCTTTTTAGCCAACGAATCGCCTACTTCTCCCGCGTTTTCAAGTTGTTGTTGAACTTGATCTTGAGCGACGTTTTGCACGTTTTTCACGGCTTGCACGTTTTTCACGTGATTTGAATTTATCGGAAAGTTCGGACTGCTTGATGAACTGGTATTAATCGATGCCATAAGAAAAACCTTTATGCGTTAGCATGCCCCCTTCGTGAAAGTGACGAAGGGATGTCTATATACAAGCATTAACACAAATTCTACTCTACTTGTTGCTAGTGAAAAGGTGAGGGGGTTTCAAAAGATGTCAGATCCTCTTATCCGTTTTGACGAATTTAATCGATTTAAGCCTGTTAGATGAAAAGATACAGGTCATTTCCGACACACGAAATTCGTTTTTTGACACACGAAACCCTCTTTTTTGACACACGAAACCCTCTTTTCTGACACACAAAACCCTCTTTTCTGACACACAAAACCCTCTTTTCTGACACACAAAACCCTCTTTTCTGACACACAAAACCCTCTTTTCCGACACACAAAACCCTCTTTTTTGACACACACTCACGACGGTAAAGAGAGGGAAAGGGCTCCCAAAGGAGCCAAAAGGGTCGGTTTTTAAGGAGCTACTCTTCTTCATTATGACTGCTATTTAAAGCCTTGCCTAGTGACTAAACACCACGTTTTTCTTCGAAGGAAGTGAATACATAAAATGAGATTGTTTTTTTAATATAACAATTTGTTAACATTTAGCAATTCACAGCTTTATAAATTGTTTATTAAAGCATAAGACACAAATAAAGTTCTTTTGTCTAAATACCCCCAAAACTAGCTTTTCGTTGCTCTATTTATTCTTCTTTATTAAATTTCCCTGTACACCTCACATGAAAGGATCACCTAAGATGATTTCTCTTTATCCAAATAACTCCCCTAACCCTTGGTTGCCTAATAACCAACAATCCCCCTACGATTTAGCCACCACTACTCCCGTTCCATATGCGTATTCTGCTCTAGGAACTCCCCCTCAAGATACGTACGCTGTAGGAACACTCCCTTCTACTTCTGGCTGGGAATATCCGCAACAAGCGCCAGCTCCAAATACATTGCTCGCCACGAATACCCAGACTTACACGAAGGCCCCTACTACGATTACTGAGAATACGAATGCCCCTGATACGAGAATCTATGCCCCTGAAACTACAATTAATTACGATAGTACGACTAATCAGTATTACATCACATACAAAGCAGCTCCAGCTCCAGTGGTTTCACCTCCAGTGGTTCCACCTCCAGTGCCCCCAGCTCCAGTGTATCCACCTCCTCCAGCTCCTCCAAAGTTTGAAGAACCTAAGAAAGAGCCTGAAAAAAAGCCTGATAAACACAAGCAAAAATCTAAGAAAAAAGGTGGTTTTGGTAACATCTTGCCTTGGCTTATAGGAGGAGGAGGAGTAATCCTCGCTGCCCTCGGCTTGCCTAAACTTTTCGGGAAGAAAGATAAAGTTGAAGCCAAAGCTGAAGCGACCGCTACGGCTAAGGCTACGCCTGAAGCTGTTGAAAAAACCCCTTCTAAAAAAGACACGGTTTACACCAAGCTTGAAATCAACGCCCATGGCGACCCTGTTTTTGTCACACGCAACAGCAAGGGTCAAGTCACCAAGCAAGACGAAGTGCACAGTGGCACCGTCTTTAAAGATTCGACTTCTTCTTTAAGTGTAAAAATGAATCGAGATTTGGACAAACACGTCTTTATGGAAAGCTTTAACTACGATGTCCATGGTAAAACCGTTACAGGCGACACCAAGGGTAAAATCAGCGTCGGTGGAAAAACCGTCGCGGCAGGTTCCAGCGTTGATTTACCCAACGGCGGTTCAGTCACCGTTTCCAAAGAAACAGGAACATCCGACGGTGGATTTACCAACCAATACCAAATCGTCATCAAAGCCCCCAATAAAACGGGCGATGGTTATGAAAACATTACCCTTCATGCTCGTAAAAACAAACGGGGCTTGATTATGTACGAATTCAACGTCGCAAAAAAATCTGAAACCACCAATGAACAAGAAAAAGTCACCAGTGGATTCTTATTAGACGCCTTTAAGAAAGAATACAACAATCAAGGTGTTGAAGAAGACGACAAAGACGTCGTTATTGCCTAAATCCTTCCCTCTTTAAGAAAGCCTAGTATAGCTCGATTATCAATGCATCTCTAAAAAATGCAAGTCACACAAAAACCGCCTCCTTCCCTAAGAAGGGGCGGTTTTTTATAGTCATCTTTGTAGAAAAACTAAAGACGATTATCAAATTAAAGATCGCTAAAAACTAGCCAAGTTCTTCGCATTTGTCAGCGTTCAATTGAACGAATTTTTCTTGACCAGCAGGCACTTCGCCGTCCATAAAAATGGCATTAACTGGGCAAACAGGCGCACACGCGCCACATTCGATACATTCATCAGGGTGAATATACAATTGAGGCTCGCCGTCAAATTCGTAAATACAATCAACAGGGCAAACGCCTACGCAAGCTTTATCTTTTACACCAACACATGCTTCACCGATTACAAAAGGCATAATTTAAATCTCCATGTTCAACGTCCAAAAAATCAGACAATCATAAAATCAGACAATATATAAAAAATCTATCAGACATACTAAGTATAACACACCCACTTTAAAAAGGAAGTTTTTTTTCAAAAACCAAACAATTTAGTGGGTGTGTTGAAAGACACATTAAGCCAAGCGAGCTTCAGCCGCCGACCAATCAATGTTATTGAAGAATGCACCGATGTACAAACCTTTTTCCGTTGGTTTATAGTCTACCGTGAAGGCATGTTCCCACACATCCATGACCAAAACAGCGGTGAAGCCTGCAGGGTGACCATTTTCGTGATCGCTAATCCAGAAGTTTTGCAAACGCTTGGATTCAGGATCTTGATACAAAACGGCCCAACCGATGCCACGCATCAAGCCCGTGCCTTTAAAATCTTTTTCCCAATTGGCGTAAGATCCAAAATCTTCGACGATTTTTTTGTAAAGCGTTGAACTTTCAGACAACGTTGCTCCACCATTCGGCGTTAAGTTGCCGAAATAGTATTCATGCAAACGCATGCCTGAGTATTCAAAACCAAAGCGACGCTTGAGTTCGTTGTATTCAGGAGTGTTGATTTCACCCGCTTCAACCAAGGCAGAAATTTTAGTGGCCACAAGGTTGGTGTTGTTCACATAGCCTTGGTACAACTTAAAATGTTGTTCCAACTGTTCTTTTGAAAGCCCGTTATAGCCTTCAGACGCATAGGTTTTTGCTTCATAAGCAAAAGCGGTTGCTGTAGTCATGTGTATTTTCCTTCTTCAAACAATAGAGTATCCAAACATAGACTTCTTTACTGTATCATATTTTTGAGAAAAAAATGACTTTTTTATTAAAAAAAGCTTAAGAGTGAAGATAGAAAGCTATGGTAAAGTGGGGTTTTGCCTTGTTCCCTCTCCCTATGGGAGCACGCCTCGCCGATGGCGGGCTACGCTAGGATGAGGGAAACACAAGCTATAGCTGGGCATCCAAGAACCCTCACCCCAGCCCTCTCCCATAGGGAGAGGGAGTAAAACCACTTTCGCCGACCTTTCATCAAACAAGGGTTCTATTTTCAGAAAGAGAGTTTACACAAGGGACTTAAAAAAAGGTATACTAAGATTTGAGTAAACCCGTTTGACTATGATAGGGAAGGGTGAATAATGCCGTCTTTAAACGTTCGTGAAGAAGAACACGTTGAATCTAGTGCCATTGCACCTAAAGTGCAACAAGAAGAAATGGCGAAACAATGGGGCTACATCGCAGGGAGCCTCACCTTTGTTTTACTGGTATTTCCTCAGTTTTTTAGTGGCTTACCAAGCCCCGATTACGTGGGGATTTCCCTATTAGGCACAGGCGTCATGTATGTGTTAGGCTATTTAATCGGCAATATCTGGCATGCACCACGACACAAAAAACGGGCAAAAGCTAAAAAAGTGGACAAAAAAGCCCGTCTAAAAGAATTGCCAGCAGATCTTGAGCCTTTAGAAAAGGTGGCTCCTGCAACAGCCACGCCTGTGGCGGAAGTCGACATTACGCATCAAACGGTTGATGACACTGAAGCCTTAGGCTTAGAAGAGGCTTAGCAGCAGAAGAAGAATTCCCTTTTTTGTATCTATAGAGTATACTATATTTATATAGAGCTTGAGAGAATAGGCACCCAATACATGCACGGCATTCCTAAAAAACGATACGGTGAACTCATCACACAAAAAGGTGTTCCTTACCCATTGGGGGCGTCTTATGATGGTTGTGGCGTTAACTTTGCGATTTTTTCTTCCACCGCAAGCAAGATCGAACTCTGCTTTTTTGACGGCATTAAATCTCGTAGGGAATCCATTCGCATTCCGTTGAACACCAAAACCAATCATGTGTGGCATATTTATATTGAAGGCTTGCAACCGGGGCAGTTGTACGGATACCGCATCCATGGGACGTATGCTCCTGAACATGGGCAACGCTTTAACGCTCGCAAAGTGCTGTTGGATCCGTATGCCAAGGCGGTGGCTCGTCAAGTGAAAGATATTGATGTCTTGTATGGTTATAAAGTCGGGCATGCCAAGCACGATTTCGCCATAGACAACCGAGATTCCGCTCCTTATGCCCCCTTGGGTGTGGTGATTGACGACGCCTTTTCATGGGGCGATGATGCCCCCCCGCACATCCCGATGGAAGACACGATTGTGCTTGAATCCCATGTTAAAGGCTCTACCATGTTGAATCCAGCCTTGCCCACCGCCATGCGAGGCACTTACGCTGCCCTAGGTAGCGATGCCATGATTCAATACTATAAGGAACTCGGCGTTACCACCATTGAGCTGTTGCCTGTTCACGCCTTTATTGATGAGCCGCATCTCAAAGACACGGAACTGGTCAACTATTGGGGCTATAATACGCTCAACTATTTTTCACCGCATCCCTATTATGCGATGACCAAAGATCCGCATGAAGTCGTGCGAGAGTTTAAATCCATGGTGCGAAGTCTGCATAAAGCAGGGCTTGAAGTCGTGTTGGATGTCGTTTATAACCACACCTGCGAAGGCAACCATCTGGGAGCCACTTTTAGCTGGAAAGGCATCGACAACCAAGCCTATTACCGCACCGTGCCTGAATCAAGCCGTTTTTACATGGATTTTACAGGTTGTGGCAACACGCTCGATAGCACCAGCCCGCCTGCGTTGACCATGATTTTAGATAGTCTGCGGTATTGGGTGAGCGAAATGCACGTCGACGGCTTTCGTTTTGATTTAACGTCCGCCTTAGCCCGTGAACACTTCGATTTTTCCACCAAATCCGCCTTCTTTCAAGCCATTGCTCAAGATCCGATTCTTAAGCGAGTCAAGCTTTTTGCTGAACCGTGGGACACAGGCGTCGGCGGTTATCAAGTCGGGAACTTCCCCTTAGGTTGGTCGGAATGGAACGGCCGTTACCGAGACACCGTGCGTGCCTTTTGGAATCAACAACACGCCACGCTCAACCAGTTGGCGACTCGTTTGGCAGGCTCAAGCGATTTGTTCCAACATAACGGACGGCATCCGTATAATAGCTTGAACTTTGTAACCTGTCACGACGGTTTTAGCTTAGAAGACTTGGTGAGCTATAACGGCAAGCACAATGAAGCCAACGGCGAAAATAATCGAGACGGCACCAACGACAACCGCAGTTACAACGGCGGCGCCGAAGGCGTCACCTCAGATGCGAAGGTGAAAGCCGAACGTCAGCGTCGTAAACGTAATTTAATGACGACCTTGCTCTTTTCCATCGGAACGCCCATGATTTTAGCAGGCGACGAACTCAGCCGTACCCAACAGGGCAATAACAACACCTACTGCCAAGACAACGAACTTTCTTGGTTGGATTGGGACTTTGAAAATAATCCTGAGAAACGAGACTTCTTTCAATTTACTTGCAAAGCCATCGACGTTCGCCAAAGCCTCGCCGCCTTCAAGCGACGCACCTTTTTCACAGGAACCCCTAGTCCGAAAAGTGGCATTCCTGATGTCACCTGGTGGCGAGCCACAGGCAAGCCCCTTTCCATTGAAGATTGGCACAACCCCAGTCTGCGTTGCATGGGCTTGTTGATTGACGGCAAAGCCAACCGCAAGTTTTGCGACAACCCCAACGCCGATTTTTCAAGTGTGTTATTGCTGATTAACGATCAGCCCAACGACGAGCAGTTTTATTTGCCGACGCATCGTAGTGACCAAACCCCTTGGGAAGTCCTGCTAGACACGGCATCCCCCAACGGATCGCCACGCTTTGAGCAGATCGAATGGATGCCTCACACGCTCTTTCCCATTCAAGCGAAGAGTGTGGTCGTCTTAAAAATGAAGACGCCGCCGCCGAGTGGGGGCTTTGGCAAGGGCTTATTTTTGACGTCCTTGGTTTAGTTTTTTGGATTTTTGGGATTTCTAGCTTCGTTTATAGCTGGTGACGTCAGAGACCTTTGCTCGCACAAAGGTTCTCCGACACCTCTAAATGCGTTCAAGGGGGGACGGGGAAGGACGCATTGCGTTTCTCCTCCCCTTCGTCCCCCCTTGAAAATCCCCCCTGAATCCCCACCTC
>JBEISK010000036.1:0-17372 GCA_040375445.1 Gammaproteobacteria bacterium | reverse complement strand
GATGCAATCAGACGAAACAAAGAATTTTCCATGGTCGTCATTCCTAATTCCGCCCCTGTTTGAATGGACGAATAAATTTGAGCCGTTTTTCCTTCACGAACCAAGTTGGCGATCGCAGGGGTCACCACCATGATTTCTTGAGCCAAGGTACGACCCTTGACTTCTTTGAACTCGTTGGTTTTCGGTAACAACACTTGCGACATAACCGCCACAAGCGAAGAGGATAACTGCACACGAATCTGCTGTTGTTGCCCTGCGGGGAAGGCATCCACAATACGGTCAACCGTTTGCATGGCACTGCTGGTGTGCAGCGTACCAAACACCACGTGTCCTGTTTCCGCCGCTGAAATTGCCAGCGACATGGTTTCAAGATCTCGAAGTTCTCCCAATAAAATGACGTCGGGATCTTCACGAAGAGCGGACTTTAAAGCGTTGGCAAAGCTTTTGGTGTCGGATCCCAATTCACGTTGATGCACCACGCTTTTTTTAGAGCGGTGAACGAATTCAACAGGATCTTCAATCGTTAAAATATGTTCAGACTTGGTTTCGTTGATGTAGTCAATCATGGCGGCGAGTGTGGTGGATTTACCAGAACCAGTCGGCCCTGTTACTAAAATCAAGCCTTTGGTACGGTGACACAATTCACGGCATACATCAGGTAATTTTAAGACATCTAACGAAGGCGTGGTGGAGTTAATCGTACGAATGGCTGTAGCGTAGTTACCTTTTTCACGGTAGACGTTGACACGAAAGCGTCCAATACCTTTTAACCCGTAAGCAAAGTCGAGTTCCCAATTTTGCTCTAAAGTACGGCGTTGTTCGTTGTTGAGCATGGTAAAAATAAGGGTTTGGCATTCGTCTTTGGTGAGTGGCGGGTAAGACGTGCGAATCAAGCTACCATTGACCCGAATAATGGGGGCAGATCCTACAGACAAATGTAAATCACTGGCACCATTGTCAATAACATCTCTAAGTAAACCGTCTAAGCTTGGGGTGGTGTTGGTGGCTATGCTACTATTCATTAGGGATTTTTCCTTGTTAAGGGGGATGGGCAGGAGGGTCTTTTTGCTTTTCGACACCTTACAGAGAAGGCTTTAAGTAGATTCTTAATTCTTTACAAAGACTTTCTCTGTGCCTTCTTAATAGTATTATAAAGATCCTGTACTTCTATCAGTGAAATTTTTTATAAACATAAGGAGTTCGGGGGATAAAAGTATCTAAGAATTAGGTGTTTTAGAAAATAGAGAACACATCTAGCCTAACGGCTAAGCTAAGTGTAAATGTTACGCTTACGTTACAAAAACAGAATAAAATCTCAAAAAAACTTGTCTTAAAAAATATTCGTAACACAATGGAACTAGTCAAGTACTATCATCTATATGATGTAGTCACTTGTTTTGTTTTAATGAGCCTATTTTAGGAATTTTTGTCTAATGTTTCCCTTGTCGTCAATTTTATCTCAGCCGGCCTTTAAATCCTTGACTCGCCCTTCTTTGAGTGAAGTTGTTTTTTTAGTTGCTGGATTTTTGATGCTGGCTATGACCGTGATGGAAACGATCTTAATTCCTCAAGCGTCTATTACCCAAAATGATTTGATTGTGGCTAAAATAAAGGCTCAAAAAGTGGTCGTTGCTCAAGATTCCTTGTTTAATGTAGACGCTTCACAATATAGACCTTAGGTGGTTTTCTCTAAAACAATCCACTTAAATCAAGACTTGTGTCTTGCTTTTTCGTGCTACAATCTAATTTAGGTGATTTTAAAAAATGACAGCTCTGCTAGCATCAAAAAAAATGCTCCTTGTTTAATATAAGTAGTTCTTTTCGCTTTCCCCCCTCTTGAAATAATAGGAGTCCACCCCTTTGAACGACAATAGCCATTTAATAAACAATTCCGCTACGGAAACCAGAGATCCTCAAAGTGAGACGTCAACTTCTGAGACGTTTCATCCCTTGTCGTTTAATGCAGGTGATATTCCTGAACATAATTGGGAAGAGATTCAATTGCCTGCGTCTTTTCAACGTTTACATAAGCCTTCTACAGTCTCCGCGCCTGAGGGTAATGCACTTCCGCAGAAACCTCAAGCCCCTCGTGCTTGGGTGAATATCTTGCTACGTTCGGGGATTTTATTGGCTGGGGCTTTAACCGCTTTATTGATTTTTCTTTATGTTTTGAGATTTGCTTTGCCCAATGCGTATAAGTCTTCTGTTGATGATGCCACTTTTGGTATGCTGCCAGGGGCCGACCCCACACAAACCGTTTTGGTCATGGGTGTGGACAGTAACGGGAGCCGTGTTGGCGACACCTATTTAGGCACTCGTACCGACACTATGTTACTGGTTAAGCCTAATCCTAAAGAACAAAGTTTAAACATTGTTTCCTTGCCTCGTGATTCTAAAGTTTATTTGGATGAAGAACATTCTCGTGTGGGTAAGTTGAATGCGGCTCATGCTATGGGTGGTCATGATAAAACCCGAACCGTCATTGCGG
Source organism: Gammaproteobacteria bacterium (assembly GCA_040375445.1). Lineage (GTDB taxonomy): Bacteria > Cyanobacteriota > Vampirovibrionia > Vampirovibrionales > JAJTHC01 > JAJTHC01. Next base: position 14,884 of record JBEISK010000036.1, on the reverse strand, counting down.
ATTCTCTTGGTGTTCCTGTAGAAAAATACTTAGCGGTAGACTTTCAAGCCGTGCGTGCCATGGTGGATGCCATAGGGGGCATCGATGTTTATGTGCCTCAACGCATGAGATATACCGACAATACCGCCAAATTACGAATTAATCTTGATGTCGGCTGGAAACACATGGACGGTAAAACCGCTGAAGGTTTCTTGCGTTTTCGTCATGACCCTTATGGAGATATTGGGCGTGTGCGTCGTCAACAGCAGTTTATGGCAGCGATACGTGAGCGTTTAAATTCGCCTGATGTAGTTTTACGCTTGCCTGAACTTATTCAAGTGATGAGCCAATATGTGCATACGAATATGAATCCTGCTGAATTGTTGCAGTTTGCAAACTATGTTAAGAAAATTCCGACTAAGGATATGCGGTTTGCCACGTTACCAGGCCATACCTCCTCTCGTGAAGGTACCAGTTACTGGATTATTGATAAAGATGAAACCGAACAAGTCTTGAGTCGCTTAATTTATGGTGTGCCTTTGGTAAGTGAAAACGAAGACGGTGAACCGTTAAGTGACGTGAAAAAAGTGGGTATTTTGTATTCTCGTAGTATTCCTGCGGAACAATTAACCGCCATTGAAACGCAACTAGAAACTTTGGGCTGGAAGGTTGTGTGTCGTCAACGAGCAAGTGTACCTGGTACATCGATTTTAGACAGCTCCTTGCGTTTGACGCAAACAGGTATTGAAAGCTTGCAGGGTTCCACGCCTTTATTGAACAAGGCTCGCGTGACTTTTGTGCCTCGTACATCGAGCTTAACGCCGTTGATGTGCGGTTCAGAGCAAGTGACACTTTATATTGGTGGGGACGTGGCTTCGACCGCCAAAACAGCTGATACCAATTAAATGATTAAGTGTCGTATGGTGTCTGCGTTTAAATGGTATTAGTATAACAAAGGTTTCTGAGATCTCGATGAAACGAGAATCCCCCCCATCTAAAAAAGGTTCATAGAAGTAGAAACGTAGCGATAAGGTCCTAGTCTAGCAGAATCTGTTTTTTGACAATTTTGCCTGTGGGATTTTTAGGCAATTCTTCAAAAAATCGATACGCATCAGGCGTGTAAGACGCCGACAAATGCTCTCTCACTAAAGCAGCCAACTCCTGCTGAAGGGCTTTTTGATTCGTGTCTTTCGCTTCAGGCATGAGTTCAATGCAAGCACATAAAGCTTCCCCAAGTTTTTCATCCTTCAACGGTAAAACTGCCACATGAGCCACCGCCGTATGTTGAGATAAAATGCGTTCAATCGGCAAGGGAGCAATGTTTTCCCCTGCTCGAATAATGAGATCTTTCAAGCGACCGCCTGAAATGCGCAACAGTCCTTCGGCATCAATATGCCCCAAGTCGCCTGTTTTAAACCATCCGTCGGGACTTAAAACTTTGGCGGTTTCGTCTTCATTTTTATAATAGCCGAGCATGACGCTGTCGCCAGCGACTTGGATTTCACCTTCCGCACTGGCTTTACCTATTTCAATAGGCAAGATTTCACCTGTTTCGTGGTTCACCAAACGGAGACGCAAGTTCACCAACGGTTGACCGACGGCTCCTGCGACCGCCCCACGACTCGCCGTATTCACCGCAATCACAGGGGATGTTTCGCTCAAGCCGTAGCCTTCTAACACTTGCACATTCAAGTTTTCTTGAATCGTGTCTAGCAACGTGGCAGATAAGGCGGCTCCTCCTGAAATGCAGGTATGCAAGGTAGGAAAGGGCTTTTCAGTAGACGTTTCAAGCTCTTTATTTTTGCGTTTAGCCGCTTGTAGTAAAACCGTAAACATGGTCGGCACCAAGGGTAAAACGGTGACCGCTTCGGTTTTAAGGAACTCGACGATTTGCTTGGGGTTAAAGCGAGGCACACAAATCACGGTGGCACGTTCCGTAATGGCAAACAAGGAACAAATCAAGCCGTAGCAATGGAAAACAGGTAAACCTAATAAGAAGCGTTCGCTGTCTCGTTTAATGTTTAGGGCGGTTTGAAAGCCTGCTAAATTGCTTAAAATATTTCGTTCGCTCAACATCACGCCTTTAGGAAAGCCTGTTGTACCTGAGGTGTAAATCAAAAACGCCAATTCGCTATTGTGTGATGCTTCTGAACGCATTGAGTCGTCAAAGGCATCGAGTTCTTCGTTAAGGGTATGGATCGCTGGGGCGTAATACACCACTTTCTTTTCAAAACTGCTATTTTCAGCAACGGCAGCATTAGCGATCAAAATAGGAAAAGGGACTTCTTTAATCGAGATATTCATTTGTTCCGCCAATTGAAGGGCTAATATCTCAGTCGCTAGAATACCACTGACTTCCGCATGAGCAAGCACATAGCCCATGTCTTGCGGCGTCATTAAAATGTTGATCGGCACAGGCACGGCTCCGATGAGACGAAGGGCGAAAAAGCTTACAAAGAACTCGGGTTGATTCCAAAACAATAGGGCAACCTTGTCTCCCTTATTGAGCATCCATTCCTTTTTAAGAGCCGTTGCCAATCCAATGACTTGTTGCACGAACTCATCGTTTTTTAAACGATATTCACTGGTGACAAAGGCGTCATAATGGGTGCGAGGACTTTGAAGCAAGTGCCTTAAAATCGATGAAAAGGACTCAAAAGGGAGGTCTAGTTCTTGAACCGTTTGAAAATCAGTCCGAGTTTGAAGAGAACTTTGTGTCATTGTTTGAAAAATCCTATGGCTTATTTCTTGTCAAAATCAAAGTAAAAATCAAATATCAACGACGGCCCTCGGAAGCCCGCAGGTAAAGGGGGAAATATCGTTGCGGTAATAGCCGCAACCGCCAATTTTTCGAATAAGGGGTCGCCACTAGAGCGTTTGAGTCGATAGTTGACCAATGCCCCTGTACGTGAAACGGTTAAGGTGTATTCAGATGTGAGCGAGCTTTGCTCTGCGGAAGGTCTCCAATTACGGTAAACACGGCGAACAACGTTTGCAAGATAGGGCGACATATCGACATCCGCCACGGCATCCACGCCTGCGAGTCCACCGCCTCCGCCGTTCTGCCCTTTGGAACTAAACTTGCCGTTGCCTCCTGCTCCTTTAACGCTTGTGGCAGTAGCCACTTGGTTACGATCGCCATTACCCACGTTGGTGGATGTAATGCGTGTAGCAGAAGCGGTGCCTTTACCACCCGAAGTAGAAGTGGGTTTGGTGAGCGGCGCCAAATCATCATCGCCTTGTCCTGCTAGGCTTTTCGATTGTGGGCTACCGCCTCCGCCTGCCGTTGTTGCCGATGCTTTTTTCACGCCAATCGGACGCTTTTTAGTGGGGGCTTCTATTTGCCACCAAGGCTTTTGGCTTTTAGCCGATTTGTCTGCTTTTGGGGCTGATTCTTGCGTCGGCGTGGGGGCTTTGGATCCTTGCCGTTGAGCGGTTTGAGCGACAGAAGGTCTTCCACCAGAAGATTGTGTGGCTTCACGCTTGTTTTGGCTGTTTGTTTTGACGCCTCCGCTGCGAGACGCGACTTTGGCTATGTTGCGTGTTTGAGGATTGCGTGGCGTTTCAGGCGTTGTATTGTTGACGATGACAAACTCAATGGGGGTTTGTTTGTCTATGGCGAGTTCAGGTGGGGTGACTTCATTGAAGTTCAAGCCTAAAATACTGCTCACCGTCAAAAAACACAAGAGTAATAAGACTAAGCCCACATGACTTAAGGCGGAACGACCTAAGTTTTCAGCATTTAAGGTGGCATCTTTTTTGGCTTGAGACACATCATCCAAAATAGCTTGTAAGTAATCAGGTAAGGGAGCCAAACTGGCGGAACTTCCATTAAAAAACGGGTTGTAATTTTCATAGGCAGAGCGAGACATCATACAATTCCCTTTAAATTTCCTTTAAAATATATATTTTATTGTAGCACATTTTCCGTATGTAACAAAGGTAACACATTTAAACGACCTGTTTAAAGTTCTCCGCAGTTTAACCGAAGTCGATTACATCGTACGTCCTTTATTCTTGACTTGTGGAGTGTCCTTATGAAATTGAAGTCCTTTCAAAATGCTTATAATATGACTGAAATTCTGGTCTCTCTTTTGATTTTAGGGGTACTCATTGCCATGAGTTTTCAGTTGCTGAATCCGAATAAATCAGACACCGTGTTAGGACGCAAAGTCGATACCTACTTAGAACACTTGGGATCTGTCCATAAACGAATCGTTTCCACATTCGGCGTAACGCCTTTAAACGTCGATTTAGATGGGGATGGTTGTGCAACCGAAGAACAGACTAACTTCAGGACCGGTGTGCCGAACTTTGTGCGAAGTTTTGATTCCGTCGCCAGCTTTAGGCAAGACACTTACCCCAACACCGTCAGCGGCACAGCCACTTACTTGCAGTACCCCAGCAACATTCGGGTTTGGCTTTACCCTGAAGAATTTACATGGATGTCTGGTGCGTCTGGTCCTATTGCAGAATTTGAAGCCTTGGGCTATAACCGTCGTGAGTTTATGATTGTTGAAGCCGTCCCCGGTGGCACCATGACAGGTTTGCCTAAGGTTTCTGAAACAGGGGAGGCTAAAGTCCTTAATTCGGATGTGGTGTTGATTCACATTGACGATCAAACAGGTAAGATCGAAACGGTGGCTGATTTGGCTACCAAGCATTGGGGATCTGATCAACGTAAATACATCCGAACCTTTTACGATCGTTATAAAGACAGTATCAACTAAAGCGTCTAGCTCCACACGATAGACGACTTACAGAACGTGCTTAAAGGATTATTTAGTCATGCGTCACAGCTTTGAAAGTCGATTTTCACACAAGCAATACGGCTTTAATTTAATTGAAGTGGCATTGGCACTCACCTTTTTTGGAATCTCTTTTTCAGCCTTGCTGTTGGGTGTTCAAAGCATTATTACCGCTAATTTAGAAGCATCTCAAGTGCATGCGGAAAATACTGCTGCCAATGAAGTATTAAATAGAATCGATTTTTACCGTTTAGATGTTGAGGCTCGTAACGATATTTCTCCCACCAGGCAACAAATCATCATTGCCAGTAATGGTAATGTCGCTAATTCCAAAAAATTGTATTTTGACCTAAACGTTTATTCAGAACCGAATTACCCTGATATTAAAATCGCCGACCTCACCTTCTATAAGCGTCTCAACACCAATCAGGTGTATCGACGTTTTCAACGTAAAATGAACCTCAATAACGAATGCCACAATTACGGTGCTACGGCAGTCGTTCGTTATAACGGAATGTCTTGTATCCCTGTTCCAGCAGCGACGGCGGCTACTTATGCAGGTGTTGCCACCACGACTTCAGCAGCGAATCGAGCCTTTAGTTCTGCTACCGCCTATACGGGTAGTGGGGGATCTATGCCAGCTCAGCAAAATAATTTAGCCCTTTATAACCCTGAAAACGACAACATCTGGGGAGGCATTGTAACCCCTACTGATATTGATGTAGCGGGCATGTTTGATTATGACGTCGTTGGAGCTGTCGGAGGTGGAGGCATCTTACCTGTTTCTATGAATCCACTTTTTAATACAGGCTTAGTATTTAATCGTGCTAATCAAGAACCTAATGCATCTCCCTACCCAAGAGCTAATGCTCGTTTGGTGATGCCTGCGTCTTCAGACACGATAAATAGCAATATCAACAATTCCGCCTTCCGTTATACTTTAGAATTTGGTGTGTTTTTAACCAGTGCAAACGCCATTTTAAGGGTTTTTCCTATTGCTTCAAATGTGAATGAACTGACCAATAGTATAGGTTTCTTGGAGTATCGGGCGGAAACTGCGAATCGTCAGCTTAATGTTCGGCTTGACAATCTACGACCTACCCATGACAATTTTACGGATCGTCCGATTGTTGGAGTGGCTTTATTGGTCTTAAACCAAGCGGTAGGAACCACTACAAATGGTGTAACGACCCCAGGAGCCATTACCCAAAACTCTGAAAATGTGGTGGTGACGCATATGATAAAGCGTCCTTACACCGAAAGCTAGAGTTGTATCTTGCCAGGCTCCACCCACGTGGAAATACTCACATCACTGGCAGCAGAGGCAATATCGCCTGAATCTTTCGACTTACGACGACGGCTCCGCTTCGCTGTGCCAGCTTCTAGGCTGGCGAGTTCATCAAAGTCCATGCCTGCTAAGGCTTCCCCTGTGGCTTGCATACCGTTACCACCTAAGCGTTCGATGACTTTAGTTGCCATGCGTTCCCGTTCGAGTTCTTCACGCAATTGTTCTATTTTGCGTTCCTGCTTACGTAGCAATTCTTGCAAACGCTGAATTTCACTTTGTTCAAGCTTCAATTCTTCGGCTTTGGCTTCAATTTTCTTTGCCAAATGCCCCATTACTGCTTCAAGGGATTTGTCGGTAGCTGGGCTAAAGGTCATACCAGCGTCAGGAGTCGCACCTGCGTGCTTGCAGTAGCGTTTGCGCACTTTAATACGAGTCGTTTTGCCTTTGGCGTAGTAGAAGAACTCACCGGGTTGAAGACTTTTAATATCTTGAAAGCTAATACCTGCTTCCGTTAAAAAAGGCTTAATCGCTTTATAGTCGAGTTCAGATGTAATGCCTCCAAACCAAAAGCGATTACATTGAGAGAGAATATCTTTACTCAAACTCGCAGGACGCTGGGTTGCCCAAAGGCTATCTAAAGCTCGTTTACGCCCTCGCTTGGCAATGCGTTGAGAGACTGTAATCGCATCAAGCCCCTTGTTTTTCTTTTTGGCTGCTCCGCCCCCTCCGTTTTGAGGGGCATAAATTTGAGCTTCTTCCACCACAAGTCGGACTTTACGGCGGTATTTTTGTGCCAATCGAAACAAGGCATCGCCAATAAGCGCGTAATAATCTTGCTGTTCGGTGTCGATAAAATCCGACAAATCAAAAATCGTGGAAAGCCCTGTGGTAATCATGGCTTCAACATAAAGTTCAACGCCTGCAGGATCAAACGGAACGTGGGCGTGTTCTCCGCCAATAATTAAGCAAGGATACTTTTCTGCCAGTGTGAAATGCTCCCCTTCTGGGTCAATTATACAGACGAGCGTCCCGTTTTCGAGTGTTTCTTCAAGCAAGACCCCTGTTAAGTATGATTTTCCCATGCCTGAAGACGCCAAAATAGCATCTCGTTCCCCTGTGGAAAGAAAGTCTGCCAAAGGAACGGAAAAGTTTTTAGACACTTGCAAAACTTTAGGTTTGCTTGCCGCAATGGTTTTTTGAAGAAATTTAAACATGTTGTTATTATAGCATCATCTCTATGACTTGGAAAGCTATGGGACTTCCGTACCTTAATTTTTATAAGAAAAAGTTCGCTACAGCGTCAATCGTTTCGGTGACGCTCATTTTGGGAAGGCTGGTGAGAATCGTCCGACCGTAGCCTTTAGTCCTCAAACGAGTGTCCAACAAGGCAATCACCCCACGATCGTCTGTGGTTCGCAATAAACGCCCGATGCCCTGCTTTAGTTTAATGATCGCATTCGGCACGACGTAGCCACCAAACCAATCCGTCCCACGAGCCTTCAAGCGTTCGACCACCGCTTGATGAATCGGCTCATCAGGCGGACTAAACGGCAAACGGTCGATGATGACCAATGACAACTGCTCCCCTGGAATATCGATCCCTTCCCAAAAGGTATACGTCCCCAATAAGACAGGCGACTTGGTTTCCTTGAACCACTCAATCAAGCGGTACCGTGGAAAATCGCCCTGCTTACGAATCGGAAAAAGCGTCCGCATGCTAAGTTCCAACGCCATTTTATCCATCGCCGTATGGCTGGTAAACAAAATAAACGCCCGCCCTCGACTGGCATCCAACAGAGCGACCATTTCTTCCGCTAACGCCTGCCAATAGCCTTCCTCTTGCGGCGTTCCAGGAATACGATCGCTTGGGGGAATATAGCATAGCATTTTTTCTTGCGTCTTAAAGGCGGACGGCAAAATCAGTTCATCCGTGTGGATGTCGATCGCCTGCCCGTCTTCATCAAAGGTAATGCCCTCTAAGCCAAAGGCATTTTTGAAATACTGCAAGCGTTGACGCACCGAAAGCGTCGCACTGGTTAGTATCCCGAGTTTTTTCGACCACACCTGCTGACGCAAAATATTGTCGACATCCAACGGCGTTGAAATGAGCTGAAAGTTTAGGCGTTCGTGATCCAACTCTGCCCAATTCACCCGTTCCACGCCACTAGCTTCGTGCGATTCATGCACGAAAAAGCCCCATGCTTCCACCAAGTTTTTCAACTGTTCTTTGATTTTAGCGTGTTGCTGTTCTTTGGCTTGCTGTTTTTTCAGCTCACTAGGGAAATCAGGCAGGCTCGGCACATCAATATCTTCCACCCATTGTAAGACGCTTTTTAACACATCACGGATTTGTAACGTGGTTTCATCCATTTCTGCATCAGGATAAAGACGTATGGTGTGTTGATGCTTGGCTTTTTGAAGCAACTGGTGCATCAACGACGATTCGGCTTCTTTCAATTGCCAAATGAGATCATCAGGCAGGGGCAGTAAATGTTTGTTGATTTTGCCCAAAAGCTGTTGTGAGCGATAACGCCCAATGCGAGCCGAAAAGGCGTTCAAGGCATAGCTCATTAAGCTATGGGCTTCATCAAAGACCACGACTTCATGCGGAGGCAACAGCCCTCCACCGCTAATCACATCTTGGCAATACAAGGCGTGATTGGTGATAATCACATCCGCCTTGTCGACGGCTTCACGAGCTTGGCGATACGGATTTTGATCGTAAAAACGGCATTGCCAGCCCAAGCAATCTTCGGCATCGCTGGCGACTTCTTTCCAAAGCTTATTGGACATTTCATTGTCTAGCTCCGCCCGATCGCCTTCCCAACCTTCATACATCGCCGAACGTAATTGTTGAAACGACAAACGAGCCTGCTTGATCTCCACATGTTCACGAGGTTTTGCGGTTCCTAGACCCTCTTCGGCTTCTTCCAACTTGTGGATGCACAAGTAATTACCACGCCCTTTCACCAATCGAACCTTCAGCTTTTTTTCGTCGCCATACATGAGTTTGGCGAGAGCAGGTACATCCTTATGAAGCAATTGCTCTTGCAGGGCGATACTACCTGTTGAAATCACAATCGGGCGCTTAGGGCTTAACAAAGCGGGCAATAAATAGCCAAAGGACTTACCCGCCCCTGTCCCAGCTTCCACCATAAGATGATGCCCTTGTTGTAAGGCATTTTCGACGGCTTGCATCATGCGGATTTGAATGGGGCGAACCTCGTAATCGTTCCACGACTCAAGCATCCCGACAAAGTCGGTTGAAGTCGAGTTTTCTTCTGTGGGGAGTATGCTTGTCATTTAGTAGTGGGTCTCTTTTGCTAAGGTATCCCTAGTTTAGCATGAAGAGAGGCTATTCAAACAAACCTGCCTCACTTTGACGTTGACGCATCCGCAAGCGAGCAGTGGATTCAGGCGTTAACTGCTCCACACAATGCAAGCACGACACGCCCTTTTCAAAGGATGCCAGCAGGCGGTCGGCTGGTTTAAGGGGCCATCCGCAATTAAAGCACATTTCGTAACCCTCTTCCGCCAAACCATGACCCACCGCCACACGACGGTCAAAGACAAAGCACGCCCCGTCCCACAAGCTTTCTTCGGGGGGAATCTCTTCTAAATACTTGAGAATGCCTCCCTTGAGGTGATACACGGTTTCAAAGCCTTGATTCAACATAAAGCTCGACGCCTTTTCGCAACGAATGCCCCCTGTGCAGAACATCGCCACTTTTTTCGTTTGCGTGGGATCCAACTGATTTTCCACATAAGGCACAAATTCTGTAAAAGCGTCAATATGCGGATTTACCGCATTTTTAAAGGTGCCAATCGTCATTTCATACTCATTGCGAGTGTCTAAGACCAAAACATCAGGATCTTCCAGCAAAGCGTTCCAGTCTTTAGGCTCCACATAGGTGCCGACGACTTCCGCAGGCGTGGCTTTGGGTGTTCGCATGGTCACGATTTCTTTTTTAATCTGCACTTTCATGCGTCGAAAGGGCTTTCCTTCAGCGTAAGAACTTTTGACTTCGCCTTGACTCACACCGAAAAGGGTTTCTAAATCTTCTAAAATAGCAGCCATCGCAGATTCAGTCCCTGCAATCGTGCCGTTAATGCCTTCAGGAGCCAGCAGTAAAGTCCCACAAAGCTGAAGTTCATCACAGCGAGCTTGGAGGCTTGCCTTAAGGGCTTCAAGATTTTCTAAGGCTACAAAACGATACAACGCCAACACTTTCCACGCTGGAAATGATTCGATTAAGGACGCACGCATGGAACCATTCATCATTACAACCCTTACGACAAAAGAAAACATCTTTTTATTATAGCCTAAACAATGATTTCCGTCCCCTTGAAAGGTGAAATCAAGGGCGGATTGAAACCTTATTCGTTTTCATTCACTCTTTTTATGTTAAAATTAATCTGTGTATACTATTTTTCGAGGGAAGCTCATTGCAACATATTAAAAATGCCTCCTATATGCGAAGATCTGTCCCCTATCTGAATGGGTATAGTGATTTTGTGATGGCATTTCTTCTGGTAGCTTGCCTTTTTTCTCCTTCGCTTGTTCTGGCTCAAACGACGGTGACCGAGATTCAAAAAAACCTCAATGAAGGCTCCGCCATTGAAGGAGGTCTCCCGAACTACGACAAATCCATTACGGTTCACCATGTGTATATTGAAGGTAATACGCTGGTCGATACTGCTCGCCTGCGTAATGTGATGACCCTGCGTCCCGGAGTCGTCTACAGTAAAACGGCCTTGCAAAGCGATTTAAAGCGTATTTATGAACTAGGCTATTTCACGGAACAAATGAAGGCGGTACCTAAAGCCACAAAAGACGGCATTGTGATTTACATCACGCTAGAAGAAAATACACCTGTTACAGGCATTGACATTAAGGGTAATCACGTTTTGACGGATGCCGACATCGAAAAGATTTTTGCCGATCAAATCGGGTTGCCTCAAAACATTGAAGCCCTGAACGCAGGCATTGCCGAACTTGAAAAAAAATATGTCACAGACGGCTACATTTTGGCGAAAGTCGTCGACATTAGCGACACGCCTGAAGGCACACTGGTGCTTAAGGTCGATGAAGGTGTGATTGACAGTATTAAAGTGGTGGGTAACCGTAAAACCAAAGACTTTGTGGTAACCAAAAACTTGGTGCTTAAAACAGGCGACGTTTATAACGACACCACCATGAACGATGACTTAAAGCGTCTCTTTTCCCTGCAAGCGTTTGATGATGTGCGTCGAGTGTTGACGCCTAGTGCGAAACATCCTGAAAAATATGACTTGGTCGTTGAAGTGGATGAAAAACGTTCAGGTGCTTTTTCTTTAGGTGGTGGGATCGATACCGTTACAGGGTTCTTTGGATCTGTGGGCTATAGTGACCCCAACTTTTTAGGTCGTGGTGAAAACCTCACTACGCAAATCGGGGTAGGTTCAGGTGTTATTGGCAGAGATACCCGCACCCAAGCGAGAACCCCGACCTACCAAATCGACTTAGGTTGGTCAACACCCTATTTAGCAGGCACGGACAATGCCTTTAGCGTGAACCTCTTTGGTCGAGATGTGCAAAGTTTCAATGTGCCTTTGGCACTTGAACGCCGCATCGGTGGGGGAGCCACCATTTCTAGAGCCATTCAACGCTATAACAACGTTTCTGCAAGTTTAGGCTTAAAGGTTGAAAATGTCGCCTTGCGTGAAGGCGGTAGTGATTCTAATTTGTCCTTTTTTAATATTAGCCCCACTGAACGAGCCAGAGAACTCGCACAAGGTGGTACTTTTATAAGTTTAGGCCCAACGATTGCGTTTGACAACCGCAACAACCGTTATGATCCTACATCAGGCTGGTTTAACACGGCTTCTTTTGGCGGAACCTTAGGCTTAGGGGCGGATAGTTACGGTACGGCAAGCGTCAATTTACGTAAGTACATTCAACTTAATAAGACCTTGTCTTTGGCGTGGAACGGGCAGTTGTCTTCATCCTTATTTAACGACATTCCCGACTTTAACGCCTTTCGTCTAGGCGGTCCTTACACCGTTCGTGGTTATCAAGAAGGTGGTTTGGGTATTGGCTCAGGGCAAGCGATTACCAGTCTTGAACTGCGTTCCAAGTTTCCACTTTGGGGCAAACTGAAGGATGTCGCTTTCCTAGAAACCCTTCGCGTTGTCGGCTTTATGGATGCGGGTACCTTGTTTAATGAAAGTCAAGTCAATACCTTGTTTGCTCGTAAGGGCAATGGGGCTTCGATTGGGGCGGGTATTCGCTTGACGATTCCAGGCGTAGGGCCTTTACGCTTTGATTACGCCATTCCGTTGGTCACCACCAATAAAGATTACCAACAAAACTTCAGCTTCGGCGTGGGTCAGAAGTTTTAGTCTGCAAAATCAGGATCGTTTAACGTATACATTACAGCACTTTCTATGAAGAGCATCTTGTGCTATAATAAGCCTTATTCCTATTTAGAAGGGGTTTTGTATGACTGATTTACCGCCACCTTTTTCACAAGCGGTTTTACCGCCTGAAGATCAAATCGTTTCTGTTGAAGCCAAAGGCATTTCTACGGTAAACGCTCCTAAAATCGCCGAATTAAGGGCTGAAGCTCCTCCATCCATAACGCCCGCAGTCCCTGATCTCAAAGACGACGACGATGCGGACATCATTGTGGATGAAACGCTCGAAAAATGCTGGCCCTTTTTCTACACCGAAGGCTTGGTCTTATTTTCCCTCGGCATGGGATCCCTCACGCTTCCTGCGATGGCAGGCGAAGGCTTCTTTCGAGAAATCGTCGGAGCCTTACTCATTATGGCAGGCATGATGAAAGGCATCCGCAGTTTTCAGGCTCGTGAATTACCGGGATTCTTGCCTAGCTTGGCATCCGCCGTCTTAACGCTGGTGATTGGTACCTTGCTCACGGTCTATCCGCATGATTCATTTTTGGACGAACGGGTCGCCTTGAGTATTTACTTTATGATTCAAACGGTGACGAACTTTGTGTTTTCGGGGCAGTTTTATGGGTATCCGTATGCAGGGGGCTACAAGTTTGTGTCGCTCAGTGCCTTTGTCATGCTGATTTTACTCAGTTTCGGCTTACTTAAGCAAGAAGCCCTCTTCCCCAGCATTTTCACAGGCACGCTCATGATGTTGGAAGGTTCGCTCGTTTTTGGCGTTGCCTTAGGCTTGCAACGCATGGCAAAGGGCTTGCCTTACTTACATAGTGAATCCAACTAATGCTTTATATTGAACAGCTGGATCTATGGCAATTTCGCAATTTTGCTCAATTGAGTTGGGACGGTTTGAATCAGATCAACCTGATTGTGGGGCAGAACGGGCAAGGTAAATCCAACCTACTGGAAGCCATTTACTACCTGTCTCACGGACGCTCCAACCGCAGTAGCCGAGACACGGAACTCATCCGCCATGGTCGTGGCGGTTTGCTCGATGCCACGGTGGACGATCCCTTTTTAGGGCAAGGCTCTCGTGTCGCGTTGCATTTACAAGGGGGGCTTGATTTAGAAGCCCGCTTTCAGCCTGATAAGGTGACGTCTCCCACAGGGTTTACCAGTCAAAAATGGAAGACGCAATTTCTGATTGATTCGCAACGTTGTAAGTCTCGTAGTGAAATCATCGGGCGTTTGCCGAGCGTGTCGTTTTATCTGTCGGATTTAGACATTGTGCGTGGCATGCCTCAAAGTCGCCGTCGCTGGCTAGATTTAGCCACCGTGCAAAGGGTTCCTTTGCATTTGGAGCATCTGCAGATATGGAAGAAAACCATCAGCGAAAAAAGTGCCTTACTCAAGCAAATGGATTTTCCCACCCCACAAACGGAGCAAGTGGAATTACTGGATGTGTTGAATCATCAACTGGCTGCGGTGGCATGGCGAATTTTAACGAATCGATTGGAAACCCTTCGTTTATTGCAAAATCATTTGCCTAGCTTGTATCAAGGTTTGAGCCAAGGGCATGACGGCACGCCGACTTTGACCTATGCCTTACATAATTGGACGGACGGTCTGTCGTTTTTGTCGAGCTTAAGTGAAACGGAATGGGTGCAAGCCTGTATTTTGCATTTACGAGAGATCATGCCTCAAGAATTGCGTCGGCAGACGGTGGCGTGGGGCGTGCATCGGGATGATATTGGCATTCATTTTGTTGAAAATGCCCAAAAAGTGGATGTCACCACGTACGCCAGTCAAGGGCAGCAACGCAGTGTGGTCATCGCCTTGAAACTCGCTGAACTCGCTATGTTAGAAGCCAGTTTGGGCAAGTCGCCGATTATTTTGTTGGACGATATTATGGCGGAACTGGATGCCGATAGGCAAGCTCAACTCTTACAGATTTTTCCGCAGACGTCGCAAGTCTTTTTGACGACGCCTTATGTGGACACGCAACATCAATTTCATAGCTTGTTTGCTGAAAAGCAATCGAGTTTAAGTGCGTGGCAAGTGGAATCGGGGGGCATCCGCCTTTTGTAGAATCTTCTATAGTCTTTAAGCCCAATAGTTCGACGGGTAATACCCCGGTACTTCTGGAAGCATCCGGTTTCTCCAGCCTTTGGGGGGAGGAACAAACGGCATTTTTTCATGCAAACTTCCCCAAAGTCCGTTCAAACAACTGTCGTGATAGGGCTCATCCGCAGGGTCTGGCATAATAGGAGGCGTCGGGGTTAGTGGCACAGGATTTACCCACCCATCCCTGCTAAATATATTTGCCGTAAAACGGTTGCCATAGCCAAACATTCCACCCCAGAGGCCACTGTAAAGACCACCCATGCCGTAGCCGCCCATGCCGTAGCCGCCCATGCCGTAGCCGCCCATGCCGTAGCCGCCCATGCCGTAGCCGCCCATGCCGTAGCCGCCCATGCCG
>JBEISK010000043.1:0-13681 GCA_040375445.1 Gammaproteobacteria bacterium | reverse complement strand
CGCAGGGGACGGCAACTTGCATCCGCACTTGATGTTTCATGACACGGAAGATGCCACCATCGCCCGAGTTAAGGCTGGTGCCGATGCCATTTTTGAGCTATGTCTTGCGGTGGGAGGCGTCTTAAGTGGGGAACATGGCATCGGGCTTGAGAAGGTGTCGCACATGGTGGATCAATTTGACGACGCCAGCCTAGAGGCTCAGCGTGCGGTGTGGCAGGCGTTGGACGCTGGTGGTTTGGCAAACCCGATGAAGCAGTTGCCACAGAAAGGCTGTTGTGGGGAGTCGGGGCATCACGGGCAGGGGATGGCTCGTGCGAGGGGCCTTTCGGTTGAAGGCTTGGGGCATAAGGGCTTGTGGATTTAGGAGCTTCTATAGAACGTCTTGTTCCCTCTCATTGAGGAGAGGGCTAGGGAGAGGGGGGGATGTCTAAAACCCAGTGCTTACATCTACTCCCCACCCCAACCCTCCCCTTAAAGGGGAGGGAGTAAAACCGACTTTCTTAAATCTTTCTAAAGAATGTTTCCAACCATTTTAAAACAATCATGTAACATCATGTAACAAAATACCCTCTTTGAGTAAATAACAATCTTAATGAATCCTTTATTACAGTAAGAAATCCCCCTTGTTCACAAAGCTTAAAAAAAATAAAGCTTTCCTCTTTCAAAAAATTTTCCTGTTCATTTTTGTGAATCCCCCCATTTACGCCAAACCACATAATCCCCCTTCTACAATTTAGAGAGTCCCCCCTTACTATGTCTGGAATCGTCTCCTTTGGTATGATACAACGAAATACAGCTTTATTGTATGATTATCGTTGGCAACAACAACTTTTATCTCAAGCACAACAAAACTTGACCAGTACAGCCAATTCCTTGAACCAAGTGGGTCGAGATTTACAAAATGGCTCAGTTTACTTTACCTTATTTCAACAGCAGTTAGCTGCTATTAACCAACTTGAAAAACAAATCACCTTACAAATGGCGCAGCTTCAAAATATGATCACCATCTTAGAAAAAGATAGTGAAAGCCAACAAAAAATTGTTGAAAAATGGCGCGAAAAAGCCTTCAGCTATTTTGCATAGACTTTGTTGTTCTCTCATTTTCTAAAACGTCTAAAGAATTCCATAGCCCTCTGTCACACCAGCCTCTCTCTACTGCTTTGACGGGGGGACTTGTGGCTTTTTAAGTTATTCTTAAAAGGCTTGCGGATTCATCGTTTCCGTTTTAAGCGAAATGGTCACACGTTTTTTGTCTCGTAAAACACCTAAGCGCAAACGCTTGCCAATGCCTTCTTTACGCACAAGATCCTGAAATGCTTTGGGGGTCAAGACTTCCACCCCTTGCACGTCTTGAATGACATCGCCAAGTTGTAAACCTGCCTTAGATGCGGGCGAATTTTGCATAACTCTTCCAACCACCACACCTTTCACCGCAGGAAACAAATCCAATTGCTCGATAATTTCTGGCGTTAAGGCTGAAAGCATCACCCCCACGTAAGCTCGCTTCACTTGCCCGTAAGCAATGAGTTCATCCGCCACTTGTTTGACGGTATTCGACGGAATCGCAAAACCAATGTTCTGCCCATTGCGTAAAATCGCCGTGTTAATACCAATCACTTCCCCATACAAATCGACTAAGGCTCCGCCTGAATTACCAGGATTAATCGCTGCATCCGTCTGCACAAAGGGGACTTCTTCATTGAGATCAGGCACTCGCCGAGCCATCGCCGAGACAATGCCCAGCGTCACGGAATGGTCGAACCCTAGTGGGGAACCCATTGCAAGCACCCAGTCGCCTGTGCGTAAGTGGGAAGAATCGCCTAGTTTGGCTGCGGTTAACGTTGCTTCTGGTGACTTTAATTGAATCACGGCTATATCGGTTAAGGGGTCATTCCCCACAAGTTTCGCCGTATAGACCTTTCCATTATTCAGACGCACCTGCATTTGCGTCGCCCCTTGCACCACATGGTTATTAGTGATGATGTAGCCTTTTTTAGCATTGTAAATTACACCGCTACCTTGACCTCCCTGTTCTTGTGGTGCCTGTGGAAAGGGGAAGCCTTGATTGCCAAAAAAGTAGCGAAACAGTTCATCGTCCGCATTGACGTTTTCTGGACGCATTCTCACTTCAATGTTCACCACGCTTGGTGCCAGTGATTCTGAAATATCCGCCAACACGCTTGAAAAAGGACTATTAATCGCTTGGCGTGTGTCACGAGAAGGGGCAGGCACCGAAGGCGACGCATGTTCTGCCAAAGGCGAAAAGGGTTTTTGCAAGCTACTTAATACGTGGGGGAAGAATTGAAACGTCAAGCTCGTGCTAGCCAGCAAGACGGCGACGATGCTTAAGGTCAACGGCAAGGGAGAAGGGCGACGTTGACGAAACATTAATAAGTTGGACGCATTCACATGGGTGGATTCAACAGGCATAGCGAACTCCTTGTTTTTATTTATAGATTTATGTTTAGACATCCCCATTATATCAAAAAATGCGATATACTGAAATATAAAGAAATAATGGATATCGTATTTTATACGAGGCTTTGTCCCCTCTCCTAAAATTAGGAGAGGGAAGAGAACGTCTGAAAGACGTTCGAGGGTGAGGTTAAACTCACCAACGAAGTCTAGGGTTTAACCGCCCCCTAACCCCCTCCTAAAATTAGGAGGGGGGACAAGACCTGAAGGAACAATACATGACGCTGAATGAATCCCTTGAATTGCTTGAAGCCCCCACGCTTTCCACCGTCGCACCCCTCATCGAAGTGCAGAACCTCAAAAAATACTTCCCTGTGAAAGAAGGCTTTTTCAACACCAAAATCGGCGATGTTAAAGCCGTCGATGGCGTAAGCTTTACGGTTAATCACGGCGAAACGCTCGGCATTGTCGGCGAAAGCGGATGCGGAAAGTCCACACTCGCCCGATGCCTCATCCGCCTTGATGAGCCTGATGCAGGAGAAATCCGCTTTGACGGTGACGACTGGCTCGCCTTGTCGTCCGATGCCTTGCGTCAAAAGCGTGCCGACATGCAAATGATCTTCCAAAACCCTTACGCCAGCCTAAACCCACGTTTAAAAGTTGGGCAAGCCATTGGCGAACCGCTGGAAATCTTCAAGCGGGCCAGTGGTTCAGCCTTGCGAATCGAGATCTTAGCGTTGTTAGACATGGTCGGACTTTCGGCGAGCGTGATCGATCGCTACCCCAGTGAACTTTCTGGCGGGCAACGCCAACGGGTGTGTATTGCACGAGCCTTAGCCCTCCGCCCCAAGCTCATTATTGCGGACGAAGCCGTTAGTGCCTTAGACGTTTCCGTGCAAGCCCAAGTCCTCAATCTCATGGATGATCTCAAAAAAGACTTGGGGCTAACCTATGTGTTTATCGCTCATAATTTAAGTGTGGTACAACATTTTTGCGATCGTGTGGCGGTCATGTACTTGGGTCAGTTTATGGAAATCGGCACCACCGAAACCATCTTTGAACGCCCTCAGCATCCTTATACCAAAGCCTTGTTGGATGCGATGCCCATTGCCGATCCGTTGCTTGCCAAGCAACAGCGAGCGGGTCGTCACCCTTTAGTGGGTGAACTACCTAGCCCGATGAATCCGCCGAGCGGTTGTCGCTTTCACACCCGATGCCCCGAATGTTTTACCCCCTGTGCCTTAGAAGAGCCTGCCCTGCTTGCGGTTGCAGGCAACGATGTCCACGTTTCGGCGTGTCATTTATCTCGTATTGAACATGAAGAAGGTATTTAGCGATGTCCACGCCTGAAGATGATTTTAAGAAGTTTTTAAATACCTTTATGAGTAACGATTTTGGGGCGGCTTTTGACTGCTTTTCCAAAGAAACCCGAGACTATTTTTTGAACTATACCTATGACTTGCTTAAAAAGCGGAATACCGAAGCGGTGGAAGTCTCTGGTATTGGCTTGAAAGAAGTGCAAATGATGTTTCGTATGAACGAAAAAACGTTGATTCACACGTTCTGGAAAACGTTTTACTTTAGTAGTGGCACGCAAGAATTGTATCAATTTGGTTCGTACACGCTCAAAGCCCAGCAGGGCGAAAAAGCCCTTGTGGATTGCGTCTTACAATACCCTAATGGCCAGCAAGGACAGGTAGATATTTGCATGGTGAAAGAAGGCAGTTCGTGGAAGTATGGCTTTATTGAATCGGGCATGAAGTTAACCTAGTTTTATATTAAAGAAGAAAAATCGAACTGATTTTCAAAAAAAGCTGACATCTATTTTTTTGCTCGTATAATACAAGGGTATATCAAATAAGGTTGAGGTAACTCACACTCATGTTCAAAAAGATTCTTATTGCCAATCGTGGCGAAATCGCCCTTCGTATCATTCGTGCCTGTAAAGAATTGGGCGTCAAAACCGTTGCCATTTACTCACAACCCGATGCCGAAAGCCTTCATGTGTTGCTTGCCGATGAAGCCTACTGCGTGGGGCCAGCTCCCGCCAGCCAAAGCTACTTAAATGTGTCGAACATTATTTCAGTGGCGTTAATGTCAGGGGCAGAAGCCATTCACCCTGGTTATGGCTTTATGGCAGAAAATGCTGATTTCGCGGACATTTGCAAGGAACATGACCTTGTTTTTATTGGCCCTAGCTCACAAGCGATTCGCCAAATGGGCGATAAAGCCACCGCCAAGCAAACCATGTTGGATGCTGGCATGCCTGTCGTACCGGGGATAGACGGCATCACCGCTGATGTGCCGAAGATTAAGGCATGGGCGAAAACCGCGGGCTATCCTATTTTGGTGAAAGCCACCGCAGGCGGAGGCGGAAAGGGTATGCGTTTGGTGGAAGATGAATCGCAGGTGGAAGCCATGATTCAAAGTGCCAGTGCCGAAGCTCAAGCCGCCTTTGGCAACCCCGATTGCTACATCGAAAAGTACATTTTAAAGCCTCGGCATATTGAATTTCAAATTTTGGCGGACAATTACGGCAACGTCATTCACTTGGGCGACCGTGACTGTTCGATCCAACGCCGTCACCAAAAGCTCATTGAAGAAGCTCCTTCCCCTGTTATGACCCCTGCCTTGCGTGAAAAGGTGGGTATGACCATTGTCAATGCGGTGAAAAACATTGGCTATGAAGGTGTCGGTACGATCGAATTGCTGTTTGACAAAGACATGAACTATTACTTCATGGAAATGAATACCCGCATTCAGGTGGAACATCCTGTCACCGAAATGATTACAGGCATTGATTTATTAAAAGAGCAGATTAAAGTGGCGGCAGGGGAAAAATTAACGATCCAACAAAAGGACGTGACCTTTAATGGGCATGCGATTGAATGTCGGATCAATGCGGAAGATTCAACCAAAAACTTTATGCCCATGCCAGGACTCATCGACGGGTTTATTGCCCCGGGTGGCATCGGCATTCGGGTGGATTCGCACGCCTATCAAGGCTATAAAATCCCGCCGTTTTACGATTCCTTGGTGGGTAAGTTGATTGCGCATGGGGCGACGCGAGAAGAAGCGATTATCCGCATGCGTCGGGGCTTGGATGAGTTTGCGATTACAGGCATCCCCACAACGATACCCTTTCATCAGAAGATGATGAACTTTGCGCCCTTTGTGGAAGGCAAAGAGATTTACACCAACTTTATGATCGAACATAACTTGGTTTAAATTAATTTTTAAACTTTTTACAAGAAAAAACAAGAAAAATTATTGCTACCACTTGTTTTTCTCGTGTTATACTAACACTGTTATTGAAAGTATTCGATGTGAAGGTATTTCCCCATGAGTTCAAGTCATATTGCTTCTAAAGTCTATCAATTTGGTACGTCCGGCTATCGTCATGATGCCGATGATGCGTTTAACGAAGCCGTTGTCACACAAATTACCCACGCCATTGCCGATGTCTTGATTCAAACCATGCAAGCTGAACATATCGCTCGCCCCGTCTTGGTGGGAGGCGACACTCGTGAAAAAACGAAAATGGCGATCCCCATTATCATCAAAACCTTGCTCGCCAAAGGATTAGATGTCTATGAAGTGCAAGGCGATGTACCCACGCCTGTTTTGGCGTATACCGCCGCTCACCTGGCTGAAATTGCGGGCAACGGTGTGGGTTCCGCAGGAGCCATTTTAATGACCGCTAGCCACAACCCCTGGAATTACGGCGGATACAACTTCTTAACCAATGACGGAGCAGTGGCTCCTTCTTCCATGACCAAGCAATTTGAAGCCTTACAAGCGAATCCCTTGAACTTGGTACTGGACAGAGTCGCCCTCGGTTTGGAAGACATCCCTCGCATCTATCATTTACTCCCGTATGAAGCGTATTTAGACCACCTCAAAGAAGTCATTAAGCTCGATGTCACCGCCATAAAATTGGCCGAATTGCATGTGGGCTACGATCCCTTGTACGCCACGGGTCGCCACTATTTTCCCAAGCTTATGGAAGATTTGGGGGTGAAAGACGTCAAGCTGATTCATACCGAAGATGAACGCCCCCAAGGCTATGAAGGCGAACCCGAGCCTTCGGCGGAAAACTTAGCAGAGCTATCACAAATTATTAAAAAGTGGACGGCTCAGCAACCCGATGCCTTGATTTATGGCGCTTCCAATGACGGTGATGCAGACCGTTTCGGTATTCTGGATGAAAACGGCGACTTTTTGCATCCCAATATGATTTTACGTTTGATTGCCTATTTAATGGTGCATCACCGCAAGGCAAACGGCATCGTGGTACGTTCACAATCCACCACCCACGCCTTGGATGAAATGATGAAAGCGTATGACACCCCCGTGCTTCAAACGCCTGTGGGCTACAAATATATCGCCGAAGTCTTTTTAGATTATGAGAACGATCCGAGTAAACCGAAGGTTATTTTAGGCGGAGAAGGCAGTGGTGGCTTGAGTATTTTGAATCATGTGCCTGAAAAAGACGGCATGCTCGCTAACTTGCTGATTGCGGAACTCATTGCGAAAGAAAACTTGCCCTTGTCTCAAATCGTGAACAAAGTGGAAGCCCTCATAGAAAATCGCTTCATTTTTACGGAATGGTCGATTCACACCGAACTTAAATCGCAAATTCTCAACAAAGCCCTCACCCTCTTTACCGAAGGCGGCAGTTTGGGAGCGGACTTGGTCGTGGATGTATCACGTTCTAATGACGAAGCACAAGCCTTGAAAGCCGAGTTTCACACGCAAGACGGCGTGAAGCTCTATTTAACCGATGGATCTTGGGTTTTGGTGCGGGCCAGTGGTACGGAACCCTTGGTGCGTGTGTACTTAGAAGTTCAAGATGCCGACGACGCACGCCTTCAACGCAAGCAAGATGCCCTTGAGACCTTTTGGCTCGATTCGTTCGATAATTTGGGAATTTCACCGTCCCACATTAAACGTAAGGCCTAAAACTCCGTTTGTCATTCTGCGCGTAGTCGCAGAATCTTGACCAACGTCACTCACAACCATTTATGGAGATTCTGCAACGATGTGCAGAATGACATGGCACTTTTGAGAGAAATAGAGGTTTTGCTATATGACCACTCGATTTATTGTTCTGTATGACGCCAGTTGTGGCTTGTGCCAGCGAAGCCAGTTGTTTTTAAATATGTGGTTGAAGCATCCAAGGCACATGCGTTTTGTGGATGTGCATAGTGAAGAGGCTATTGAGTATCTAGGCTCCTTTGGCTTATTGAGCGACGACACCAGCAAGCGGATGCATGTCATTGATGTGGAAAAGAACGCCGTATTTCAAGCGGAAGAAGCGGTGGGGCTTTGTTTAGAACAGTGTATTGCTCCATGGTCGTGGGTTGGGCATCTGTTGAGGCTGCCTTTTTTGAAGGGTGTGAAGCGTCCTGTTTATGATTGGGTGGCTGAACGACGTCATCGTTTTTTGCCCCCCTTGCCCGACAAACCAACCGTTTGTACCCTAAGGGCTTCTAATAGCTTAAGCGACTGATTCAATAATTTACAGAACCTTCTATATAAATATAAGACTTGCCACAGCGGATTTATGTGCTATACTATTGGTACCCAAAGACAAAGAGACTACTACCAATGTTCCCAACTCTCTCTTCCAACACCCCAACCGTCACCCAGCGACAAGGCCTTGTCTTGATGAAGAACATCCCAGCGGGGGATCTGTCCAATGTTTTAGAAGCCACAAACAAATCCATTCTAAGCACTGAATCCGTTGCCTACGTCAAGGAACCCCCTTTATTGAAAGGCAAAAGCTCTACGCGACGATATCTTCACGAAGGTCATATGATTTACCAACTGGTGCAACCCTCTAAAAATGGCGATACCTTCACGCAAGCCTTGATTTCCGTGCCAACGCACGTGAGCGAAGGCAAGGCTCAACTTGCTGAAGAAAATGCTCGAAAAAAGGAAAATGTAATCTTAAGTACCCTAAGCGTGCAACTGGAATCCAAGCATATGTTGGAACACTACTTGCCAAAAGATGGTACGGGAAAAAATTTGTATTACTTGAACTCTTCACCGCTGGATTTTCAAGTAGGCATGGATTTTTATCAAAACGTAAAGCACCAGCGAGTGGTGGATATTTTGGACGATTCCACCTACGATTTAACCCGAATTTCTAAAAAGGAAGACCGGCTCTTTCACCCCAATACGCATCATTAAATTTGAAGGTCTGCTGAACTTTACTTATTCATGCGGTAGCGAGAGCGTTTGACGGCAATGACATCAGGCAATTGCTTGATGTTGCGAATGAGCTTTTCCAGCTCTTCTAAGTTCTTGACTTCAAGCCCAAGTTCGATATACACGCTTTTTTCGCCTGTTAAACGCTTGCAATTCGCCGAAAAAATGTTCACCTGCATATCCGAAACCTTCGCCAGCACATCCTTAAACACACCCACTTGATCCATGACCTGCATTTCAAGCAACACATTGTGAAGGGTTTGTTGCATTTCAATGGCCCCCGTCCACGACAGGTTCATCACCCGCTGCGGATTGGCTTGAATGATGTTCATGCAATCGTCCCGATGGATCATGACCCCACGACTACGAGTCACAATGCCCACAATGGCATCCCCAGGAACAGGCATACAACAGCGAGCAATGTGGTATTGCAAGCCTTTGAGGGCTTGCAGGGATCCACTCGTGTTCATAGCATCAGAGATATTCCCCACCTTTTCAAGTTTAGCGAGTTCTTCGGCAAAGCGTTCGCTGGTACTGTTTTTCGCCTGCAAGGCTTCAGGGCTTTGCGAATTGGGTAAATCGACATAGCCGTGTTCTTTGAGATGCTCCGCTTGTTCCGCTTGAATCTGGGCATGGTGGTCGGATGTCGTTGAAACGATCTTGCCCTTTTTCACACGGTTAATAATGCGAGACAGCGTGATTTCACCATAGCCCAAGGCGACGTACAAATCTTCGATATTTTTATAGTTCAGTTCATTCGCCACTTCGAGCATTTTACCCGATTTCACTAGCGTATCGACTTTCGCACGAGTGAGATCCGCTTCAAGCAGTTGGCGTCCTTGCGTTTCGTGTTGATCCCGATAATGCTTTTTGTACCAGTGACGAATGCGGTTTTTGGCTTGTTGCGTGACTACAAAGTTCACCCAATCTAGGCGAGGCGTGGCTTTTTTATTGGTGATAATCTCAATAATATCGCCGTTTTGAAGTTCGGTGTCCAACGGCACCATTTTTTCGTTGACAATCGCCCCCGCACATCGATTGCCCACTTCACTGTGGATGCGAAAAGCGAAATCCACAGGCGTGCATCCACGAGGCAAGCTAATGACCGTGCCTTTCGGCGTAAACACGAAGACTTGGTCAGGGAAAAGATCCAGCTTCACATTTTCGACAAACTCTAGCGCTGTATCGGCATTGGCTTGCATTTCAACCAACTGCTTCAACCAACTGAGCTTTTCATCTTCTTTAGAACTTTGATACGCGGTAGCCTCATCGCCAAAACGCTTATAGTGAAAGTGGGCAGCAATACCAAATTCCGCCACCTTGTGCATTTTTTCCGTGCGAATCTGCACTTCCACAGGGCGTTTATTGGGCCCAATAATCGTGGTGTGCAAAGACTGATAGAAATTGCTTTTCGGCATGGCAATGTAATCTTTAAAACGCCCAGCGACAGGCGTATATTGATGATGAATAATCCCCAGCACTTCATAGCATTGGGCTTCGGTCTGCACAATGACTCGCAAGGCGGAAATGTCGAAAATGTCGTTGAGTTCCTTTTTTTGCGAACTCATTTTCTTATAAATACTGTAGTAGTTTTTCAGGCGACTATAGATTTTAGAATGGATGTTGTGTTGCAAAAGTCCTTTTTCAAGGTGTTGCGTCATTTCTTGAATCACACGCTCACGCTCTTCTTGCGAATCGGCGAGTTGGCCTTTTATGGCGTGAAACTGTTCAGGATCCAAAAAGCTTAGCGACAAATCTTCCAATTCCGCCTTAAAATTCCCCATCCCGATGCGGTTGGCGAGCGGGGCAAAGACTTCAAGCGTTTCATTGGCGATTTTTTCTTGTTTATGGGGTAGCATATGCTCAAGCGTCCGCATATTGTGGAGCCTGTCCGCCAATTTTAGCGTCAAGACGCGAATATCTTCCGCCATCGCCAAGAACATGTTCCGAAAATTTTCCGCTTGCTCTTCTTCTTTAGTATTAAATTGGTATTTATATTTACCAAGTTTGGTGACACCTTGCACAATTTTGGTGACTTCCGCCCCAAAGTTCTTTTCCATGTCTTCGGCGGTGGCGGTGGTGTCTTCTAGCACATCGTGCATTAAAGCGGCTTGAAGCGTCGGCACATCCACCCACATATCCGCCAAAATCAGGGCGACGCTCACAGGATGCATGATGTAATTGGTGCCGTCTTTGCGTTTTTGACCGTCGTGGTGGTGGCGAGCGTAGTCAAACGTGCGTTGCACCAATGCCAAGTCATCAGGCTTGGCACCATGCCGAGACAGCTTGGCGAGTAGCTCTTCGATGAGGACGTCTTCAATAAGCCGTCCTTCTTGTTGTGGGGTGTTAGACGCAGTCATACGCAGGGGCTTTCATCACAAAGGAGTGGCACAATAATCGTACCACTCCTAGTATAGCCTATTTTTCGTTTTTTGGGGAAAGACGCTTACTCACAGGGGGGTCTCATTTTCTTCAATAAGAGCACTGACTCTAATCCCTGTTTCACGTTCTATGATTCCTTCCAGATAATCAACAAGATCGTTTGACATTGTCTTAACAGCTGCTACACTACTCAGGAGGAGACCTTTTATTCGTGGAGTTTCTTCTACTGAAGCTTCCCTCAACTCTCTAGCACGCTCTAGGCAACTACTCATTGCTGGCATTATTAAATTTACTAATTCTAGGTTGGGTTGGATTTCGGGGCTCACACCACTACCACTCCTTTGACTATTAATAACCTTTGGAGCTTGAGCTTGGACGGGGGGCGTATAACGAGAAATATAGTTCAGCATAATAGTTTACTTTCATCATTTCTTAACGTGCATAGAGATAAGCATATCCGCTTCACTTTTAATACTATCAAAACAAGCCCTCGTGTCAAGCTTATAAAACACCTACGTTCGTATTTTCTTATAAAATAGAGACTTGCATTATTCCCCACTTGAAGAAATGGCGGGTTTAGGCTAGACTAACCTTATGATTCAAACACCTTAGAAGGACAATCCCCTATGAGTTCCCCTAAACCCTTTACCGTGATTGCGGGCCCCTGTATTTTAGAAGGCGAAAACGGCGAAATGAACCTCGGCGTCGCTAAACGCCTAAACGCCATTATGGCAAGCTACGGCAACGATGTGGACTTTTACTTCAAAAGCTCTTATGACAAAGCCAATCGAACATCAAACAGCTCGTTTCGAGGCTACGGCGTGCGTGAAGGCTTAGACATTCTAAAAGCCATTAAAGACGAAGTGGGCGTCCGCATTTGCACCGATGTTCACAGCCCTGAACAAGCCATTTTAGCCGCTGAAGTCGTCGACTTCTTGCAGATTCCCGCCTTTTTATGCCGTCAAACCGACTTGCTCGTCGCTGCTGGAGAAACAGGCAAGCGCATTAACATTAAAAAAGGGCAGTTCCTTTCGCCCCAAGAAACACAGTTTTGTGCGGAAAAAGTCTTCGCCACAGGCAACCAAGACGTCTTTATTTGTGAGCGTGGCACCACCTTTGGCTACAACAACTTGGTGGTGGATATGCGATGCTTTCCGATCGTCAAAAGCCTGGGGCTTCGCACCATTTTTGATGCCACCCATAGCGTCCAACAACCGGGGGGGCTAAACGGTAAAACAGGTGGGAATCGTGAGTTTGCCCCTATTTTGGCTCGTTCCGCGGTGGCCGCTGGGGTGGAAGGCTTGTTTTTTGAGACGCATCCGAACCCGAATGAGGCTTTGTCGGATGGTCCGAATCAGATCCCTGTGGAATGGGTCGAGCCGATGATGGATCAGCTTTTGGAGATGCGTCAAATGCTGGCGAAGTATCCTGATTTTACTATGGTCAATGCGTAAGCTTGGATTGATACGCTTGCTTTAGGTTTAAGCACCAACACTCAACGTGTTTGCTATTGAATCTGTCATTTGGTTTCACGATGTAAAGAAACGCCCTAATTTCGTGTGTCGGAAAGTCGATTTTCGACACACGAAACCCTTGTTTTCGACACACGAAATACCCATTTCTGACACACGAAACCCACTTTTTCGACACACAAAACCTTTGATTCTGACACACAAAACTCGATTTCTGACACACGAAAGTCTGTTTTTTACTCGATTTTCAAGGAATGTGCTGGGTTGTGAAGGCTTCTTGAAAAAAGCCACTCTTTTTCAGTATATCCTATTTTCAACCCCTTTGCCTAGTGCATAAAGTACACGATTTTTCTAAAAGCCCCGCCCTAGAATCAGGCGAGGCTTGAAAGTAATGAGTAAAAAATCATCATGTTTTTGGCTGTAAGGAAGTCAACAACTGCCTTAAAGGAGCAAGCACACCGTCAGGTTGATTCGCATCTAATGTAATCTCTTGTACCAGCTGCCCAACTGAATTGAAGATCTGTAAGGTATGAATACCGTTCTGATTGATAGAATAACCATCATTCCCTTTCAGCAATTGGGCGGTATGACCATCTTGGCTAGCTTTTAAAGCCTTCAACAGTGTTTTACCAGAATTCACAAAAGCCTGTTTGGCATCTACTGTTCTAGCTGTCCGTGCTGAATTTTGGTTCAAAATGCCAGTAATTAAATTATTGTTGTTCCCTAGAAAACTTAAGCCTTGACGCTGTGAAAGTGCTTTATTACTATTTGCTATATAAAAATTATTTTGGGAGGTAAGTGAAATCTGCATGAGTATTCGTTCCTTTTAGAAGTTAAGGGGAGGATTAAAATAGACACTTTTTTAGTGTACGATTGAATAAAACAAGGTCAAGTTATTTTTGTGCTACTTCAAAAAGTACCCTATTTTTAGAGTTTCTAGTTCCCTTTTATAGCTGGTGCTTGGGTTTTTTTGTTTCGTTTTTATCGCTGGTGTTTGGATGTTTAGCTCCCTTTTGTAGCTGGTTGTCGTCAGAGACCTTTGCTCCGCCAAAGGTCTCCAACACCTCTAAAGGCGGTTCAAGGGGGGACGGGGAAGGACGCATTGCGTTTCTCCTCCCCTTCGTCCCCCCTTGAAAATCCCCCCTTCATGTCGAAAAAGTCCTTAGACTTTTTCTCTTGGGAAAGAAAACCGTTGGTTT
>JBEISK010000034.1:0-18026 GCA_040375445.1 Gammaproteobacteria bacterium | reverse complement strand
TTAGAAGGCACAGAGAAAGTCCAAAACTGCCTTGTTCCTCCTCCCTTAGGGAGGAGGCTAGGAGGAGGGACACCAGCTACGGCTGGACATCCCGAATCCCTCACCCCAACATGGTCGAAAAAGTAAACTTTTTCTCTTGGGAAAGAAAACCGTTGGTTTCCTCTCCCAACCTCTCTTTCCTAAAGGTGAAGATTCACTTCGTGAATGAGAAGGTTGTTCTCCTCTCCCTAAGGGAGAGGGAGTAAAACCACTTTCTCTGTGCCTTCATTATATTAAAAAAAGCATAACAAAATCCCTAAGCGAGTTTCAATGCCCGTTTACATATTGGGACACGGCGTCCATAGGGTAACGTATTCGACGTTGCCTTTCGCCCCACGAATCGGCGATTCCTCTATCCCTGCTAAATGCCAGCCGTCTAAGGCGTTTTGCAAATCCGAAAGCGTCGCCTCTTTAATCCGCTCGCGTAAGGCATCCTCTTGAATTACGCCGTTAAACGCCTTCATTTCAGCAGAACTCAAGGCGTATTCCGCTTCAAATTGAGGCTTCAACAATGCCACCACCCACGACGGTGATTCTACCGTGTGATGCAAACTCCCACACAAAGGCGGTAAAATATGTCGTAACGACACAAAGGAGACATCTGTGACACCAATACTGGGTGGAGCATCAGACGGAAAGCTCACTTGCGTCAGGCTCCTGCCGTTGACGCCCTGCCAGTTGACGACACGCTTGTCATTCAGCAACTTGTGATGCAACTGGTTTTTGCCGACATCCACCGCATACACCAAAGATCCTCCTGTCTGTAGCAAGCAGTCGGTGAATCCCCCTGTGGATGCCCCGACATCAACCGCAATGCGATCTTGCATATCCAGAGAAAAAACGTCCAAGGCGTGAGCCAACTTCATGCCCCCACGACTGACAAATGGGTGCGGTTTTTGCTTCACTTGAATGACATCGTGATTTAGGCGAACCAGCGTCCCTGCTTTGGTGACAAGTTGTTCATTGACGTGGACTTTGCCTGTCATAATTAGCGTAACCGCTTCAGGCAAGCTGGCGACATAGCCTTGTTCAACGAGGGTTTCATCGAGGCGTTGTTTCATGGTTTAGGTCAAGCGTCCGTGATGCAAGTCCAACATCTGTTGTAAGGCGAAGAACTCACCCGAATCCATAGGCGTGCTTTCGGCTTCAGGATGCGGAAAGTGATGCTCCAGCACATCTTGCCTAAATTGTGATGCGGCCGTTTTCGTGAGTTCACCAACAGGGGCGTATCGACGCACAAAAGACGTGTTGACGCCTCCATAACGCCCGAGAATATCATCAATCACGAGGACTTGGGCATCACAAGCAGGCCCTGCCCCAATTCCCACAGTTGGAATATCCATGCGTTTGGTAATGAGTTTGGCGACTTCATTCGGCACCATTTCTAGCACCAAGGCGACGCATCCTGCATTTTCAAGAGCTTGGGCTTCTTGAATGAGTTTGTACGCCGTGTGAGCCGTTTTCGCTTGCATGCCATAGCTTCCCAAGCTCAAGAGCGACTGCGGAGTTAGGCCTAAATGCCCCACCACAGGGATGCCGATTTCGCTTAAGCGTTCGATCAATTCTAGCGTTTCGGTGGTGGCACCTTCCAGTTTGACGGCATCGGCACCCCCTTCTTGGACGAAACGTCCTGCATTACGCAAGCTTTCTTCTCGGCTAATGTGATAGGTCATAAACGGCATATCCGCCACAAGGAAGGCTCGCTTTGTGCCACGTCGGACGGCTTTAACATGGTGAAGCATTTCATCCACCGTGACGCTCAAGGTATTGGGATGCCCCAAGACGGTCATCGCCAGCGAATCACCGACGAGGAGGGTTTCAATGCCTGCGTCATCGAGCAGTTTGGCGGTGGAATAGTCGTAAGCGGTGAGCATGGCAAAGGGTTGCTCACGATTTTTAAATTGCTTCAGACTTTTGACGGTGACTTTTTTCGGATGATACAAGGCGGGGTCTTGCTTGGTGGATGCTTGAGCATCCCGTTCAGGCGTTTGGTGAATCGACATAGGTATCCCCTTTTTTTAGATTAGAAAATCCAACAACACAGTTGAATTATACCAAAAAATGGACGTGAACACTAGAGGCTCTCTTCAACGACCTCTAAGGCATCTAAGTCGCCGAGGTCGGAATCGTCGTGGGTGAGTAGTTCTTCCCAGTCGTCCAAATTCAGTTCGATGACTTGCCCTTCGTTTTCATCAAACTCGCCTTCATCATCGCCAAAATCCAGCCCATGAGACAACGCTACACGCCCTTCACGATGTCGGTCAAAGTCGTTTTCGCTCGCCTCGCCGTCTGCCCCCATATAATCGAACATTTCGGCTCCGATGACAATGGTATCCCCTACTTTCGCCCCGTGAGCATCCAAGGCATTGAACACGCCCATGGATTTCAATACATGCCAAAAACGGCTTAAAGACTGATAGTTGGCAATATCTGTGATGCTTAACCAGCGTTCGACTTTGCCACCATGCACGGCAAAGACGCCTTCTTCTTCATCGACGACTTCAATTTCAAAGAAGGAATCGTCGTTGGCGATGGCTTTGGTGTCTTCCACCAGCTCGATCTTCGTCGTTTCAGGGGGTATGGCATCGAGCAAGGCCAGCATTTCTTTTTTGAGAGGATCCAAGCCTATTTTCGCCACAGCACTAATGCCAAAGACGGTTTTGCCCGTTTCTTTTCTAAAGGCTTCGAGCAATTCGTTAAAATCCGCTTCGTCTATGGCATCGGCTTTCGTCACTACAATGACTTCGGTGCGTTGCCCTAAGGACGGGCTATAATAGGCGAGTTCATTACGGATAATCGCATAATTGTCCAAGGGCGTTCCGCCGTCTTGAGCGGTGGCATCCACGAGGTGGAGCAAGACTCGGCAACGTTCAACGTGACGCAAAAAGGAATGCCCCAATCCGACGCCTTCGCTAGCCCCTTCAATTAAACCGGGAATATCCGCCAGTACGATGCCGTCGCCTGTTTCTTTCCGCATGACGCCCAAGTTCGGTTCAAGCGTGGTAAACGGATAGTTGGCAATTTTCGGCTTGGCAGAAGAAAGCACACTAATCAGTGTAGATTTGCCTGCGTTTGGCATGCCGATGAGTCCGACATCGGCGAGCATTTTCAGTTCTAGGGTGATATTACGAGTAATCCCTGCTTCACCCGGTTCGGCGTAGTGAGGGGCTTTGTTGTTGGAACTGGCGAATCGTGCATTACCACGACCGCCACGTCCACCATTGGCGACGAGGAATCGTTGCCCTTTTGTGGAAAGATCCGCTACAGGGAGCTGTGATTCGGCGTCTTTCACCAGCGTTCCACATGGCACGAGTAGGACGAGGTCTTCGGCACCTTTGCCGTGCATGTTTTTGGTGGCTCCTTTCGCTCCTGCATCCGCTTCATAGCGAGCGTTGAAGCGAAAATCGAGGAGCGTTTGCATGTTGTCGGTGGCTTCAAAAAAGACGCTCCCGCCACGACCACCATCGCCTCCAGCAGGCCCGCCGTAGGGGACGTATTTTTCCTTCCGCCAAGAAATAGCTCCGTTTCCGCCTGCTCCACTTTGTACTGTTATGGTCACTTCATCAATAAACATCATCATCATGTGAATAAAACCTTTTTTTGATTAAATAATTTAGGAGCTCTGCGAAGGTGCATTTGCCTTGTTCCTCCTCCCTTAGGGAGGAGGCTAGGAGGAGGGACACCAGCTACGGCTGGGCATCCTGAATCCCTCACCCCAACCCTCTTCCCTAAGGGAGAGGGAGTAAAGCCACTTTTGCAAACTTTAAACTACATTCACTATAGCGAAAACATACATCAATGTAAAATAAGTAGGCATCTCTTTATGTTTCTTATAGAATAAAACAGACTCTCGCATCTTTTGATCTTTATCGTGTTTTATTTGATTAGTGACTACTCTGTTCCCCCTTAAGTCTGAAAGTAGCTGAATGGACGCTTTTCCTTCTACATCTACATGGACGCATCCGCCTGCTTTGCTGAAAACGAAGCAGGGGGGGCATTTGCAACGTCAAGGGCTTGGCGTGCCTGTGACTGAAAAGGTGTTGACTTACATTGAACAGCGTCGTTTGTATACAATGGCAACCCAAGAAGTTTTGGGATCCAACATTCCGTTGGTGGCCGTAACCTCAACGCCTGATGAAGCGATGGATCAAGGGTTTTATCAAGCCGTGGAAACGTTGAATGCCTTTGCTTTAGCCGTTGGGATAAACTGGTGTATGAAAAAATTCGTGGAAAAATTGAGCACCACATGGGGTAAAGAGCTTGGTAAAGGGGTTATTAAAGAACTCACGCATGACCAAAAAATGTGGAAGAACTTTGCATTGTCGGCTCCGTTATTTGCTTACTTGGCGGGTATGGAGTTCTTTACACCCTTATTACGAAATATCATTACCCTAAAGCGTACTCAAGAAGTCGAGTTTTCAAAAATAACCAGCTTGAATCACCAAAAAGAAAAGAATAGGAAAGAACCTTCAGAAGAGGAAAAACAACGTCTGCATTCAAATCAACATCAAACTTTGGTAAAACAACGTATGGCCGAATACATCGCCCTTTCTAAGCGAGATTTTGCGATTATGTTACCCACTGCTTTCGCTTTATTTGGCGTGGGCTTAATGGGCATGAAACATCACTGGAAGATGCCCAAACTCTATTTAGACACCCCCAAACTCTTAGAAGTCGTCTTGGGGAAAAAGCATGCTCAAGAAGCTGGGGTCAAACAGTTCCTGCGTCAGGGGGTCGATCAGTTTATGAATAACCTGTTTTATACTGACAAACAGCCTCAAAAATACTTTGACCAAAAAGGTAAACTGGATTTGGTAGAAGAGTTTTTATTGCCCGATGGGGATTGGACACAAGCCAATCGCTTGTTGGTGGCTTTGGTTTTTGCGTTACCCACGTATACGGCTCTTACCCTGTACTCTCGAGACGATGTTGAAAAAGCTGAAATTGCGGTTCGAGCCGTTGCGTATGCCTTGGCCAACGTGCTGTTCCCGAACACGGTGGAAAACTGGGTGAGTAAACATATTAAACCCGATGCACACATTCCCTATGTTGGAGGGAAAAAGAATATCGAATTACTCGCCGGGACTTTAGCAGGTTCAGCCTTATGTGCCCTTTTACCGATGATGATGATTCGTTTGACCCGTCCGTGGCGGGCGAAAAAAGCGGAAGAAAAGCAGGCTCGTCAAGCGAAACACGCTGTTGTCAGTTGATGACTAATTTCCGCTAAATCCTGCATCATCAAGGCCCGAGGCTTGCCTGCTTCTAGCGAGTGATGCCTCAACAAATACGACGGATGAAAGACCGCTATTATTTTCGCCCCCGACGCATGGTCAAACCACTGCCCACGTACTTGTGTAATGCTTCGCTTTTCATGTGGCAAAAGACTCGAAACGGCCGTTGCCCCACATAGCACGATAATTTTAGGTTGAATCAAAGCGATTTGAGCCTCCAAAAACGGACGGCACGCCTTTTTTTCAGCGGGGGTGGGCTTACGGTTTTGAGGCGGTCTACATTTAATGGTGTTGCAAATATACAAGTCTCGTTCTCGCTCTAGCCCCACTTGGGCAAAGAGTTTCATCAATAACTGCCCAGAACGCCCTACAAAGGGTTCGCCTTGCTCGTCTTCATCTTTACCAGGGGCTTCGCCAATGATCATGATTTTGGCGTGGGGGGAGCCTCCCGAAAAGACGGAGCGTGTGCGTGTCTGCCCCAGCTCGCAGGCATGACAGCTTTCACAAGTGGCTTGGGCATCGGCGAGGCTTTTAAACATGGACTTTTCTCTATCTCTCTAACATAAACGTTTAAAGTTGTTCGTTGAAGTTCTTGGCTTTGGGATTTTCCAAGATGCCGTAACCCAAGGCAGTCAAAACCGCTGGAATCGAGCAAATGGCGATTTTACTCAAGGGATCTTTGCTTCGTAAAGCAGGGACGACATCAACCAATAACCATAAGGGAATCCCAAGAACTACAGGCACGGCACTGGCTTTGAGTTGAGCATTTTTCTTACGCTTTTCTTGCTGAATGGCACTGGCATAAGAACGATCGCCGTGTAAGAAGTCTTCACGATCAGCTGCCGCTTTCGTTGGATTGAAGAAGACGGCATCCCAAGCCAGCTTAGGCAAGGCAACCCAAGGAAGGATGTTTACTGCAGACGTTTTCCACTTACGACTGTGCAGTTCTTCAGCATCGGCGAGGGTTAAGCCATTGGGATTCATCACATTGGCTGGCACGCCTTTTGAAGGCAAGACTTTCGTGGATGCATCCGCCCCTTGGCGAGCCATACGACTCGGTGACAGAGCGTGAGGCTTTGTATTCATTGTGGCGGAAGAAGAAAACACCATTCGACTTAAAAATCCTATGATTGACATACAGTAGTATAACATCAAGGGCATAAAACCCACTAGTTATAAAGATGTGCTACCCCTATTTTGTAACGGTTTTTTACAAAATAAGTGTCTAACTTACGCTATCAACCACGAGTTTGTCTCGGTGAATGACTTCCACATCAGGACGCTTCAAGGTTTCTTTGATTGCTTCAGACTGCAAGCCTTTAATCAGAGCAAGCTCGCTTGCTGAATATTGGACAATCCCACGAGCCACTTCATCTAAGGTCCCCTCCACATGAACCGCGACCACGTCTCCTGCGTAAAACTGGCCAAGTACATCCACCACACCTACGGCGAGTAAGGAGGCTCCCTTTTTTAGCAAGGCATTGGCAGCTCCTTCATTGATGACAATGACGCCGTTATAGCCTGATGCCAATCCAATCCACTGTTTGTATCGGGTGTCCTGCTTAGGTTTAGATTCGATAAACGTCCCAACGAAATGGCGGTTTTCGCCCTTGAACTCCAACAAGCGTTGAATGGATTGATGTTTTAAGCCACTGGCAATGACCACATGGCAGCCTGCAAAATTCGCCACTTCCGCGGCTTGTAATTTTGATGCCATGCCGCCACGACCCAAGCTCGTTTTGCCTGAGGTGTCGATACCTTCTAATAGACTCAAATCAGTGATGTAGGTGAGGCGTTCAGCCGATACATCTTCAAAGGGATTGGTTGTATACAACCCATCTACATTCGACAAAATAACCAGAAGATTGGCTTGCACCTGCACCGCAATCAACGCGGCGAGCTTGTCGTTGTCACTAAAGGGAGACAGGCGACTGCTGGCCCATTGTTCGTCAAAGCACTGTAAATCGGGAATGGCGTCATTTTCGTTGATGATTGGCATAATCCCAAGTTCAAGCAGGCTGTGTAACAGAGTTTTTAGGCGGTTGTAGCGTAGGCGATCCGAAAAGTCGCTGGGGTTGACCAGCACTTGGGCTACTTCGATAGTGTAATGCCGAAAAAATTGGTGGTACATCGTCATCATTAAGGATTGCCCAATGGCGGCACAGCTTTGTTTTTGTTCTGGCGTTAAAGTGACTTCAGGACTGATGTTGAGGCGTTGGCGTCCTAAGGCGACAGCCCCCGAGGAGACAATTGCCAAACGTTTACCATGGTTATGTAACGCAGAAATTTGTTTGACGTAGCTGGCAATGCGGTCAATCGCTAAACGCCCTTCTTCATCAACGATGACTTGGCTCCCTAGTTTGACGATGATGCAATCTGCCCCGTTGAGGGCGTGTTCTATGGCGTGTGGATCTGTCGCATCGTGGGGCATGGGTTTTCCTTTTCT
This sequence comes from Gammaproteobacteria bacterium, assembly GCA_040375445.1. GTDB lineage: Bacteria > Cyanobacteriota > Vampirovibrionia > Vampirovibrionales > JAJTHC01 > JAJTHC01. Next base: position 10,310 of record JBEISK010000034.1, on the reverse strand, counting down.
CAAAGCTTTTTATAGCATACCCTCAAGCATACAAAAGGTCTAGGATTTTTTCGTTTTTTTAGCGTTTTTAGCTTCTAAGGCGGCATCTTCTTCGGTAGTATGCAAGCCGTAAAAGGCGGCATTCACCATAAGGGGGCGAGTCACCCCATACGTTAGTACATTGATTAACATCAATGAAGCAATAGATGCGACCGTTTGATTAGCGTCCCCATAAAGGGTGTTCCATGTTTTTTGCATGTGGTGAGCCGTGCAAACCAGCCCTTTGCCCATTTGCTTCTGTAAGGGAGCCGTTTGCTTCATTAGTCGTTCGCCTGTTTGACGCACGTTCGGGTGCCGCTTCATGAGATTCATCACCCAAACCACGCTTTCAAAGCCCACCAGTGTTCGTGCCACATGCAATGCAGATCCCACGCCTTGGCGAGCAATTTCTTGACGCATTAGCACTTTCTTTTCGTCCGCCGTGATTTTTTGCCGAGCCTGCATTTCATTGTAAATGCCGTTCGTGACATAAAGCATCATTAAGGAAGACGGCACATATTCTATGGTGAGTAACCACTTTACGATGTTGCTGATTTTACCACTACCCTTAATTTTGTTGCTAAGGTTGCCTTTTAGGCTTTTGTATTGTTGGTGGGAATCATCCACGCCTAAATGCTCCTTAATATCAGTCATCACTTGCCCTTCCCCTTTGCTAAGAGCTAATTCAAAAGCAGTGGCGAGTTTTTCAACATTTTGAGGCGTTACCTCTTGTTCGTTGACTTCCGCCCATTCTAAGGTGTTGGCGAGTAACGATTTCGCATTACTTGAAATGTTTTTGGGGATCCACGCATCGTAGCGAATCCCTTGTCTTTGCAAGGATTCGGGGAGAAGTGTATGTGAAGCAGACACAGGTTTCATGGCATCCTGTTTCACCGCTTGCGGTGAGGGGGTTGAGCGAAAAGCATAATGAGAAATAAAAGGCGTTGAAAGACGCAACATTAAAATAGTTCCCTCCGCTGGCATTACCCAGATCAGGTTTTAAGGGTTTGTTGTTGCCATTTGCTTCAACATCTCAGCCAGACTTTTGGTTCTAGCACCCCATGATATTAAATTTACTCTAGCATCTTAGAGTAAAAGCGACTCGAATACCGCTACTGTAACTAAATTGTTACAATAGCGGTATTTTCGAAGTAAAAAATTAAATGATAGAAAGCGGCACATCGCCTTTGGCTTCGGCAACCAAATGTTCGTAGCCCTTACGCCCCATTAAGGCGTGGGTGTACTGCTTACCTAACTCGACACCGGGTTGATCAAAGGGATCAATATTAAGAAGGCTACCTGCGATCGCTGTTTGGACTTCAAAGAAGTACAAGAGCTGAGCAAAGTGGTAGGCATCTACCTTGGGCAGACGCACCGTCGCATTAGGACGTTGGTTACGCGTCAAGCTTGAACGTGTGGCAATGAATTCCGCTGTCAATAGTTCATGGAAGCCCTTGTTTGCCATGTAAGAAAGAGCAGATACTTCAGGCAAGCTATTGGGAATCACCGTGTTATTATCAGGCGTTTCCACTTCAATGAAGGTAAAGACTTTGTCAAACGGGCCTTCATTGTAAAGCTGGACTTGGCTATGTTGATCCGTGGCTCCGACGGCTTTTAAAGGTGTTGGACCCACGTTAATGGTTTCGCCATTTTTAGATGTTGCTTTGCCTAAGGATTCTGCCCATAACTGCACATACCAATCGGCGACAAACGCCAAACGTGTGCTATAAGGCATCAAGACTGAAATCGGTTTGCCTGCCTTGTAGTTCAAGACTTGAAACAAGGCATTTTGAGCCGCTGGATTTTCTTGGGGATTCGTGTTCGACAAAACGGCTTCAATGTCTTGCAAACCACGCTGAAATTCGGCGACATCTAGCCCACAAATCGCCGCAGGGAGCAAACCCACTGCTGAAAAAATGGAAAAGCGTCCGCCAACATCGTCAGGCACTTCAAAGCTGGTGACGTTTAAGCGATCGGCGAGTTCACGCAAGATACCCGTTTGCTTGTCTGTGGTGAAGACTAAGTGCTTACGCAAGTTTTGTTCTGGATTTTCAAGGGTTTGATCGAACTTGTCTTTAAAAAACATGAACGCCGACATGGTTTCAGCGGTGGTGCCTGATTTTGAAATCACGTTAACCAGCGTACGTTTTAAATCAACGACATCGCAAAGCCCTTGAATGACATCAGCATCGACGTTGTCTACAAAGTGAAAGCGAGGGTAACCCCCACGTTGTTCGTTGCTTAAATTGTTCCAATACGGATGCAACAAGGCTTTCAACAGTGCAATTCCACCGAGAGAAGAGCCCCCAATACCTAAGACGATGAGATCATCATACTTGCCTTTGGCGGATTCAGCATAAGATTTTAAAGCAAACGCCAAATCTTGATGCTTGCCAAGGTTTAGCCATTTCGTCCATGCTCCTGCGGTGTGACGACTTTCATAGAGTTCACGAATAGCCGTTTCAAGTGCGTTGTGGTGATTTTGGACTTCAGCGTCTAAATCTAAGCCGTGGATGGCTCCCACTTTTTGGGCAGACAAATTGGAAAAATCAAAGGTTAGCATCTAGTGTCTCCTTATAAATAGATAAAACAATATACCATTATTATACCGCAAATATAAAAACAAAGCGTCTTTTGCTCAGGCTTTGCTTGCGGGAGAATGCCTATGGCAATCTTTCGCCCTGTCCCTCCTCCCTTAGGGAGGAGGTTAGGAGGAGGGACACTAGCTATGACGGGGAAATCTGAATCCCTCACCCTAGCCCTCTCCCTAAGGGAGAGGGGACAGATCCCAAAAAAGGAAAATACATGGTTTTAGCATTGCCTGTTGAAAAGTCGAAGAACGGCGTGATGCTGTACGTGAGGGCAACACCGAAGGCGTCTCGCAGTGCAATTACAGGCATCGCCGAAGGAGCTGGTCAATAGCTAGAGCTAAAAATAAGCGTAACCGCCTTGCCTGATGGGGGTAAGGCGAATGAAGCGATACTCAACCTGCTTGCCAACGAATGGAAGCTCAAAAGCCCCATGCGGGTGATGAGTGGAGCCACGAACCGTCACAAGGTCATCCTCATGGCGGGGGAGCCTGATCTACTGTATGAACAGGTGCTGGCGTATTTGAAGGAATTTTAGACCTACACAAAAGCCGAACTAATCGCTTCAGGGATGCGGCGAAAGGGCTTAAAAGTCGCATCGCAGACCACGCAGACGGTGGTTGACTCGTAAATCAAGGTCTCCGAACCATCCGCTTCCAAACGAAACACAGGTTGCGAAAAAATCAAACGGGGCCCCTTGATCTCCACGCACGTGCGGACTTCAAGGGCATCACGCAGTTTCGCAGGCTTGCGAAAACGCACCGTCTGTTCCGCCACAGGATACACATAACCTTCTTGAGGCAATTGTAAGTCCAGCCCCGCTTCGACCATCACGGCATCCCGTGCTTGTTCGAGCCATTTCAAGTAATTGCCGTGCCACATTACGCCGTAGCAATCGGTATCGTAAATATGCACCTTAAATTGGAGTTTAGAGACCTTCATCTAAAGAGACCTCCTGTTCTCCCACACTTGAGGCTTTGCCGAGTTTTTCCGCTTGACGCTTAAGTTTTCGCTTGGCATAGGGTGTCAATTTTTTCGTTGTAGATTCAGCCACCGTGTTTTCTTCAACTAAAAAACTATCTAGCCCCGTGAGCGTCAAGCGTTTTTGTGACAAATCCACGGCTTCGACAAAGTGCGCGTCAAAGGGAATGAGCGTCACTTTGTTGGACGCCTTCATCGTTAATTCAATGAAGTTTTGATCGCCAGCATGCGTGGCACTTATAATGGCGGTAACATCTGCCAACGCTTTGGTGGATGTGGTCGTCCATACGTCTAAGCCCACCAGCTCATAGGTGCGGAAGGTGAAGGCATCAGTGATTTGGGGGAGTTGAGCTTTTTGGATGTGCAAGCTCGCTCCAATCCACGACTTAATCACTTCAGGCGTGTTCCAGCCTTCAATCTGCAAGGTGAGCTTAAAAGGTTCGTAGGCGTCTGTTTTCGTCAACGTCACCCATTGCGGGACTTTCCCCTTGTTGGGCTTACCTTCGGGGGGGCGTATCCAGAGGCGTTTGGCGGTGTGGAGCCAATCTGGTTCGGCATCCGTACTGCGGACTTTTACATCGGTGGTCACCCCGACGGCTCCCATAATTTCGCCCACTTCGACCCAGTCTTCACGAGGACTTGGAAAATCTTGTACGGTTTCTGTTTTTGTTTCGTTTGTTTCAGTCATCATGAATTATCCTAAAATGGCGGTAATGACGCCGTCTTTCACCAGTATTTCTGCCCCTTTAAGGCGATCGTAAATGTTGTCTCCCACGTTTAACGTAACGCTGTCCGTGATGTTACCTGTGGAAACATAGGTGCCATTGGGCGTATTGGCAAGAATCTCTTGGCGATTGAGTACCTCTTGTTTGAGACTTAAAAACTGCGTGACTTGCTCGTCAAACTGTTGTTGCAAGTGCATTTGTGCCAATTGTTGGTCTTCAGTACTTAGGTTTGATTGCACAAGTTCATTGAGGCGTCCTTGGGCGGCTTCTCTTAGTTGTTGAATGTTGGCATCCAGCTGACTAAGTTCGGCGTGGTCTTCTTTCATGGCTTTTTCACGAAAGCCGTCGGTGACCATGGTTTTCACCGTGAGCTCTCGTTGGACGGTGATCTGTTCTTGGGAGGCAAAGGCTTGCATAGGGTTTCCTTTATTTTGTTATATATTCTTGCGGGCGCACGTTCGTGTCAAAATCCTCATTAAACGCATAAGGCGGGAAAAACACGCCTTTTTCGGTAATAATCCCTGTAATGAGACTCGCTGGCGTGACATCAAAGCCTGGATTAAAAACAGCCACGCCTTCAGGCGCCGTCCATGTTTCGCCGAGCTGCGTCACTTCAGATGCATCCCGCTCTTCAATGGGGATGTGTGAACCGTCCGCCAAGGTGGGGTCAAACGTCGAGCTAGGGGCCGCGATGTAAAACGGCACGCCGTGTGCTTTAGCGACCAAGGCTAGATTATACGTCCCGATTTTATTGGCGGAATCGCCATTGGCGGCAATGCGATCGGCGCCAGTGATGACGGCGTCGACCATCTTGTTTTGCATCATCAGCCCGCTCATGCCGTCAGTCACCACCGTGACAGGAATGCCGTCTTGCATGAGTTCCCACGCCGTGAGTCGTGAACCTTGTTGACGGGGGCGTGTTTCATCGGCGTAGACCATGCTACAGCGTCCTTGGGCGAAAGCTTCACGAATGACGCCCAACGCCGTCCCGTGACCGCCTGTGGCTAAGGCCCCTGCGTTACAATGCGTGTGAATGCGGGCGTCTTTCGGCAGGAGCCTGGCCCCGTGGCGACCCATCGCCAAATTGGCTTCGATGTCTTCTTGATGGATGTGCAAGGCTTCGGCTTCAAGGGTGGGCAGGGCATCGGTGAGGCTGAGGGCGTTTTCTTTGACCAGCGTACGAAGCAGGCCGTTCATGCGATCGACCGCCCACATGAGGTTGACGGCGGTAGGCCTGCTTTGACGCAGGGTATTTATTTCTCGTTGCAGGTATTCATAGGCACAGTCGGCATCGCCAGCGTCATGCACGGCATTTCGCACGGCAAGCACAACGCCATAGGCGGCGGCAATGCCGATGGCGGGAGCACCCCGCACGATCATATCGACAATGGCTCGGGTCATTTCAGGGGCGGTGTGAATGGCCACGAACTTGACTTCCGTGGGAAGCAGGCGTTGATCCAGCAACAAGCAGGCCTCAGGCGTGAGTTCAACAGCGGGGGGCATGTGGGTAAGCGATGTCATGGGTGGGTTACCTTTGTGTTGTTGATGATTAATCAAAGCATAACAGAAACACACGGCATTTCAAAAAGCATCTTTGGGATATTTTTCCTTAAAATCTAACTGGCGAGGCTTTTCTGCATTTTTTAAGGGAGCTTCTCAAGAATTACTTGTTTCATGGCAAAGTCGTGCTAAACTGGGTATAAGCGGTGTAAATCCTTATTGTTAGGGCTTGTATCGTCTAAAATATGTAGCTAGTTTAGGAGATTTAGGCAAATGATGAACGCCACAACGGAAAGTCCTGCTTGCGCCTTGAATGCGGATGGCTCACCACAAGTGAACGTCCCTATTACGGTGGCTCGTGGAGACGGCATCGGCCCCGAAATTATGGAAGCCACCTTAAAAGTGTTAAAAGCCGCTGGAGCCCGTATCGCCATTGAAGAAATTGAAATCGGCGAAAAAGTCTACGGCCGTGGGCATATGTCGGGTATTGAAGAATCCTCATGGGAAAGTCTTCGTCGCACGAAAGTCTTTTTGAAAGCCCCTATTACCACGCCTCAAGGCGGTGGAGTCAAAAGCTTGAATGTTACCACGCGTAAAACCTTGGGCTTGTACGCCAATGTGCGTCCGTGTGTAAGTTACTCCCCATTCGTTGCCACCAAGCACCCCACCATGGATTTGGTCATTATTCGTGAAAACGAAGAAGATTTGTACGCGGGTATTGAACATCGTCAAACGGATGAAGTCTACCAGTGCTTAAAATTGATTTCTCGCCCTGGAACTGAAAAAATCGTTCGTTATGCGTTTGAATATGCTCGTTTGCATAACCGCAAAAAAGTCACCTGCTTTGCGAAAGACAACATCATGAAGTTGACCGATGGTCTCTTCCACAAAGTTTTCGACGAAGTGGCGAAAGAATACCCTGAACTTGAAAACGAGTTTTGGATTATTGACATTGGTGCCGCCAAAATGGCCGACACCCCTGAAGCCTTTGACGTTATTGTTATGGCGAACTTGTACGGCGATATATTGTCGGATGTAGCGGCTCAAATCGCTGGATCTGTGGGTATTGCTGGTTCCGCTAACATTGGTGAACATTGTGCGATGTTTGAAGCCATTCACGGTTCAGCGCCTCGTCGTGCGGGTCAAAATGTGGCAAACCCCTCAGGCTTAATGTTGGGTGCGGTGCAAATGCTCGTACACATCAACCAGCCTGATGTGGCGACATTGTTCCACAACGCTTGGTTAAAAACCATGGAAGACGGTATTCACACGTATGACATCTACAAAGAAGGTGTTTCTAAGCAGAAAGTCGGTACGCAAGAGTTCGCTCAAGCCGTTGTCGATCGTATCGGTCAAAAGCCTTCCACCTTGAAAGCGGTTAGCTATCAAGCCAACGTGGTTGAAGCTGGCGCGCCGAAGAAAACCTATACCCCTACGGTTCCTGCCAACAAGCAAACCGTCGGTGTGGATGTGTTCCTTCATGTAAAAACCCCTACCGATGTTGAAGCCTTGGCGGTTAAATTGCAAGCCGCTCAATTGCCGAACTTGCCTTTGAAATTGATTTCAAACCGTGGACAAAAAGTATGGCCAAACGGTTTCGCTGAAACCTTCCATACGGATCACTGGCGTTGTCGTTATGAAAACAAGGAAGGTCAGTCGATTTCTCACAAAGATATCGTCACTTTGCTTGCTAACGTTGATGCTCAAGGTTTGGACTTCATCAAAACTGAAAACCTTTGCACCTTTGACGGTGAAATCGGTTGGACGGCGGCTCAAGGCAGCTAAGCCTTAGACGTTGAATAGTCTCAAAAAGGGATGCTTTTACGAGCATCCCTTTTTTGTTTTGTTATATCATCTTGTCATTCTGCGCGTAGTCGCAGAATCCACACCAACGTTACCCATAACCGCATAGGGAGATTCTGCAACTACGTGCAGAATGACATTAGCTTTTAGAAAATTAGAATCTTAGCACTTTTCTAGCACAAAAAAAAATGTAGAAGTCTTTAAGCCTTTGTTACCCTCGATATGTATAGGATTTCCCCCCTATGAATCCGTGTGTTCGCACCAGTCCCCTACCGCTTGATATTGATATATTTTCACTAAGGCGTCGCTTTAGTGAAGCCGATATTTTCCAACAATTAGAATGCCGTTCTGAACAAGACGCCAAAGAAGCTTTGGTCAAAGAATTTGGAACCGAAATGGCGTCCTATATTGAAAATGAATACCCCGAAATCTATCAAGCGTATGTGGATATGGTGCTGCATCACGTGCCATGGACTTCCGTCGTTTCACAATTAGTCTTGTGACTTTTCGCCTTTCGTGACAAAATAAGCGAGTAACGTGTGGTACGTTGTCGCAGGCAAGGACTTCGGTCGCTTGCTTGAGGAAAGTCCGGGCTCCCCAGAGCGAGTCGCCAGGTAACGCCTGGTGCGGGTAACCGTGAGGAAAGTGCCACAGAAATGTAAACAGCCGATGCTTTTTAGCAGGCAAGGATGCAACGGTGAGGTAAGAGCTCACCAGCATGGCCGTAAGACCATGGCTAGGTAAACCCCAACAGGGTGCAAGGCTAGAGCTTGCCTGACACGGATGCAACGCCTGCTCGGCAGAATCCGTTTAGAGCTTACGCCGCTAGAGGAGTGAAGGGCGACCTTCCCCCAAGACAGATGACGACGTTAAATACAGAACCCGGCTTATACCGCACGTTACATTTTTTCTATAACTAAGGTCTGCGAAAGTCTATTTTGCTTTGTTCCTCCTCCCTTAGGTCGCACGCCTCGCCTATGGCGGGCTACGCTAGGAGGAGGGACACCATCTCTGACGGGGCATCCTGAATCCCTCACCCCAACCCTCTCCCTAAGGGAGAGGGAGTAAAGCCCAGAGCAAGCACGCCATCCGCATGGCGACGCCGTTTCGCACCTGCTGATTGATCAACGACTTCGGATGCCTCGCCAACGCCTCGTCCAGCTCGACGCCCCAGTTCACAGGCCCAGGATGCATGAGCTTCACCCGATCAAAACGTGCCAAATGCTCAGGCGTAATCTGAATCTTCTGCACGAGGGCTTCCAACGCCTCAGGCGTTTCAGACGCCGACAAACGCTCCTTTTGCAAACGCAACGCCATCACGACATCCACTTCAGCAAGTAGGTGGTCTAAATCAAAGTCGGGGCCGTCTTTCAACTGAGGCTCCTGCTTCCAACGATCCAACGTGGCAGGCGAAGGCGCCAACGCATCAGGGGCGTGAAGCTTCACTTTCACGCCTAGCTTTTTGGCTAGCGTCAAGCTCGCTGTGACCACACGACTATGCTTAATATCCCCCACAATCCCGAGCCGTAATTTTTTCAGATCATCAAAGGAACAGCCTGCTTGCTGATACAACGTCAAAACATCCAGCAAGCCTTGCGTGGGATGATCGCTCATGCCGTCGCCTGCATTGAGCAAGGCAAGGCGTCCGTGGGTGAGCTTGTCTAGCTCAAGGTGAATGCCGTCTTGCGCGTGACGAAGCACCACGGCATCCACGCCCATGGCGATGAGCGTTTCAAGCGTATCTTCAAGAGATTCGCCCTTTTTTAGGCTGGACGTTTCCACAGGAAACGGCAAGACCGTCGCCCCAAGATTCTTCGCCGCAAGCTCAAAACTCAAGCGTGTGCGAGTCGACGCTTCATGGAAGAGCGTCGTCACCGTTTTGCCCTTCAGCGAGTCGTTGAGGTAAGGCTTGCCAGTGGCACGAGCCTTGTCTAGGGCATCGACGAAGCCTTGTGCCGTGCGGATGAGCTGGTGCAGGGTGTCAAGCTCTAGGGTGTTGGAACGCAACAATGAACGCATGGGGGATCCTTTCCAGTTCTAGTGGCTTTGTCCCCCCTCCTAATTTTAGGAGGGGGTTAGGGGGCGGTTAAACCCTAGACTTCGTTTGTGGTTTAACCTCACCCTCGAACGTCTTTCAGACGTTCTCTTCCCTCTCCTAAAATTAGGAGAGGGGACAAGACAGTCTAATCATAGCAAAATAGAGCATTTAGAGCAATTGCAAAGTTTTACTTGCAAATGATTCTCAAATGCGATAGAATAGAAACATAGACAAAAGCCACGAGTCTTCAGACAACCCGTGACTTCTTTTTTGTTCAAACCAGATTATTCAGACATAGGCATCGCTTTAGAGCGGTGCTTTTTTTTGGATACCTTCACTATACGCCAAAACGCCCCTTTTGTCAAAAAGTGGCGTTGCTTTTACTCCCTCTCCCTCTGGGAGAGGGTTGGGGTGAGGGCTTCGGGATGTCCCGTTAGAGCTGGTGTTTCCCTCATCCTAGCCTTCTCCCAGAGGGAGAAGGGACAAGGCAGAAAATACGGTTTTGTCCCCTCTCCTTTAGGAGAGGGTTAGGGAGAGGGGGGGATTTCAAGACCCTTACGTTAGATCTACTCCCCACCCCAGCCCTCCCCTTAAAGGGGAGGGAGTAGGGCATAAGGCGGTTTTGTCTTGTCCCCTCTCCCCCTGGGAGAGGGTTAG
>JBEISK010000003.1:0-78042 GCA_040375445.1 Gammaproteobacteria bacterium | reverse complement strand
GAAGTTACGTTTGTCAAGCTTTTTGCCCAAAATGGTTTCGTAAATCCGTTGAAGTTCCGTCAACGTAAACTTTTCACTTAATAATTGAAACGCCAAGCCTGAAATGTCTAAGCGTTCACGCAGGCGGTTAATGGCAACATCCACAATAATGCGGTGGTCAAACGCTAAAGGCGGCAGATTGTCGACATCAAACCAGCGGGTTTCCTCATTGGCGTGAACATCCAACTGCAAGCGATGCGAGGCGACTAAAGCAATATACGCCACGGTGATAACCCGAGAACGTGGATCCCGCCGAGGTTCGCCAAAGGTCGACAGCTGCTCAAGGTAAATCTCTTTTACGCCTGTTCGGTCAAACAACCGACGGTTGGCAGCTTCATCGAGCGTTTCCCCGATGTTCATGAAACCCCCAGGTATTGACCACATATTGTGATACGGTTCCGCCTTACGTTGTACGAGCAATATTTTGAGCTTACCGTCGCAAATGGTGAATACGTTGACATCCACGGTGAGCAAGGGTTTTTCATATTGCTTGATGCGAGAATCGGAGCGAAAGTTTTGCTGGCTTTCACGCACCGATTCTAAGAAAGAGGCACCTTGCCTTGGGGGAAGGGCTGGCATGGCTTGGGGTAAAGATGCATGAGGCGTCCCTATTTTTGCATCGGCTTGGCGTTTTTGTTCCGCAGGGGAAACGGCAGAGCGTCCGCCTTTTTGGATGCCAGCATCGGGGGCTTTAGGCGCAGAAGGACCAGGGCTATGCACTTTGTGCTGCACAGAAGGTGAAGGCGTCTGTTGAGAAGAGGGGGAAGAAGCTTCAGGCATATATGGGGGGTCCCTAAAATGTGTATGTGTTACCCTTAGTGTACACTAAAAAATATGATGGGGCAAGGATTTACGTTTTTTATTTTTCTTGAAAAACCCCTTTATGTAAACAATAGCTTTGTAAGTCTTGAAAGGTTTGCCCAATGGCGTGAACAAAGTCTTTAGACGTTTGAGGGAAAACAAGCGCTTTGCCGATAATCACATCCACATTAAAGGGAACCAATAAGGCTTCTCCCCTAGGCAGAGCCTTGCCTAATCCATACATAAACACCGGGACAATTTTTAAGCGAGTGAGATCAGCACGATCTTTCAACATATAGAAGAGACCTTTCTTGATCTTTCCCAGTTCTTCGGGATTGCCACGACTCCCTTCAGGAAAGAGCAAGAGAATTTGCCCATTATTTAAAGCGGTATTACAGATTTCAAAGGTTTCATTTAATTTACTATTATGGCGATCAATCGGGACAATATCTAAACAACGGGAGGCAAACCATTTAAGATATTTGTTCTTAAAGAAGTAGTCCGCTGCAGCGACAGGTCGCACTTGATTTATGATGTGTAAAGGGTACAGGCTCATTAAAATCAAGGCGTCTAAATGGCTATTGTGGTTCGCAATGACCACTGAAGGTCCTTCAGTCGGCAGCGTCCCCACCCTAACGATGTTTAAGCCTATTAGAATAAATGCAAGGGGCTTCATCCACAACGCAAAAAACAGTAGTTTGTACAAATATTTTTTCATAAGTTACTTCATTTTAATAGTAAAGATACGCATAATAATGGAAGAAGAGCGGGGCTGTATAGATCAAGCTATCACAACGATCTAAAATGCCTCCATGCCCTGGAATGAGCTGGCTGTAGTCCTTAATCCCCAAGTCTCGCTTCACGGCAGACATGACCACATCTCCCACAAAGCCCATCGTACTAATAATCAATCCTAAAATAAGACTTTGTGAAAAGCTAAAAGGACTCAATAAAGGAGCCAATTGACTGGTAAGTATCGTTGTACAAATAACGCCTCCTATAAAGCCTTCCCATGTTTTGTTCGGGCTTATTTGAGGAATAATCTTATGCTTGCCAAAGGTTTTGCCACAAATATATTGAGCAATATCATTAAATTGAGTCGTCAATAAAAGTAATAAGACGAGGGAGCTTCCGCTTGAAGCAGTTGAATGAGTATCTACTTGTAGCAAAAAAGCAATGTGGCTCAAGCAAAAAACACTCAACATCACCCCCCAGTGAATAATCCCCATGGCTTGCGTAAAACCTTCGGCTTTTTGGGTCAGCACGCGACGAAACGGCAAAAGTAAGAAGACATACACGGGGATGAAGACCAAAAACATTCCATACCACGCCGTGTATACCCAATAATACTGCAAGGGTATACTTAAATATGCCCAAAACAAAACAGAACGATCAACGTGCTGCGTGGGTACGGTTGAAAAAAACTCTTTAAGTGCCAAATAACTAATGAACATAAATAAGGTAATGCTGGCTAATTTCCCGAGAAATAAGCAGCCAAATAAAAGGATCATCATCCACCACCAAGAACGAATGCGTTGATCAAGTTCGACGCCTTGTGTTGCAAGGGAATGCCCTTGCTGCTTTTTGATGATAAAGGTCACGACCGATGCCAAAATCAAGACAAATAAAACCGCCAAACCAATATAGGCAAGAGGACTTTCGACACGCACCTTTATTGAGCCTCCACAAAGTCATAAATCGCTTTGATACGATTCCAACACGTCAGCACAGAGCCTAAGGCAATCAGGATTAAGGCAAAGGTCAAAAAGTAATGAGCGTCAAAGAAAAAGACTTCAATCGCACTCACCAAACTAGCAATCGTCAACGCCGCCATGCGATGTTGCTTTGCCATAGGCCCTTGAAAATTCATAGGTGCCTTCATAGAAGCCCCTAAAAATCGGATATACGCCGTTAAAACAACCAAAATCGCCGTCAAGTAACCGAGTTCCTTGTTCCAAGACACCGTATTCACCGCATAGCCTGCCATAATAAAGAAAATCGCATCGGAGATCCGATCGGGAATATCGTTATAAAGTTCGCCCGATTGAGTGGTTTTGCCTCCTTCAATCGCCACCATGCCATCCAGCAAATTACAGAGCAACCTTAATTGGATACAACCCGCCACACTCACAAAGTAGAGGCTTTCTTGAAAAGGATTGCTTGCCTGTGAATGAATCTGCCAGAAGCAGAAGCCTCCCAAAACAGCGAAAAGCATACTTAACACCGAAATTTGGTTTGGGGTGATGTTTTGTTGACTAAGGAACTTAGCCACTTGAGTTGAAATAGCGAAATCTCTTACCTTTAGGGGACGTCGATTGCTTGGCATACTCTAAATGTCTCCTTAAGACACTTAAGAAACGTTAAGACGCCTTGCCTTCGGGCCAAAGGCGGTAGCCACCACCGTAAATGGTTTCAATATACTTTAAATCAGGCGAGATTTTTTCAAGCTTGACCCGCAAGTGGCGAATGTGAACACGCAAGGTTTCCACATCATCATCAGGGTTGTAGCCCCACACTTCTTGCAATAACTTGCCAAGAGCAATCGTTTGACCGTGATTTTGAATCAAGGCATTCAAAATCTCATATTCGGTCGGTGTGAGTTTGACAATGGTATCTTGCACCTTGACTTCAAGGCTATCCGAAATAAGGGTAAAATGGCCTACGGATAAAAGTTCTTGAGCGGCACTCGACGGCATCGCTGCTTTCGTACGACGCAACAAGGCTCTCACACGAACCAATAATTCGGGAATTTCAAAGGGTTTGACCAAGTAATCATCCGCACCCGAATCAAAGCCTTTGAGCTTGTCATCCATATCACCCAAGGCGGTGAGCATCAACACAGGCGTATCTTTCAAATCAGGATGCTTACGTAAACGCTGGCAGACGGTGTAGCCATCCACATTCGGCATCATCAAATCCAACACAATGAGATGCGGCAATTCTTGTTGAGCAATGGCGAAACCTTGCAAGCCGTCAGGGGCCGTCAACACTTCGTGTGACTGCATTTCTAGGTTGATTTTAACCAATTCAACGATGGCTGGGTTATCATCTACAACGAGTATCTTTGCCATGGGCGTTTACTTCCTTTTTAACCGCTATTGATTCTCTTCTAAAGATTTTTGAGGAACGTCTTGTTTCGTTTCTAATGAGCTAGGCTGTTCTGGGGTGGGTACCGCAGTATTGCTATCTAGGCTAGGAACAGACGTCTGTACCTTGCTTGAAGTTGTGGTGCTTTTCACCGTGCTTGCCGAAGCTTTGGTCACAGGGACAACTTGAACCGTTTGTTCAGGTTTTGCAGGCACATTTGTTAAAGTAATGTGAAAATCTTGTTGAATGACCTCTAAGGCTTTGGCGAGTTGGGGATCCCACTTCGCATCGACATCTTCTTTTTTGAAGCTGACTTCATAATCAGGCGTGATGCCTTTTTTGTGAATATCGGTGTCGTTGGGGGTTAAGTAGCGTTGACTGGTCACATTAAAACCTGCTCCGTCGCTTAAAGGATTGATTTCTTGCACAAGTCCCTTACCAAAGCTTTTTTTGCCAACTAAAACGGCTCGTTGATGATCCTTCAACGCTCCTGCCAAGATCTCGCTGGCACTGGCAGACCCTTCGTCGATCAAGACGACGAGCGGTTGAGTGCTGAGTTGATCCGAAGTGGCTCGTGTGATGACTTTGTAGCCGTTACGATCCACCGTCGACACGATGCCACCGCCTTTCAAGAAGAAATCGGCGATGAAAATCGCATTGGTGAGCAAGCCTCCAGGATTGGAGCGTAAGTCTAAAATCAGGGCTTGTTTGTCCGCATATTTAATCAAGACTTCTTTTAGTTCTGCGGATGCCGTCTTGCTCATAAAGGTGGAAAGCTTCACATAACCCACTTCAGATGGCACTTTAAGTTCAAACGGAGCAGTAACACTCACAGATTTTAGGGCGATTTCATCTCGCATCACCGTATAGACGATTTCTTTACTGGCACGCAACACACCGATTTTCACATAAGTGCCTTTGTCGCCACGAATGAGTTTAGCCCCGTCTTTAATGGAAAGCCCTTTGGTAGGCTTGCCGTCAATACTAATGATTTCATCGCCTGATTTCAGCCCTGCTTTTTCAGCAGGCGTGCCTTCCATCGGCGCAATGACGACGATTTTATCGTCTTTCACACCAATTTGAACACCAATGCCAAATAGTTTGGCTTGAATGTTGCGGGTTTCTTCACCAAATTCTTCAGGTTGCAAGAAGCGTGTGTAACGATCGCCTAGGCTTGCGGTCATGGTTTCAATGGCGATATACGCATCTTCTTTGGTTTTGAGTTGCTCATCATAACGATGACGCCAAATCCGCCAATCTTGATGATTCTTGGTTTCATCGACATAGCGACTGTTGACGATACGCCACACTTCTTCGTAAAGCCCTTGTGGGGTTACGGCAAAGGCAGGGACGTTAAGCATCATAGACAGGGCAAAAAACGCCACAAAGAAACGAGCAGAACGTGAAAGACTGGGCATATCGGCGACTCTCTTCTATCATCACAATACGGACTATAGTACTTATTGTAGCAAAGAATGGTCGTTTTAGACTAGTCTTTCTTGAAAAGTCCTTCTTTTTCGCTCGAATATAGGAGCTTCGTCCCATACCCACCTTAAGGTTTAGTCCCCTTGCAGGATGAATCCACCCACTGAAAACGTCATACTGGTTATAGATGACCTGTATATTTGATGAATAGAGAGAGACTTTAACGTATATGATAAAATCTATTTTTACGCCCAAACGCCGTAAAGACGCTGTGTTACCGCTCCTGATTTTGACCGCTGGCAGTATTGCAGTGGCTCCCTTAGCGTTAGGCTTAAGCCTTTTAGAAACCGCTGTTTTAGCCAGCGTCCTCATTGCCCTGCCCTTATGGGGATTCTTCACCCCAAACACCGCCTTAGAAGGCGAAACCCTCTGGCAAAGTTTAGACGTCTACGACGACATTACGCCGTCTAGTCAACGTATTTTAGATGCCATTGATGAGTTGGAATATACCGCCACCTTTGCTCGTAAAAATGGTTTAGTCGCACTTGAAAAGCATTTGCCTCGATTAAATTATAGTCATGCGTATTTGAAAACCTGTGTGAACTATCTATTGGATGCTAAAACCGAAGGGGACTTGCGTCAATTTTGCCAAACCCAAGAACACGCCTTTCAAGCCGAAGATGCCTTGTTGCTCAATACCTTATTTAACAGCGTGCAACAGTTCTTACCTGTGGCAAGTTTCATCAATGCCTTGGCGGTATTGCTTGCCTTAAAAGGCGTGTGGACCCCTGAACTCGCTGGAGCGTCCTTTTTGGTAAGCCTTTACGCATGGGCAAGCACCCGTGCCGTGTGGATGCCTTTACTTGAACACTTTGAACGCCATAACCACGCCGATGCTCAATTACGCAAAATGATCCAAGAAGGCTTGCAAGGCGTGTGGAAGCAGGTGCATCCGCAAGCGTTGCGTCGAGATTTAGAAGCGTATTTGCCTGCCTATGAAGACACGGCAGGGCGTTCATCGCAGACGCAAGAGTTACTCCATTACTAGTTCTAAACTGAAGAAAGATTCAAACATATATGTTTCAACCCAATCAATTACAGTACCCTCCAATGCCTTATAATACGAAGCATCCTCATGCGTCGAACTATAAAAGTTTAGCGATCGCTCATGCGTATTCGCCAAGTTATGCCAATACAACTACGCAACAGTGGACGGCGATCACCTTTACCTTGTGGGCTGTCGCCACCTTAATCAGCATTTGGAAAGCTTAAATAATGGAGTTTACGATGTCTCTTCGTTGTCGCTACGATTTTTTGTTCTGTTATGTAAATAAACGTACATAACAGAACAAAAAAATCTAGGCTCCTAGAATAGTCTATCGTCTTCTCCATTATTAGTTTTAATCTCTAAACCGCTTGGTGGAAATATCACCTTTCTTTGGGAAGTCGTCCCTTTTTATTCGTTAAGCTAAGAGTAGTTCCCTACTTTATTACAAAAATCAGCCGAGAGAGAGAATCGCCTCTTGAATAAAGGATGCCCGAGATGATGATGGCCAAACCTATTAAGCCTAAATCTTCAAAACCCCTTGCAAAAATTGAGGAGCCAGCCCCTTCTGACGAAAACGCCCCCAAAGCAAGTAAAAAAGATGCCCCTTCTCCACTTTCCAAAGGACTTACCATGTTTCAAACTATTATTTTAGCTGTTGTGATGTTAATTGCCAGTGTCGTAGGTCCTGCAGCGACCTTGTATTTTCTAGGCCCATCGTTACTTGTGCCAATGATTCAAAAAGCCATGCCTGCTCCTGCTTCAGAAGAAGGCGAAGAGGGTGAAAAGCCCGAAGGCGAAGAAGGGAAAAAACCTGAAGGCAAGGAGGCCCCCAAGACGCCAGGGCTTGGTTTGAATCTGCCCATGGAAGAGTTTATTGTGAGCCTTAAAACCAGTCAAGCCAGTAAAAGTACGCAATTCTTAAAAGCCAAAATGAGTCTAGCGATTGCCGTTCCTGAAGGTGAAGATTGTAATGCACCTGTTGAAGAAGAAGGTAAGCCTGAAGCCAAAGCCGAAGGCGGTGAGCATGGCGGTGAAGGCGGCGAAGGCAAAGGTGCTACGGATCCTGCGACGGCTTGTAATGAAGCTTTTGTCAAAAAAATGGATGTCTATGTGCCGACCTTAAGAGATATCGTCAATACTGCTTTAATGAAACGTAATGCTTCACAAATTGCCACCCTTGAAGGGCAAGAAGATTTTAAAGATGAGCTTGTGAGCGAGATGAATGCCGTATTGAGTAATCATGGATATACGGTGCAACGTATTAACTTACAAGACTTTATTATTCAACGATAAGTGTCAAGGTATTTTAGCCATTCTATTTTGGACAATGACTCAAAAAACCGCATGAAGAAGGACAACGCCGTACATGATGATGATGGTGCTTTCGCAAGAAGAAATTGACAGCCTACTTTCAACCATTTCAACGGCTCCTGTACCCACGCCTGTGGCACAAGGTAGTTCAGAGAGTGGGGCGGTTATTTTTCAAGAAACTCCGACACAAGTAGGGGGAGGGGAGACTCATCACCCCACTATTTTGGAGATGGTGAATGCGGAAAAAGACAAGAACTACAAGGTTTACAACTTCAAACGTCCCGACAAATTTTCTAAAGATCAGTTGCGTGCCTTAGAAACCATTCATGAATCTTTTGCTCGAAATACAGGGCTTTTGTTTACGTCCTTTTTAAGAACAAACGTTGAAATTGATGTGGTTTCGGTGGATCAACTCACGTATAACGAACTGGTGCGTTCAATGCCTCGTCCTATTTCAGTGGGTATTGTGGAAGGACCTCCTTTTGCGGGTCAAATGTTGCTGGGGGTTAGTCATGAAATCACCATGTGTGTGATTGATCGCATGCTGGGTGGATCGGGCGGTGGACGTGGTAAACCTCGAGATCTGAGTGATCTTGAATCCAATATGATGCAACGCACCTTTACGAAAATTTTGAAAAACCTCAATGACAGCTGGAAGGGTATTGCTCCTGTAAAATACGCCTTAAAAGCATTAGAAGAAAGTTACCACCTCATTCAAATTACCCCACCAGGCGAAATCGTTGCGGCGGTGACCCTCGAAGTCACCGTGGGCAACCAAGATTCAGGCTTAATTAGTATTTGTTACCCTTACCCAATGCTTGAAAAGTATATCGAATCGTTGAGTTCGTCGCACTTGTTTAGTACCAAAGACACTGAAGAAAATGAAGAAGTCCCTACGTTTGAAGACGAATTGCTTGAAAAAATGTACTACGCTCAAGTACCTTTAGCAGTCTTGGTGGGGGGTACCCGCATGAATGTCGCTAAAGTCCTTGAGCTTAAGCAAGGCGATGTCATTCGCTTAGATCGTCTAGCAGGTAATGATTTATTAATGTGTATTAATCATAAACCCAAATTTTTCTGTCAACCAGGGGTGCTACGCCAGAATATGGCGGTATACATTCAAAATAAGGTGCCTGAACCACAGGCCTTGAAAGGATTTGCCTTAGACACGTCTAGTGGTGATGCCCTTGAAGATGACTTATACCCAACTGTTTTTTAACGACGGTTTTTTAACCAAGATTCTAAATCCTCTTTTCAGTATTTCTTTTTCAACCTAGAAGGACACCGTTCCATGATGATGATGGCACTTGATTCTAACCAAACTTCCGATCTAAATCAACTTTTCAACACTTTCTTTGACAAAGGTGCCAAAGGCATGGGCATGATGATGGGAGTAGACTTAGAACTTAAATCGTTCAAAAGTCTTTTAAATGCGCAATGGCTCGATTTACCTGAGCGTTTTGAAAATGATGCTCCTGTTATCGGCTTAAGCCAGCTCAAGGGAGCCACGACAGAGCCGATCGTCTTATTCTTAAAAAGTAAGCAAGGTCTAATTCTGGCCGATCTGATGTTAGGCGGAGCAGGCGTGCCGACAGATGACCCCTTAAGCGATATGCAAGTATCTGCCCTAGGCGAAGCCTTGAATCAAATGATTAGTGGCGCTGTTCAAGGGGTGAATCCTCAACTTAAAACCCCTTTAGCTATGGCTCACACGGAAGCCCACATTCAAACGAATGAAAACCTCATTAACTATACCAAGCCCTTTCAAATGGCTCCCTTTTATTCGATACAAGGGACTTGGTTATTGAATGATCATGCCGGGCTGAATGAAAACATCGATTTTGTGGCGTTGGTATCTGAATCATTTGCCGAAAACTTGGTGGCTTTATTGGCACCGCCTCAAGGCAATACAGTGACACCGACCAAAGATGTCGCCACCACAACGGGAGCTTCATCAGGTATTACTGAAGCGGTACAAGGTATCGATGCTCAAGCCCCAGCCTACGCGTCTGTGGGGGCTGTTGCCGAAGAAGCAGGTGTCGGTACAGTCCAACAAGCAGCCCCCCCTTCGTCCATTCCCTATGGTGGCATTCCTTCAACCGGGACGCCAGTCATTCAGCAAAACGGTACCTTAGCAGATGCCTACACAGGCAATAGTACGGGGACATCGACCCCTAAAGCGCCCAATGCGGGTACCCATGTCCAACCCATTCACTATGGTACGTTTGACGTCAACACCCCTTCTATACAAGGGGACCAACAAGAAAATATGAGCTTGCTAATGGATATTAACCTTAACTTGCACGTTGAACTGGGACGAACTCATTTAAGTATTAAAAACATTCTTGAACTTACGAGAGGTTCTGTTGTAGAGCTAGATCGTGTGGCGGGTGAAGCGGTAGATTTGTACGCCAATGGCAAGTTAATTGCTCGTGGGGAAGTGGTCGTTATTGAAGACAATTTCGGCTTACGAGTCACGTCCATTGTTTCCCCTGTGGATAGGCTCAAAGGCTTGTAATTTTCGAAGGAACCGCTCTGACCTTGTCCAGTGTCGCTGAGGCTTCTTGGGCTTCTACGACTTTAATGGGAATGCACCCTTTGAGCTTAATGCCTTTCCAACGAATAATTTCATTAAACCCGAAACTTGCATTCAAAAATGTGCGACTGTTTATAATACTTGTTTTTCTCTGTATTCATAATACTTTAGCCTATCATAAAATTAGCTAAAGTTTACCAGGCTCAAAGCTAAATGCCGTTTAAAAGCCGGCCAAAGGCATGTATTTAGGGTGACGTGTTAAGCGTTTTTGTCCGAGTAAAATGGGTTGATCCCAATCGGCTTGGGTGGATTGCACTTGATACTTTTCTTTGGCAGCAAGCAAATAAGGGACTTTGGCGATTTGATTTTGAATATTTTGAAAGGAACGCAACTGATTCAATTCCACTTCTAAGTTCATATTTTCTTCGTATAAGACTTTGGCGGATTGGGTTTGAGCGTCTAACCGAGAACTAACCGCAACCTTCCACGCATAAACCGTGCCTAAAATGACTAAAAAGGCAAAAATAAGCACCACGTTAATCAGGCTTAAACGACCAAAGAAACGCTTCAGCCGACCTTGGCGTCTCATGTAATTCGTGGGGATGTCTTGCACATTGTTGTAAGGCATATAAGTATGAGATGTTGAGCCTTTAGGTAAAACATCTGGCATTTTTTGCTTGGGTGACAAAGGCGGAAGAGCAGGAGCGTACATGAACAGTGGATCTCTTTAAAATTAAATAACGCTCACTTAATTATAGCACTAAAAAAAGATTTGTCGCTGTTTGGGGCGTTTCATCTTGGAAGCTTCATCCCCCTTTTGCTTTTTTTGGTAAGCCTTCGGGTAATTGGTGACATCCAAGACAGGGACAAAGCCGTTTTGAGCCACATCCTTTGGGATGTGGAATTCATCCACATTCAAGAGTCGCGTTTCTTCTAGAGCAACATTATAACTCCACAACCCTAAGGGATACCGTGTTTTTTCGGGGTAATTGGTATATGCCCACGCTCGCCAGTAAAAAATATCATTCGACCCTTCTTTCCAACCTAAGGGTTCCACGTCCCACGCCATGGTCGAAATACGGGGATTCATGGCTTGACCTTTACCAAGGGTAATAAAGTGATAAGCTAAGGCTCGGGTGAGTTCCTGATATAATGAAACACTCCCTTTTTTGGCGTCCCATACCAATACATCACTTGCCCTTAAGCCTGTATAAAACAAACCTGCTCGGCGCTTAAACAAAAGCCGTTGGCTATTGGCAGACCAATCCACAGGGGTGAGTGTTTCAAAGGAAAAGTTTTTCTGTTGCCCTTGGTTCACCTTCAATAAAGGGGATCGTCTTTGTACCATGGCTTCTTCATCAAAGTAGCTTAAATAGGTTCGAGGATCCTGCGTATTTTGAACCGTAGGGGGGCTTAAATCCATTGAAGAGCGCACAAACGGCAACTTAGGTAATGGCACCCAATACAAGGTGCTAAAGGTTTGGCGAACATCGGGTAAAAACAGGACTTCCCCATACACGTAACCTGAAAAATCGGGGGCTATCAATGGGTGCGTTCGACGCAAGCACTCTTCTTCAATCCACCACAAGTCATGTTCCACAAAGCCAGCGGGTTCATTGTAGGCTTTAAATTGCAGGTAAGCGGGGGTATTGGGCGCGGGACGGTACGGCACCGCTGCCCATGTGGGGGGATGCAAGACAAGTAGTGTAAGGAGTGTCATCCAAGACGTCAAACGCATGCAGGGAAGCCTTTTTATTTTTAAGAATGAGTTTTATTTAGGTATCGAGTGAAAAGGTATAAAAATGCAAAGCTCTCCTTAGTTTAGGGGGCTTTGGGTAGCATTCTTATAGAAGGCTTTTCAAAAGTCTAGAAAAGTGTCTCCTCTACCCATTAAATCTTAAAAAAATAAGGCTTTTTTAATCGTTTAAAAAACAGGCATTTACAAAGTGTTACAATTAGGCAATTCTAAACCCGTGCATGCCTTTATTAAGGTGTGAGACGCAAGCAAATCAAGCGAATCACACCCCACACTTCCCTCTCTTCAAGAAAATATCCACCCCCCTTCTTAATGTTCCAATGTTCAGTTTTCGATTTCGTGCAATCGCCTTCTTTCTTTTTTGGGTACGCCACCCAATTTCGTTCTGTCTTTGCACGTCGTACAGACCCTCCACCTCTCTTCACCGGAGGCTCTGTACCCCTATCTAAAAGGGCATCGAAATTTTGAACTCCCTGAACACCCCAAGTCAAACGGCTAAATCCCCTGCTAAACTAATTTCCCTCCCTCTCTTTTCTCCTCCCTATGATATGCCTATGTCCCCCTGTAGTAGATTTATTTCGCTACAGGTTTTTTTTGTCTTTTTTCAAGGGCGTTTTTTAGGGGGTATCCATAAGGATGTAGGTTTTTTGGGTGCCGCCTCAAACGTAGGCGGCTGAACGATATGAAGTGGCTCAACTTGAATCAAGCTGGTTGCCATTAAATAACGTCCTTTTTGAGTAAGCAAGTCTTGCTGGGCTTGAATATCTAACCCCTTCCCTCCCGCCTGAACGTCTTCTAAAACCGTCGTAAACGTTGATGTCTCAATACTTTGGGACGTGGCTGAATAAGAAGGGGTGAGATACATTACTTCCACCACCTCGTCAATGCGTGATTCCATAGGTAAGCCCAGCCGTTGGGCTTCACTTAAATAATCAAAACCAGCGGGTAGCTTATAAAGCCATCTTAAGGTTTCTACATCTCGCATGGAAATTTGATTGACGCCGATTTGATGCGTGGGGTACATAATGTCTCGTATATGATTGCTATGCCCTAGCCCCAAGGCATGCCCGATTTCATGTAAAATCGTGCGTTTAACTTCTTCAGGATTGTCATAATAATGATGAACGCTCCCGTCGGTTAAGCCAATAGAAATTTCCGCAGAATAGATACGACCTTTAGGATCCCACGTATATTCGCAATGTCCAAGGCTTTTTCTGTTTACCCGTCGCCATACGACGTTGATTTGAGAGTCATGGAGTGTGGCAACACGATGAAAGGTAATAACACCCCCTGAAAGGCGTGACCACAATTCAAAGCCTTGCCAAATCATTTGCTCGTAATGCTTGGCATTGTCCTGTTTTTCCTTTTGGTACCACTGAAACGGAGCGATATACACTTGCAAAGGATGCCCCGTATATTCCCAACGGATGAGCCCAACCTCTTTGATATTGGCAATAAGGTAAGTGTCTAGCATAAGGGAGGATAGATTTCTTTAGTTAGGGGGCGTCTATATTTGTATTGTATCTAATAATCACAAAATTGTATTGCTCCTCCATTATTGGAAGGAAGGGGGTTCAGTAATCAAGCAAAGTCTCGATATATTAAGGACGTCTCAATATTTACTACTAAGGTCTCTAATTGTGCAAATTAATGATTCCCTTAAAACATGGTTAATCACCTTAAAATCACAGTTTTTTTTAGGGGGAGTTTTGTTGATCTTAATGATCATTCTTTTGTATTCATTGCCTTCGGCGGAATATGAAGCGTTAAAGCAATATATGAAATGGCAACAAAAAACAGAAGCCTCACTAAGTGAAGAGACCCTTATTTTAGGCTTAGATGATAAATCTACCGATTTTTTAAAAAAACGTTTTCACACCAACAGCTTAAACAATCATTTTTATAATAGCCTACTGAAAGATTTACAAACTTTAAAAATCCCCAATGTAGTGCTAGCCTTAACACCAGAGCATACCTACAACACCAAATGGCAGAGTTGGGAAACAGGCACCCTAAAAATCACACAAGGCTACCCTGTTTCTAAATTACTTGAAGGTGAGCGTCATATAGGGGATGAACGTTTGGGGATCTATGGTCAAGGCGATCAAAATGTGGAAGACCTTACCAGTAAGAATATAGACAATCTATTTTTCCCACTCGTTTATGCCCCACAAGATTTTAACGAGTTTCACTACATGAGGCAAGCCCCCCCCCCTACTCCTAGCATGGCGGTATCGGGCTTGATGCAACACTTTAATGGGCAAAGCCATACAAATAATGCCTCCTGGTTGGAAAGCAAAGAAAGAAACACCTTTCATGAAGGGAAGCTTATTACCGTGTTCCCCAATCGTATGGACAGAACCAAGATGCTTCAAGTCAAGGCAGACGACCATGGACGCATTATGCTAAGGTGGTCTAAAAATAGTGGTTACTATTATGGGGATGTTTTTTCTACACGCCCTGTAACTGATATGCTGACCTTGTACCAGAATTATGACCCTGCCTTGATGTCTAAATTTAAGGGACGCACGGTGGTGCTTACCAACTTAACTTCTATGAGTGCCTTAACACAACGTACCGTTTTACATGAAAGACATCTTGAAGCGGATATCGTGGCCACTGCGATTGACAATATTCAGCAAAAACAGACCTTACACAAGGCCCCTAATTGGCATCTTTGGGTGGCAATGGCTTTGTTATCTATGATGAGCTTTTTACCTCGCTTATTGATTCGAAAGCCCATATTCCCGATGATTTTGAGCTTCACTAGTATTTCTTTATATACTTTATTTGCGTGTTTTATGCCTAAATCATTCAACATTATTTATCCTTTTGTTACGCCACCAGCAGTGGCGTTGATTTCTTTAATCGTTGCTGAATATTACTGGAGAATCGTGGAAGAAAAAAATCTTCGTAACTTAGAATTGAATATGTCTCAATTGGTATCGAAATCGGTTTTAAGAGAAATCAAAACCAAAAAAACACGGCTGGCGGCTGGTGGAAAAAGGATTGACATTAGTAGTATGTTTGTGGATATTCGTAATTTCACCAAGCTTTCTGAAAACTTACCACCCAAAGAAGTGACAGAAATTCTGAATACATGGTACACACAAATTGAAGAAATTGCCAATGAATATCGTGGCACGGTGGACAAATTTTTAGGGGATGGTGCCTTAATTATGTTTGGAGCCCCTCTTGAATCCACCCAACATGCGGATATGGCACTTCGGGCGGGGCGTAAAATGATTGCCGCTAGTGAATCATTGGCGGTAAAATGGAAGAAAGAGCGAAACATTGACTTTAGTATTGGGGTTGCTGTCAATAGTGGCTTTGCCTTTGTGGGCTTTGTGGGCCCTAAAAATAAGCTTGAATACACGGCTATTGGAGATACTGTCAATACAGCAGCTCGTCTGCAGGATCAAACCAAAGTTTTTCATACCTCCCTTATTTTTTCAGAAAATACATTAAAACAATGCCAGAACATTCATCTGGGTTCTGAAATAAATAGCCTAGGCAGCATTAAAGTGCGTGGAAAAAACCAAAGTATCCCCATTTATACGTTTGAAGACATGTTTACAAACGGCTATACGCAAGCATCGGTTTTAGCGGAACAGTCCGTGAATCAAGCCAATGAAGTACTTGATCAGGCAGCACGCTTAGTCAGAGAAGAAACTTCTGTAGCAACAGACTTGGTTTTAAGCCCCCTTATGGAAGTTCAAGCTGAAGAACACCTAGCCTTTGAAAAACAGGCACCCGCTCAAATGGTAAATAAAACGAGTTTAACGCTAGGTAAGGCTAACCCTTTCTCAGGAAAGCTTAATGTGAGCAAAGCCTCAGTCTTAAAGCCTATAAAGCCCTTACCCCCTACTGATGAGTCCTAGCTCATTTTTTCAAGAGTAGCTTTCAAGGTATCGGCGTAGGATTTGAGCTGTTGATTTTCATCTCGCAGTAAAGCGATTTGAGTTTTCAAATCTTCAATTTGCCACTTCACTTGTTCTGGAGAAAGGGCATTACGTTGTGACTTCCAGTACTGAAGTAAGCTTTTGTAGGCCGCCATAACAATAAGCGTTATACTAATGGCAGAAAGTAATTTGATGGCTACAAACATAAACGCAAAGGGATGTTCCACCCCATAATAACTTAATATGTATTTGACAAATGAGTCAGGATTTGGAGTGGCTTCATAAAGTTTGGTTAACAGCTGGTGCTGGAAGAAATAAAGGGTTTGAAAGGAACCAAAGAAAAACAAACCATACAATAATGTCCAAAAGGCACCGTCTTGTTTGTTGCCTAAGGGTTCTTTAGTGGAAGCATTCATAAAAAAAATCCTTTTTGTTTGATTTCAAAAGTTCATCATCCTATGATACACTATAATTCAACAATGAGGTAAGTGAAACATATGATGTCATTATGGCAAAGGATAGAAACGCCTCAAACGATCGAAAGCACCGCTTTTTTTGAAGCCATTGAAACCAACGAAGAAGGTCATTTTTTACAAGCCAGTGACGTGGGCTTACTAGAAGCTTTTGTACCTGAGTGGCAACGCATGCGAGGGCAAGCCAACACGCAACACCAAACCCATGACTTCACTTTAGATGTGCATACCGCTAAAGTCGTCACCAAAACACGCCAAACCCCTGCGTTTAAGAGCATTCCCCCTCATTGGCAACGCTTAACAACGCTCGCCGCTTTTTTTCATGATTTAAGTAAACAAGGCGGTTATGCCTTTCAACGATTTGAACTCTCCCCTGACCCCCTGCATCCATTAAAGGTTTCGGCAGAAATCAAACGCTATTTGGGACGCTGGGGCTTTTCGATGCTGGACGTCTTTATTGTCGTGCAATTGGTGCGGTATCATCAAGTTTTCGGACGCTGGATCATACGTGAAAATAAAACAGGGCAAGCCCCAACATCTGAAATCGTTTACGCACAAGCCATGACCTTGCCTTCGTCTGATTTTTTAAATGCGTTGCTGGCCTTGACCGAAGGTGATATTCGTTCCGTAAAAGCCCACGATGCAATTTTTGATGCCCGCGTCGAAGCACACTTACTAAAACACGCCAAACATGTACAGAACTGTATTGAAGACATTCACGCCAAGCAAAACGACTTTATTCACCATTATTTACCTCTTGAAGTGGATGCCTCAACAGGCTTACCCATGGTACGTATCGCTTTACCTGAAGCGGTGATAAACGCTTACGATACCTCTTGTGATTGTGGGCTAGAGGCCTTGGCGTCTTGGATGCTATTCCCGATTGAAGGTTTGGGGACGGGGTCTAAGGTCTTCGCAGCAGAAGCCTTGGCGTATTTCATTAAACCTTACTCGCCCTATACTAAGCCTGTTGTACAACGGCTTTCTACCCAAGAATGGCAAGCATTTTGGGAGGCCCCTCTACATTTAGACAGTGAAACGCTGGGGGCGTTAAATCCCTTTTTATACCATTTAAACGATTAAATTAAAAAACCCCAAAATGTGGTTGGACTTGTCGAAGGAGGCTCAAAATTGCTTCACGATTTTTCATCGGTGGGGGACTCCTTTAACGTGACGGCTCGCATGAAGTGTTGACCTTTCATGCTAAGTTCCATTAAGTAACGATTTATGCTGACATTTTTACGATCAACTATATTTAAAGCATTTAAAGTCGACGGCTCTGTTTCATTAAACCACTTAACCGCATCATTTAATATATCTATAGAATAATTCTTTTTTGGATAAATGCTGTTTTGAGAAACAAGACCTTGATGTATTACAGTATCGAAAATTACACCAAGATTATCTACATTACTATAATTGAGGGTATCCTTATAAACATAATGACTTTTATTCTCGTTT
Source organism: Gammaproteobacteria bacterium (assembly GCA_040375445.1). Lineage (GTDB taxonomy): Bacteria > Cyanobacteriota > Vampirovibrionia > Vampirovibrionales > JAJTHC01 > JAJTHC01. Next base: position 60,203 of record JBEISK010000003.1, on the reverse strand, counting down.
AGATCATAAACAATTAAGAACAAAACCATCCGCTCTTGATTTAATATTTTTAAAAACCGAGCATCCTCTTCTGATAGTTCAGAAATCAGCTTGGCATACGACGGATGAACCCCTTCGCTTTTACGGTTGTCCATACTGCCAGCGAGCAAGTTGGCAAACATTTCTTGCAAGGTCGTTTCATGTGCTTCTAAATCAATAACGTTTTCAAATACACCTTTAGCAATTCGTATATTAGGGGATATTCTATGCTCTTCAGGGATCTCAAAAAGCTTAGGAACGACATCATTTTTCAAGAGGGGGAATAATTTCGTTTCACACGCCATAGAAAAATAAGGTTTCGTATGACATTGTTCAATTATCCAAGCTTTCAATAGACAATCCATTACATCTACAAGAGGCTTCCCTAAATTATTTCCCAAATATAAAAGTCCGTCATTAAAGATTTTGATTGCAGGATTAAGATTCCCTTCAATACCTGTAAACTGATTCGTATTGTTTACTTCTAAGTTATTTTCGACGTTAATCCCATTGATTCCAAACATTTATAGAAACTCCTCTTCTATGCCTTATTCTAGCATAGAACTAACCTATACCGCCCAACGAGCCTTTAGGTGGCGGATGAGCGTATTCATCGACCACATGCTTAAGGCAATCGCCAACGACGCTTCTAACACCACATGAGGCTGTACTCGTATAAGAAACCAGCCTTCATACGCCAAAGTCCCCCAACTGCTCAAGGGGGCTTCCATGCCCAGCCCGATAAAACTTAACGTCGATTCCGTCAATATCGCACGAGGCACCGCCACCATAATGCTAATCATGACATACGGCACCAGATTCGGCAAAAAATGCACCACAATCAAACGACGCAACCCCCCACCCAGCGTATAAAAGGCGGCGACAAAATCCTGTTCCTTCAACGCCAAAACCTGCCCCCGAATCAGCCTAGCCGATTCAGGCCAGCTAAAGAAAGACAATGCCATCACCAAACTGCTCAATTTCGCCACAGGAGCCAAGCTAGGCGGAACCACGTTTAATAACAACGGCTCTAAAAAGACGCTTAATAAAACCACAACCATAAGTCCTGGTAAGCTGTAAAGAATATCTACCACACGCATCAGGGCATCGCCGAAGCGACCTGCGAGCATCCCAGCGAGCAAGCCGTAAGCACTGCCAAAGGCGGAAGCGACTAAAGCCGTAGCGATGCCCACGGTCATCGAGATTTGCGTACCGACGGAAAGACGAGCCAGTAAATCACGCCCCAAGTCATCGGTGCCGAGGGGATACACCCACGTTTTGAAGGGCAGAATGCCTGCGTCAAAGCGATGAATGGTGGTGGCGTCTCTGAAAAAGGCGACGCACATTAAAGCGAGCGTCAACCCCAAAATGACATAAGCGATGTATAAGCTCACGGAAATAGGAGGCGATTTTCGAGTCATGCTAAGCCTCCCGACGGCGGGGGTCTAGCCCCACGATGCACATATCCGCAAGTAGGTTCATCACAAGCAATAAAGTCGCATAAAGCAAGGTGGACCCCATCACAACGGTGTAATCACGGTTGATAATGGCAGACACGAATTGACGTCCCAATCCTGGTATGGCATACAAGACTTCAATGGCAAACGACCCTGTCATCACGTTGGCGACAAGAGGGCCAGCAAGGGACAACAAAGGCAACCACGCATTCCGCAACAAGTGACGTATTAGCACTTGAGCATGAGGAATCCCTGCGGCGTACTTCATTTGCAAGTACAAGGCAGACGATTCATCGGCAAGGGACTGTTTAAGCAAGAGATAGGTGAAGGTATACGGCACAATGGCAAGGGTCGCCACAGGCAAGATCCAGTGCAAGGGCGTGGTGAGCGTGGCGGCAGGGAGCCATCCTAAGCCGACGCTAAAGCTCAAAATCAAGACGCCTGCCACCAAAAAGCTCGGTGAGGCTAAAAATAAAGAGGCAATGGAATCCAAGGCACCAATGACGTTTTTAGACGGCGTTTCATTGCCCCACACCGCCGTAGCTACGCCTAAAGGCACGCCCAAAGCGAGAGCGAAAAAGCCCAAACCAAAAGAGGTTGGCAAGGATTCCTTGAGCATATCCCCCACCAAGCGACCTTCTTGGGTGAGTGAAGGCCCTAAATCGCCGTGAAATAAGCCTTTCAGGTAAAGCCAAAACTGCATCCACATCGGTTCATTCAAGTGAAAACGTGCTTCTAAGGCTTGTTTCACCAAGGGAGACAAGCCTTTATCCCCATCAAAGGGATTCCCCGGCATCAAGCGGAGCAAGAAAAACGTCAAAAGCAACACAAAAAACAAGGTCACCGTGCCTTCAATCAGACGACGCAAAAACCATGTCGAAAAATGGGTGCTGGCTCGAGCATTCATCATCTCGGGAACGTCCTTTTAGCCTGCTTGAATGGCTTTTTGATCATGCACCGCTTCCCCATAACGATGCACCACATAATGCAAGGCATCTCGCAAACCCTTTTCAGAACTGGCATGCCCTGCTTCAGGAGCTAAGTAAAAATCCGCATGAGGCAAGGCTTCATACAAGATCCACGCATTTTTAAGCGGACAAACCAAGTCATAGCGTCCATGTACGATGCTTAGGGGAATGTGCCGAATCGCATCGAGCCGTTGGGGATTCAAAAGCTCGTTTTTAGCATCAAAGAAGCAGTTGTTCATAAAGTAATGACATTCAATACGAGCCAATGAAATGGCGTGATCGTCCGCTTCAAACTGCTTGCAAAAGGCGTCATCCACTTGTAAGGTGCAATTACTTATTTCCCACCTTGCCCAGCGTTTACAGGCATCGAGGCGCTGAGTTTTGTTGACGCCTGTCAATCGCTTATAATACGCCCCCACCATGTCGTGGCGTTCTTCAGGAGGAATAATATCTTCAAAATCATGCCACAAATGAGGCGACAGGGCGTTTGCCCCTTCTTGATACAACCACTTGACTTCATCCGCCGTGCCTAAAAAGATGCCTCGTAAGACCAAGCTCAAGCAATGTTGCGGAAAGCTTTGGGCATACGCCAAAGCAAGGGTCGATCCCCACGATCCGCCAAAGACGACCCATTGCTCGATGCCCAAATGCTCACGAATGGCGTTAATATCAGACACCAAATGCCATGTGGTGTTTTCTTGCAAACTGGCATGAGGGGTAGAGCGTCCTGCCCCACGTTGGTCATGGATGATGATGCGAAATAGCGTGGGATCAAAGAGCCTGCGGTGCTTTTCGCTGCAGCCTGAACCGGGGCCGCCGTGTAAGAATAAGACAGGCACACCGTTGGGATTGCCACTTTCTTCGACATAAAGCGTGTGTAAGTTCGACACAGGCAGGCGATAGGTTTTATAGGGTGTGATTTCAGGGTAGTCCACCGCAGGAGGCAGAACATCAGCTTGAAACAAGGGCATACATCAATTTTCCTTCTTTATTAGAACTATTGTACACCATTTTCTTACTTTCTATAAAATAAGGTGCCCCTTGAAATGTTTATATTTTATAAAAACGTTTGCAAAAATCCGCTAAAAGCACTAAACTGTTAAGTAGACTTCCACTTTAAAGAAAAAGGAGACACCTTACCATGTCCAAATCTCAAGACAATTCCTTACAAAACTTTTTAGCAGGACTGCTCGTCGGTGCCTTGACAGGCGCCTTACTAAGCTTGCTTTACAGCCCCCATAGCGGTACGGAAAACCGTCGTTTGGCCAAAAAATGGGTAGACGACACCAATGAAGACCTCAAAGAAGGTGTCGAACACTTGAAAGAAGAAGTGGAAAACCCTTATAGCAAGGCTCGCCAATTTTTGGATGAAAAACGTTATTCCCTTGAAAAGCGTTGGAACAAATGGCTAGCCAGCCAAGACGCTAAAAAGATCAACGAAGCCAAGTCTCGTGAAGATGAGTCATGGAATGATGACGATCTCGACACGGAAGATGCCGCCCAGCATACGCAAGAAAGTGAAGCCATTTAGTCGTTTCTTCGTTGCAAGTTTAAACCGTCATAGAGAGAGAAAACCATGTTCGCCAATTCTTTAGCTGACGTTCAGCTCGCCAAAATGATCGAACTCCTTACGTTATTGCTTGTTCCTGTAGGCGTCTTGTTGGCTCTTTTGTTGTACAAGTCCGTGTTCTTATTGCAACACGCCTTAGACTTTGTCAACATTGCCCGCTTTGATTTAGTGCCTTTAATTCAAGATTTGCGAGCCATTACCAGCCATACGGCTCGTTTGGTGGAACAAGTGGATTCAGGGGTGGATCTCATTCAGCGAACCGTGGGAAAAGGGGCTTCTGCCTTAAATCAAGCCAAGTCATGGGGGCTTTCAGGACTTTGCCGGCTCAAAAAATGGGCAACCACAGCGTTGGACGATTGGCTGGATTCTCCTACCCCAACAGCTCAAGCCTCCACAGAAAAAGCGTCGCCTGCTCAATCGCCTATTAAAACCGAAGCATCAAAGGGATAAGTCGTGTTCACGCAAAGCTTTCGTGTCACGTCCATACCCGATTTAGACCGTTACACCACCCGTCTATGGGTCAGCGTCTTATTCTTTCTCAACATCTACGCTCTCGGCTACATAGCGGGGTTGCTCCCCTTAACTGTTTCTCTATTGGTGGTAGGCACCGTCTTTGTTTACCTCTTACTTGCCCCTGTACTGTGGCTTGAAAAGGGTTTACTCAAACTCTTTGAAGTAATTGAAATGGCGTTATGGAAACGTCCTTCTTCTTTCGGGGAACGTAAAAAACTCTTACGGCTTATTGTACTTTCGACGGTTTATTTTATCGGACTTTACATAATTTCAATCGTGCTTACACAAGTCGTGCCGACCTTAAAATTAGAAACCCTCGCCTTTTTAAAAGACTTTCCTTATGCGTTGACGCAAATGACCATTGGGCTTAAATTGAAGCTCGATACCATCGGACATCAATACCCCTCTTTAATTCCCATCATTAAGGGACTCCCCTTTATTGAATCGTACGATGCCCTTCACCCCATGACGTGGCGTGTCCCCCCTGCGGTAATGCAATCCATTGCCTCATGGTTTCAACTCAGCGTGGGCGAAGGCAACGTGTTTTTAAGTGTGGGCTTAACCCGCATTTTATGGACGGTGCTGCTGATTGTATACGTCTTTTACGCTTTACTAGAAGGACAAAGCACCATAAGTGGCATGTACACCCATTTACCGCTAAGCTTGCGTCAACACGTCCATAACTTTGTCGATGACTTACACAAAATTATGCTTGCCTTTGTTCAAGGACAAGTCTTCTTGGGTTTGCTCACAGGGCTTTACATGTTTTTGATTTACAGTGTGTTTGGCGTGAATTATGCCTTGCTCCTTGCCAGTATTTTTGCCATTGCCGAGATCCTCCCTGTGGTGGGAACCTATATTGGTTTTACCCCCGCTTTACTCATGATTGCGTTAACAGGCGATTTTGCCACCTTGTTCGGCGTATTTGCCAGTAGTTACCTGTGGCAAACCTTGAAAGACAATATCATTCAACCGCAATTGTTTGGTAATACTCTAGGCATGCACCCCGTTTTTATCATTGTTTCCCTCATTATTTGTGGAAAGCTTGGAGGCGTCTTGGGCATTTTGCTTGCCATTCCCTTCGCCGCGATTACACTAGTCACGTTGAAACGATTTAAAACCTTTCAATTCAACGATCACGAACCCGACGTCCTTACTCCTACAAAAACCTCGACCTATTGAGAAACCCTTATGCCCCCTTCTATATCTGTCAAACCTTCATCCATACCGCCCTCTTACCGATGGCTCAAAGTAAACTTAGGCATTTTAGGAAGCTTCATACTACTCATTGGAGGCTTCCACCTCATTCAATTGCTTTTTAATGAGATTATGATGCTGGTGGGAGCCTATAACTTCACCTTTATTATTTTATGCTGGGTTTTATTTGTCGATGCCCTACTTAATATTGCCATTAAAGCTATTTGCCAAATTTTAAAAAAGCCCACATTCAAAGTATCTCGGCATGTTAGCGTGGTTATTGCGTATGCCTGTATTATCTTCTTTTTCTTTGTGTTTGTTGTCACTATTTTACCTTCTTTAAGCATTCAATTGAACGAATTACAGCACTTCATTCCAAAAGCCTTTCATCGTGTGGAAGGCCTCTTATGGCAGCTTCAGAAAGACTTAGACTTCACGCTTCCGCATGTCATTACGGATCAACTCCATTTGTTAAAAAGCCATTTAGTCGGGGGCTTATATACCTTAGGTTCCAAAAGTATTACACCGTTCTTCTACATTTTAATGGGGCAATTGATTTCGCTTTATCTGCTGGTAGACGGTGCCAAAATCACCAAATTAGTCACCATCTTTTTACCGAATAGTCGCAATAACCGATTGGCTCGTGGGGTCGTACTCAGCCAAGTGTTGATGTTTCGCACCGTAAAAGCCTATGCCGTGATTGCACTGGTGTCTGGTGTGTTTATGTACGTCGTCTTTCAAAGCTTGGGGCTAAGTTATGCAGGATTGCTCGCTTTTATTTACGCCATCCTCTGTTTTATTCCTGTTCTAGGGCCTTGGTTAGGCTTATTATTGCCTGCCTTGATTCTCATGGCACAACTAGCACTAACGAAACTGCTTATTTTGGGCTTGATTGCAGGGGCGTTTCACATATTACGGGCTAAACTTTTAAGCCCTCGTTTATTTGACAGACGCTACTATGTGCATCCGCTGATTCTCATGTTTATTTTGTTAATCAGTGTGGATGTCGCAGGCTTGTGGGGGGTTTTATTCATTTTACCTTTAGCGGTGATTGTCGCCAGTACCAAGCGTTTATTCTTTTTAAGCCCTGTTAAAAAACGACTGAACTTAGTGAAAACCCCTTTGAAAAAAGATGATTTTTCAGATTTCTAAAGGCTACATTTATATTTTTGTGTTAGCATATAGTTTGAAGAAATGCCTCGATAGCTCAGCTGGATAGAGCATCCGCCTTCTAAGCGGACGGTCACAAGTTCGAATCTTGTTCGGGGTGTTTTTTCTTTTTTAAAATGGAGTTTGGATATGACATTTTCAAAAATTTCTTATAAAAAATTAACGCCCAAACAACAAGAAAACTATAATTACCACAAAATAGCGTCTACTTTGGCTGAATATGGTTTCAACTTGATGAGACTTTCAGACGATTGGCAAGGGGCGGATGCTTTGGCGTGTCATGTAGATGGGAATACTTTTCTAAAAATACAGATTAAAGGACGATTCGGATTGTTTCAAAAATACATCGGTAAGGATGTTTATATTGCCTTTATTGAGAAGTCAACGTTATATTGTTATCCACATGATGAACTTTTGGAATATCTTCAAGCTAAGTCTTATCTGTCAACAAAAAGCTGGTTGGAGAAGGGAGAATACCATTTCCCAAAATTAACAGAAGAATTAAAGACTTTTTTAGAACCATTCACTTATCTCTAAGCCTCTGATTTTATGAACATTTTTCGATTTTTTGGATTTCTATCTCCGTTTCACGCTGGTGCTTGGGGGTCTTTGTGCCGCCAAAGACTCCCCAAACCCCCAAAGGCGGCTTAAGGGAGGGAGGGTCTTGGTCGCCCCCCTCCCTTAAGAATCCCACCCCTCTCGCTTTCCTTTCGCTCCTGCCGTCCGCAAAATGTCTCGGAAGCCTCGCATTTAGTGCGTTGTCGGCAAGCCTTTTGTCCGTCATTGCGAGCGTATAGTTTTTCGGATAAAAAATGAAATGTGTAAATCGTTGCACAAGTCGACGTCCAAGCACCAGCTATAAACGGAGCTAGAAATCCAAAAAATAGGGCTATAAAAGCTTTTTCACATTGGGATCCAACTCATCTCGCAAGGCATCGCCGAGCAAATTATAGCTCCACACCGCCAAGAAAATAAACACCGCTGGTGCCAACATCCACGGATGCTCTAGTAAATTAGAGAGTTCTTGAGCTTCTTTCAACATATTGCCCCAACTTGCATCGGGTTGTTGAATGCCCAAACCTAGAAAACTCAAGCCTGATTCCGCCAAGATATAACCAGGTACGCCCAACGTCAACGAAACCACCACATAAGACGCCGTTTGTGGCAAAATATGCTTGAAAATCAAGCGAGGCAGACTGGCTCCCATACAACGAGCGGCATCAACAAAGGCGTTTTGCTTGATGTTTAAGACCAAGCCTCGAATGACCCGAGCCAGCCCCGTCCAGCCGATGCTTGCCATCAACATAGACACCAAAACAAATCGCACGCCACTGCTTAAACTCGCAGGTAATAAGGCGGCTAAACTCACCAAAAGAAAAATTGACGGTATCGACATTAAGACTTCGGTCAATCGCATCAATAGATTATCTACCCATCCGCCTAAGTAGCCTGACAACGCTCCTATGCTTAGCCCCAAGGGTAAAGATACCAACAAACTACAAAAGCCTATAAACAAGGAAATCTGTCCCGCATGTAAGAGCCTTGAAAAATTGTCTCTGCCGTTCACATCACGCCCCAAGAAGCTTAGGCTCGCTGGATTTTCGACACCAAGCAAGTGCCAGTCACTTTTAATGAAGCCCAGCATCGTGTAAGGCTCGCCTTGCACAAGCAACTTTAAAGGATAGGGCTTATTGAGTTCGGGTTCATAGGTGAAACGCAGGTTTTTGGCATCAAAGACCCGTTTATAGTGAAAAATATAGGGAGCCACCCATGCCCCTTGCGTATTTCGCCATTGAATAGGCGTAAGAGGCAGATACGACTGCGTTTCACGCACGCTGTTGGGGGCATAAGGCGTCAAAAAGCCTGCGAATACCACGGCACTATAAAGCACCGCAAGCATCGCCAACGCCCACAATTTGGGTGGCACTTTATGACGAATTTTAGAGAAAGACGTAGTCAACTGAACTTCCTTATTACACAACATCTAATAGTATAACTGTTTTTAAAGATTTCGGTGTAAAATAATCCCATGACACTTAAAAAAAACGTAGACCTCAACACCTCCACCTGGACGATCAACGATGCCTTAGCCAGCGTTTTTGTCAAAGCCCTTAGCTTGCTCATTCGCATGAGTGGCAAGGGTTCCGCCACAAGCTTACCTGGTAAGTTGGCTTTAAGGTGGCATCCCCATTTTTTAAAGGCTTTGGGCAAAAAATTACCGCCTATTCGTGTAATGATGACAGGCACCAACGGCAAAACCACGGCTGCCACCTTCTTACGAGACATTTTTGAAGCCAATCACAATGCCTGCTTGCTTAACGAAAAAGGGGCGAACTTGGTGTATGGCATCACCACGAGCTTGGCTCAAGCGGTTGGGTGGGACGGAGCTTATCACGCCCAAGTAGCGGTGCTAGAAACGGATGAAGCCACCGTCGGCAAGGTCGCCCCAGCGGTGATGCCGTCGGATTTAGTGGTGATGAACCTCTTTCGAGATCAATTAGATCGCTATGGAGAGCTTTCGACCACGGCGGCCTTTATCGAAGAAGGCATTCCCTTTACAACAGGCACGATCTTCCTTAATGCGGATGACCCCATGCTGGTGGGTATGGGACGAAACGCTGAAAAGCAGGGGCTTGGCGTCTTTTATTTTGGTTTAAATGTAAGTCGTGACGCACGAGAAAAAACCGAAACAGGCTTGGCAAAAACGGTACCGCATCCGCAAGAAGTGGCGAACTGCCCTGAATGTGGGCATACCGTTTTGTACCGAAGTCGTAGCTTTGCTCACTTGGGCGACTGGTTTTGTGACGGCTGTGGATTGAAACGCCCTGATTTAGACGCCAGCATCACGCCTCTACAAGTGGAAGCCGACGGCTGGCATCTGCGGCTGGATCACCTTGTACTCGGGCAGGGAATTGTTTTGAAAAGCCCGTTATTGGGGCTGTATAATGCTTATAATGTTTTAGCAGGGGCATCTGTTGCGGGGCATTATCACACGCCCGTCACCGCCATTCAAATGGCATTAGCCACGCACCATGCCATGTTTGGCAGGGCTGAAAAGCGTGTGATTGAAGGTAAATCCGTGCAAATTATGCTGATTAAAAACCCTGCAGGTGCCTCTGAAGTCATTAAAACCGTGTGTGATGATCAAAATGCACACATTCTGATTGCTTTGAACGATTCCTATGCCGACGGCGAAGATGTCTCGTGGATTTGGGATGCGGATTTCGAGCAATTACTGACCACGCATCCGAATGCGGAACGCTACACGGTGAGTGGTAAACGGACGTATGACTTAGCGAACCGTCTGCAACATGCGACGCTGGACACGTCGTGGCATCCGCAGGTGCAAGCGTGTTTAGAAGAAGCCGTGTATCTGGCGTTAGCAGGCGTGAAAGAAGGAGAAACCCTCTACATTTTACCGACCTATACCGCCCTACTAAAGCTAGAAAGTTTTTCAAAGCTTAAATAGCGGTATAAAGATTTCGTCGTTCAGGAGGCGTCTTGAGAAAGTCCGCCAAAATCCCACGAGCCGCTTCTTCATCAATCAAGCCCTTGTGACGACTGGGGGCTTTACCCGATTCACGAATATGCTGTTCCGCAATTTTAGACGTGAGTCGTTCATCCAGCAGATAAATCAGCAGTTCAGGGCGAGCCGCTAATAAGGCATCAGCGAAATCGTAGACGGCATCTGCCATGAAGCCTTCCGAGCCATCCATGTTGCGGGGGAGTCCCATGACCAGAGCGACGGCTTTTTTAGCATCGATGAGGGCGAACACTTGCTGAAGGATTTCAGCGAGGGGGATTTTCGTTCGTAAGAGTGTGGGCAAGCCAAAGCAAAACGTTTCGCTGTCGTCGCAATAGGCGACGCCAATTCGTTTTTTACCGAAGTCCATGCCGATGTATGTACTCATCCTACCTATTCCCACTCCACTGTGGCAGGAGGCTTGCTGGTGACATCATAAAACACATGCCCCACCCCAGCGAGTCCCTGTAAATGGGAACCTAAACCCGACAAAAAGCCTTCAGGCAATTCCTGCCCCACTAACGCAGGGCGAGCCGTCATAAAGTCACTGGTCACTACCGCACGCACCGCAAGCGAACGACTACCTAGACCGTCTGCCGCCACAGGCAACATCACCGCAAGTAGTTGGCTAATGGCGTTGAAATCCGCATGAGCCATCGTGTACGATGTCACATGAGCATCCCAATTTTGTAGTTGAGCAATGGCTTCAGGCGTGAGCGTGGTGGGCGTAATCGCTTTAATCGAGCTTGCCAAGGCACGAGAGGGTGCGATATTAAGGGCGATGCGGTTAATCAAGGGCAGACGGTTCGTAAGTTCTCGTGCGGCATGACGCACGGCTTTAAAGCCGTGGATGCTGTCAAAGTCTTCCGCTTCAATCGCTGCGACATAACTATAGGTGCGTCCGTCGCCTTGCACGCCGACGGTGCGAACAGGCAATAAAACGGCTTGCAAGTTAAACTCACTCGCCACACGTTGAAGATCCGCATTGAGCGTATCGTAAGCGTCTAAGCCGTAAGCGGTATTGGCACAGAGCATCCGCACACCCAAACCTGGTCCTGGAAAAGGCTGGCGAATGACCAAGGCTTCAGGCAAACCGAGCAAACGCCCCACTTGGCGGACTTCATCCTTATGCAAGTCACGGTTGGGTTCGACGATTAAGCCTTTTTCTCGCTGGGCTTGAATGAGCGGCACATCGTTATGATGCGTCTTGATTTTTTGAGCCGTTTTAGAAACATCCTTATTGCCACTTTCAATCAAATCAGGACGCAACGTCCCTTGAGCGAGCAAGACATCATCCGCACTAACGCCTGCTTCTTCCAACGTGGCTTTCATCTCGGCATCAATCAAGCGGAAAAAGGCATCGCCAATCAAACGGCGTTTTTCTTCAGGATCGGTAGCTTCTTTCAAAGGCCCAATCGTACGACCTGCATCGTCGAGCGTGGTGAAATCGAGGAAAAAGTCTTGAGCATCCAAGCGTTTAAGATGCGTTAAGCCAATGGCTTGAAGGGCATCGCAAACGAGATCGCTTTCATCTTGACGCATCAAGCCCGTGTTGATATGCACGGCATAGACTTGTTCAGCAGGCAAGGCTTTAATCAACGCCGCCGCCACCACAGAAGAATCCACACCCCCACTCACCAGCACAAAGACAGGACGATTCTGCACCTGAGCCTTGAGTTCAGCGAGCATGGTTTCGAGGCGATCCGCCAGTTTGAAGGATCCTGAAAGGTGGCAAATGTCGAATAAAAAGCGTTCAAGCATGACGGTGCCTTCTGTGCTAAGTTCCACTTCAGGGTGAAACTGCACGCCATAAAACGGCTTGCTCTGATGAGCAATACCCGCATGGACGTTCACCGTTTTACCTGCTTCTTCAGACACGGATTCGGCAATCGCCACAAAGCCTTCGCCGAGTTGGGTGACGCTATCGCCATGACTCATCAACACATGTTGCGTGGCGCTTAAGCCTTTGAACAAAGGACTTTCCGCATCCACCGAGATTTCGGTTTCGCCGTATTCCTTACGAGAACAACTTTCCACGATGCCTCCGAAATGTTGGGTCATCAACTGCATGCCGTAGCAAATGCCTAAAATAGGCACGTTTAGATCAAAAATAGCCCCATCACACTGCGGAGATCCTGCTTCATACACCGAGTGAGGCCCTCCGCTGAGGATAATCCCTTTAATGCCTGCGTCTTGCAAGACGGATGCTTGTACATCGATGGGGTAGATGATTGATTCCACGTTCATTTGTCGTAAACGGCGGTCGATGACTTTGGTGTATTGGGCGCCGCAGTCTAGTATCGCAATGGGTTCAGGATGAGCGTGTGACATGAAGAGCGTCTCCAAATTGGGTTAAATTGACTAAGAATAAAGCTTAGTGTACCTCAAACAAGGTAATCATGTTAAACTTCAAAATAAGTGGTAAATTTGTGATACAATCCCCTTGTATACGAAGAGAGGATGCCTCAATGGGCGAAACCCTTGAAAGCCTTGCCCCGAACCCCACTGGGCTGTTAACCATTTTGCCATTGGTCTTGTACACGCTCATGGCGGTGGCGTGGCTATGGTTTAGCTTCCCCACCCTAAAAGGCAGACAACGGGCGTATTTCATCGTGAGTTTTGTGACGATGACCTATATCGCCCTTGCCTTTATGAAGTCGCCTTACCTCTACCTTATGGTCTTGGCGATTAGTGCCACCTTTAGCTTTTGTACCTATGTGGTGGATGTCCCTCGTCGCTCGGCTTCGGTGTTGCTGGCGTTCTTGGGCTTTTTATTGCTTTTGCCTTCGGAAGTGAGCCATACCTTGTGGGTGCTATGGTTTATGAGCGTGTCGCTTCAAAATTACTTTTTCTATAAGCGAGGGGTCGTCAAAGCTCGTGGAGACTTGGTGAAATCAACCTTCTTTTGGGGAGGCATCGTGCTGGTGAACCTCTTGTTCGTCTACCCAAGTTTAGACAAACTTTCGTTAAGCTCTTTTATTATTTCAGGTGGATTCGCCAGTGTCTTGCCTTTTTTCCTTTCGGTGGGATTGTCTCCTGCTCTTGAATATCTTTTTAATTTCCTTTCCTCCTTGACCTTACTCGAGCTGTCGAACTTGGATCACCCCTTGATTAAACGCTTACAAGTCGAAGCCCCTGGGACGTTTCATCATAGCCTGTTGCTGGCGACCTTGTCTGAACAGGCGTCAGACGATATTAACGCCAATGGTTTGTTGACGCGTGTGGGGTGCTTGTACCACGACATTGGCAAAATGAAGCGTCCGATTTATTTCATTGAAAATCAAGCCTATTTTGGCGTGTCAAATCCGCATGACTATTTAAACCCTCGCATGAGCAAACTCATCGTCACCGCTCACCCCATTGATGGCATGAAGCTCGGTGAAGAATACAAACTACCTGATGCCATTCAAGCCTTTATGCCTGAACATCATGGGACGCTCATTTGTGGCTATTTTTACGCCCAAGCCCTCAAGATCGAAGGTCGAGATCACGTCACCAAAGCTCAGTTTCGCTATTCAGGGCCCAAACCACAGACGCGTGAAACAGCGATTGTCATGTTGGCAGATGCCGCCGAATCTGCCGTGCGTGCCTTAAATGCCCCCACCCCTGATCAAGTCGATGCCTTATTGGAAGTCATTTTCAAGCAACGCATTGAAGACGGACAATTTGATGAATGCCCCATCACCATGCAAGAAATCTGGAAAATTAAGAAGTCTTTTACCAAAGGCTTAAGTGCGATTCATCATCAACGCGTCAATTATGCCGAAAAAATAAGCCAAGTTCGTCAGGTAGGGAAATCCAACACCCTGAGCAAAGGCTATATTCAACCGTCTGCTTAACTAGCTCTTCCACTTCGACCAAAAAGACCCTTTGGGATTATTTTGAATGCGTCGAGCCAAGTCCATTAACTGACTCACAGGGGAGGAAAAAACACCTTGCGTATTTTCTTCTTCTTCGTCATTAACTTCTGTAGCGTATAAGTCTTCTAATTTAGACGTCAAACTTTCTGGGGACGTCAACTTCGTAATTTTACCATCTTGAGCAAAAGAAATCGCCCCTGTTTCTTCAGAAACGACCAAGCAAATGGCATTAGAAATTTCCGTCAAACCAATCGCCGCTCGATGCCGTGTGCCGTAACGCCAGCTTAGATTAGGGTCTTCTGTCAAAGGAAGTAGAACCCCCGCCGAAACGATATGATTGTCTCGATTGATGACCATAGCACCGTCATGCAAAGGCGTATTGGGATGAAAAATCGTTAAAATTAAAGGAGACGAAATGATAGCATTAATCGGTGTACCCATTTCGAGGTAGTGAGCGTCCAACGACTCATCAGGATCTAAATCCAACACAATCAACGCCCCTGTCTTAGATTTAGACAAGAAACGAACCACATCACTTAAAATTTTCACCGCTTGCCAAGGTTCTCCATAAGAAAGAGTGGGCTTTGACGCATTGGTGCTTAGACTCAGCCAATCATTTTGCCCAAAAAAGAGTAAGACTCGGCGTAATTCAGGTTGAAAAATAACGATTAAGCCTATAACCAGTAATTGAATACTGGTACGGAACACGATTTCTAAAATCATGAATTGAAACTTTTGAGCCAACGCCCACAGCCCCACCAGTAAAATCAGTACAATAAATAAACCTTTAACCAAGTGATCCGCATGGCTATAGCGAATAAACTTGTTGTGAACGTAATACAAAATCCCTGCTAAAATCGTGAACTGCACAATAATCCGCCAAGAATTAGGCAGTAGAGCACTGATCCATTCATTATGTTGCAACAGATTTTCCATCGCTTCCACCCTCTTTTCACTTGTTTTTATTATCGCACAAAAAGGCGGTGAATGGCTATCCCTCACTTAATGGGAGTCACAGACTACTCTGACGGATACACTAAATAGGGGAGTGCCGTGGAGACCCCGTTTAAGTCGCCGATACCTAGAACAAGACCCTCTCCACAGTGTCTATCTATACTGTGGCATTGTGAATTGGCGGAGATTTCTACTCATGACTTCACCTCAAAATCCTTTTGAACAACCCAAAGTGGCCGAAAAACCTAGCATGGCCCAAAATGTGAGCAAAACGATTTTGCCTACGGATGCCGTCATCCCACAATTGCAACAAAACTTTGTTAAACAAGACCAACACACCTATGCCGTCATGCCTCGTCAAACAACCAAAAGCAACAACGTTGCGGATTATTTGAACTTGGTAGAGCGGGTGGCGCGTGCGGAGTTTCGTCGTATTCCGCCACACATGGTAGAACTAGAAGAACTCATTAGCATTGGGGCGTTGTCCGTTCAAAACCTCATTAACACCAAAAGCCCTGAAGATATGGCTCGCTTAAACATCTCGTACATGGCAACCGCCATCCGTTGGGGCATTCGTAATGAGATTCGGGTGCGTCTGAAATGGTACACGCTGAAGCATAAAAAAAGTGACAATGTGGATGAAGCGGGCAATAGCATTGAAAGCGTCCGTGAAGCGGTGTATGAAACGATTTTATCGATCGACAGCTTGCAAACCAGTGAAGACGGCACCACCAGCTTCGACACGATTGCCGACGGTGCTGCAACACCAGAAGAAGAACTTGAGATTTCCGAGTTGGGTAAAGCGGTTAAAAAAGCGATTAAGGCTTTGCCTGCTCGTGAAAAGTACATTATGGAATGTCGTTTTTATAAAAATATGCAGGTCAAGGATATTGCGGATGAAATGGGGCTTTCCAGCTCTCGCATTACACGGATTGTGCAATCCTGCTTGGATGATGTACGGAAATATCTCAAGGACAGAATGTACATTCAGGATTAAGGTTATTGATGACCTTTAAACGATAGCATGTTTTATGCCAAAAAGCTTTTCACCTCGTTCGATCCAATAGGCAATTTTCTGTCTTTGAAATTCTCTTCGCCTCCCAAAGATTGGATTAAATGTCGTAGGGTTTAAGCTTAAGCCTTTCCTCAATAGTTCTTCAAGCCAAAGGGACCACTCTTTTCTTGGTTCTGTGTTATTGTTTGGCGAAGACTCTGCCAAAATACGGGCCCACCTCTCATAGACTTCTCGCAACTTTTCAGGTGGGCATCCGTGTAAAATATCTGAATAAGAATTCCCGTTTTTTAATCTGCCGTCTGTATGAATATGTCGAGTGACCTCCGCTAAGGGTCCCCCATAGGTTTGAGTAATGTGATGTAATTCAATCTCCTTGCCATCAAGCCCTAAAGGAGCCTTCCCTAATGCCATACGACGTTTATTGTATTCTGTTTGAGGGATAATATCATCTCGCTGGTAAACGGTGAAGGTTAATCCTCTATCATCTGTAAACAAGATCTTTCTCTCCCAATATTTAAAGACTCGTTTCCCTTTTTCAAAGACAACAGGCTCCCTAACGCCTTCAAGGGGATGTATTTGTGTGAGGGGGGGGGGATGTTTTAGTGGTGTTTCTAATACAGTGGCAAGGAGTCTTGGTAGTTGAGTAATCATCGAAAAGCCTTTTTAATGAAGGTACATTACTTTTCTATTTCATCACAAGCGTATGACATTTTCAAGGCGATTTAATGTTATAACCGTCTTTAGAGATATGGGGGTCGCTTAACCCAACAAGCCTTGCAACTGCTCTTCTAATAGGCGAAGCTGTTGATTCACTTCATCCAACAAGTGCTTGTTTTTTGCCACCACCTCTTCACTGGCACGAGCCAAAAACTGCGGATTGTTCAGCATGCCCAAGAGCTTTTGTTGCTCCTTACTCAAAGTCGCTTCTTGCTTCTTTAAACGACCCACTTCTTGCTCGACATCGATCAAACCCGCTAACGGAACCATGATTTTGCAATGCCCCACCACACCTGTGGCGACTTGTTCAGGCTTTTGCGTGATCTGGCGTTCAATGGTCAATTCCCCCAAGGCCACAAAGTGACGCAAGGTCTCTTGGGTACGTTGTAGCACACGGTAATCCTGCCCTTCTGAAGCTTCAAACAAGGCATCGACAGGCTTAGAGGGTGGCACATTATATTGTTGACGAATCTGACGCAACGCACGCACCACGCCCAACAAAAAGCTCACTTCTTCATTCAAATTGCTATTGTGGTAATAGAGGTTTGCCTGTTGAGGAAATGCCGAAACACTAATACTAATGCCTTTCTTTAAAGGCAAGCGTTGCCACAAGGCTTCCGTGATATACGGCATAATGGGATGCAAGAGCTTCAAAATACCTTCTAACAACTGATGCAAAATGAAGCGAGTGTTCGCTTTAAGAGCCTCATCTTCGCTTTTCATGGGGGCTTTGGCGTATTCAATGTACCAATCACAGAACTGATACCAAACGAAATCTAGCATGAGTTGGGCGTATTCCCCTAAGCGATGCTCACTTAGCATGCGGTTGGCTTCACGCACCACAAACTCATAACGCCCTAAAATCCAGCGATCCATGTCGCTCAACAAGGCGGTGTCAAGTTCGCTGGCAATCTCGCCTGATTCAAGGTGCATCAACACAAAACGAGACGCGTTCCACAATTTATTACTAAAGAGCTTGCCTTGTTCAAGCTTGTCTTTCGAAAGCTTAATATCTTGACCGCCATAAGTAATGAGGTTAATTAGGGCAAAGCGAAAGCCGTCGCAACCATTTTCGTCAATCACCACAACAGGATCGATCGTATTGCCTTTGGATTTGGACATCTTCTGCCCTTTTTCATCTCGAATCAAGCCGTGAATATACACGGTTTCAAACGGCGATTTACCCGTCATTTGATGCCCAAACATCGTCATGCGAGCCACCCAAAAGAAGATAATATCAAAGCCTGTTACTAGCATCGACGTAGGATAAAAATCCTTAAAGTCTTGAGCATTTTCATCGGGCCAGCCCATGGTGCTAAAAGGCCATAAGCCTGACGAAAACCAGGTATCCAAGACATCTGGATCTTGGCTCCAGTTTTCAGCATCGAGCGGTGCCGTTTCGCCAACGTAGATTTCACCGCTCGTTTTATGATGCCATGCGGGGATACGATGCCCCCACAACAATTGACGAGAAATACACCAGTCATTAATATTATTCATCCACCGCAAGTATTCCTTGCCCCAGCGTTCAGGCACATAATGCAATTCGCCCTTCTCATAAGCGTCTAAACACGCTTGAGCAAGGGGCTTGGTGTTAACAAACCATTGCTTAGACAAAAGTGGCTCGATGACTTCGCCACTACGTTGGGCGCGTCCGACACGGTGGGCATGCGGATTTTTGGCTCGTAGGTAGCCTTGCCCTTCAAGCAGGTGTTCAACTTGTTCACGCACCTTCCAGCGATCCAAGCCGTGCAAGGCTTGAGGGATGAAGTCCAGCGAAAGTAGCTCCGCCTTGTCATTAAAAATACGCAGGGGCGTCAACTGATGCCGAGAGCCGACTTCAAAGTCATTGGGGTCGTGAGCAGGCGTGATTTTCAACGCCCCTGTGCCAAACTCGATTTCCACATAATCGTCCCCAATCACAGGGATCTTGCGTCCTGTAAGAGGCAATAAAACGGTCTGCCCGATGTATTTGGCGTAGCGTTCATCCTTGGGATTCACGGCAACCGCCACGTCACCAAACAGCGTTTCAGGACGAGTGGTCGCCACAATCAGCTCGCCTCCACCGTGCGTTAACGGATAAGCAATATGCCATAAATAGCCTTCTTCATCGGTGTAATCGGTTTCAATATCCGAAATCGCCGATTGCGTGGCAGGATCCCAATTGACGATGCGTTCGCCTCGATAGATTAAGCCGTCTTTATATAAGTCCACAAACGTTTTGCGGACGGCATCACTCAAGCCTTCATCCAGCGTAAAGCGAGACCGTGACCAATCGGGTGAAATGCCCAAGCGTTGAAACTGCGTTTTGATATTGACTTGGCAGGATTTTGCCCAATCCCACACTTTTTCAATAAAGTCTTCACGACTCAAGTCATGTCGCAAAGTACCTTTAGGAAAGCCTTCGACGTCGCCAGCCTTTAAACGACGCTCGACAATCGATTGCGTGGCAATGCCTGCGTGATCCATCCCCGGCATCCACAAGGTACGGTGTCCTAGCATACGGTGCCAACGGGTAAACACGTCTTGAATGGTGTTGTCCAACGCATGCCCCATGTGCAGATTGCCTGTGACATTCGGCGGCGGAATCACCATGCTAAAGTGAGGAATGTTCGATTTGTCTTCAGGCGTTGACTGCCCTTGGGCGTCAAACCAGGCATTCAAAGCGACATCAGGATCAAAGAGGTTTTGCTCTAACCAAAACGCATAGCAGGTGGATTCAATGGTGTGGGGTTGATACGCCGTAGGTAACGCCTGTTGGGGGAACGGATTTTGGGGCATGAGGAGGGTCTCTCTCTAAGTACAGTCGAGGGGATTTCTCCTTTATTATCACACAAATACAGGAGAAATGTAACAAAAAAGGGGCAATAAACCGCTCTTCTGTTACGATAGCTTCACATTTTTGTCACGTCCTTCGTGTTTGCCTTATAATAAGGGATGTATCTATAAAAAGTGTTTGATTTCAACAAAGTGTTTTGCCATCACACCTCAAAAAACCGTTGATGTGCGACTTTATTGAAACACCTTTTTCGTTTTTTATGGCTTCGGTCATTTAAGTTTGCCCCCACCCATTTGCGTTTTGCTTGTAAATGGATCCAATTAAAAAAGGAAACCCATTATGGCGACTCCTTCTGTAGAAACTCCTGTGAGTGAAAACATCACACCTTCTGAAAATTTAGGTGTGTACTTGCGTAATGAAAACACCACGCCCGCCTCGGCTCAAAAAGAACTTGATGTGCTATGGTCTCAAACGACGGACACCCAAGTGTTGTCTGATATTAAAGAAGAGCATCACCCGTTATTGACCTTTGTGGCAGGTTTGCTCACAGGCTTAATTTTAACGACCTTGTTCTTTTGGGTCTTTAACTCACGCCCTCAAACCCCTGCAATGGATGCCGTGAGTCAAACGGTTGTTCAAGAAACGGTGAAGGAATCCCCTAAATCCGTAACGGCTCCTCAAGTTGTGGAAAAATCTTCCCCTAACGTGAGTGCAACTCCGACCGCCGAACCCACAGGTGAAAAATCCGTCAAAGCGACGATGTACACTGTAAAAAGTGGCGACACCTTAGGCGGGATTGCTCACAAGTTTTATGGATCCTATTCGCCTGATTATGTGGCTCGCTTGAAAAAAGCCAACAATTTGAAAGGCGATGCCTTGAAGTTGGATCAAGACTTGGTTATTCCTCCTAAAAACTACTAGGTTTTTTGGGATTTCTATCTCCGCTTATAGCTGGTCGTCGTCAGAGACCTTTGCTCCGCCAAAGGTCTCCAACACCTCTAAAGGCGGTTCAAGGAAGGGGAAGGGAGGACGTATTGCGTTTCTCCTCCCTCATTTCCCCCTCCTTGAAAATCCTCCCCCTTTTGTGACCCACCTCGTCGCATCATTCTCGTTGCACGACGTCCGCAAAATCGCTCGGGGATTCGCAATTCGCTCACCCGCTCGGATTTAGTGCTTGGACGTCTGCTGATGCAACGATTTTTAAGCATCGCAATTTTATCTATCGGATACTATAAAGAACACTATATATATCCTGATTCAAGCTTTACAAAGGTTGAATCAATAGCTGCACAGACGGGGCTTGATGCATGGCATCAAGCAAGGCTTGGGGCGTTAACGCCTTAAACGCCTTGCCTAAGCTTACCGCTTGGGTTTCAGAAAGTGCGACAGCGGTAGGCACTTGAGCGTCTTTATACTGCTTCAAGATCTCAAACCCATTACCGCCTTCGGCTAAATAGGTATTCACACTCACCCGAAACGTTTTAGAGCCGTCCAAGGCAAGCCCTGTACGAGCATCCAAGACCGCTTGAACTCGCTTGCCCACAGGAGCTTTCGGATTCACCACCACCACCACGCCCGAAAAATGCAGATAGCCCCCCCAATTCGGTTCCGTGTCCACTTGGCTAAAGCCCTTTTCAAGCACCGTGCGAAGTTGTTTGGGCGTCAAGTTCAGCGTTACTAGGCCGTTGTCAAAAGGTAATATCTGCCACATGTCTCGTTGACTTAATACGCCAGGAAGAATGATTCGGTTGCCCCGAATGCCCCCGCTATTGATGAGAACGACATCCGTTTTGAGGTAACGACGCAAGATTTCGGCGATTTGTTGAGCGGTGGGACTGTACACGCCTCGAATCGTTTCTTGGTTGACGTTCCATGTCACAGGAAGCGTTCCCACAACGTCGTCCAAACTCGCTAAGCGAGCAGGTGTTTTTTCGAGGATTTTCGCTTCAAACGCCTTGTCTTCAGGGAAGTCGGCAGGCGTTAAGGCGGTGACTTCATAATGCCATTCTGCAATAGGGGTTTCTTTGACCAAATGACGATTACAGAGCGTCGTACTAGGATTAAAATTGAGTTGTAAATGCCCCACGGTTCGAGCATCACTGTCGAGTTTAATAATCGGCACACCGTTAATCACTTGTAGCAACTGGTGATGATCATGCCCACCAAGAATGACATCAATGTTCGGCACGGTTTGTGCAAGGCGTCTGTCTTCAGCGATATTGAGGTGCGTTAAGGCGATCACGGCATCAGGCTTTTCGGTTTTAATCCATTGCGGTAAAAGGGTCTTCGCTGTTTCAATGGGATCTTTAATCGTGGCATAGCCCGCAACGTTATTGAGTTGAGTTGTTTCAGTCGTCAACAAACCAAAGACGAGAATCCGCTTGCCTGCTTGTTCAATCACGGTGTACGGCTTGATTTGGTTTGGCGAGAGGGTCGTATTCGTCAACACCTGCACATTCGCTGCCAACCACGGAAATTGAGACGCCTTTAAGGCGTTGGCTAAACCCTGTTCACCAAAATCAAATTCGTGATTGCCTAAGGTTGCCACTTTAACGCCTAAGGCGTTTAAGCCTTGCACCATGTGCAAGCCCTTGGTGAGTTGGCTGTCACTCGAAGGGGAAAGCAAATCCCCAGCGAACAAAACATCGGTTTTGGGGAAACGTTCATGCAAGCGAGTCAAATAAGTCGACAAGCGACTTAAGGAACCTGTTTTTTCATGTGGGTAAGGCTTCCATTCATAAACATCGTTAATGGCGACGAAGTTGACACAAGTTTGAGGAGCAGGGCAGTGAAACTTCGGGGTTGTTTCTACAGCGAAGGCAAAGAAAAGGCTGCTCATTACAAACAGAAGGCTAAGAGTCAACGTCAATAAAATGTTTTTAAGCATGGGGGTTTTGTCCTTTATATATCCCCCTTATACCACAAAAAACAAGCAAAAAAAAGGATGATTTTAAAATCATCCTGAGTGAATAGGGTAATGATATAGGGTCAAATCAAAAAATAAATCATTTATTTGATATGCCCTTATTGTATCAGCTTCATTCAAAATATGAGTCATTTATATGTTGATTAATCTAAAAGATGCCTAAATTGTTACATTTGCCTTTTAAGCAAAAGGCTTTAAAAAACCTTAAAACCCTTGTAAATAAAGAAAATATATCCGTTACCAGCGGATATTTTAGACCCTTGTAATAGAGGGCTTTTCCTGTAACAAAACACGTTTCCCCTGACGCAGGATGCGTCCATTGAACCATAAACGAACCCTTCCTTGAGCGAGCATGAAACGCCACAACATCCACATGCCATCCCCTCCCCAAAGGAAGCAAACAGGGCATCCACCCACGCACGGCATGGGCTTGGCGTTGCAGAACGTCAAGGGGAGAATGGGGATTTAAGACCACTTGTGTGATGTGTGCCAAGCGATGATGAGACGCTCCCCAGACGTCTTGTTCTCTAGCACTATGATGGTAAGCCTCTAAGCCTTTTTCTTCAATATCTGCCAAGACGCCTTCAAAAAGCAAAGGGACTTCATGTAAGGTAAGGTCTTGTAAGTCTAAGCCTGACATGCCTGGTTCAATCGGCACCGCACGTTGATCTAAAATATTGCCTTCATCAATACCTGCCACCAACTGATGCAAGGTGAGTCCACTTTGCGAGTCTCCTGCCAAAATACAAGCGATGTAGGGATTCACCCCTCGATGAGCGGGCAGTAAGGATGGATGCAAGTTCCACACCATAATGGGTGCTAAGGCTTCCAGCGTGTGTGACGTTAAAATCTCGCCCCACGAAGCCAAAAGCAGGACATCGGGCTGAAGAATATTTTGAAGATGCTCTAAAACAGCAGGGTCTTGAATACCTTGGGGGCATTGAATAAAGGAAATGCCCGCATCCTGCCATTGACGCATTGGCTTTTCTTGACAATGACTCAATATCGCCACAATTTCAAGACGTTTGGCTTGATGTGCCAAAAGTAAAGGCTTCATCAAGGCATGAAGCATCCGACCTTTTCCAACCACACAAAGTTTCAAGCAGTCTTCCTAACTAGATGCGTTAATTTTAGATTGTATAGTTTTCGATAGATGAAACAGGCTATGAGGCTATTCTAGGAGCCTAGATTTTTTTGTGAGGGCGTGTAGACAGAACTACATAACGGAACAAAAAAATCGTAGCGACAACGAAGAGACCATAGACCGTTTTATATAGCGGAAGCTATAGGAGGAGGCGTTCCTGCCGTGGCATCTGATGCCATTGTAGCAGAAGCATCGGTGTTTAAGGTGGTGGCCTGACCACTACTTAAGAAAATATCCACTGTTAGGGTCAACACCAAAGGGGTGCTCGCTTTTTTAGAAGCATTTAGAGGAAGTGACGGCCCCGCTTCTGGCGTGGCAGGAGGCGTAGCACCTGATGTAGGAATAGCTACTGCTGTAGGCTTAGACGTGGTGGCTCCTGACGGTGAAGGGACCGGAACATTCCTAAATAATAAAACGCTTGGGGCGTCAGGATCCACTTTAAGTTCCAATCCTTTAATGCCCACCAAAGGCGAATGGGTGGCGAGTTTCCTCACAAAATTGACGAGCCCGACATAAGACCCCCGTACATCAATCTTATACGTGTATTGTTCAGCAGGCACATTCAACTTCAGTTGTTCTAACTCAGGAGCGGGGAAAGGGGTCACTTCTGAACTGAAGATATTTTTAGTGGCTCCTGCTTGAGCGGGGGGAGTCGTTGGCGTTCCTGCTACCTCTGGCGAATCACCGAACACTTGTTCCACATGAAAAATAGACACTTGATGATGCGGTTCAGGCAAATTAAGGGGATCCGCACTCAAGCCTTCTAATTCTTTCACAAAGTTAAAAATTCTTACAGAAGCAATTTCACCTGGTGAAATACTGAGTAGGTCGGTCGTATTTTGATCCGCTTCGCCTTTGAGTTGAACCAATAAAACATCTAAGGCTTCTTTGTCTTTGAGTTCTTGCTGTTTGGCTTCAATGTCTTTTTCAATCTGTGTCGCCGAAGCCAGCACAGACGTAAATAAGACATTAAAGGCAATCAATAAAATCACCACTATACCCGCAATTCCTAGTAAAACTTCAGGGGTTCGAAGCACCTTGGCAAAGGCAGGGTGATTAGGCACAAAGATGGCAGTTGCTGTTTTTCGCATGGTTTAAACCTTTATTAAACTCGGTAAATTAATGATTCTCTGGAGGAGGAGGATCCGCTGCTGGTGTTGCCTCCGCTGCTGTTACCGCACTTGGATCTATACCTGCTTGAGCCTGCCATTTATAGTAAACATCCGCACTATTAACCTTGTCTAATCCCCCAGAAGACCCACCTGAAGCAGGAGGGGTTGTTACAGGCTTAAAGGTAGATAAAGATGGGGTTACAGTTAAAGACGTCGGTTCCACTTGGGAATAGCTTAATTTATCGACTAAAAAGGCGGGTTGTATTTTTTCAAAATATCCTGCTATTTCTTGGCCATTTTGGCTACCGCCTTCTAAGCGTAACAAGCTTTTACCGTTCACACAGTGTAAAGAAATCGAGTTGACCCACAAGGTACTAGGCAAATCCTTTTGCACGGCCGTCAACCATTTAACGATATTGACATTAAAATCACTGTAACGTTTCAACCAAAGTTCTTTGGCGTACGTTTCAGGCGAAGCAGCAGGAGCTTTATGATTCGCAATTTTTTTATTCACTTCATCTAAACTCATACTTTTGCCTAGATTCATGGCAGAAAGCACACCATAGGCGAGAACAACTAACGCCAAAACCAAGACATTCGCCGCAATCGCAAAAGGAAGTATCTTGACTCGGCAATCTGCCACCATCACTTCTATTTGGCGTTCTATGGGGAGCAAGTTCAAACTCCCAAACGAGGCGAGTTCCTTAAACATCGCTGCCCCTAAGGCTTCAACCGTACAAGGGTATAAAGGCTTTTTCGCCCCTAAAGACGCAATCGTATTAGGGCTTTGTTCGACTAACACGACTTCATCAAACTGTTCAAAGGCGGTGGCTAGTAAGTCTGCAGACACTTTAGAATTATTATGCACCACAATCACTTCATGACACTCGTGTAATAGATCACTTAAGCCACCGATATCTTGCTGTAAATCGCTCACAATGTCAGACGGATGGATATTTTGAGACGACACAGGGGCTTCAATTAAACTGACGATATTCACCCCTTCTAACACCAAAGTAGTTGAATTTGTTTCATTTAGAATAGAAAGTAATCGTTTCTGGCCATCATTGGCAAGGGTACCAGTACTAACCAAACCTTTTAAAAGAGCGGTGACATTACTTTCCACCGAACAAATATTTATTTTGAGTTGATTCAGAATACTTAAAATATCAGTCAACGCAGAAAGAGGATATGCTGTATACACACAATATTCATTTTCAGCGTCATCCACATTTAAGAATACCCAATCTAAGGCTGGGGCTTCGCGCTTAAATAAAACAGAGCGCTCTGCTTCATCCAACAAAATATTATGTATGTCTTTATCATTCATACCAGGAGGCAAACCAAGCATACGTGTATAAAAGCTAGGCAACATCAAGGTAACTGGTAAATTAGGGGGAATATTGAGTTCTTGGAATAAGGACTGAATACTTTCCATAAAGTTGTCAGGCACTAAAATGGATCGAGTCGCTAAATCAACGCTGCTAATCGGGATATACCCTGCATTAATAATTTGACCTGATTGTGTATTGATCCACACCAATTCAAGCCTTAAAAAATCGGATGAAAAGGCCAAAGACACAACACCGTTTTGGGGAGCAGCTAAGATCATCATAGGGAGCTTTTATTCCTCTTTCTCAAAAAATGTAAACGTCTTACATCCTTAGTCTTTCTCTTTACCTTAACTATACTCTACGCTTCAAGTAATCCCTCAAGACATCGCGTAAAAATCACTTACATGAAGGAAAGTTCCACGAAAATTGTAAAAAAGGACTGCCGTCATGTTGAGTGCAACGAAACATCCCCCCATCACCGTCTCGGGAGATCCTTCACATACGTTCAGGATGACGAAACGCTTTTCCCCCATCCCATCGTGTGTTCCCAACACCAACCCCACCATCTAGTGGAAGCTTTTCAAAAAAAGACTTGCCTTTCAGTTAGAATGTGTTAACATGGCATTGCGGAACGCCTTAAATGCTTTGGTGTGTTTTAAACACTTATTAGACTAAACATTTATCGCCTTTCGATGCGGCTTAGGCTGCGAACTGTATGCGGAAAAGACGGTGGCGAAACCCCCACTTTCGACCTAAACCACGGATGCTTTCTTAAGTTCCCTTGTGTTTTGACTGATGACCGAGCATTTCCCCATTGCGGTTACCCCCTTGTGAAATAATACAAGGCACAATTGAATCCACGGTAAAGAGCTGTTTGGTCATTCAACGGTAGCGGCGATGCTATACACGGAGCGTTTAAGTTTAGCAAGTACGGAGATTCCACCCTCATGAGAGACTGGAAGAATAAAAACACGTTGGCTTGTTTAGTATTGGCTTTATTGATTGCCTCCCAATGGAACGTCCTTGTCTGCGACGCCCAAGAACAAGTCCCTTCGTTGCCGAGCAACGAAAAATTGACCCTTTTGCCTACAAAAGCAAAAGCATTGATCGCCAACTTACCCTTAATGGAAGATGTCGCCTTTGCTGAAGGCAGAAGCTCAGGTGACACCATTAAGTCAACTAAGTCCGCTGAAACGTCGGTTAATACAACCAATCAAGTGGTTTCCTTAGAACGCAGTGCCAAAGAAGAACGTGAAGAACAGTTGAATCTTGCGGTAACACGGCACTTGCAAGCCGTGCCTGACAAAATCGTATTGAACACGATGTTTGCCAAAGAACTACCGTATTCTTTGCGGACGGTTTACAATAAACAACTAGAAGAAGCAGGCTTCTATATTAATGAACAAGAAGTCTTTCGCTTTCGTTCACGATTAGGCTTTTTAACGCCCTACTTGCGGTCTAAGCAAGTGGCAGACCGTTTGAGTGCCTATGCTAAATCGACACTTCGTTATCAGGATGTTCACTTAGAACGTCAAGCGGAAGGTGATTATAAGCTCATGATTGGCAAACATCTGCTTACGGTGGTGGATGAATCCACGGCTGTTGCGGCTCACATGCCCTTAGATACCCTCGCTAAATTGTGGATGAAACAGCTCCGCACCGCACTGGGTGAAAAGCCTGTACCCGCCCCTTCGATGTTTGATTTAAAAGCATCAGGACGCTTCATCGCCAAAGGTGTGGCATCTTGGTACGGACCAGGGTTTCACGGTCGTAAATCGGCGGATGGGTCTCGTTTTAACATGCACCACATGACCGCTGCCCATAAAACCTTGCCCTTCGGTACGAAAGTCAAAGTCATTAACGAACGCAACGGCAAAAGCTGTGTGGTTCGCATTACCGATCGAGGGCCTTATAGTCATCATCGTGTGATTGACTTGTCTAAAGCGGCGGCTCAAGCCATTGGTGCCGTGTCTTCAGGTGTGGCGAAAGTCCGCTTAGAAGTCTTGAATTAGATTATTTTTCAACTAAAAAGCCCTCTTTTCTTTATGCAAGGAGGGCTTTTTGCTTACTGGATTTACGTCAGCATCAACTGCTCTAGGACTAAGACAGGGTTGTCGTCCCCACTTTTCAGGCGAAACTCCACTTCAAGTAAACGACGCTTCAACGCCTCAAGGTTCGCCAAGGTCAAGCCACGCACCTTTTCTAAATCTTTTTGCACAGGAAAGGTCTTCTTCCCCTCGATCTGTGCAATCTCATCCAATGACTGCCCCACCGCCAACCCACGCTTGATGCGGTAATAATAGTTCACCCGACTCGACAATAAGGCGAGAAACTTAATCGGAGCATCGCTCACCAACAACGCATTGAGATCGTGCATGCTCCGATGCGTCAAGCGTTTTTGCAACCACGCATCCACCACGCTAAAGGTTTGGGCATCTAGCACACTAAAGCTTCGCACATGGTGGGCTTCAATGACTTGAGCATTCGTAAAGGCATGGAGCTTTTCACATTCATTCACCAAAGGACGCAAGTCATTGCCCATGAACTCCACCAACAGAAAAGCGGCGTCTCGACTCAAGCGAATATCGAGGTACTGGCATTCTTCCATAAGAAAATGTACGGCTTTTTCAGCGTCCCAAAAGGCGGGCGTATCAAACACGTGAAGCTCGCTTGCTTTATGAGATTTTATCCACTTGCCTAATTTCATGCGAACATCTAGCTTCGTACTTAAGAAAATGATGTCCTTCTGCTCCGCTTGAGCTTCCAACGCCTCAATGAGTTCAGGCACACGCCCCTTGTCGTCTTCTTTGAGATCATACAACCCCTGCCAATGATGCACTTCTACCACAGGCAAGCCTCCTAAGGCAAAAAAGCTGGTGTTCAAGGTTTCCAACAACTGCGAAAAACTCGGATCGTCCAAGACGTGATGCGTCAACGCCCCTAGCTCACTATTGACGACTTGCTTCCGCAAGGCTCTAAACGCCCGTTCCTTGCGGTATTCATCGCTGCCGTAAAACACATGAATCGCCATACTTAAAACGCCAATTTCCAAAGCACAAAATGCCCTTGCAATTTCTGGCTAAATTGCTTGAGATTTTGAAGGGTCACGGTGGCGTCTTTCACGACGTTTTGAAGCACTTCTTTCGTAATCGGATTGGTTTTGTCATCCGTCACCTTATTCGCTTTTACGAGTAACGTATTCAGCTCGCTTAAGGTGACTTCCATTTTCGTGGTGAGGGTTTCCGCTTCGAGCTTGGTTTTGGCTAAGTTCGCCACATTGTTGACATTATCTAACGCCAAGTTCGCCTTTTTGAGTGTCTGCCCCAGTTCAGGAGAACTAATCAAGGCTTGAGCCTGCAAAACGGTTTGACGCAAATCGGTGATGAGTCCCTTGAAATCGTCTTTCAACATAGGATCGTTCACCAACGTATTGATATTATTCATCAAGCGGTTCAGCGATTTACTCAACGTGGAAATGGATTGCACCATACTATGAATGTCTTGCTTCAAGGTTTTGAGCAAGCTTTGCGTGGTTGAAACGAGTTCCGTCGTCTGACCTGAGAGCAATTTCACGTTTTCAATAATCTGTTGAATATGCACAATGGTTTCAGCATCCAACAGCGCGTTGATTTTATCGTTGGTTTCTTTCAAGGCTTCGGCGGATGCGATCGACGCTTGCAAGAACTTTTTGAGTCGTAACGGCGTTTCCACCGTAAAATAAGTACCACTCGCAGGCAACGACTGTGGCGACCATTCCGCATCATACGAATCAATCCGCAAGGTAAGCCCCTGCTTAGAAGGCTTCATAAAGTAAAACGGCACCTCAGGCAATAAAATACCAGGCCGAGTAATTCTAAAATATAGACGCTTGCCCAAGTAAAACTTCTTCTTGTTCAACGGCGTTTCAGGAGGCGCCTGTAGCGTTTCCACCTTTTCAACCGTGCCAATATCCACCCAGCCTTCTTTCATGCGAAGTTCTAAGTTCCACGGCAAGGGATGCTTAGGGGCATTAAACGCCGTTTCTACATCCGTCCACTGCAGGTGAGGCGGTGTAATTTCTAGCAATTTTTCGCTAATCAAGCCCGATTGCTCAATCGACAATACCGACGCCTTGGGAATCGGGTTGTCTTTACTGGCGAGGCGAAACTGCACATCGACATCAAACTTGTTTTTGTCGAATTGCGGGATGATTTTTTCCACATAGCCGACTTGGGTTCCCATGAGTTGCACGGGGGCACCTTCACGCAAGCCGTCGACATCGGGGAAGGAGACGCTATAGGCGAGGCCTTGTTGGAACTCACGGCTTTTGAGCCAATACACGGTGCCAAATAAAACGCCCAAGCTGAGCAAGGTGAAGAGTCCTACTTTAACGGCATTGCTTTTTGAAAAAGACACGTCTAACGCTCCTTGTGGATGATTGTCTCTTATCTTACCTCAAAGAACGTTTTTGCACAATTTTAATGTTTTGGGATTTCTAGTTCCTTTTAACGCTGGTGCTTGGGTTTCTAGCTCCCTTTTTGAGCTGGTGCTGTCAGAGACCTTTGGACGCACAAACCGCCATAATGGCGGTCTACATGTTAGCTTGTCTATAAATGGGGGGATTACTCATCACCTCTGAATGCGCTTAAGGGAGGGAGGGTCTTGGTCGCCCCCCTTCCGTCGAAAAAGTAAACTTTTTCTCTTGGGAAAGAAAACCGTTGGTTTCCTCTCCCAACCTCTCCTTCCTAAAGGTGAAGATTCACTTCGTGAATGAGTTTATCCCACCCCTCTCGCTTTCGCTCCGTTCCTGCCGTCCGCTAGGAAGCCTCGCGTTTTTGCGCCGTCGGCAAGCTTTTGTTTTGTCCCCCCTCCCTCTGAGAGAGGGTTGGGGTGAGGGATACGGGAAGCCTCATTTTAGTAAGAGGCTTTTTATACAAAAAGAGCTTGAACTTCGGCATAAAGACGACGAAGCAATGGGGACGCACTTTGACCTGTTATTCTTGGATCTGCGTCTCTTTTAAATAGAGATTTTATTTCAAGGTATTTCAATACGTCACGAGACTCAAGAGGGTTAAAACTTGGGATTGATACCATTTCTAGAAAACGTCCGTGTTTTCAAGAAACTCTTCTAACCCTCTTATTTCAGCAGTAAGAGCTAGACGCTTAAGCCCCTGAGTATTCCCAGACTGTTCCATTTGGGCGAGCTTTCTGTTTAATGACGAGAGTCTAAGACATGTCAACTGACGTTCTAGTCTAAGCAATAGCGAAGCGGGGTTAAAGTAACTTAGAATTTTTCCTAAATCTATTTTCCTTCCACTGCGCTGGGTTTGGGCGATAGGGGAAGCTACTGGCCTTTGCGTAGCTGTTGGGGTAAAACGGTTCGTGGTAGGCAATGGAGAAGAGAGAGCAATCGATTGCAACATGGGTAGTTTCTTTCTATTAGCTAATTAGGATTGTATTTGAAATGAGATCAAGCATTTATCATTCTATTAAACCTCTTCAATCTTAAAAGGAAAGCCCTTTCGTAAAAAATGTTACAAAAGTAGGGGGTTTAAAAATCGTGGGTTTTATGCACTAGGAAACACCTTGAACCTCTGTCATGCTTAGGGTAGTAGCTTGTGTCCCCTCTCCTAATTTTAGGAGAGGGAAAGAACGTCTGAAAGACGTTCAAGGGTGAGGTTAAACTCACAAACGAAGTCTAGGGTTTAACCGCCCCCTAACCCCCTCCTAAAATTAGGAGGGGGGACACAAGGAATCCCCTCTTAACCCAACCCAATAGGAGACCCCTTGATGAAAAAAATCTATTATAATGAACAAGATGACCCGAGACAACACTTACGCACACGTTATGATATGCGACGGGATTGCTTTATTACCTCGCATACACGCTTTAATTTTTTCACCACCACAGGCGGATCCCGCACTGAATCGGAAAAGCACTTTATGGACAAGCTTGAAGCGTGGTTTGCGGTGATGGAAGAAGCGGGCAAGCCGATTGACCGCTCCGCAACCTATGAAGCCCCTCCGCCGATTATGGGGCGTCCCAAAAAGGAACGGGTGCGTCTACATCTTTCCGTGACGCCTGAGTTCAAACGATTGTTGGACGGACAAGCCCGAGACTTGCATGCGTCGATTAGTGATGTCATGGAACATGCGTTGAGTCACTACTTGGGGAAGGAAGCTCGGAAAGAGTTTTGGATGTTTCGGGAAGAACATGACCCTCATTAGGTGAAAATGCTCGACTTTCGTGGGTCAAAAAGTCGACTTTTGTGGACAGAAAATCGACTTTCGTGGACAAAAAACGGACTTTCGTGGACAGAAAATCGACTTTCATGGCCAGAAATCAGACTTTCATGGCCAGAAATCAGACTTTCATGGGTCAAAAACGGACTTTCGTGGGTCAAAAAGTCGACTTTTGTGGGTCGAAAAGTCACCGCTTTTTAGACGTTTTTCGACAATTCTTCGGCTCGACGTGTCGCTTGATGGACGGCATCTTTTAAAGCGACCTCCACCTTCGCCGATGCCAAGGCCTCTAAGCCTTTCGCTGTGGTGCCATTCGGGGTGACGACTTCGGCTTTGAGCTGAGATGCTGTGGTGGTGCGGTTTTCCAGCAACAAGGCAGCCCCTTTCACCAGTTGAAGCACGCCTTCTTCCACCACAGAAGTGGGCAACCCTTCGGCCAAACCCGCTTCTACCAAGGCTTCCATGATGTAAAAAATATACGCAGGTCCACTGCCAAACAAGCCTGTAAAGGCGTTGATCTGCCCTTCTTGGAGCCAAACCGCCTTGCCGACCGCTCCAAACACGGATTCGGCTAATTTTTTTTGAGTTTCGTCCACATAAGCATTCGGAGCCATTGCCGTAAAGCCTTGTCCCACAAGGGCTGGCGTGTTCGGCATCGCGCGCACGATCGCCGTATTTGGCAAGGACTCACCTATCGTCGCCAAGGTCGTACCCGCTGCGATGGACACCACCACCGCCTTCGCCTTCAGCGTGATGCCTTCTAAATCGGCTAAAACGGCGGGCATCACAAAGGGTTTGACGCCCAAAATCAGCAGATCCACCTGCGAAAGAGCATCTTTGCCAAGCTCAAGTGTGGTGCAAGTTACGCCGTATTCCGCTTGACGCAAGGTCGCTTGTTGGGGGGAAGAAGCCATCCCCACCACGTTTTCAGGCAAAACGCCTGCCTTCAACAAGCCTTTTAGAATGGCTCCCGACATGTTACCCAAGCCGATAATGCCTATTTTTAGGGTGTTTAAAGACATTGCTCGCTCCTTTTAATGGCGGAATTCACGAACGCTGGTCGCTAACATGGCGATATCATACTGATTCACCGCCGAAATCACGTCGGCATCCTTGATGCTACCCGCGGGCTGAATGATGCACGCCACACGGTTTTGAGCCGCAAGCTGGATGTTGTCCACCGCTGGGAAGAAGCCGTCGGACGCTAAAACGGCTCCGTTGGCGTTTTCACAGGCTTGTGCCAAGGCTTGCTCAACCGCACCGACACGGCTGGTTTGACCGCCTGAAAGCCCCCATGCCTGACCATCTTTGGCTACGACAATGGCATTCGATTTCAAATGCTTGACGACTTTCCACGCAAAGGCGGCATCCCTCAACTGATCTTCGGTGGGTTTTTTCTTGGAAATCACCTTGAGTTCCTTTGCCATAAGAGCCTCCGCCTTGGCGAACTGCTGTTCTTGAATCAAAACCAAATTCGGACTCACCTGCTTTAAATACAGACCATCACGGGTTTCCGCAGGATGCCTCCCCGATTCAGGCGTCACCCAAGGGCGAGTGACCAAACGTAGGTTTTTCTTGGCTTGCAAAATCGCCAAAGCCCCTTCGCTAAAGCTCGGCGCGAGAATGACTTCGGTGAAAATATCCACCATGGCTTTTGCGGTAGATTCGTCCACCGCACGGTTTAGCACGACCACGCCTCCAAAGGCGGACAAGGGATCGCAATCCAAGGCGCGCTGGTACGCTTTGGCTAAAGTCGCCCCAACCGCCACGCCACAGGGCTGATTATGCTTGATAATCGCCGCCGCTGGCTCATCATCAAATTCGCAAATCAAGTTCCACGCCGCTTCCATGTCCACGATATTGTTGTACGACAAGGGCTTGCCGTGCAAAACGTGAAAATCCACTTCATCAGGACGAATGGCAAATAACGCCGCCGCTTGGTGCGGATTTTCACCATAACGCAGGCTTTGAATGTTGTGCAGGGTCAGGTTCATCGTCGTGGGGAACTCGAGGGCTTCGGCGTTGTCACCCAAGGCTTCGGCGAGAATTTGGCTCGACAACCAGCCACTAATGGCGTTGTCATACGTCGAAGAACGCTGAAACGCCGCAAGTGCGAGGCGCTTACGCAAGCCTAGCGACGTTTGCCCGCCGTTCACAGTTAAATCGGCGATGAGGGCGTCGTATTGATCAGGGCTCGACAGTACGGCGACATCCGCATGGTTTTTCGCCGCGGCTCGAATGAGGGACGATCCGCCAATATCGATGAGTTCCACCATGGCGTTCGGGCTTTCCGCCGTTTGGGATTGAGCCAAACCGAGTTCAAAGGGATACAAATTCACCGCAACGACATCAATTTTAAAGGTGACCTCTTTCATGTGATCGGCTTTGTCACGCTTGGCGAGGATGCCCGCAAACACGGTAGGGTGAAGGCTTTTCACCCGCCCTTCTAGGATTTCGTCAAAGCCTGTGACGGTGGAGAGATCCACGACGTTTAGCCCAGCGTCTTCCAGTGTTTTACGAGATCCACCCGTGGCGATGAGTCCGAAGCCGAACTTGGCTTGCAAGGCGGTCGCCAGTTCGACGATGTGGGTTTTGTCCCAGACGGAGATAAAGGCGTAGCGAGTGGGGGTGGTCATTTGTGGGGTGTCCTTTGCTTTGGGGGTGAGAGCTTTAGTTTACTGAAAACACGATTTTTTGACTAGAGGGGCGATTTTGTGTCTTGTTCCCTCTCCTTGAGGAGAGGGCTAGGGAGAGGGGGGGATTTCCAAAACCCAGCGTGACACATTACTCCCCACCCCAACCCTCCCCTTAAAGGGGAGGGAGTAAAGCCAAACCCCTTGACAAAGTGTGCGGGATTTGCCACAATATAAAAAGGGGGAGTCCCTAAGTGTTCGAGACTTGAGAACTCCACGCTATCTTCTTAGTTTTTTAAGACTAATAAGAAGATTATTAACAGAAGTATGTTTTCTGACATAATCATTTTAGCTCACCTCCTTTCTGTTACAGAACGGGGGTGTTGCTATATAAGCAACCCTTTAAAGGTTTTTAGTAGGCTAGCATAAAGCCTAAAATGATTCAACTCGATTTTTCCTGCCCCCTCTCCCTTTGGTCGCACGCCTCGCCGATGGCGGGCTACGCTAGGATGAGGGAAACACCAGCGACAACTGGGCATCTCAGGACCCTCACCCCAACCCTCTCCCAAAGGGAGAGGGAGTAAAGCCAGCCAATCAGAGACTTTTATAAAAATAAGCTCTCGTTTTCACCCTAGTCAACGGGGCGTCTTCATGCTTTACTAAGGGGGCGTGAACCGTAACTTGAGGAGACTTTACGCGTGATTCCCCACACCGACCTTCAACAACAGCTCACAGCCGTAGGCATCACCCAGTGGGGGGTTCTCACCGCCGATGCCCTCAAACACGAAGCCCAACGCCTAACGGCGTGGCTAGAAGCCGGGCATCACGCCGATATGGACTGGATGCCTCGTCACGCCAAAAAGCGGGTGTCGCCTCCTGATTTGTGGGAAGGGGTGCAAAGTGTCGTGGTGGTGGCGATCAACTACTTCCCCGGTTGGCAAGCAGGGCAAGGCGACGATCTCAAAATCGCGCGCTACGCCCTAGGCAAAGACTATCACAAGGTCTTACGTCGCAAATTGGGCAAGGCCTTAAAAGCATTACAAGCGGAACATGAGGGCTTAGACGGGCGTCCCTTTGTGGATTCGGCGCCCTTGCTGGAAAAAGCCTTGGCCGTTCAAGCAGGCTTGGGCTGGCAAGGCAAGCATAGTCTTCTCATCACCAAAGAAGCGGGATCATGGGTGATGATTGGCGCCTTGTTCCTCAATCAAGCGGTGGACGCCTATACGAGTCCCCACGAAAACACGCTGGAATCGGGGCATTGCGGGACCTGTACACGGTGCATCACGGCTTGCCCCACGGAGGCGATTGTTTCGCCCACGGTGGTTGACAGCCGTCGTTGCATCGCCTATTGGACGATTGAAAATACGGAGGAGGCCTTGCCTGAGTTCATTCAAGACAACCAGCAGGATTGGGGCTTTGGTTGTGATATTTGTCAAGACGTCTGCCCATGGAACCTGAAGTTTTCCAAAGTGACTGAGGAGCCTGCTTTTCTGCCTCGGGCGGTGTTGGCACGTCCCAGTCGGGCGTATTTTGAAGGCTTGAATGAAGACGACTTCAATGACGCTTTTGAAAATAGCCCCTTGCGTCGCACGGGTTTGAGAAGACTTAAGCGAAACTTAAGATAATACATCATGCAATAAACGTATTTTCTAACTCACACGCTAAAAATCCGTTGAAACGTTTCTATAATAGTAGGCATCACTAAAATGAGGAAGCCCCTGCTATGTCGACTCATACCCTCACCCCTCCCACGACCGAAACCGCTCGCCCACGAGGCATCCCTATGCTAGAAATCGTCCCTCAGTCCATCGAAGACTTAGCAAGCTATATCTATCGCCATGCCCCCAAGCTCGCCAAAAAAGAGCAGGTGCTTTTGGTGGAAGGTGGTTCACAATACGGCGCCTTAAATCAGTTCACCCACAACCTCAACGATGCCTTTCGCTTACGAGGTCACGCTACCGCACAGCTGAACATTCATCAAAATAAAGAAGCTTCAAAAGACTTAGAAACACTCTTGGGAACGTTTAAACCGTCCATGATTGTCAGTTTCAATTCCATTCATGAAGCCATTGAATTAAGCAACCGCAAGACGCTTGGGCAGCACCTTAAAGTCCCTAGCCTGTCGTGGTTTGTGGATCATCCCCTTATGCAGTTGCCTCGTATGACCGAAGTGGATTATCCTGAAAAAATCAATGCTCATTTTGCGATTGAAGGCTTTCGAAATAGTATGCCTCGTGTGGTGAAAAACCCTTTAAAAGCCTTTAATACGTCGCTTCCTTTTGCAGGGTTTCCGTCTTTTGAAACGCAAAAACCGTTTAAAGAACGTTCTATTTCGCTTCTGGTACCGTGTAGCTTCACGCCTTTTGAAGAAAAGCTAGAATCGCTCAGGTTCCCTAAATTTCCTGCCTTTGAAGCCCTTTGCAAAGAAGCGATCGATTATCTCATCGCGTCGCCTGAACATCCTGCCGATACCTTCTTGCTCGACGGTCTTGAACGTCTCGGCGTGAATCCGCAAGACGTTCATGCGTATCAGTACCCACGGCTCATGGCGTGGATCAACCATAGTGCGGAAATGTACTGGCGTGAACATTTTCTAAGACAAGCGACAAACATTCCGCTAACCTTGTGTGGGAATGGATGGGAAAAAGCCTCCTTTTTGTCGGACAAATGGACGATTCTGCCTCCGCCTGAATCAGGGACATCGGTGGCGTTGTATGGCGACAGTCAAGCCGTTTGGCATATTTTCCCGATGTATCCTGAAAGTGGGCATGACCGCATTGATAACGCTACGGCGAATGGTGCCAATCTCATCACGGAACCGAAAGAATGGCTCAACGGCTATTACGGCAAGGCGTTGCAGTATATTCCGCAGGATTTAAGCTCAGTGGAAGCGACCTTACACGACTATTTGAACGCTCCACTGGTGGATCGTGAGGCTCAAGCGAATTATGCCCAGCGTTTTACCTTAACAAACCGCACCTTCTTCAATAGTGTGATTGACATTGAAGGGATTTTAGAGCGTTATGCCTTGCGTCAAAGCTTGAGCGAGTATCCGACCAGTGCCTAAACGATTAAATAGCGTCTGGTGTCTTCGTTGTCGCTACGATTCTCGATGTGCTTATGTACGTTTGTGTACACCTCGCCCATCTGCGAGTCTAGGCTCCTAGAATCCACCTATACGCTTTTCAATCGTTTAAATACTAAGGGATTCATCCATTATTTCAGCCAGCAGACTGTAACAAATCTGTTATATTAAAAAAAAGTGTTGCTTTCTGTATGTTTGACTTATAATTAAAATCTAATCAAGTGAATAATTGACTAGCCTCTTATGTTTGCTGGTATGTTTGCTTGTGGGATGTCTTCAAAGGGTCATGGCGTTTTTAGAGACGCTCAATTGTGGGGATATCTATATTTAGTAGTAGTTCAAGCGACAAGAAGGGCAAATACTATGCCGACGCTATCTCAGAAAAAGGGTTTTGTCAGTCAACTTACAGAAGATATCACAACTGCTAACATTATTTTGTTGGTGGATTATCGTGGACTTTCTGTGGCAGAAATGACCAATCTTCGTCGTGCGTTAAGTGCGGCGGATGTTAAAGTCAAAGTATCTAAGAATACGCTTATTAAGCGTGCTGCTTTGGGTACGGATATTGAACAACTCGCTCCTTATCTCAAAGGGCCTACGGGCTTGGTTTTGGGCTATGGTGATGAAGTTTCTGCGGTTAAGGCCGTTAAAGAATTCCTTAAAAAGAATAAAAAAGAAAACGAGCTTCGTGCCGCCTTCTTAGAAGGTAATGCACTGAACGCTGCGGGTGTGAACGAACTTGCGACGATGCCTTCTAAGGAAGAGCTTCGTGGTAAGTTGCTCATGTGTATCGCCAGTCCTTTGATGGGCTTAGCGAATGCGTTGAGTCATAACCAAAGCGGTTTGGTTCGTTTGCTTGATCAACTTTCTACAATCAAGCAAGGCGAAGAAGCGTAAGCTTTCTTTGTGTTGTGGGTTGTGATTCCCAAACTTAGGCAAACGCCTATTTTATTTGTTAGATTCTATGTTATATAAGTCGAAAGAGGTTCTTTCATTATGATGATGGCTGTTGAATTAGATTCCAAAACGTCTCAAGTTTTTGAGCAAATTAAAGAATTGAGCTTTTTACAAACCGCTCAGTTGGTAAAAGCGTTTGAAGATGAGTTCGGCATTTCTGCTGCTGCTCCTGCTGCCGCTGCTGCTCCTGTGGCTGCTGCTGCTGTTGAAGCTGTTGAAGAGCAAACGGATTTCACCCTTGTTTTATTGGATGCTGGTGCTACCAAAATTCAAGTGTTGAAAGAAGTTCGTGCGATTACAGGTTTAGGCTTAAAGGAAGCCAAAGACTTGGTCGACAGTACGCCTAAAACCGTCAAAGAAGGCTTGAAAAAAGAAGAAGCGCAAGAGTTGAAGAAGAAACTCGAAGAGCTTGGTGCGAAAATCGAGCTTAAGTAAGTTATCTCGGGGCAAGTTTCCTTTGGGAAGCTTGCCCTTCTTTGCATTTTTATCGTAACGCCTTTGGTGAGCGTTTCAGGAGCTTCATTTTAAATGATTTCGAATCGCTTTTTGCTGATATAATATAAAAAGTCTGAGGTGGCGAGATGCCTCCTCAATTCGTGTATGTTTAAAAGCTCCCACCGTGTATGAAGTAGAATAGCAAGGTTTTATTGCCAAAACCTTGTGCCATAGCTAAAGAGGGTTTGACATGACGGCTACAAAGGTTCAGCGTTCAACGCTTCCTGGAATTGGTGACCTTCCCCTTGATCATATGCCTGATCTGGCGGAGATTCAGAAAAAGTCCTTTCAATGGTTTCTTGAAAAGGGCTTGAAAGTAGAGTTACTTTCTTTTTCTCCTGTTAAGGATTACACGGGTCGCTTGGAATTGTATTTCTTGCCTGAATATCAATTCGACAAGCCGAAGTATTCAGTGGAAGACGCTCGTCACAATGAAGCGACCTATTCCAAGCAATTGCGTATTAAAATGCGTTTAATTAACCGTGACACGGGTGAAATCAAGGAACAAGAAGCCTACATCGGCGAAGTGCCTATGATGACCGATCGAGGCACCTTTATTATTAACGGAGCCGAGCGTGTTATTGTTTCTCAGTTGGTGCGTTCTCCTGGCATTTACTTCAAAAAAGAAACCGCACTAAACGGTAAGCGTACCTTTAATGCGACTTTAATCCCCAACCGTGGGGCGTGGTTGAAGTTTGAAACCGATGTTAACGATGTCATTTACGTCAAAATCGACAAAAACCGTAAGATCCCTGCCACCGTCTTGTTGCGTGCCTTGGGCTTGACCGAGCAAGACATGGAAGGGCGTTTGCGTCACTTTGAGTTCTTGCGTCGTACGCTAGACAAAGATTCCACCGAAACCATGGAAGAAGCCTTGATTGAAGTCTACAAAAAGCTTCGTCCTGGTGATCCGCCTAGTGTGAGTGGTGGTCGTCAATTGCTTGAGTCTCGCTTCTTTGACGATAAGCGTTATGACTTGGGTAAAGTCGGTCGCTATAAGATGAACAAAAAACTTGGTTTGAGTGTGCCTGACAACGTGCGTACTTTGACCATCGGCGATATTATTACCGCAGTGGACTACCTCATCAGCCTTCACTACGACGAAGGGGCGGTCGATGATATTGATCACCTTGGCAATCGTCGTATTCGTGCAGTGGGCGAACTGCTTCAAAACCAGTTCAGAGTAGGTCTTTCACGTTTGGAGCGTATCGTTAAAGAACGTATGACCCTTCAAGACACCGAAACCTTAACGCCCAACAACTTGTTGAATCCGAAACCTTTATTGGCGGCGATTCGTGAGTTCTTTGGCTCATCACAGTTGTCTCAGTTTATGGATCAAACCAATCCCTTGGCTGAATTGACGCACAAGCGTCGTCTATCGGCTCTTGGGCCAGGTGGCTTGACTCGTGAGCGTGCAGGTTTTGCTGTTCGAGACATTCACCCGTCTCATTACGGACGGATTTGCCCTGTAGAAACGCCTGAAGGTCCAAATGCTGGATTGATCGGTAGTCTTTCTACGTTTGCTCGAGTCAACGACTACGGATTCCTTGAAACACCGTACTTCGTCGTGAAAAACGGGGTTGTTACAAGTGAGCTTGATTACTTGTCTGCGGATGAGGAAGATCGTTACCGCATCGCCCCTGGTGACTTGCGTCGTGATGTGGAAACAGGTGCCATTATCGGCAATGCTGTTCCTGTTCGCTACCGTAACGACTTCACCACGACTACGGCTGATACGGTCGATTACGTCGGGAGTTCCCCCATTCAGATCGTTTCAGTCGGAACCTCATTGATTCCTTTCTTGGAGCATGACGATGCCAACCGTGCCTTAATGGGCGCGAACATGCAACGTCAAGCGGTGCCTTTGGTACATACACAACGAGCCGCTGTGGGAACAGGGCTTGAAAAGCGAGTCGCGCTTGATTCGGGCATGTGTATGAAAACCACGGTGGCAGGAACGGTTGAGAAGGTTACGGGCGTCTTTGTGGATGTACGTGATGATGAAACCAATAAAGTCATCCGTCACAAACTCATGAAGTATGTCCGCTCAAACCAAGACACGTGCTTAAACCAAACGCCTATTGTTAGTGAAGGTGACGTCTTAAAATTGGGCGATGTGATTGCCGATGGAGCGTCTACCAAAGACGGCGAACTTGCTTTAGGCAAGAACGTTTTGGTGGCCTTTATGCCTTGGGAAGGTTACAACTTTGAAGATGCGGTCTTGATTTCTGAGCGCTTGGTGCAGGATGATGTTTTCTCATCCATTCACATCGAAAAGTTTGAAATTGATGCCCGTGCGACAAAGCTAGGCCCTGAAGAAATCACACGTGAACTCCCTAATGTGGGTGAAGATGCTCTTAAAAACCTCGATGAGCAGGGCATTATACGTGTGGGTGCCAGAGTCTATGCCGATGATATTTTGGTCGGTAAAATTACGCCAAAAGGTGAAGCGGAGCACCCTCCTGAAGAAAAGCTCTTGCGTGCGATTTTCGCCGAAAAAGCTCGGGATGTAAAAGACAATTCCCTACGTGTGCCTCACGGAGAAGGCGGTCGTGTGGTTGATGTCAAAGTCTTTGAACGTGAAAAAGGCGATGATCTTCCTCCAGGCGCCAACACGGTTGTTCGTGTGTACTTAGCACAACGTCGTAAAGTCAGCGTCGGAGATAAAATGGCGGGTCGCCACGGTAATAAAGGGATCGTGTCCCGTATTTTACCTGTGGAAGACATGCCTTTCTTGCCTGACGGCACGCCTGTGGATGTGGTCTTAAACCCGCTCGGTGTTCCGTCTCGTATGAACGTGGGTCAAACGTATGAAACCATGTTGGGGCTCGCAGCCTTCTTAAACGGCAAGTTGTATGAAGTGCCTCCCTTTGATGAGATGTACGGCGAAGAAGCGTCGCTTAAAGCGGTTCGTCAAGAGCTTGAAGAAGCCATTGAAGCGTCTGGTAAATCATGGATTTATCCTACGGGTAAAGCAACGTTGCTCGACGGTCGTACAGGCGAAGCCTTCCACAACCCTGTGGCACTTGGCTACATGTTCCTCATGAAGCTGGTTCACTTGGTGGATGACAAAATCCACGCACGTTCCACTGGGCCTTACAGTCTTGTAACGCAGCAGCCGTTGGGTGGTAAAGCTCAATTCGGTGGTCAGCGTTTCGGAGAAATGGAAGTGTGGGCGTTGGAAGCGTATGG
Organism: Gammaproteobacteria bacterium; assembly: GCA_040375445.1. Lineage (GTDB taxonomy): Bacteria > Cyanobacteriota > Vampirovibrionia > Vampirovibrionales > JAJTHC01 > JAJTHC01. The sequence continues at coordinate 17,362 of JBEISK010000003.1, read as the reverse complement.
AGCTGCTTACACCTTACAAGAAATGTTGACGATTAAATCGGATGATGTCACGGGTCGTAGCCGTGCGTACGAAGCCATCGTCAAAGGTGAAAACCTCACTCGCCCCGGTATTCCTGAATCGTTTAAGGTTTTGGTGCGTGAACTTCAGAGTATCGGTTTGGATCTTTCTGTTGTCAAGAAAGATGAAAATGATCGAGAAGTTGAGGTGGATCTCATGTCCGATGAATCGGCGGCTAAAAAAGCCCTGAAACAGCGTGTGATCATCCCCAATGACACGGAGTTGTTGAACTTTTTCGCTGAATAGTGAATGAACCCCCTTAAGGTCACTTAAGGGGAGCCTCATTCTTGAATCCTGCTTAAATATATCGTCTTAATGGTTGCTGGCAAACGCCATTCATCCATGAACAATCGGAGGAACGCCCCCTTGGTTAGCACAAATATCGATCACTTTGACTATATTCGCATCGGAATCGCCTCGCCGACCCGTATTTTAGACTTGTCTCATGGTGAAGTCTTAAAGCCTGAAACCATTAACTACCGAACCTTAAAGCCTGAAATGGGCGGTCTTTTCTGCGAACGTATTTTTGGGCCGACCAAGGACTGGGAATGCTATTGCGGGAAATACAAGCGTGTCCGTCATAGAGGCATTGTTTGTGAACGTTGTGGCGTTGAAGTCACCGAAGCCCGTGTGCGTCGTGTGCGTATGGGTCACGTTCAGTTGGCGGCTCCTGTCAGCCATATTTGGTTCTTGAAAGGCATCCCCAGTTATATGGGGCTTCTGCTCGACACGCCCTTAAAAGATTTAGAACAGATCATCTACTTTAACGCGTATGTTGTGCTAGATGCGGGTAACACTGAGCTCACCTACGGTCAGCTCTTGAGCGAAGAAGAGTATGATAAGTTGTTAGACGACAATGAAGACGCTCAGTTTGAAGTCGGCATCGGGGCAGAAGCCATTAAAACTATGCTTCAAAACATTGATTTGGTGGAACTCGTCAACGAATTGCGTGGGCAAGTCGACACCTTAGGGGCAACCGCGAGCCAAAAGAAAACCAAGTTGATGAAACGCTTGCGTTTGGCTGAACTGCTTATGGGAAGTAAAACTGAACCGAGCTGGATGGTCATGGATGCTTTGCCTGTCACACCACCTGATCTTCGCCCTATGGTGCAGTTAGATGGTGGTCGTTTTGCGACATCCGATTTAAACGACTTGTACCGCCGAGTCATCAACCGTAACAACCGCTTGGCTCGATTGATTGACATGGGGGCACCTGAAATCATCATCCGTAACGAAAAACGTATGTTGCAAGAATCCGTGGATGCCTTGATTGACAACGGTCGTCGTGGACGAACCGTCGTAGGGCCGAATAACCGTCCTTTGAAATCCTTGTCCAACATTATTGAAGGGAAGCAAGGTCGTTTCCGTCAAAACTTGTTAGGTAAACGTGTCGACTATTCAGGTCGTTCTGTTATTGTGGTAGGTCCTAAATTGAACTTACACCAATGCGGACTGCCTAAAGAAATGGCGATTGAACTGTTTAAGCCCTTTGTCATCAATAAATTGATTGAAGGTGGCGAATGCCAAAACATTAAATCCGCGAAAAAGAAAATCGAACGTGGTGAGACTATTGTGTGGGACGTCTTAGAAGAGCTGATTAAGGGGCATCCTGTCTTGCTTAACCGAGCACCGACCCTGCACCGTTTGGGGATTCAAGCCTTTGAACCTGTCTTGGTAGACGGTCGAGCGATTCAGTTGCATCCCTTGGTATGTATGGCGTTTAACGCCGACTTTGACGGTGACCAAATGGCGGTTCACATTCCTTTGTCTTTAGAAGCTCAAGCCGAAGCCCGCATGTTGATGCTGGCGACCAATAACGTCTTGTTGCCCGCGACAGGCAAACCTGCGATCACCCCGACGCAAGACATGGTTTTAGGTCTGTACTACTTGACTTTAGACAATCCCAATTCCAATAAGGGTGAAGGGATGCGTTTCTTCAGTTTTGATGATGCTTTAGCGGCATTTGAAGCAGGTGTCCTTCACATTCACGCTCGTATTGCCGTCAGAGATTCAGATGGTTCGATGATTGAAACAACGGTTGGACGTATTATTTTCAACAAAACCGTGCGTCAAGCCTTGTCTCAAGTCTAGGTTTTAAAACGGAAGTCGCTTGCTTAGAGACTCCCCTGCTCCTTCTTAATACAGTATTTTAATCCAATGAAAGAGGTTTTGCGATATGACAACCCTGCAAATCAAGAAAAAAACCGAGTTCTATAACAAAATCATGAATAAAAAAGAGCTGGGTAAGCTCATTTTAGGGGTCTATAACGAACATGGCGGTGCCAAAGCAGGCAACCTTGCCAACCTATTGAAAAACTTAGGCTTTCGTTATGCGACTTTGGCAGGTGTCACGATTTCGATTGAAGATTTGGACGTGCCTGCGGTGAAAAAAGAGCTGATGCAAAAGGCCGAAGATGAAATTAGTCAATCTCGTCAACGCTATTTACGAGGTGAAATCACTGAAGTAGAACGCTACACGAAAGTTATCGACACATGGGCTGAAACCAACGAAACCCTAACCAAAGCGGTTGTCGATAACTTCGACAAGCTCAACTCCATTTACATGATGGCCTTCTCTGGTGCTCGTGGTAACTTGTCACAAGTTCGTCAGCTAGTCGGGATGCGTGGTTTGATGGCGGATTCTCAAGGACAGATTATCGACGTCCCCATTAAAACCAATTTCCGTGAAGGCTTAAGCGTAACCGAATACATTATTTCGAGCTACGGAGCGAGAAAAGGCTTGGTAGATACCGCCTTGAAAACGGCCGACTCGGGCTACTTGACGCGTCGTTTGGTGGATGTGGCTCAAGACGTCATCATCACCGAAGAAGATTGTGGCACACAAAAAGGCGTGTGGATGCGTTCTATTAGCGACGGTAGCTCAGTGGTTGTCACCCTTGAAGATCGTATCGTTTCAAGAGCGTCAGCGGTTGATGTGGTGCATCCTGAAACAGGGGAAGTCTTGGTTCAAGCAGGCCAAGTGATGACCGAAGCCATTGCGGATGCCATTAACGAAGCGGGTATTGAAGCCGTCTTGGTGCGTTCAGGCTTGACCTGCGAAACGAATTTTGGGATCTGCCAAAAGTGTTATGGTTGGTCGCTCACCACGAATAAGTTGGTGGATCAAGGCGAATCGATAGGGATTATGGCCGCTCAATCGATTGGTGAACCCGGTACACAGTTGACCATGCGTACCTTCCACACAGGGGGTGTATTTAGTGGTGGCGTGTCTCGTGAAATCGTCAAAGCGACGAATGCGGGTAAAGTCAAAGTTGAAGTGCCTGTTCGGGACTTCCGTACCCGTCATGGGGATGTGGTGGATATTGCCACTCGTGATGGTCAGTTGGTGATTGAAACCGCCAAAGGCAAAGACGAAGTCTATACAGTTCCCTTTGGAGCGACCTTATTTGTTCATAAAAAAGGAACTGCGGTTGAAGCAGGACAAGCCATTTTTGAGTTCGATCCGAGTTCGGCTCGTGGTAACATGAACCGTTTGACTGAAAAAGCGACCAAAGATATTACGGCTGATTTAAGCGGTAAAGTGCGTTATGAAGACTTTGATGCTGATGAAAAGCGGGATCGTCAAGGTAACATTTCACGCACGGCAAACCGTAGCGGTACCATTTGGGTCTTGGGTGGGGATGTTTACAACTTACCTGCTGGTTCTGACTTAAAAGTGCAAGACGCTCAAAGCGTTTTTGCCGATGATGTGTTGGCTGAAACCATGCTACAAAGTGAGTATGGTGGAGAAGTCCGCTTGCCTGAAGATTTGGTCACGGTTGAAGCGAACATCAATAATGAAGATGTGAAAGTCATCGAAAATGGTAAAGAATTGACGGTTGTGATTGCATCAGTCAGTCCTGCCAATGCCGAGTTCGTGCAAACGAAAAAAGAAATGTTATGGCAAGTTTCAGGCGATACCGATGAAGTGGAAGAAACCTACATCATTAAGGCGCCTCAAGGCACGACCGTTGAAAATGGTAGTATTATCGCGGAACTAGTCGATGATAGCGTTTCGGTTCCCACCAGTGGTGAAATCCGCTATGAAGGCGTAGAAGTCGACGAGCAACAAATCGTCACCAAAGCAGGGAAGGTGCTCTTCATTCCTGAAGAGATTCACCAAGTGTCTAAAGACATTTCCTTAAAAGCCCCTGGTTTGGATTCAGGCATGTTCGTCAAAGCAGGTACAGAGCTGGTTAACGGCATTTACGCCCGTATTGACGGGGTCGTCAACTTTGTGGAAGAAAATGATATTATCCATGAAGTGATTGTGCGTCCTGGTGAATTGTATCGTGTGGATGAAGTCAAAGACTTGCAAGTCGATGACGGCACCATTATTGAAGTCGGTGATGAAGTGGCTCCCGGAATTGCGGCAACGGTTCGCAGTTTGGTCACCATTACTTATCAAATCGATGATGCTGAAGATAATTTTAACCCTGACACCGATGACACCTCTTCGCTGGAGTATGCCGAAGTCTTGATTCGTCCTGTCTATGAATATGAAGTTGCGCCTCGTGAGGTGAATATTGAGTTCATGTCGACTGAAGAAGAGCATATTCGTGTGATTCCTGTTACGCAATTGCAAGCCACCGACGGCGCCAAACTTCGCTCTGTAGAAGGCACTTCTTTATTACGCACAAGTTTGGTGCTGCAAATGGGAGGCTTTATGTCTCGTCTAAAAGGGGTGACAGAATTACAATTCTTAAGCGAAGAAGAGCAAGAATTGAAAGTGGTTGTGCTTGAGCATATCACGATTCGTCACAACAATAGCTCTGAAACGGTTCGTGCCAATGCCACGAAAACCATGCTCTTGGTTGAACATGGCGAAATTATTGAGAAAAACGGATCCGTCGTGAAATCTCAAGTACTCGCCACCACCAACGGTACGATTATACTGCCGAAAGATGCCGATGCTCGTGAAGTGCGTCGTTTATTGCTCGTGTCTCAAAAGCACTTGAAGGAACAGACCTTAGCTGGCGATGTCATCGTCAAAACGGGCGATTTCATTCGTGTGGGACAAGCTTTAGACAATAAAGGTACGCTTTCGATTGATTCGGCTCAAGTGGAAGCGGTCGAAGGGAAAACCGTCACCCTCCACATCGGACGCCCTTATTTGATTAGCCCTGGTACGCAGTTGCAGGCTGAAAATTACGGTCTGTCTCAACAAGGCGACTTGATTGCCACCTTGATCTTTGAACGTCAAAAAACAGGGGATATTGTTCAGGGTCTTCCCAAAGTTGAAGAATTGTTGGAAGGTCGTAAGCCTAAAGAAATTGCGGTTTTGGCTCCCTTTAATGCCAAGATTGAAATTACGTGGGACGAAGAAGTGCCTCATGTGTTCCTGGTGGATGATGAAGCAGGTCGTGTAGAAGTGGCGATTCCTTTGGGAGCCAACCTCTTGGTGGAAGACGGTCAAGCGATTAAAGCGGGTGAGCAAGTCACCGATGGTTCGATCAATCCACATGAACTTCTTGAGATTTCAGGGGTTGAAGCGGTTAGCCAATTCTTAGTCGAAGAAGTCCAACGAGTCTACCGTTCGCAAGGCGTTGAAATTGCGGACAAGCACTTGGAAATCATTGTGCGTCAAATGACTCGCAAGGTTCGCATTGATGAAAGTGGCGATACCTTCTTGTTGGGTGGTGAATTGGTGGATATGAAAGTCCTCAATGAAGCCAACCGTCAAGCGGAAGAAGCAGGGCAGCGTCCTGCAGCGTATTCACCTGTATTACTCGGTATTACGAAAGCCAGTTTGAACACGGAAAGTTTCATCTCCGCCGCTTCGTTCCAAGAAACGACACGGGTCTTAACAGAAGCCGCTGTTGAAGGACGTATCGATCTCTTGCGTGGTTTGAAAGAAAACGTCATTATCGGACGCCTCATTCCAGCTGGTACTGGTTTCCCACGCTTTAAAGATCAGCGTCGTGAGCTTGAGCAAGACGATTCCGCTAACCTTAAATCCAACGCTCGTAAGCCTTCTGCGATATTGGAAGAAATCGAAAGCATGTTCGGTTCTCCTGATGTGGAAAGCTTCAGTGACTTCTTGCTGGATGATAGTTTTGCCTCTTCAATGGGCATGGGTATCGAAAGTGAAGAAGAATTTGATGATTTAGCCGCCAACATCGCCGATGATGATCTGATTGGTTAGTTATTTATAGATATTAAAGGGATTCTTCCTTGCTTTGCCAAGGAATGAATCCCTTTTTAGAAGGAAGAAAAGACCGTGCTTTCAAAAAGCAAAGAAGCCTTTCGTCGTGTACTGCTTTATCAAGCCTTGCTTTTGATCGCTGTTTTTTTCACCCTGCCGTTTTGGTTACTCGCCTTTGTGTTTGTACCGAAGTTACGAGCAGGCTTTTGGCAAAAATGTGGATTTATTTCACCCGCTCTAGAAGAAGAGCTCGATAAATTGAACCGAAACCAGCCTGTCTTGTGGATCCATGCGGTTTCAGTCGGTGAACTATTGGCCGTAAAACCCTTGATTCATCTGCTTTTAGAGCAGAACATCACGGTAGTCATTAGTACCACCACCAAAACAGGGCAGACCCTCGCCCAAGCGGATTTAGGCAATCAGTGCGTAGTCTTGTATTTCCCCTATGATGCTTTTTTTGCGGTGAACCCTTTAGTCAAAGCCATTCGCCCCGATTTGGTGATGATTATGGAAACCGAGTTATGGCCTTATTTTATTTGGTATATCGGACATCGTAGTGCCACCGCCTTATATCTCATCAACGGGCGTTTGTCCGACAAGTCCTTTTTAGGCTATCAAAAAATCAAGCGTTTTTTAAGACCCATTTTAAGTTTGTTGGATCACGCCTACATGCAAACCAAGTTGGATGCTCAGCGTTTTAAGTCCTTGCTCTTGCCTCATGCCATTAACAAAGTGTCGGTTTTGGGCAATTTAAAGTTTGATTTACCGCCTTGGCACGAACGACAAGACAAAATCCAGCATCTCAAAAAACTCTTTAACTTCCCGAAAGACAGTACCGTTATTACAGTGGCGTCTACCCATGAGGGGGAAGAAGCCCTATTGTTGAACGTCTTGTACGAACTGGGACGAGACTTCCCTGAACTGCGGGTGGTTTTGGTGCCTCGTCACCCTGAGCGGATCCCGCAAGTCAGCCGTTTATTAAGAGAAGAAACCTTTCGCTTTCGTTTAAGATCGTCTTTAAGTGAAGCTTCTTTAAATACGGAAAAAACGGTTTTGGTGGACAGCATCGGCGAATTGAAAGACATCTTGGCGTTTTCAGATATGGCGATTGTCGCAGGGAGCTTTTTGCCTCACTTGGGGGGGCATAACATTTTAGAACCAATTATGGTGGGGACGCCTGTTTTGTATGGCCCTTATATGAGCAATTTTAAGGAAATCGTGTACACGGTCGAACAACATGAAGCAGGCATTCAGGCACAAGATGCCCTTGCCTTGAAGCATGCCATTGTGGAATTGATGACCAATACCAGCGAGCGAGAACGCTTGGTCAAAGCGGGTTATGTCATGCTCGCCGCCCATCAAGGACAGACGCATAGCTTGGTGGAAGCCGTCTTGAAGCAACTGCACTGGCATGCGGTATAGAAGACTATCCTACACAAAAAAATCCAAACAAAAGCTTAAAACGCTCGCATTTTTTTGAAGAGCATGAGGTAAACGCCGTAGCCTCCCCACAAGGCAAACGGCAACGCCAACCACAACATCATGGCTTGCACGCCCATGAAATGCGAACTTAAGCCTGCAATTAACGCAGGCAAGGTCGAACTCGTCGACAGCATGGTAAACTGCACACCCAAAACCTTCCCACGAATCGCTTCAGGGATGCGATCATGCAAGAAGGCTTGTAAGGGAATCGCCACCGCTGCGGCTCCCAAACCCATCACAATGCTGGCGATATACGTCCACGCCATACGATCGCTTAACACCAAAGGAGGCGTCCCACTCGGCATGGGGATGCTCGCAAACAAGGTGCCTAAATCAGGAAAAATCAAAGGCACACCTGCCATCCCGACCAAACCTAACATCAACAAAAGCATTCCGCTATAAACGGTAAATGGAGCAGGCAGACGTTTTAAGACGGTACTCACCAGCATGGCACCCACTGCCATACCAATCCCTGAACTCGCCACAATATAGGCAAACTTCCGAGCCGCAATAGTGGGATCCACATACAAAAAGTTTTTGGAAAAGGTAATCGACAAAATACACATCGCCACAACCGCTGAAAACAACAAGGCGAGTTTTGCCATAGCGTGCCATACGGCGGTATGTTGCCGAATATAGGCAAAGCCTTCTTTCAGTTCCGACTTAAAGCGATTGACGCTTTCTCGCATTGTGCGAGGTTTCGTGGGATCGACACGATCAGGCACGGCGACGTTTTTATCAATGCGAAGTCCAAACAAGCAGACGGCTGCTCCCATAAAGAGCAAGCTTAACGCCCAATGCACTTCTTCTAGGCTCAATAGTTCGATGAGGGGATCGCCCAAGGCAAAGCCGACAATCACACTTGCCATCATCGTGGTGGTAAACAAAGAATTGGCCGAAAGTAATTGTGATTTCGGCACAATGGTGGGAATCGTGGCGGATTCTGCAGGCACAAAAAACTGGGTAACACTGGACAATAAAAATGCCAACACATACAAGTAAACTAAGCCTGCTTCTGCCATTTGAGGCAAGGCAAACACCAAAAGCCCTCGCATGACGTTGATGGCGACTAGTGTAAGGCGTCTAGGCCAGCGATCTACAAAAACGCCTGCTACTGCGGTCAGCAAGATGGCTGGAATGGTAAAAGCGACGTACAAGTAACTGGTAAAGCGTTCATCGCCTCCGTACAAATGCGTGATATAGGCGACAAACACCACGAAAATAATGCGATCCGCCAGTTGAGACAAGACTTGCGACCACCACAGGCTCATAAAAGATCCATTTTTTAAAATAGAGCCTTCATCACTAAGGGCTGTTTCTTCTAAAGTGATATTTGGGGCTTCGAGTAGTGGCATAGACAAGCCTCTTCCAGTCTAAAAAGTATATTTCAAGTTTATCATCTAATGAATAAAATATTGACGCAAGGCACGAGCCAAAATATCAGCCGACGCTTCCCATGAAAAGGTATGGGCTTGCTTAAAACCCTTTTGAATCAGTTCCATACGCAAGGGAGCATTTTCTTCCAATTGTAAAATGGCGTTTTGTACCTGTTCAAGACGATCAGGATCCACATACAAAACCGCTTGACCGCACGCTTCAGGGATCGCCGTTAAGTTCGTGGCAATCACGGGGCATCCTTGGCTCATGGCTTCCAGCGGAGGCAACCCAAAGCCTTCAGAGCGTGACAAGTACAAGAGTCCTCGACTTTCGTGCATCAACGTGGCGAGTTCTTCGTCACTCACATAGCCCAATTCTTTGATAATGCCCAGATCGGTGGCTTTTTTGACAAGGGCTTCAAAATCTTCACTAAAATAATGAATCTGCCCTGTCAACCAAAGTTGCGTGGTCAACGCCTTGCGTTCATGCAAGGCAATCATCGCTTCAATGGCGGTGTCAATGCCCTTGCGGGCTTCGTAACGCCCTGTATACAAAAAATAAGGCTGGGTTTCTGAAAGGGCTAAAGGGAGGCGTCCGTGTTTTTTGGGAAGCGTAGAGGCATTCGGCACCACGACAATCTCATTTCGTGTGGTGAAATGGCGTAAAATCTGCGATTTAGAATACTGCGACACCGTCATCACAAAGGCACAGGCATCAATTTCTGCCTGAATGCGTTTGATATAACGTTCCCGACGTTCGCCTTCAAGAATACCGTCGACTTCCAAAGGAAGCACATCGTGCAAGGTCATAAACGCCTTGCGAGGAAAGGGAAAGTTTGATGTGCCAAAAGGGATGCGTCCGTTATTGGGGAAGTGAATGGCGTGTACGTTGGGCATCCATGAGAGGGGGGGCAAGACGAGCGAACGCCATATTTCACGCACGGAGGAATCACCAAGGGGCAGGTCTTTCATACCTTTGGGCAGCGGGTGTTGTAGTTTTTTCGAACGTCTCACCGCAACGACGTTGAAGTCATCGGCATATTTTTTGCAAAACGCCTCATACAATCTCCATGTGGCTTTGGCAACCCCGCCAAAGGGACGAATAAAGCATTCGGCATCGAGGTAAATTGTGGGGGGGGACGGCATAGAACTTCTTTCTTTAGCGACTCGTTAATTTTAAATATATCACAAAAATAGGCGTTTTTCATGTATAATAAGAGCTAATTATCCATTAAATTATTAAAGAGAATCGTCGATGTCATCTTCCAAAACGCCTCAACTCAAATTTTTCGTCCTGCTCATTCTACTCGCAGGGGCTGGCTTTTATGCGGTGAAGCATCCGCCTAGCCTCGGACTCGACTTAAAAGGTGGCACTCGCTTGACCCTAGAAGCCGTCCCTAACGAGCAAGTCAAAAGCATTACCCCTCGTGTCATGGACAGCTTACAGCTAGTGATAGAGCAACGCGTCAATAAGTTTGGTGTTTCTGAAGCCATTGTACAGAAATCGGGAGACTCTCGCTTATTGGTGGAAATACCGGGGATTAAAGATCCTGAAGAGGCGAAAAACCAGCTCGGCAAAGTGGGTTTGCTGGAGTTTAAGCGTAAGAAAAACGGCAATTGGGCAAATACTGATGTAACAGGTCGTGATTTAAAAGTGGCTCGTTTAGATCAAGACCCCTTGGGGGGCTGGATGATCGGCTTTGAACTTACAGGCGAAGGGGCTAGAAAATTTGCGACACTCACCGCTGATATGGCAACACAAAAAGAACCGCTTGCCGTCTTTTTTGACGGGCAACTGGTGTCGTCTCCTTCGGTGCAGGATGCCATTTTAAGTGGCTCGGGTCAAATCACAGGTGATTTCAGCAAAGATGAAGCGAAAACGATTGTCGATACGCTCAACGCAGGCGCCTTGCCTGTGAATGTGGAAGTCGTCGAAGAAAGCACGGTCGGTGCTTTATTGGGTGAAAACTCTTTGTCTCAAAGCCTTAAAGCGGGTGTCGCCGGACTACTTGCCGTACTCGTCTTTATGATTGGCTATTACCGCAAGCTGGGACTCGTCGCCAATGTGGGCTTGGTGGCGTATACCTTATTAAGCTATGTCGCCTTAATGCTGGTGGGCGTGACCTTCACGCTGGCGGGGATTGCAGGTTTTATCTTATCGATCGGTATGGCGGTGGATGCGAACATCTTGATTTTTGAACGCACCAAAGAAGAACTCGCTCAAGGCAAAGCCTTTAAAAAAGCGTTGTCTCTTGGCTTTGACCGAGCCTTGCCGTCTATTTTAGATTCTAATTTTACGACGCTCATCACCTGTGCCGTCTTGTGGAGCTTGGGGACAGGATCCGTCAAAGGCTTTGCCGTGACACTCGCACTAGGCGTTGCCATGAGTATGTTTACGGCATTGACGGTGACTCGTACGATTTTAGAATTGGCGTTAGGTGCTGAAACCCGTTCACGCATGACATTTTCAAAAGGATAATCCGCTATGACACTCATCACCAACACAGAAACCGCCACAACGGCTCAAGACACAACGGTTGCATCCAAGCTTAAATACTGGGTGGATATTGTGAAATATCGTGCCGTGTATTTGTGGATTGCGGTGGCGATGATGCTACCAGGCTTGGTCTTTATGGGATTGAACATCGCCAATACGCCCACCCATTCACCACTTAAGCTGGGTATCGATTTTGTGGGCGGTACGTTGACCGAAATCCACACGCCTAAAACCGTGCAACAAGAAGACTTGCCCCACATCGCTCATGCCTTGGACGCCTATGAAATTGAAGATGCCGTCGTGCAGATCAATACACCGATTAAAGTCAATCAAAAAGAAGCAGGGACGGTGCTTTCCATTCGCACCAAAATGCTGGATGCTCCCCAAATTAAAACGCTGGATGCCACACTGAAAAATAACGTGGGAGATTTTCAGCTCTTACAACGCAATACGGTTGGACCCACGCTCGCCAGTGAACTGCTCACCAATGCCTTGTTGGCGCTAGGCTTTGCGTATTTATTGATTACAGGTTACCTCACCTATCGTTTTCAGTTGGATTATGCCATTTGTGCCTTAGTCGCCTTATTGCACGATACCGTGATTGTGCTAGGGATTTTCGCAGGCATGGGCTACCTCGCTAATATAGCGGTGGACAGTCTATTTATTACAGGGATTCTAACCGTCATTGGCTTTAGTGTGCATGACACGATTGTGGTGTTTGATCGTTTGCGTGAAAATAACCGTCTCATGTTTTCGCAAAAAAAGCCGTTTTCAGAAGTCGTCAATGTGTCGATCAATCAGACGCTGGCTCGTTCGATTAACACCTCCTTGACCGCCTTACTGCCTTTAGCAACGCTTTACTTCTTTGGGGGGGAAAGCACGCAGAACTTGGTGCTTTGCATGGGCTTGGGTATCATCATCGGGGCGTATTCGTCGATTGCGATTGCGTCTTCATTGCTCTGCTGGTGGCGTGAATCACAAGAAAAACAGAAGGCTTCTAGTTCCACAGAAGCCGCATAGTGTTCGATATGTGTAACAGAAGGTAACAATCAAGCAAGATAGCCAAATGTGATTGTTTTATTAAGGTAAGACCCCCTTAGTAAACCGATTGGACTCTCTCGCCATGATTAATAAAATTCGCACAAGTTCTGCACCAACAACTTACAAAGCTCCTACAGGCCAGCAAGAATGGAGCGTCGCAAAAAACGCCAGCGAAACGCCATCTTCACCAAGCACAGGAACACAAGCTTGGGGCGTTGTCACGGCTGCCAAGCCTGTGGAAACCACACGCGAAGCAACTCCTACTCAAACAGCACTCACACCAAACTCTAAACTCAACCCCTTGGGATACGGTAACACGATGTTAGGCAGTACTTCCAATAATTTTGGCTTTAATTCTTCAATCTTCAAGCCTCCTGCAAATTTAGATCAAAATCCCACATGGCACACTATTCAAGCAACAACCTTTATGCCTGTGCCTCCTAGCATGGGGGGGGTGCCTTTGAATACCACGCAAGTGTCTAACCCCTTGAATACCCCTGCTAACACGTTAGGAGCTAATTTATTCACCAAAAGCTTAGATAAGCTTTTTGGCTAACGTAACGGTTTCGTTACATGGATAAAAACATTGACGTGGACGTTAGGGTTTTGTTAGACTGGACGTATCCAAAATAAGCAGGTCTGACGCTTATTTTAAATGTCTATGTGGTAAATCTTAAATGTCTGCTCTGTCGTCTCAACATAGGTTTGTAAAATCATCGGATGCTCTTATGACTATTGGCACCCTCGCCAAAGCCTGCGGTGTGACGGTTCGTGCGTTGCGGTATTATGAAGAGCTTCAACTGATTTGTGCCACCCAACGTAGCGAAGGGGGCTACCGCCTTTACGATGCATCCGCCCAAAAGCGAATTGCCGCCATTTTAACCTTGCAAGACCTCAACTATTCGCTGGACGATATTTTGGAGATCCTCGGCAAGGCGTCAGACGGCAATAGCTTGCCCCTCAAGGCTCAACGCATTGAACGCAGTCGCACGTTGTTGGAGCGTCAACACCAGTGCTTAAGCGAAAAGCTTGCAAGCCTCACCGCCTTGCAAGCCGATTTATCCAAACGTTTGACGGTGCTGGAAACCCAATGCACCCCTTGCGAAACCCATAACCCCGATGCAGGGGCGTGTCAAACCTGTGAGCATCAAGACACCCACTGGCATTAAACAACAACTCAGCAAAAAAGGATTCCCCATGACCAGCACCCTAGACGTCATTAACGAAGATTATAAATACGGCTTTACTACCGATATGCCCATGGAAACCTTTGCAAAAGGCTTAAATGAAGACGTCATTCGTGCGATTTCAGCCAAGAAAAACGAACCCGACTGGATGCTTCAATTCCGCCTAGACGCCTACAAGCAATGGCTCAAAATGGAAGAACCGACTTGGGCAGATGTGGATTATGATCCGATTGATTATCAAGCCATTAGCTATTATTCCGCACCGAAGAACTTGCCCAAAAAGCAAAGTTTGGACGAGGTGGATCCTGAATTGTTGGCGACCTTTGAAAAACTAGGGATTCCCTTGAACGAACAGAAGAAGCTCGCCAATGTTGCCGTGGATGCCGTCTTTGACAGTGTGTCTATTGCCACAACCTTTAAGAAAGATCTTGCCAAGCACGGCGTGATTTTCTGTTCCATTTCAGAAGCCTTAGAAGAGCATGCGGATCTCGTCAAGCAGTATCTTGGGTCTGTCGTGCCAGTCACGGACAATTACTTTGCTGCTTTGAACGCCGCCGTGTTTACCGACGGTTCTTTTGTCTACATCCCTGAAGGCGTCACCTGCCCCATGGATCTGTCCACCTATTTCCGCATCAACACGGAAGAGTCAGGTCAATTTGAACGCACCTTGATTATCGCCGATAAAAACGCCAAAGTCAGCTATTTGGAAGGCTGTACGGCTCCTGCGTTTAGCACCAAGCAGTTACATGCGGCGGTCGTTGAGCTGGTGGCCCTAGATGATGCGGAAATCAAGTATTCCACCGTGCAGAACTGGTTTGCGGGGGACCCTAAAACAGGGGCAGGCGGGATTTACAATTTTGTGACCAAACGAGCCCATTGCAAAGGCGATCGTAGCCGTGTGTTTTGGACGCAAGTGGAAACAGGTTCCGCCATTACATGGAAGTACCCCAGTTGCGTGCTAAAAGGCGATGATTCGGTCGGTGAATTTTACAGTGTGGCACTCACCAACCACTTCCAGCAAGCCGACACGGGCACCAAGATGATCCATATCGGCAAGAACACGAAAAGCCGTATTGTGTCGAAAGGCATTAGTGCAGGCGTTTCGAAGAATTGTTACCGTGGCTCTGTGGTGATTAAGCCCAAAGCCGAAAACGCACGTAATTTTACGCAGTGCGACAGCATGTTGATCGGCTCGACCTGTTCAGCGAATACCTACCCTTATATCAATGTGGGAAATCCTACGGTGCAGTTGGAACATGAAGCGTCGACCTCTCGCATTAGTGAAGACCAGTTGTTTTACTTTCAAAGCCGAGGCATCCCCATGGAAGAGGCGGTCACCGCCATTGTCAACGGCTTTTGCCAAGACGTTTTTAATGAATTGCCCGCAGAATTTGCCGCCGAAGCCACAAAATTACTCTCTCTCAAGCTTGAAAATAGTGTCGGTTAACCATGTATCAATGTAAAGGAAAATAAAATGCAAGTCCAAACTCGAATGATTCCTCCGTCACCGCCGTCTAGTCAGCGGTCGGGGCATCTTTATATCCATGTTCCTAATAAACAATCGGGTGGCGTCTCAACAAAGTTATTCACAACAAAAAAAGAACTTCATAAAGCCTTAAAAAATGGTGATTTGGCAAAATTTTTGCCTAAATGGTTAGCAATCCCTACAGGACAAAAATCTCAACGTGGGCATATGGAAAAGTTTATTGAAGCCACGAAAGGTTTCATAGAAAATGAAGATTGGCATTTAGTGATTTCGCCTGGTAATTTAGCTCCTCAAGCCAGTATTGACAAACGAAATAAACTTTCGGCGAATCATCAATTTTACTTTCTGCCACGTGATCAAAATAAAGCTTCTTTGGCTACTATACAACAATATGTTTTAGAGCAAATGGCACGGTTTAGGGACGGTTCAAAAGCCCCCACACTGAATCCTGTCAATAGAGAGGTCTCCGTTATAAGACCCATGCTTACGATTATAGAAGAAAGATTAATCGAAGCCTATAGGCCCCCCAAAGGATCTAAGAAACAAAATAAAGCAAGACGAAATCAAGATCTAAGACCTCCCATTGCAGAAGTAAGGCAACAGCTCGAATCAGAATGGAACTCAAGTGCATTTATTAAAATAATATAAGGAAAAATCCCATGACCACCCCGATACTCCAAATCACGGATCTACACGCGAAAGTCGTCGACGGCCCCACGATCCTCAACGGCATTAGCCTCACCATCAACGCAGGCGAAACCCACGCCATTATGGGACCCAACGGCTCGGGCAAAAGCACCTTGAGCAAGATTCTCTCAGGGCATCCGAATTTTGAAGTCATTTCAGGCGAAGTCTTGTTCCTAGGGCAGAACTTGCTTGAGTTAGAAGCCGACGAACGAGCTAGAGCAGGCGTGTTCTTGGCGTTTCAATACCCTGTTGAAATCCCTGGGGTCAACAACGCCGACTTTTTACGCTTGGCGTACAACGCCAAAGAAAAAGCCCAAGGACGTGAAGAACTCGATGCCGTCGCCTTTAAAGACGTGCTGAAAACCAAGTTGCCCATCGTTGAAATGGCGGAAGAATACCTCGACCGTGCCGTCAACGAAGGCTTTAGCGGTGGCGAAAAAAAACGCAATGAAATCCTGCAAATGGCAGTTTTAGAGCCTCGTTTAGCGGTCTTGGATGAAACCGATTCGGGTTTGGATATTGATGCCTTGCGTATCGTGGCTGGTGGCGTGAATCAGTTGATGAATCCACAAAACGCCATGATCGTCGTCACCCACTACCAACGCTTGTTGGACTACATCGTGCCTGATGTCGTGCATGTTTTGGCTCACGGACGCATCCTCAAAACGGGGGACAAATCCCTTGCCTTGGAACTTGAAAGCCGTGGCTACGACTGGTTACTAGAAGAAGCAGGCTTAACTGTTTAGAAAAGGAGGCATTAGAATGTCCGCCATGTGTACGTTAAATCCCCCCGATCTTGAGTTAAGCCCTTTTGAAGCAGGCATCCAAGACGCCTTTCAAAACTTAGCAACTGATAGCCTCATGTCCTTGCGTCATGCCGCTAAAGAACGTTTTGATGTGCTTGGTTTGCCCAAACCACGCCGTCAAGAAGCGTGGAAGTATGTGGATGTGAAAGGTTTAAGCCGTCGTAGTTTTAGCCTGCCTCGCCCCAAAGACGTCGACGGAGCCTTTGTGGAATGGATTTATCCCAAGGCGTGTCGTTTGTCTATGTTTAACGGTCGAATTTACAATCACGGCACTTGCGGGATGGTGCAACCCTTGGCAGATGCCGTCATTGCCAACCCCGAACGCTTGGCTCGCTTAACGCACGACGTGCATCAAGCCGATGACGCCCTGAGCTTGTTGAACGTCGCTTTAGCTCCCGAACCGTATAGCTTGCATGTGCCAGCGGGTAAAACAATGGAGCGTCCCCTTGAAGTGGTGATTCATCACAATAAGGCGTCCAATAGCTTTCCTGCGTTTTACATTGAGCTAGATGAAAACGCCACCGCCGATGTCCTCATCCGCATTAAAGGCGACAAGCACAGCGCTGGAAGCACCTATGTGCAGGGGTTAATCCATGT
>JBEISK010000009.1:0-61904 GCA_040375445.1 Gammaproteobacteria bacterium | reverse complement strand
TGAACGCATTTAGAGGTGTCGGAGAACCTTTGTGCGAGCAAAGGTCTCTGACGTCACCAGCGTTAAAAGGAGCTAGAAACCACATTTACAGCCTATCACAAATCCACTTAAAAAAGGAGCTTTTTTACGCATCCCCTGATTTTGTTAAAAATGCTTTACACTTATGATAGAAAATCCCTATAGTGTTCGATAGCTAAAACAGGCTATGAGGCTATTCTAGGAGCCTAGATTTTTTTGTGCGGGCGTGTAGAGTGACCTACATAACCAAACAAAAAAACCTGTGCGACAACGAAGAGACCATAGACCGTTTTATATAGCGGATACTATATCCAAAAAGGACGCCCCTCTATGATGACTATTGACCAAGAGAGCATTCCCAAGCACTATTTCAATCTCACCAACCTTGAAGAAATCCCTGGAAAGAAAATCAAGCATCACTACGGCTTGGTGTCGGGTTCCATCGTGAGATCTCGCAACATTTTTGCCGATTGGGCAGCGGGTTTTAAAAGCATTATTGGCGGAGAGTTGCCGATGTATACTCGCTTATTGAATACCACCCGTAATGAAGCCATTCAACGCATGATTGCTCAAGCCGAGTTTATGGGAGCCAATGCCGTGACCAACGTACGTTTTTCTACATCAGATGTTGCTCAAGGCGCCGCAGAAATCTATGTGTATGGGACTGCCGTTTTTGTTGAATAATGGTAAGCTATAATGATAAAGTATGTTGTCTTGTTTCTCCTCCCTTAGGGAGGAGGCTAGGAGGAGGGACGCCAGCTATAACGGGACATCCCGAATCCCTCACCCCAACCCTCTCCCTAAGGGAGAGGGAGCAGATCCGCTTTCTATAGAGTCTGCCTAGTTATTTTAAGTCGTTTAGAAAGATAGAGAAAAATTCCTTATGAATGGTTTAGTCACGGCGTATTTGCAAAATCACGAACTGCTTATTGGCACGGCTTTACTTATTGTGGGTTACATCGTGGGGACGATCTTTCAACGTAACCACCTGCGTTCGATTCAAGAACGTGAAGCTTTTTTCTTTAAACTGCCTGCGGTTACCATGAAATTGAAGTCTTTTGTGCCTGAATCTCACTGGGATCAAGTGGAATCGGCGCGCATGGTGGTGGGTTCGGTTGTTATTACGCCTGATTACTTTCGTTATTTTTTGAGCGGGATTTTTGATGTCTTAGGTGGTAAAGTGAAGTCTTACGAAAGCATTGTGGATCGTGCGAGGCGAGAAGCGATTTTGAGAATGAAGGAATCTGCCCCGATGGCGGATATTATTGTCAACACACGCTTGCAGATGGACACGATGCAGCCGTCCATTCCCAACATGCCGATTCGTCCTTTGGCAGTCTATGCTTACGGTACGGCCATACGCCTGAAGAAGTCTTCGTTTCCGCAGGATTCGCAAGATGTCGTTCGCTTGCCTGAAGGGGATATGATTTTATGAGCGAACGTATTCCGTTGACGCCAGAGATGCCTCGGAACAAAACAGGTTATACGGCAATACCTGAATCGATTAATGCGACGCCTGAATCTGCTTTGTGGATGTTCACCAAATATGTGTTGAGCATTGTGTTTGGGGTAGCGATTTTGTTTTGGGTGCTGACCGAAGGGGTGGCCTATATGGTGCCTTACCTGCCCCCTGAATCGGAACAATGGCTCACCCCTATTGGGGAAGAATACATCAAACAACAAACCAAGAAACATGAAATTGCCTGTGATGCTGATTATGATGCAATGCTTAAAGATCTTAAGACTCACTTGCCTAGCCCCGCTTTGGTAGGCATGCAAGTCTATAAAGGCTTGGGGGATACCATTAACGCCTATGCCTTACCTGGTGGGAAAATCGTACTGTATGACGGCTTGATGCGTCAACTGGATGATATGGATGCTCGTCGCTTTGTGCTGGCTCACGAAATGGGGCATGTCTACCACCGTCATGCGATTCAAGCCTTGGGTAAAAGCGTGATTTATGCCACCTTATTGATGCCTGCAGCGATTGCTTTTCCTCAACTTTCAGGAAGCATTACCAGCTTGTTGAATGTGTCTTCCATGCAACATAGCCAAGCCAAAGAGCTGGAGGCGGATCGTTATGCGGTGATGTTGTTGAAGGCGTCGAACTATGATGCTCATGCGGGGGTGAAGGTCTTTCAGTTGCTTGAAAAAGGCACTAAAAATGTTAAAACGCCCGAGTTTCTTCGCACGCATCCGCCTGATGCGGCTCGGATTGCTCAAATTGAAGCACTCACAGGATCACATTCTTAACACGCGTTTCGCCAGCCACACGCTTAGGAAAGGCGATCTAGTTCATCTTTGCAAAAACGGATGGCATCAGTGACGTTACCCTTGTATTGGGCTTCAATCGTGTATTCAATACCTGTTAAAAGCTGAAGCGACTTTTGGATATCGGTCTTATAACTGTTGTGGAACTGCCCACGTTGTTCGGCTCGCTTGAGCGTGAGTACCGCTAAATCATAGACCTTCAACGGGTCTTTTTCGTTGGCTTTGACGGCTCTTTCATACAAGGGCACCGCTCTTTCATAATTCTGCAATTTCGCATTGCACAAGCCTGCCAGTAAATACGCTTCTGAATTATTCGGATCGTTCGCCATAACGACGGCAAGTTTGGCTAAAGCTTCTTGATACTGCTGTTTTTTGAAGGCTTGTTGAGCCATCAACAGATTTGCAGCACCGACTCGACTACTTGCCATGGTGGTGGATGTGTCGTTGGTGAAGGTGGGCTTGGTCTGATACAGTCGTTTCATCGTGGCGAGATCACGACTGGTTAATTGCTTTTGCTTGCTGGATGCTTGCCAATACATAATATCTTCTTCATTGGGGCTATGCCCATGCACACCCAAGACGTGTCCAAACTCATGCACAATGGTGGAGTATAAGGTTTCGGTGTCTAAAATTTGACCATTGGGGGTGTGCGTTGCCAAAACGAGATCCGCCAAAACGAGCTTTCCGCCTAGTACCATATTAGGGCTTTCACCAATGCGGTTATGTTCTAGCGTTGTTTTCCACTTCACACGCACATCGGATTGTTTTTCGGTGGCGACTAAGCGAAACTGCAAGGCAGGCTCCGCTTTTCGCCATTCACCAATGGCTTTTATGACAAAGTTGGCATAATCAGGCATGCGTTGCTTGAATTCAGCAGGGGGAGATTGAATGTACACATTCAACGGCATTTTGGCAAGGTTCCAGCGAATGATATTGCCTGGCGTAATAGCGTAATCAAAGTAATCGTTACTAGAAGCGGGCTTTTGTGTGGCAGATTTCGCTGCTTGCCACTGCTTCATTACCCCTGATTGAGACACGATCGTCATGGCTTGGCTTGCCATAGGTCGCATCGCATGGTTGTTCGGTAAGTTTTTCAAGAGCACCTGTAAGCGTTTTTGGGCATTGGTTGTTTTGCCTAGTTTTGCTTCAATTAAAGCCAGTGTAACTTGTGAACGGGCTTGTTCATCTAAGGTATTGCTTTGTGATACAGCATCGTTCGCCAGTTTTTCAGCGATGTTGACTTGCCCTTGTTTGAGATACATCGTGGCTCGCTTGGCAAGTTCTTCGGCTTGCGTACCCGCAAAAGCAAAGTTTAAAGAGAAAGAGCTGACGCATAATAAAAGGAGCAAGAAACGCCATAACATAAGATGCCCTTTCGTTTGGAGAGGAGGGATATTCTCAATTCGAGAGAATGCGGTCATTTCTTCAAGAACTGTTACATTTAGTAAATGAATGTAACAAATTGGCACAATGCTTTTTAAAGATTTCTTTATTATCTTGGATGCTCCCTTTTTATTAAGGAAAGCATCCGTGACCACTTGCATTGATACTTGCTATACTAGGCCAACGATTTCGTTGGCTTTTTCTTTTTGTAATGTTTTTATACTGACAATATATAGCTAAATCGATATTTAACTCTGCAGTTATGATGCTTGAACAGTTGCACAAGCAGGCGGCCAAACACTAAATCCAAGCGGAAAAACAAAAAACCGTGATGCGTAGGATCAGGCATCACGGTTTTAAATTTAACTTGTAAGACAACGATTCCAGTAAGGGGAAGGGAAACACGTCGTAAACTAATTTGAGAGACTGTAGAACTCAACAGCTAATCATAGTGAACGCATCTGTATGTGTTGCAAGTACAATTATTAAACATCGTATTTGCTCCTTCGTCTAGTGGAAATTTTAGAATTTTTTTAGAATTTATTCCTTACGACGCCTAAAATCTAGTTATAATAAGGAATAAAGCGTTTTTATATAATCACTTTCTTTGTAACGTACTGTTACAATGTGGTGATTTTTTAGCTTGATTTTATGAATGAGCTGCAAAACGCTTAATAAAGTGGCGTGTCCTCATACCATTTAAACGTGTGGAAAGCCTATGTTTACCTTTTTTGAATCACAATCTCATACACGTGCAGACGGGGATGCTAGTCAAGGATCGCTTGCTTTGACGTATGAAGATCGTCAAGCTTTTTCACGCTTAGGGGTTCAGCTCTGCCAGATTATCCAAAGCGACATTCTTGAATTTTGGGGGCTTGAAAGTGATTGGCATTTTCAGGGCGTTTGGCATCGTATCCCAAAATTATGGCAAAAAGAAGGCTTGCTCACGGTCGCTGGCAGCCTGCCACGAATGAGTGATAGTTATGACACTATTGCGATGCCTTATACCGCTTACGCGAATCATGCGTTTTATGAAGGGCTTTTAACGTTTAGTTTTGGTGAGCGTAAGCACAAAACTCAGCGTGCCACACAGCTAACCACACTTGAATCCTTTATGGTGCGTAATTTTTTAGAACAATGGGTGCCTCATGCTTTAAATACCCTGATACCTGAAACAGTGGAACTTTCGAGTGAACGTCCTGTTCATATGGATGGCTTTATGACCTATGTTTTCACGCCTCATTCTGGTTTCAAATCTAGTTCTGATTTTATTGGCAAGCTGATGCTACAGGTTCCTTTAAGTGCTTTACGATCTGTGGTCAAGCATTTAGATCCCTTACCTAAGCATTCATGGGAAAGCTTCCTTGCTTGGAATGAAGGGCAAGGGGCTTGCCTTTATAGTCCTGCATCACTTGTGGCAGGCTTAAGTACGCTTCAAATAAGTGAACTCAAGCTGCTTGAAGCGGGAGATTTGATCGTTTTAGAACACAGTGATATTAATCGATTAGGCCTCAAACATCCGAAAAGTCATATTTTACAAGCGTTTGGGATTGATGCCGACTATAGTCAACTAGAACAGTTTGATCCTGCTTGGGCCAGTTCCTCACAAGCGACAAATAATGTGCCGACGGCGTCTTATCTCGCACCTCATAATACCGTACCCTTACAATTCAATGAAAGTAACCCTACTATGATGTACCCTCATACCCAAGTCCCTTCGGATGCCCAAAACTCTTTGTGGGATCAATTGCATGTGGATGTCCACGCTGAATTCAAGCCCTTGCGAATCCCCATTCAAGAATTGCGTCACATGAGTCAAGGCTTATTGATTGAAGTAGGCGATTTATTGCATAATGAAATCCAGCTGGTCACCAATTCTAGTACCATTGCGTACGGTCAATTGGTAGTAGTTGGGGACAAGTTTGGCGTTTTGTTGACGAAAGTACCTGGGCAAGAAGATACCCACGCTCTAGCCCCATTGGGAGAGGCAGAAGCCCCGTTGGCAAACGTTTTGGCATCTGGAACAAAGCTTCCGCAAAGCGTTGCCTTACAGGAGCCTCCTATAGCTAGTCGTCCTTCGTTAGGAGACGATGATGACGAAAACGGCGATGATAACGAAAGCCTCGAAATGGATCCGCAACTTATCGCGTATTGTCGTAGCATTGGCTTGCATCCCGTTCTTGCTCAAACGGCGGTTACGGTTGGTTTTAACTTGCAAGAATTGGTGGACGCCGCCACACAACAGGGCATCGGCATGAACGAGTTCTTTGTGGCTGCGTTTGAAGAGAATGATATTCCCGTTCCAGACTTGGGGGATGAAGACGAGTTAAGTGCCGAATTAAACCGCACCACGGCGATGATGGAAGAAATGGAAGACTTGCTCGGCGAAGAATAAGTCGCTAGCTATTGTTTGTTTTTTGTCGTATAGTTATAGTGTTGTATCATTTGTTGGAGCCGATCGTGTGTCTATGTCTGTTTTAGCTTGGTCTTTAGCTAGTCCCCATTTCTCATCGCTCTTTCCTGCAGGGTTTTATAACTCAGGCTATGAAGTTATTGTGTCGAGTCTATTAAGTGCTTTTGTGGCTCAATTGTTTAAGTTGATTGGCACCCTCTTATTTAAACGAGAAATTAATTTTCGCTTGTTGGTAGAAACGGGCGGTATGCCTTCTAGCCACAGTGCTTCAATGACGGCGCTGGCGACTGCGGTGGGTATGGTAGACGGTTTTTCTTCCACCATATTTGCTGTTGCTGTTGGGACTGCCCTTGTGGTGATGTATGACGCGGCTGGCGTTCGACGTTCCGCTGGACGCATGGCAGGCATTTTAAATAAGATTACTCAAGACATTTACACCCATGAAACAGGTCATGTGCCTGAACGACTTCGTGAATTATTGGGGCATACCCCGTTTGAAGTTTTAGTGGGTGGACTTTTAGGCATTATTTTTGCGGTGTATTTTCATTGGAGTTTGGCTTAATTTATACCCTTTACTCCATTAAACGGGTTTATAAGGCATCGACATTTAAGCAAAATTTGAAAATAATACACCTTAAGGTGGATTTATCTTAAGCTTGAGGTAAAAGTTGTCTATATTAGCCTGTCAAAATGCTGGAAATGTCTATGCCTTCTATCGTTGAGCACCATGCAACAGACTTGTTTTTATAAAGACAAATACTATCAAAAAAGCATTCACAGCGAACTTTGTTTGATTTACATTATAAATAATCGAGAAGCCACATTGATTTAAAGGTTTCCTTCAAACATTGCATGATGTTAGTAGATTCAAGCTTCCTATGAGTGATTGAAGCTGTCATTAGGGTATGAATTTTTTATGTTGTTTAGTTCTCCGTCTTCTTTTTTAATTCAAGATGTTAAAGGTACGTTCTTTACTTTACTCTGCTTAAGTTTGCCAGCTTTTCTTATTTTCTTAACCTTGTCTTGGTGGTAGATTTTAGTTTTTTTCGACTTAAAAAAAAGCCAAGCCTTTGTTTTTGCGGTAAACTAGAGTCAATGCAACACAATCCACAAAGGCACGACCATGGCTCAAGCACTCCTGACCGACAAACCCAGCATTTGGCAATATCGTGGAGGCTCCCCCGACGTCGATCTGCCTGCCTTCTTGCTTGAAGCGACAAAAGATCAACAAGTTCTCGCACGCCTTTTATACAACCGTAATATTCAAAGCCCTGAAGAAGCGGCGACCTTTCTAAAGCCTGCGGATCCTGCCGATATTCGCCCTGTTGAAGAGCTCCCCGATGCCGAACTTGCCTTAACACGCATCGAAACGGCACTCGATTCTGGCGAACATATTCTAATTTACGGCGATTTTGATGTCGACGGCATCACAGGCACATCCATTTTCTATGAAACCTTGCACCATCGCCTTAACGCCAATGTGAGCTTTTACATTCCTGATCGTGCCAGTGAAGGGCATGGACTTCATGCGTCGGCTTTGTTACGATTAACGTCGTCTCGCCAAGTGAAGCTGGTGATTACGACTGACACAGGTATTTCTAATTTTAACGAAATTTCCTTGCTTAACGGCCTAAAAGTGGACACCATTGTGACAGATCACCATGAATTGCCTGAACATCTGCCTTTGGCGGTGGCGAATGTGAACCCACAACGCTTAGACGACGTAGAAACGCATCGCTTGGGGCATTTATCAGGGGCTGGGGTGGCGTACAAATTGTGCGATGCCTTGCTAAAACGTCGTTTACCCATGCAAGACGCTCAAGAAGCCAGCGACGCCTTGTTGGATATTTGTGCCATTGGGCTTGTCGCGGATATGGTGCCTTTATTGGGTGAAAACCGTTTATTGGTGCAATTGGGCTTGCAGCAGCTCAATAAACGCCAGCGTTTAGGCATTAGCCGTTTACTAAAAAATGCGGGTGTGGGTGAAGACGCCGTCTTAAATGCGGAAAGCATCGGCTTTACGATTGGGCCACGTTTAAATGCGTTGGGGCGTTTGCAAAATGCCACCGAAGGCGTAGAGTTCCTCACCACGACGGATGCGGACCGAGCGTCTGAACTGTCGTTGTTGTTGGAAGGTTTGAACCGTCAGCGTCAAGAATTGTGCGACAAAACCTTTATTGAAGCCGAACAGCATTTGCAGGCATCGGGGGGGATTGAAGGGCGTAAGGCGATTATTTTAGCGTCGCCTGATTGGAATCCAGGCGTGATTGGCATTGTGGCAAGCCGTTTGATTGAAAAATATAAGCTGCCCACCTTTATGATGGTGGTAGAAGAAGCTGAAAATAAGGTGCGTTGCTCGGCTCGTAGTATTTCAGGCTTTCATTTAACCGAACATTTAGAAAAATTGAACCCTTATTTCTTGAACATGGGGGGGCATGCAGGGGCAGCAGGCTTCGCTTTACCGCTTGAAAAACTTAAAAACTTTAAAGAAGATTTGTGGAAGCTTGCCACAGAAGTCTTGGATGATGAAATGACTCGCCCTGTAATTGAAGTGGATGCCAAAGTCGGTTTTGATTCCTTGCACGTGGGTTTTGTGGATGCCCTTGAATCGCTGGCCCCCTTCGGCATGCGAAACCCTAGCCCGATTTTCGTGCTGGAAGACATGAAAGTCGCCTCTCAACGGAGCTTGGGGTCAACCGCCAATCACTTAAAAGTGATGTTTGAACCTGCTGAGCGTCAGGGATTCGTTAAAGGGCAGCTCCAAAGTGTGGAAGCCCTGTTGTGGAAGTGTGGCGTTAATTTTAAGTTGGACGCTTCCAAGCGTTATCATGTGGCTTGCACGATTGAAAAAAATACCTATGGCATGGGAACCCCCGTTCGCTTAACGATTAAGGATTTAAAAGTTGTGGGAGCGGTTGAAGGGGGCATGCGTCCTGCGCTTGTTCACGAAACGCAAGAAATGCAAGCACCCTCCTCACAACCCCTTTCAATACTTGAAAAGTTGGATGCCCTTGTTTCGCCGTCTTCGTTAAGCCTTAGCCGTCCAAGCATCCCTGTTTTGGAAGAGCTCACTTGGGTGGATCATCGTAAGCGTTCCAATCCAGCTGAATTCATCTCTCAATTATTGATGTCTGAAAAGGATCAAACCCTCATTTATAATGAAGGTAAAACACCGCCCATTCCTTTTGTGGAAGCGTCCCAATACACGACCCGTCAGACGATAAAGCCCTGCCATTCCCTTGTATTGTGGGATATTCCGCCTTCCCAAGCCTTGTTGGATGAATTGCTGAATGCCAGTCAAGCCAAGCAAATTCACCTATTTGGATCCAAATATCAAGACGTGGCATTGGAGATGCCTTTGGCCACGTTCTTAAAAGCGATGAATCAAGGCTTGCAAATGCTCTTGACTAAGGCTTCCCCGTCTGAAGGCTTGCCTTTAGAAATGCTCGCCAGTCGATTCGCCACCACAGAAGAGATTTTGTTAGCGGCTTTAGGGGTTTTAAATCACCAAGACGCTCGCTTTGGGACGCATATGCGTAATGAAAAAATCCATGTTAAGTTGCTGCTTCAAGTGGCTGAAGTTGACTTAACCCGAGTCAACGCCAATGACGCCCCAGTCTTATTACTGGAGCGTTTACGTCAGGCTTCTACGCTATTTCGCCAAGGTATTTTGGATCAGGCTTAACCTGAAACGGCGGATCATATTTGCCATTTAAGACAGAGAGTCTTGATGAAACTAAGCGGGAAACACGCTGACATTTCCCCCACTAACCATGCAAATCACGAGGCGCTCAGCCGTCGGCTTCCATGCATCAATGTGCATCGCCATAAACAACGGCGCCCCCGAAGGCCCTTCCACACGATCGCCCAAATGACGAAAGGTTTCCTTCATGCCCCACGCCATTTGCTCATCATTCATCTTCGCAGGAATCACATTTAAGGCGTTGAAAATCGACAAATTGCCTTCCGCAGGCGTTTTCACCAACACCGCATCGCCGTATTTGGTGGACATGTTTTGAAGTCGCAAGCCCACGAACTTTAAATCGATCGATTTAAAGCGAGCATCCCACGCGGCGGCCATAGCAAGAGCGGTTGCCGTGCCAGCGAGCAAGCCCCCTCCCCCAATGGGAGAAATCAGCACGACTTCTTTAATCGCAGGGTTTTTCGCCAAAATCGGCGTGAGTTGACGAAACAACTCTAGCCCAATCGTGCCTTGACCCGCCACGACCCATGGGTTGCTATACGGATCCAAATAATAGCCTTCACCCCCCAAGCTTTGTTCCATCGCCCACGCACGAGCTTCGTCGAAGGTGTCGCCGATGTACAGCACGCTGGCATCGACGCCTCGGTGACGCACGGCGAGAATCTTACTATTGATGTTCTTAAGCTTGAGTTCAGACGTATTATTCGGCACCACAATTTGCACCGATTTCGGACGCAACAATTCCGCCGCCTTCAAAATCCCCATGGCGTGATTGCCAGTCGACACGGCGATAAACTGCGTTTCTCCGTAAGATTGCATGGCTCGTCGCATGCCACAAAAAGCACCTCGCATTTTGTAGGCTTTAATAATCGTTTGATCTTCACGCTTGAAATACAAGTTCGGCGTCAACGGACTGGCTTCTAAGGCGGTGACGGCATTAGACAGCACCGCAGTGCCAATTTCTTTGGGACGCAAACTTAAGCTTTTGCGGAAGGGATGCATCAGGCGCTCAGCTTCTAAAATGCTGGTGTAGAGGTGAAGCAAGGGAATATAGGTTTCCACAGGCAGGCCTTCAGGCACACTGGGTAGGATGATCCGTCCATTCGGAGCGACTTGCGGCGGCATCATGCCGTTGAGGGCTTCGGTCGGGAAAAGTTGTTGCGACATCCCAAGGGCATCCCTGTGGCGGTGATTTTCGGGGTGGGTGGGTGACGTCGGCAGCAAGTGGATTATCCTTATGTTGAGTCTGTTGTCTTTATAAGCATAAACGTATTTCGAATTAAAAACAATGCGTGCGTTAAGATATGTTATGATTTTTCAATAGAAGCCTCTGCGAAAGTCTTGCCCCCTCTCCTAGAATCAGGGGGGGGGGGCAGAGCAAAATAGACTTTCGCATAGCTTCCTCTATTATACAAAAAATGTGGCTTCGGGTGAAACCACATTCGATGTGTTTTAGAGAGAGAAATAAAGAGAAAAGGGAGTTTAGGCGAACGCTGGTTGAGCCACTTGAGGAATCGTCAACTTCGGTGCCGTTGCAACGGATGGAGCCTGAGGAATCGTCAATGTTCTAGTTGGAGTCGCTGCCGTGCTGGCTGGGGTAGCTGGGGACCAACCGTCTTGTGGAGCTTGTGCTACTAGATTTTGATCTGGTGTAGCTTGTGGGGCTTGAGCCGTGGCTACTTGACCTTGTGGAGCATTCGGATCGACTTGCCCTTGTGGATTCACGCCGTTACCTGTGAAGGCTGTACCTAAACCTTGTGGCGGTTGAGCTTGTTGACCTAGGCGTTTCTTTTCTCTCAATCGAGCAACTAATTGCCCAACTTCTTGAGAAGGTCCGGCTACTTGATGGGAGGCTTTTAAACCTGCAAAGGCTGCGGCGGCACCTGCCGTATTTTGTAAACTGGCACTGGCGTTACCAATTATAGTGCCTGCATTATTATTTTCTCTTGCGACTGTAGGAACTACCGCATCATACTGAGCAATCAAGGCTTCTTCTTCAGGCGTCAAGGGATTTTGGTCTAAATTCGATGCCAAGCCAGTATTAGCTCCAGGATTGCTTGATGGATCTTGATTTGCGGAAGGCGTACCTAAAGCCACCGTTTGGTCTGGCGTTGTCGCCGTTCCTGATGGGGCAGGCGTAGTCCAGTCGGAAGCCGTTTGTGTTGGGGTGGGGGTGGCTGGATCCCCAATTTGACCAGCGCCAGCTCCAGTTACTTGAGCTTGAGGCGCTACAATATTTGGGTCTATTTGTGCAGCTGCTCTTTCAACACCCTTTACTTGTTGTTGAGTTCCAGCCAAGGGATTGGTTAACCCAGCGACTAGTCTTCGAGCATTTTCAAGGGCTGCTTGTTGTGCGGCTGTATTGTTAATGGAGCCAGTAAGTGTTTTGTATTTTTCATCAGCATCGACGCCCGCTTGTGCACCAGCGTCAGCTTCTTGCCCTGCTTGACCAGCCAGACCTCCAGCCTGCATAGCCTCTGCAGCAGCGGCGGCAAGGGTCGCAATTGCACCAACTTTAGTCATTCCTGTTGGATCAGGAGCCGCTAACAAAGCAAGAGCAGGAGGAATTTTTCCAGCAGCACTTAAAAATCCCCCGCCAGATTCACCAAAGCTACCGCTAGCATCCGACAATGCAGACAACGCGTCTTGCGTTGCACCAGCCGTTTCAGTCGCTGTAGTTTGGTCTGTCGTCGCTGTGTCTAAAAGCGTGCCAGCTGTATAAAAAGTAGCACCCTGTAAGCCTTCGAATGCTTTTTTAGCATCAAATACAGGAGACGTTGCCTTGCCAGAGAGAGAACCCTGACTTAATACTGAGCTACCATCTCCTGTTGCAGATTGCTGAAAAATATTAGGAGCTTCACCTGATGCTGAACCAGGTTTAGGAGCAGAGGAAGCCTTCAATTGTGCAATACCATCTATTTGAAGATTTAGCGTTTTAGCAAAAGTATTAGAATTAGCTAATGCCTTGGGTCTAGTAGTATTGACGGCTCCAGTAAGTCCTTGCTCCCTTAAACGAGCTTTTTGAGCTCCTGCTCGAGCCGCAGCAGCATTTCTTCCAACATTTCCATTAATTGGGTCTTGTGCATTAGTCCCACCGTTATTAAACATGGGGATGGGTTGGAACGAGTTGCTTTTTAAAATCATGATATTTCTTCTTTCTGTCTATCTTAAAGAGGGGAGTAAATAGGGGGGATTATCTTTGAACAAGGGGGGAATGTTTTCTATGCCTTAATAAACAACCAAACAACGTCATAATTGACGATTGTTTATAAATTGTTACAATTGTAATTTAACATCGCCCTGCTTTCTTATTTCAGTGTTTTGTCGTATAATAAAGGTTATAGAAGACTCCGCAAAAGTCCTATTTTGCTCTGTCCCCCCTCCTGATTTTAGGAGGGGGTTAGGGGGCGGTTAAACTCACAAACAGCGTCTAGGGTTTAACCTCACCCTCGAACGTCTTACGACGTTCTCTTCCCTCTCCTAAAATTAGGAGAGGGCACAGACCTTTTAAAGAGCTTTCTATCCTTGCATCCCACAATTTCGAGGCGACTCCATCATGAACGAATGCTATTACATGGGCATGAGCCTAATGACCCTCTTTATGAGCCTCTTTCCCACGAGTGCCGTGAATCCCTCTGATGTACAAGTCCCTGCCAAAGCCCCTGCATATTTAGCCTATCACTGCCAAGCCGAAGGCACTGAAAATCAATACCAACGTAGCTTGGAACTGCTCTTTTCCCCCCATAAAACGCCGCAATACGGCGAAGGCTTCGCCTGCTTGGATGCGTCCGCCAAAGGGGGCGACGTCAAGGCTCAATTCTTCTTGGGCATGGCGTTTAACGAAGGCATTAAAATCAAAAACGCTCAAGATGAAGACTACATTCCGCAAGACAAGGTGCAGGCTCGCTATTGGCTGGAACAATCGGCGAAACAGGGCGACCCTGAAGCCCAGCTTTACTTGGCACGCTTGTATCTCGCAGGGCAAGGCGGTAATGCGGATGCAACACTGGCTCGCTATTGGTTTGAAAAATCCGCCAAGCAAGGCAATACAGATGCGCAAAAGGAATTGGCGACGCTTTACCTCAAGGGGAAGAATCCGCTTTTGGCGTACCAGTGGTTTCGCATCGCTGAAAAGCAAAGCATGGCCATGAAAGACGCCCCCAAGCAAGACAAAACGCTTCGCTTGCGTTTGCAGGAACTTCAAACGCATTTGCCCCCT
The DNA here is from genome assembly GCA_040375445.1 of Gammaproteobacteria bacterium. GTDB lineage: Bacteria > Cyanobacteriota > Vampirovibrionia > Vampirovibrionales > JAJTHC01 > JAJTHC01. Next base: position 47,897 of record JBEISK010000009.1, on the reverse strand, counting down.
GAAGAAAAGGCGAAGATTGATGCCATGGTCGCCATGTGGCAACCGAAAGTCCAGCAGCAGTTTGGTGATGTGTTGCCTGCCAAAAAGCCGTATAGCTTACCTGCCACGGAATCTGTGGTGGTGGCTCCTACGCAAGCCAAGCCTTCCATGCCGTTTTTAAATTGGCGATTAAACGGCGTTCCTTTGCCGAATGAAAAAGCCACGCCGTCGCCTTCTGTTAACCTGCCTGCGTCCTAAAAGGATCTCCCTTTGATGTCTTCTACGTATCCCCTTCACTTTTATAATTCACAAAGCCGTCAAGTGGAAGCCTTTGAATCGCTTGAAGCAGGCAAAGTCAAGCTGTATGTCTGCGGACCGACCGTCTATAACGACGCTCACTTGGGGCATGCAAGGTGCTATATCACGTGGGATGTCTTGTTTCGTACGCTACAGTTTTTTGGCTATGAGGTCACGTATGCTCGCAATTTGACGGATGTCGACGATAAAATCATCCAACGAGCGATTGAAACAGGTACCACCCCTGAAGCGATTGCCACGACCTACACCCAGCGTTTTCATGAAGATTTAACTCGCCTCAACACTTTGTCTCCTACAATTGAACCGAAAGCGACTGAACACATCGATGCCATGCACACCATGATTGCCACCTTAATTAAAAAAAATCACGCCTATGTGACCGATGACGGCGTGTATTTCCACACCCCTTCGATGCCCACTTACGGCAAGCTCGCTCGTAAGCCACTCGACGCCTTACAAGCAGGGGCGAGGGTCGATGTCAACACGCAGAAGCGTCATTCCGCTGATTTTGCCCTGTGGAAACGGGTGGATGAATCGACGGATGCCTATGGTTGGGCGTCTTCGTGGGGATTTGGCAGACCGGGTTGGCACATTGAATGTTCCGCCATGATTTTTCAAAATTTGGGTGAACAAATTGATATTCACGCTGGTGGAGCCGATTTGATGTTTCCTCACCATGAAAATGAAATCGCCCAAAGTGAATGTTGCTCAGGGCATCCTTTTGTCAAAACATGGATGCACAACGGATTCGTCAACGTCGACGGTGAAAAAATGAGCAAGAGCCTCGGCAATTTTGCCACCGTGCGAGACTTGTTTGAACATTATGACGCCAATACCCTACGCTACTTTATGTTGGGGCATCATTACCGCATGCCTGTGGATTTCACGCCTGACGCCCTTAATGGGGCGAAAATCCGTTGGCATAAGTTGTTGCAACAGTTTGCCAAGGGCATGCAGCTGGCTGAACTCAATGAAGTGTGGCTGAAAGAAGCCGTGCTTCACCCCGCCAAATGGACGTGCTTAGAAGAAAAGCATTCTGATTTTGTGGCGGTGCTGGCTCAAGATATGAACACGCCACGAGCCTTAGCCGAATGGGGCAGAACCTTTAAAGACCTCAAACAAAGCCAAGACACCGATAAGGCAAAGGCTTTATTGAATACACTGGTGCAAGAAGCGTGGGTCTTGGGCTTTGATTTACTGCCTGCTTTGGCGTATTTAGATGAAGCTAAATCCTTGAATGAAGGCGAGTTTCATGTGGTGGACGGTGTGGCTCCTGCGGAAAAAGCCCACGTCTTAGCGCAGTTAGAAGCCCGTCGTCAAGCCAAGCTGGCCAAAGATTTCGCTAGCAGTGATGCCATTCGCAACGCCTTGCAAGCGAAAGGGCTTCACTTGGTGGATCGTGCAGGGGGCTGGACGACCGCCTCATCAACGGCGGACATGACTTAATGGGTGACGAGCAGTCTTTCCTCGCAAATTTTCAAAATAAGGAAGACGCACCTGCGTTTTTGGGGCGGTCTTTGCCACAGACCGCCGTGGAGGCTCACTTAAACTTAGGCGATTTGCCCCTGCGAGTCTTGGCTCACTTGGGCGATGGCGTCTATGAGCTATTGTTGCGTGAGTGGGTTTTACTCAAGTTTCCGAATGCGTCGGTGAAGGTGATTCATCAAGAAAGTACCCGTTTGGCGTGTGCGAGCTTTCAAGCGACCTTGTTACAGGTCTTTTCGCCACAATTGACAGAAGCGGAGCAAGATCTTTTGCGTCGTGGGCGGAATGTGGGGGTGGCGAACCATCGGCGGAATCAGCAGGCGGTTTCTCGCATTTCCACGAGTTTTGAAGCCCTTGTGGGCTTTTGGTACTTGCATGAGCCTCATCGGCTGGCTTTGCTCAAGCAAAGCCTGTGGCAGGTGGCGAACTTATCTACGGAAGCTTATCAACAACTGTCGATGTCGTTTCAAAACATCGCATCTTCTAAAGAAGAAGAGGCTCTGCCTGTGGTGAAGAAGGCGTTATTTCTAAATCTCAAAAAGTCCAGAAACCAAGAGTCCTAAACCCCTAACGCTTCTTTAACCGTGGCGAGATCCTTGTCTCCACGACCCGACAAGTTCACCAGCAAAATCGTGTCCTTCGGCAAGGTCGGTGCCAAGCGAATGGCTTCCCATAAGGCGTGACTGCTTTCTAATGCAGGCAAAATGCCTTCTGAACGGCTCACGATTTTAAAGGCGTCTAGGGCTTCTTCATCGGTGGCGGAAACATAGCTGGCTCGCCCTATATCTTGCAGGTACGCATGTTCAGGCCCCACTGATGGATAATCTAAGCCAGCAGAAATACTGTGTGTATTCAACACTTGACCGTCATCCGTCTGAAGCATGAGGCTTTTCATGCCTTGCAAAACGCCAAAGGTGCCTTTCGCTAAAACCGCTCCGTGAAAATCGGTATGCACGCCGTGACCCGCAGGTTCCACCCCCACGAGTTTTACGTCGGCGTCATCCATAAAACCTTGAAAAATACCAATCGCGTTAGAACCACCCCCCACACAAGCCAACACGGCATCGGGCAAGCGGCCCGCTTGTTCAAGCATTTGCTGACGCGATTCTTGGCCAATGACTTGGTGAAAGTACTTCACCATTTGTGGAAAAGGATGAGGCCCTGCTACCGTGCCGATTAAATAGTGCGTGTTGTGGGTATTAGCGATCCAATCTCTCATGGCGTCGTTAATGGCGTCTTTTAGCGTTTTTCCGCCACTTTCTACCGAATTCACCTTGGCACCCAGCAGTTCCATACGCAAGACGTTGGGGGCTTGACGCTTCACATCGACGGCTCCCATATAGATTTCGGTCGGCATGCCCATCATGGCTCCTGCCATGGCGGTGGCAACCCCATGTTGACCTGCGCCCGTTTCAGCAATCAAACGAGTTTTACCCATGCGTTTGGCGAGCAAGGCTTGACCAATGGCGTTGTTGGTTTTATGCGCCCCCCCATGTAATAAATCTTCACGCTTGAACCAGATTTGCGCCCCACCGAGCTGTTGGCTCAAGTTTTTAGCATGGTACATCGCCGTAGGACGCCCTGCATAATGTTGTAATAAATCGTGGAATTCGGCTTGAAAGGCCTCGTCTTGCTGAATGTCTAAAAAAGCGGCTTCCAGTTCTTCTAGAGCAGGCATCAAGGATTCAGGGGCGTAGCACCCGCCAAAGCGACCAAATTTCCCGAGTGTTTTCATGGCACATTTCCTTTTTTAATTCATTATAGTTCTAGTTTAGTACGAACATAATGACGTGACAAAATGTAAAGATTTTTAAAACTGTGGCATAATTTAGTATTAAGGTGTTATAAAGCGGTTAAGATAAGATATGCTTAATTTTGTAATAGTTTAAAAGGATTTTAATGACCATGACTACACTTATGAGTTTGCCTGCCTTCTCCGCTCAGTCATCCCCCTACCTAGCTAATCAACCAACCAACCAACCAACCAACCCTTTAAGAAGTCTTTCAACAGTAACTTCTCGCCAAACTCAAAGGCAAGGTACAATAAATAAAAATTATTTGCAAAAGTTTATAGGATGCTACATTTTCTTTAATCATTTGATTTTGGGTCCAGCTATGACAAGTCTCTGGCCACATCAAGTGATTCAGTGTATGGTTCAAGAAAGGAAGGGGATGCCACAGCTAATTGTTGGCACTGAGTGTCAGATAGAAAATGTAGTGGAGAATCTAGGAAGAACCGTAGTGCCAAAGGCAAGTCCTGAAACCCTTAGAACTCTTTTAAAAAGATTAGAGGCTTTAAAGATACAAGCTAATGGTGAAATAGATCGTAAGGCATTAAGTGAGGCGGGTGTAAACATCATCCGAATCGAGCCCCAGTGAGCTCGTGATTTCTTCCAAAGGAGCCTTCAACGCCTGTTGACGCTGTTCTTTTTCAAGAAAGTACATTTGGTTTTAATCGTCCAACGAGACCGACAACGCAAAATCGCTCGGGGATTCGCAGTACGATCACCCGCTCGGATTTAGTGCTTGGACGTCGACTTGTGCATCGGTTCAAACATTTCATTGATCCATAAAACAATATAAAAAAGCCTGTCTTTTAAAAGAAAGGCTTCAAAAAAAGAGAAAACGCGCCCCGTAGGACTTGAACCCACGACATTCGGCTTTGGAGACCGACGTTCTACCAACTGAACTAGGGACGCATTTTAAATATGATGAAGCGTTACTTCGTTTCTTTGTGTAAAGTGTGCGAACGGCATTTGGGGCAGAATTTATTCATTTCCAAGCGTTCACGATGCACCTGCTGATTTTTCACCGTTTGGTAATTACGTTCTTGGCAATCATTACAGGCGAGCGTAATTTTGCGTTTTGCTTTCAAACCCATAATAGTAAGACTCCAGAATTAAAGAGGTAAAAAATAAACGGAATATACCTTACAGTATCACTTAAAAAAAGTCATGCGTCAAGCCGTCTATGAGAGTCTCTGTGGAAAAGTCCTGTTCCCTCTCCTTGAGGAGAGGGTTAGGGAGAGGGGGGGATGTCTAGAACGCAGTGTTTCCATCTACTCCCCACCCCAACCCTCCCCTTAAAGGGGAGGGAGTAAGACGACTATATGATGTATTTATTGACGAATCTTCTAAAAAAAACTTGCAAATACCGTTTATGTGTTATGATATTCACAAAGATTAAATGTTTGGGATGCCTTGAAACGCCCTTGTTTCGCTTTTCGTCTGAAAAAGACCCTGTGGAAACAGGTTGTTTGCTCATCAAGACTCCCCCCTTTAAACAGAAACGTCTTGGGTGAATGCCTAAAACGTTTGAAGATGATGTTTTCATTTTGCTGAATGTGACGTTTCTATCGTAAGCAACGAAGCCCTTTCGTTTGTGACGGCTTGAAACACGTTTGGCTTGGCACCTAAAAATACCTATATAATCGCTTGAAGGTTAAATCCCGCACTTTATGAATAAACAAGCCCTTTCTGCTCAACAAATGGCTCAAAAGCCACCTAAACAAGCCCAGCGTAAAAAAAATAACGCCCCTAAACAAAAAGGTAACGCTCAAGGCAATCCCCAAAATCAAGGGGGCAAGTCCTCAAGGAATCAAGGGCAGAAGAATCAAGCGTCCCAGCAAAATTTGCCGAAAGATCCTATTCCGCATATTTCGCCTGCGTGGGTGAAAAATCAAGCCAAAGCAGGCAATTGGCGTCGTGGGTTGGAAATTCACCTCTCTGGCAATAAAATTATGAATATGGACTTGGAGCCATTCGGTATTGTGGCACAAGTCAAAGGCAATTATAAATCCCATTACACGAGTGAAATGCGGTTTAATACCGCTGGCATCGACCCACGATGCAACTGTGCCATTGAAGAAAAATGGTGTAAGCATGCGGTCGCCATCGCCTTGAGTATCGCTGAACAACGCTTGTGGGAAGTCTATTGGAACTTGCCTGAAGAAGACGCCGACTTAATGCCTGTGACCAAACCCATGGGCATTCTGAAAGTGCAACTGCATTTGGGATACAACAAAAGCAAAGGCGTGGGCGTTCGCTTGATCGAGCGTGAGCGAGACGCGTGGTGTGCTGATCCTGCGAAGTTGCTCAAACGAGCCTTGACCGCGGAATATCCTGATGGGACGCCTTGGCATCAAGTCAAAGAAGGGCGTGCCGATATTGCTGTTCTTCAGTTTCTGGAAAAACACCGCATTAAGCAGGTGTCTAATAACGGATGGCTTTTGGTGCCGTTTGAAGCGTTTGACGACTTCTATGCGACGTTGGCCGAGTGCGAAGAAGTGCTGGACGAAAAAGGTCTGCGGATGCGTGTAGAGACGCTCCCTTTAATGCCCTTGCTTGAAGTGCATCAAAACACCAACGGTCAAACCACGTTGGCGATGCATTGGTGTCAATTTGAAACGGCGCCTGTAATTTCTGAAAAAGCAGAAGCGGTGACCAGCGAAAAGGCGAAAACGGTTTTAGCTCTTGAAGAACTCGAGTTGTTGGATGCGAACGCCACGTGGGGCAAGCATCTTCAGCGAATTTATCCGTTGCAAGCGGTTTTGGCGAAATTGCCAAAAGCACTGAAAAAAAGCACGTTTACGGATGTCCCCATGCAAGACAGTGGCAACTTCCTCTTTGAAGTTCTGCCCAACTTGCGGAAGATTTTGCTGATTGACGATACCGCCGTTGCGGAATCCTTAAAGAAAATGTCGCAACCGCCTGCTCCTTCTTTGAATGTGGAGATGCTGGATCAAGCAGCGATGCGTCTGCGTTTGGTGCTTCACTTCAACTACGACAAAACCCGTATTCCCTATACCAAACAGACCAAGCAGCCCCCTTATTTGGCGTCCACCAATAAAAAGAAAAATAAAACGACGTGGTACAAGCGTGATTTTGCCTTTGAAGAAAAGGCGTATGAACGGGTGAATCAGGTGTCGTCTCAACTTATGCAGGCTCATGCCTTGATGGCGGAAGGCGATGAAGCGGTGGATTTGTACAATGTGTACCTGCCTCGATGGGAAAAAGAAGGCTGGATTATCAACATGATCAATCCGCAGGATATGACGCTTTTACAAGCGTCTCGCAATCCGTTGAGCATTGTGGCTCGCCTTGAATTTGATGAATCTGTTACCTTCTTTACCTTAAAGTTAGAGGCTCGATTGGGCAACAAAAGTATTTCCATGACGGAAATCCAGAAGCACATGGTCGCTGGTAAAAAGTATTTTTATGTGCAAGGCACAGGTTTTGTGGAAGTGCCGTTGCATACCCTGCTTGCCGTAGGGCGAACCATTCAGGCTTTTGAACCTGAGATTTTAGACGTCGACTTCTACAAAATCCCGACCTTTAAAGCAGGTTTGCTCATGGAGCTGGTCGACGCCAAAGTCAACTTGGATATGTCCAAAAAGTTCCAGCGTTTTTGGGATATTATGACCGCAGGTAAGCCCATGGAAGAGCTAAGCGTGCCAAGCAATGTGCATGCCGAACTGCGTCCCTATCAGGAGCGTGGCTTTCAGTGGCTGTGGTTCCTGTATTCTTACGGCTTAAACGGCATTTTGGCGGATGACATGGGTCTCGGGAAAACGCTACAAGCGCTTGTGGCCTTACAACAGGCTCGCAATAAGCATGGGCAGTTCCCGTCTTTGATTGTTTGCCCCACCACATTGGTACGAAATTGGCAGAATGAAATCACCCGCTTTACGCCTGAACTCACGGTGCTAGACCTCACAGGCACGGATCGCTATGACAACTATCCGAAAATTAAAGAAGCCGATATTGTCATCACCAGCTATGCCATTTTACGCCGAGACATCAATGCGATTAAGGACTACGCCTTTCGCTTTGCGATTTTGGATGAATCCCAACAGATTAAAAACCTCAGTTCGCAGACGGCTCAAGCCGCCAAACAATTGCAATCACAACACCGTATCGCCCTTTCAGGCACGCCGATTGAAAACCGACTAAGCGAATTGTGGAGCGTCTTTGACTTCTTGATGCCAGGATTTTTGGAAGATTTTGATGATTTCCGCCGTCGCTACATTCAGCCCATTGAAGAGCGTGGCAGCTTAGATGCAGGGCATCGCTTGAAAAAGCAGGTGTCGCCGTTTATTTTGCGTCGCATGAAGCGAGATGTGTTGAAGGATTTACCGCCAAAAATGGAGCAAGTTCTCTATTGCGACCTCACCGACAATCAACGCCAGTTGTACCTCGATGTGCTTGAAAAAGCTCGTGAAGAGTTGATTGAAGAAGCCATTGCTCGTGGCGGAAAAATCAACCAGCAACACGTTTTTTCTGCCTTGACGAAGTTACGCCAAGTCTGTAATCATCCGTCCTTGTTGAGTAGTGACCTTTCAGGTGGCTTGCACGAATCGGGGAAGTTTGAACTGCTCAAGGATTTGTTGGAAAATGCCATTGAAAATGGACATCGTATTTTGGTCTTCAGTCAATTTGTGCAGATGCTTAAAATCGTCGAAGGACACCTCAAAAAGAAGGGCATCCGCTACGAGCTTTTAACAGGGCAAACCAAGCCTGAAGACCGCCAAACCAAAGTCGATGACTTTAATAACGACGAATCGATTAAAATCTTTTTGGTGTCGCTTAAAGCAGGCGGTACAGGCTTAAATCTCACAGGCGCCGACATGGTCGTGCATTACGACCCATGGTGGAATCCAGCGGCTGAAGATCAAGCCACCGATCGGGTGCATCGTATTGGGCAAACGAAGAGTGTGTTTGTGTACCGTCTCATTGCTCGCTCGACGGTGGAAGAGCGAATTATGCAACTCAAATCGCAGAAGCGTGATTTAGTCGACAGCGTTATTTCAGCGGATCGCACGATTATGAAGAAAATCAGCCTCGACGATCTGAAAGATATTTTGTCGTTGGATTAACCCCTTTGTTAAATCGACAAAAGCAGGTATAATAAAAATGTTCCCTCTAATATAGCCTTCTTTAGAGTTTTCTGTACAGTAGGCTAGACGAGGAGCCTAGATTATTTTGTGAGGGCGTGTAGAGTGACCTACATAACAGAACAAAATAATCGTAGCGACAAAGTATAGACACGGTACAGGAAATTAAAAAGACGGCTATAAAAAGGCTCCACACCTATGCAAGACACCGAAAAAACCAGCGATTTTTGGGATGAATTCGACGAAGCTTCAACTGCTGTAGAAGAAGCGGATTTAAAAGACGTCGTTGGGCGAGACGAAGACTTTCAAGCCTTTGAAGCCAGGCAATCCGCCAAACCGCTGGTGATTGAAAGCAAGAAAAAAGCCGTGAATACCGATGATGAAGACGCCCCCTGCCTAAAAGGCGAAATTGAAGCCCTGCTCTTTATGACCAGTCGCCCCCTGCACATGGAAGATATGGCGTTATTGCTGGAACATCCCTTGGATGAAATCGTCGACGCCGTTTCAGAACTCTTGAGCGATTACAACTTTCGTGAAGATTCGTCACTTGAAATTGATGACAGCGAAGAAGGTTATATCCTGCAAGTCCGCAAGCCTTACCAGCACTTGGTAAATAAGATGATCCCCATGGATATTAGCACCGCTGCCTTGCGAACCTTGAGCGTGATTGCGATCAAATCACCGCTCCTGCAAAAAGACTTGATTGAACTACGAGGGGCGACCGCCTATGATCACGTCAAGGAATTGTTGAGCCATAAATTGATTTCCAAAAACCGCAGTGGCGTGTCGTATCGCTTAAATGTGACGCCGACTTTTCACCAGTTGTTTAAGCTTTCGGGCGACAAAAAAGACTTGGATGTCTTGGTGGAAAGTGAGTTGGGGCTTGAAAAGGAACATCGTCAACAGGCGTTGAAGGCTCCGTTGGAAGACATCACGAGCTTGGATGACTTGGCTTTATCAGCCTCGTTGGACGATTAGAGTTTACGATTCTTAACAAAAATGCAGAAGTCTTTCAAAACAGACGTCAACGCACTAAATGCCAGGCTTACGAGACATTTTGCGGACGTCGTGCAAGGTGAATGATGCGACGAGGTGGTGACAAAAACTTTCTCATTCTCGAAGTGAATCTTCACCTTTAGGAAGGAGAAGTTGGGAGAGGAAACCAACGGTTTTCTTTCCCAAGAGAAAAAGTTTACTTTTTCGACTTGAAGGGGGGATTTTTAAGGAGGGACGAAGGGGAGGAGAAACGCAATACGTCGCACCCCGTCCCCCCTTGAACCGCCTTTAGAGGTGTCTCGGAGATTGCCCCATTTATAGACACGCTATAATATAGACCGCCATTATGGCGGTTTGGCGGAGCAAAGGTCTCTGACGACGACCAGCTAAAAATGGGAACAAAAAACCCAAAAACTACAAACTTTCTTGTTCTTGCTTAACAGGTGTTTGTTGAATCACAGGTAAAAGCGGACTCTTCCCTGTATTGCTAATGGCAAGTTCTTTAAACGCTGAAAGAATGTCGATCGGTACAGGGAACACCACCGTGCTGGAGTTTTCCGTACTGATTTCAGCCAGCGTTTGCAAGTAACGCATTTGCAACGCCATGGGGTAACGTTCCATGAGTTGAGCCGCTTGGCAAAGTTTTTCAGCGGCTTGGAACTCAGCGTCCGCCCCGATGATTTTCGCACGACGCTCACGCTCCGCTTCCGCTTGACGAGCAATGGCTCGTTGCATATCCGCAGGCAATTCAACGTCTTTAATATCGACGTTAATTACCTTAATGCCCCACGGTTCGGTTTGATCATCAATAATCAGTTCCAACTGCTCAGAAATGGCTTTACGGTTAGAAAGCACGTTGTCTAGCTCAAACTGGCCGATAATCGAACGCAAAATACTTTGTGCCGATTGACTGGTGGCGTAAGCATAGTTTTCAATCGAAACCACCGCTTTAATGGGATCCGCCACACGATAGTAGACCACCGCCGACACCCGAGCCGTGATGTTGTCTTTCGTAATTACATCTTGCGGAGGCACATCCAGCGTAACGGTCCGCATATCCACCTTCACCATTTTATCAAGCAAGGGAACCACAATCCCGATACCAGGCCCGAGTGGGCGAGGCTGTACTTTCCCCAAACGAAAGACGACGCCACGTTCGTATTCGTTAAAAATGCGTAACCAGCTAAATAAAATGCGTAAGGCGGTCAAGCCAATCACCACTTGTACGATTAAATTAATAATGTTAAAGTCTTCCATGTTAACGATGCTCCTTTTTATGTTACATAGCATTTGCCTGCATTGTAACAAATTGCGAAAGAAAAGTCTATGAATGCTTGTTCCATTTTTGAATTGATGGAACAGATTAAAGGAGACAGCCGTCTTTTCTTACTTATACTGCTACGAGCTTAAGCTTGGCGAACAGTTGAGCATCCCGACTTGCTTCGGGATTCGGCGTCGTCAACAGTGTTTCCCCGCTAAAAATGGAGTTCGCCCCTGCCAAGAAGCATAAGGCTTGGGCTTCGTCGCTTAAGCTTAAACGCCCAGCCGAAAGTCGCACCTTCGATTTAGGGAATAAAAGTCGAGTGGTAGCAATTAAACGTACCAATTCAAGCGGATCCACAGGGGCTTGATTTTCAAGCGGAGTCCCTTCAACGGCAACCAAGCAGTTAATGGGGATCGATTCAGGCGGATGTTCCAACGCCGTCAACGCCGCAAGTAGTTCAAGGCGTTGATCTTCGCTTTCGCCCATGCCTAAAATGCCTCCACAGCAGACTTGTAAGCCTGCATTACCCACGGCTTGAAGCGTTTGCAAACGATCTTCATAGCTCCGAGTCGTGATGACTTCCTTATAATAGTGAGGCGACGTGTCCAAATTGTGATTATACGCCGTCAAGCCTGCTTCTTTTAGGCGTTCCGCTTGGCTGGCGTCAATCATGCCAAGCGTCACGCAGGCTTCTAAGCCTTCGGCTTTAACCGCTTTGACCATGTCGAGTACATGCGTAAAGGCTTCATCGTTCGGGGGAGTGCGCCATGCGGCTCCCATACAGAAGCGACTGGCACCATTGGCTTTGGCTTGGGCGACTTGAGATTTAATCTCGTCTAGGCTAGGCAAGTCGTAGGTTTCAACGCCCGTGTTGTATCGTGACGATTGCGGGCAGTATTTGCAGTCTTCGGGGCATTTACCGCTTTTAATATTAGCGAGTGTCGCCAACTGCACTTCGCCGACCCGTTGGTTAGCTTGATGCACATCGCCTGCTTGGTAAAGGAGTTGCAAGAACGGTTGATGATAGATGGCTTGGATTTCAGCGAGTTTTTCGCTTGCCACCGCAATGGCTTTTTCGGTGAGAGGGGCGGAACTTGTGGAGCAGGTCGACATAGAAAGGCATCCTTGTATGTTTGCGTGTATGTCTTTCTATTATATAGGAAACATAGCTGGTTTTTGCAAACTCATCACAGGAAGGCACAGAGAAAGTCTAAAAACAAACTGTCATTCTGCGCGTAGTCGCAGAATCTCCCCAACATCACTTGTTACTTGAATCCGCCTTGAGATTCTGCAACTGCGTGCAGAATGACATAGAATTCTTCAGAAAACTAGAGACTTTATAAAATTCATCACACTCTTTTACGAGGCGGTTGATATTGCACAGGCAAAGCAGGGAACGGAAAGGGATTTTGAGCCACAGGCGTGTATACCCCGATGCCCTTGAAAAAATTTTGCTCACGAATCCTACTATTATAAGGTTGCGTCACGATGAAGCCTCCACGGTTGGGCAAGCCGGGATTGAGGGGAAATTGCGTCAAGGTTTGCTGGGGACTGCCGTAAAACATGCCTGCATACGGCTGGTACGGATTCGCCTGCGTATAAAACGGAGCGAGGTTCCCAATAGCAGCAAAGTTCAGTGCTTCTGCTCCCACGGTGGGTAAAGTGGGAATGGCCACACCGGTCACAGGGTTGATGTCGAGTTGCACAGGAACTTTAACATCCTTGCCGAAATCGGGATCGTTGAGGACTCGGAAGAAATTGTCCATCGGGACACTTAGAAAGTCAAAACTGGCGTTTGTCGCAGGATTAAAGAGTCGGTTGGGGAAGATTTGATCCATGAGTCCCGGTGCGAAGCTCGAACCCATGTTGTCAACCACTTTGCCCATTACCTTACGGAGCCGTGCAGGATCGTAAAAGGAGCTATAACTTAAGGTGCTGTTGCTCATATCCAACGCTGCGGCATTGTAAACGCCGATGTCTTGTTGCCATTTCGGCAAATTGGGATCAATTTTAGACACCGCTTGGTTAAAGTCGTTGTCGATGCCTTTTAAAGGCCCTAAGTTGATGCGAAAGCCGTTATTGAAGTTGACCATAGGGGACAGGCTCCTTTTTTTATGAGTATCGACCGAAGGCGGACTATGTTGAAGGCTTGTTACATCTTGTGAGAAAATGGTGTGAAAGGGGCTTTAAGAACCTTCCTCTTACCCTCTCCTAAAATTAGGAGAGGGTAGAGAACGTCCTAAGACGTTCGAGGGTGAGGTTAAACCACAAACGGAGTCGAGGGTTTAACCGCCCCCTAACCCCCTCCTAAAATTAGGAGGGGGGACAGGATGTCACACAGAAGATAGTCCGATTTTCGTTTTTGTGGAATAATAAAAGCATCCCAATATAGAGAGGAAACATCCCCATGCCCCTAGATGCTCAAACCCTAACCCGTCTTTCCATTATGCTCGTCATTCCCTTGATTTTAGCCATTGTACCCTTTAAACTCGACCGTTACGCCCTCATGCGACTCGCCTTCGCCATTTGGATGACAGGCGGCATCATGCTCAGCAAACGAGGCATCGAGTTTTTGGCTCAAGTCGACCAACCCCTTAACGTCATGATCTTTAGCGTTTTAGGGGCGTTATTGCTTGGCATGTTGAAGGGCAAGTTTATCCTCAACAAGTCGTCCATTCGTAATATCATTCGCTTAGAAGCCTTAACGGAACCGAAAAAGCCGATCCACGTTTACCCCTTGCGTAGCTGGATCGTCATCGGCGTGATGTTGCTCATTAGCTTGAGTTTGACAGTCTTTAATGTGGATATTTTCATTCGTGGATTGGTCAACATTGGGGTGGGCATGGGCTTAATTACCAGTAGTTTTATCTACTTGAAGCACTTGCGTTCACCATTTACACCTGCTGAATCGACTCAAGCGGAGCCTCAAGGGGAAACCAATGACGCCCCCTAAGCTCATTGAAGCGTTGGATGTCTTAGCTCAAGCGGATGTCTTAGACGCCCTGCAAGCACGCTTGGTGGACTTGCCTAAATTGCCTCAAAATCCGTCGCAAGCGTGGATTTTCGTCGCCGAAGGCTCAAGCTATAATGCGGTGCAGTGGCACATCACCAACTTGATTCAAGCCCACCCCCACCAAAGAGCCATCCTCTTTTACCCCTGGGAATTGGAAGCGTCACTTGGTGAATGGCAGGCGGTGGCAAATAATGTGGTGCCTCTACCGCCTTATGTGGTTGCCGTGTCTCAATCAGGAAAAACAGGGTCCTTACTGCGTTCGATTCAAAAAGCAAAAACCGCTTGGGGAAAGCTGGACGGGCTGTTAATCACCAATGCCAGCCCTGAATCGCTGGATGTCCACGCTTGGCAAGGCTTGACGCCGTTTTACCTCAACGCAGGTAAAGAAGAGGCGATCGCAGCCACCAAAACCTTTACTGCCACAAGCTTTACGCTCAAAGCCTTAGCGTGCCAAACGCCTAACCAGATCGCTGAATTAGCAGCTGAACTCGATACGTTGGCTCCTGAAATACGACGTGTTTTAGGATCGTTGACGAAGCACCCTGCTTGGGAAAAAGCGGTGGACTTGCTGAAGTCGGATCGAGAAACGGCGATTGCCGTCATCGGTGCCGAAACCGTCATGCCTGTACTCAATGAAGTCCATCTGAAATGGACGGAAACCTTGAGTCGCCCTGTCTTGACGTATCATCACGAGGGCTTTAAGCATGGGCCTCGATCGATTCTGCACCGCAAGCAGACGTCGTGGGCATTACTGGTGTATGTGCCGCCTTTCGACAATGCCCCCGAGTTTTACGCCGATGCTCGCTTTCATCTCCAACATGTCGATGCCCTTCACGCTGAACGGCTCAAGCAGTTGTGGATACGCAATGCGTCGACGCCCCCCTTGCCTGAAGATTTGCGAGACTTGGGGCAGACGGTGGATTTAGCGATTGAAACAACCTTGCCAGATGATGTACTGCTCCTTTTGGTGATTCAATCGCTAGCAGTCGCCGTGGTGGATACGTTAGGCTTAGAAGCCGACGGCTTAACCAAGTTCGTGGCGGAACCTTTATAATGTCAAACCCAGCCTTCACCTGCTTAGACGCTGACGTTCACTTGCCCGATAATTTAAAAACGCAAGGGGGCGTTTATGCCTTAGGTGTCTTTGACGGTGTGCATTTGGGGCATCAAGCGGTGTTTGCTCGCACGTTGGAAGAAGCCCAGCGTTTGGGGACGTGGGCCGGGGTCTTTAGTTTTTCGACGCATCCGAAAGCGTATTTCAAAAAGACGACGGAACCTTATTTGCTCGCCAGTTTGGAAGAGAAAATCGCCCTGTGCCACGCCTTTGGGCTACACGTTTTGGTGATGCCTCCCTTTAACGACGATTTCCGACGCTTAACAGCTGTGGACTTTGTCGAAAATCTGATGAAAACAAAATTGAGAGCCGTACATTTGGTCGTGGGGCATGATTTTCACTTTGGTTTTCAGCGTCAAGGCAATGCGGATTGGTTGCTTGAAAACGCCGAATCCCTTGGCATTGGGGTCACCGTGGTGGATGCCTTGCCCCCAACGCATCAAGCCGATGACCGCAACACCGCACCGATTTCCAGCACGTGGATCCGTCATGCCCTTGGCAAAGGCGATGTCGAAGACGCTCGGCGTTTATTGGGGCGTGCTTACAGCGTTTCAGGCAATACCCAAGCGGGTCGGCAATTGGGGAGAACGCTTGGCTTTCCGACGCTCAATATTCAACCCAGTGAGCCTCAAAAGATCATTCCCAAAAACGGCGTCTATGTGACGCATACGATCACGGATGGGCGTGTTTACCCCAGCGTCACGAATGTGGGGGTGGCTCCGACCGTGAGCGAGGGGGAGGCATCGGTGAAGATAGAGTCTCACTTGCTAGAGCATTTTCCCCATGAAAATTGGTGGAAAGAACCTACTGAGGTCGTTTTTCATAAGCGTCTGCGAGAAGAGATCCGCTTTAAAAGCTTAGATGCCCTCATCCAGCAAATCACGCAGGACGTTGAAACCGCTCGTGCGTGGCATGAAACGCATCGGCAAGAAGCGTTGAATCCATCGTTTGTGGGGGTGTGAGCCTCATGCAACTATCTTTTCTTTCTTTTTTACTACCTCGAAAAGATGCCTCTATCCAACATGCTTCAACAGGGTCGCTTACACTAAAAACGGGCTTACCTGTGGTCGTAGAAGACTCCACCCGAGCCAAACGAGCCTCTGGGCGAATCAAGGAAAATCAGGCGGTCATCACGCTCCCGATGCACTGGGCAAAACGAGTCAAACAACACGCCATTGAAGAATTAACGATTAAACTTTCGCACGTTCACGTCAAGCAACAACGCTTTCTGTCTACCATGAAAGCCTTGCAAGACGAAGACTTCGCCAACGGAGCCGAAACCCTTTCGATTCAAACCCTTGCCGAACTTACGGCTTATGTAAAAAAACTCAATGCAAGCACCTTTCAAGCACCCTTAAATGGGGTTAAAATGGGACGTTCTAAGGTTTCGCACTTGGCACAGGTGAACTTGCGAACAGGGGTGATGACGGTGTCTCGCTATTGCTTGGGGCAAACGATCCCTGCGGATGCCTTTCGTTACTTGATTTTACACGAACTGGCTCATTTTCAGGAAGCGAACCACAGCAAACGCTTTTGGGCGTTAGTGGCTCACTATTGCCCTGACTACAAGCGTCAACGTCAGCTCATGCGACTGTACTTTCAGAAGTCGCAGGGTTGATTTTCACCGATATTTCTTCAAGGGCCTAACATTGTGTCGATGGTACACCATTCCCCTGTGTGTTGTAAGATTTATAAAGAAAATGTCCAAGTCTTGACAAACGACACTCGAATTGTCTACAATTAAAGAAGATACCTAACCAATGTAGTATGATTTTTGAAGGAGCCTACAATAATGTCGAAGAAAAATAGTCCATTTCAATGGCTTTTAGGGGCAAGCCTTGTGTTGAGCGTTTTGGCGGTCTTGTTTTTCTTGCCTGAAAACACGGCTTCCGCAACGGACTTCATCAACCTTGAAAGTACATACTCCCAAGCCAAGACAGCTTTCGCTAGTGGAGACAAGGCTAAAGCCGTTCAACTTTTCACCAATGCCGCCAAAGCGGGTCATGCCGAATCGCAGTATCAGTTGGGGCTGATGTACATGAAGGGCTGGGGCGTGGTGCGTAACGTGAAAGATGCCTACTATTGGTTAAGTTTAGCCGAACAGTCGGGGCATAGTCAAGCGGGGCGAGCAAAAGAAGCCCTTGTTTCGCAGTTGGATGCTGAAACCCGTCGCTTGGTAGAAGCGGGGAATTAGGTATTTTTATTTTGTATCTGTGATAAAATAGCAGGGTAGAGATTCGAGAAGCCTTGAGGTACCCTTGCGTATGAGTTTTTTTAAAAAATCGTGGATGGCATTGGCAAGTAGCCTTATTGGGATTTACGGCATTGTGACGCTGGGTTTGATGTTGCCTCCTTCAGCACCTGTAGACGTTCAGGCCGCGGAACAGTTTCTCGCCATGGGCAATACGGTTGTGATTGAAGCCAATGAACAAACGGTCGATTTAAAAAATAACATCAGCTATTTTAAAGGCAATGTGATTGTTAGTTCTGGTGAAACCATCATTAAAGCTCCTCGTGGTAAAGTGCTGATGGACGCCAACGCTCAACCTTCGGTCGCTCGCTTTGAAGGGGGTGTAAGCGTCCTAAAAGGAAAGGATTCGCTAAAATCTAGCACGCTGGTTTTTGATTTTAAAAAAGAAGCCTTCACCGCCAGCGGAGGCGTAGATACGTCCATTACACCTCAAGGTAAATCGCCCGTTCGTATTCAATCGAGCACGCAACAATACCTCAAAGAGCGTTCGCAAATGCTCGCTTCAGGCAATGTGGTCATCACCAGTAGTGATGCCAACGCAACAGCCGGGCAGGCGTTGTTGGTCTTAGGAGCCAATAATTCCGCAGAACGCATTACCTTTACAGGCGATGCCAAGCTCCAACAAAAAGATGCCGATGTGTACGCTCAGCAAATCATTCTCGTCCCCAAGCAGGACATCTTTATGGCAGAAGGCAACGCCTTTACCCGAGTCATTCAAGCAGGAAACCCCAAGCCGATTATTTTGCGTTCAGCATACCAGCAGTTTGATCGTAAGCAGGGCTTGTTAATTGCCAGTGGTTCCGTGGATTTAGACTTTGAAGATTATAAGGCACGAGGTCCTAAAGCCGTGTTCTATATGACTAAAGGTAAGAGCATGGATTTGGAACGAGCCGTTTTTTCAGGGCGCCCCACCCTCAACGAAGGCAATATCCGCCAAGTGATTGCCGATACCATTGAAGTGACGATGAATCCAAGGCACTTTGACGCTCGTGGAAATGTGAAAACCAAGCTCGTGCAGAAGCCCAAGACGCAATCCGCCAGTCGTACCAGCAAAAGTATGAAAAACGGTGTGGCGAGTTCCACTAAAAAAGGCAAGCCTGTCACCGAAGAAGACGAATACGACGCCAAAGCCTTTGATTTAGGAAAATTTGAAACAGGCGAGGCGGATCAAACATGATGAGCCTTGTCGCTGAACATTTAAAAAAATCATACTGTGAACGCAACGTCGTGGATGATGTGAGTTTTACGGTGAACCCTGGTGAAGTCGTCGGTTTACTCGGTCCAAACGGGGCAGGCAAAACCACCAGCTTTTATTCAGTGGTGGGGGTCATCCGTCCTGATGAAGGCTCGATTTCAATCGATAAAGTGCCTGTTGAAAAGCTCGCCATTCACAAAAGAGCCGCCCTTGGTTTGGGCTATCTCCCCCAAGAAGCGTCCATTTTTAGAGGGCTCAGCGTCGGGGAAAACTTGGACTTGGTGCTAGAGTTTCAAACGGATTCAAAGAAAGAACGTGACGCACGGCGTGATGCCTTGCTCGACGAGTTTGGCATTTTAAAATTGAAAAATGCCCCTGCTATTAAGCTTTCAGGCGGTGAACGTCGCCGTTTGGAAATTGCTCGTGCATTGGCCGCCAATCCCAAATACCTTTTGTTGGACGAACCCTTTACAGGTATTGACCCTATTACGATTGAAGAGTTGCAAAAGCTCATCGCTCACTTACAAGAACGAGGCTTAGGCATTTTGATTACGGATCACAATCCGCAAGCGACGCTCAACATCGTCTCTCGTGCTTACGTGATGTTTGACGGCAAAGTCATGTTTCACGGCAATAGCCAAGAAGTCGCCCAAAGCGATTTGGTGCGTAAAAGTTACTTAGGCGAAGGGTTTTCGATTTAATGATCCTGCTGATTTCAAAGGTGGAAGGCTATTTAATACGTCCTTTGGTACTGAACGTTTTACTGGGCTTGCTTATTTTCACCTTGATTTGGATGGCACCTGAAGCCTTTTTCAAAGTCGTGCAAGCCATTCAGAATGGGGATATTCCACTCAAAGAAGGCCTTTATGTCTTGTTCTTACAAGTGCCTGATATTCTAATTCAAGCCTTGCCGATGGCAAGCTTAATGGCAAGCGTTTTTTTGGTGCGTCGCTTGAATCAGGATTTGGAATGGGTGTCATTTTTTGCCTTGGGCGTGCCGTGGAACCGTGTGATTCGTCCCTTTATTTTCATCGGGCTTTTACTTTTAGGAGGCATGATTTTTATTCAAAACGTATTAATGCCTTTGAGTTTCCCTGCCCTTAAAAAAATGCAGACGCAGTATCACCTTAAATCGAAAGCCCCGATTAGTGCCTTGGTGTCGCTGGATGCTAACGTCCAAAACACGCATCCCAATCTTTTGCTGATTGGTGATATAAAAAGCAACCATCAAGCCAATGACTTGCTTTGGTTGGAGTTCTGTACCCAAGGGGAAGCCTCTTCATCCGTAAAGCTTTGCCGTTGGACTAAGTCGGAACATCTGGAGATAAACCCCTTAGGAATCGCCAGCCTTCAAAATAATCGCCGTGTCACGATTGAAGCAGGGGGGCAGGTTTCCGATGTAGATCGTCACGCATCCCTTGAAGCTAAAAGCTTTGCCTCTTTAAAGCCCTTGCTCGACGTGATGAGTGAAGAACCGAAAGGGCAAACGGTAGATGTGTTACTGAAGGCTCGCAAGGTGTTGCGACAGTATCGTCAATGGCAGATGCTCGGCACGGTGGACAATCACTTGTGGGATCGCATTGCCACGCCCCTTGCTGTGCCGTTACTCATGCTTTTGGGGATTCCCATTGCGTTAGAAGAGCCTCGTAAGCGAAGCATTCAACCCCTCACTTTGGCGACTTTGGCGTTGTTTTTGTACTTGGTTTCTAAGCCTTTGGCGACGCAGCTTGCCAGTACAGGTGCCATTCATGGGGGCGTTGCCGCCTTTTTCCCGATCGTGCTTTTGTTGATTTTGTACGTGGTTTTGCGTCGTATTAAAAGCGTCTAGCATGCTTTTTTATTTTGATGTTTTAAAGAATGTATCTACGATTACTTAGTAATATAGGATTTTTATATGGCTTCTAGCTCTTCTCCTCTTAATACAGCTCGAACTATTGCGGCATCGAGTGTGCCGAGTCAAAGCTCTAATATAAACACGCCAATCAAGGAAGATACCCCTTCTTATAGGACGTATCCTTTTGTTTTAGGCACAAGTGGACTTGCCTTAGGGGCGGCGGGTGCTTTGATTAAAACAAAGCTAGAACCTGACGTGTATTCAAAAACGGAAGCCAATGGCGAAACTAAACGTCTGGAAGTTCATTATAGCAAGCAGGGTAATAAGCCCTTGGCTTATGCCCGTTACGATCATTATGACAGCAATAGCAATGCCACACAGAAAAGTTTTCTGCCGGACAGTGCCGTTTTTAACACACAAGGCGACGGCTATATAGCCAAAATCCCTTATTACACGACTAACGCTAAGGGCTTAAAAGAACTGGCTTATGAGGAGGCAACGTATACAGAACATGGCTTGGCACGACGTAGCACCCTTAGCGTGGAATCTACTGCTTCGGCGTGGTGTGAAGTACCCCTAAATCCTAAAGAAAAACCGAGTTTTTTAGGGAATATGACGCATGAACTGCAATTGGATTTAAACAAACCGATTCAACTTGAAGGTACCACGTCCCCAGTGATGAAGTCTTTGGTTTTCTTTCATAGCGGGCAAGGGTCTGAAACAGCCCAGCTTCTTGTTAAAGACGGCACATTATTGCGCGTGGATTTAAATGAGCAGGGTTGCATCCACAACGCCAAAATAGAAGGCTTAAACGGCTTACCTGTTTTGTTTAAAGAACAGTTACCCGATACTGAAAACATCATGAAAGATGTGCCGGCTTATGTGGATAAACTAAAATCAGGCTTGACTCAGGAAAAGAAAGCTTACGGCAAAAATATCTTTTTAGGGATCTTGGTCACAGGAGCAGTCGGTTACGGCTTGGGGTGGTTCTTGGATTGGAAGAAGCGTCACAATCGTAAGAAAGTCGAGCAACCCAAAGAAGTTGAAAAGCCTTCGACAACACTCAATCACACGGTATAAAGATATGCCCACAACGAGATTCGAACTCGTGGCCTCTCCCTTACCAAGGGAGTGCGCTACCACTGCGCCATGTGGGCAAACAAAAACAACCGAAGAAAATAAAAAAAGAAAAATGGGCAGGGTTGGATTCGAACCAACGTAGCCGAAGCAGTGGTTTTACAGACCACCCTCATTAACCACTCGAGCACCTACCCATTTAAAATTTCAAAAGTACAAATTGCTGGTGATAGGAATCGAACCCACAACCTACGGTTTACAAAACCGTTGCTCTACCAATTGAGCTACACCAGCTTAAAAAACGGTAGAAAAACGCATCAAAACTTGACGAAAAAACTCACCAAATCCCTCAACATCAATAATTTAAGAATACCGCATCAAGCAAGGGTGTCAACCCTTACGGGTGAAATAACCTTCGTTCAATCGAGATAAAAGCGCGTGACGATCTTATGCGTCTCTTCCGCATAATCAATCGCCTTTTGAAGCGTGGTCGAATCGTGAAACAAGAATACGATGAGCTGATCGCAGGCATCGACAATGGCACGGTTGCATAAGCGTGACGCATCAGACAGCTTCATCTTGTCCCATTCTGGATGCTCTTCAATGTTGGGAATGCCGATCAATTCATCCTGCACTTCGCTCGGCTGATGCCCAATCGTTTGCGGTAAAATCACTTTTAAAAAGTTTGGATTCGCCTTCATCGCACCACGAATGGCCGCCGCGTTAATGCCTGAAGCCCCCCCTGATGTAATCAAGGTATTGCCGTCTTTCACCAAGCTATACGCCAAGCCTTCCACCAAGTTTTGATGAGGCAACGGCACGTTTCGACTTCCAATTAAGGCGATGTTTTTGGCGTTTGATTGCAAGGCTTTTAGCTCTTGAGCCAACGAATCAAAGGGATCCGCTTCGTCCTGGCTTTTAGCATCGCTGACGGCTAGACCTGCAGCATTGTCTTTGGATGCATCCGTACTATTTTGCTCAGTTAACACAGCTTGTTCAAACATCGGAATAGGCATTGTGAAAAAATCTTTCTCATAACTCAAAGAGGTGACGTTTGTCTATTGTAGCAAAGGATGCGAAAAGAATAAAGCTTTTTTTAATCTTTTTTAACCTTGCAGGCTATTTAGATTAGACGTATAATAGAAGCACTGTTTAATTTATTCCAAAAGGGATCCCTCATGTTTAGTAAAATCGCCGTTATTGGAGCAGGCAACGTTGGTGCCACCACCGCTCAACGCCTTGCCGAAGCTGAACTCGCTAAAACGGTTGTACTGGTCGATGTCGCTGAAGGCATCCCACAAGGTAAAGCCTTGGATCTTGCTCAAAGTGGCCCTGTTTATGGGTATGACACGCAACTCATCGGCAGTAACGGCTATGACGAAGTAACAGGGGCAAATCTGGTGATTATTACCGCTGGGATTGCTCGCAAACCTGGGATGAGTCGTGACGATTTGCTCGAAACCAACGCCAAAATCATTCGTTCCGTGTCGCAAGAAATTAAGCGTGTGGCGCCTGATTCGATTGTGATTGTGGTGTCGAATCCGCTGGATGTCATGTGCCACGTGGCGTTAGAAGCCACTGGCTTCCCCAAAGAGCGTGTCATCGGAATGGCGGGCGTCTTGGATACGTCTCGCTTCCGCACCTTCATTGCTGAAGCCGCCGATGTTTCCGTGAAAGATGTGCAAGCCTTCGTGCTAGGCGGTCATGGCGACAGCATGGTGCCGTTGGTGCGTTATAGCTCGATTGCAGGCATTCCGCTCGACAAGTTTATTGCCCAAGACAAGTTGGATGAAATCGTGTTGCGCGCCAGAAATGGCGGTGCCGAAATCGTCAAGCATTTGAAGACGGGTTCGGCGTTTTATGCCCCTTCGGCGTCTGTGCTAGACATGGTGGAAAGCATCGTGAAAGACAAGAAACGCATTTTGCCAGCGGCGGCGTATTTGCAGGGTGAATATGGCGTAGATGGTTTGTATGTCGGCGTGCCTTGTAAGTTGGGGGCGAAAGGCTTATTGCAGGTCATTGAGTTGGATCTCACCGCTGAAGAGAAGGCGGCGTTGAGCATTTCGGTGAATGATGTCGCTGAAAATGTCGAAAAACTCAAGGCGTTTGTTTAAGGTTTTGACTTTTTTAACGACTCTTTATAGCCCTTTCCTGAAATCAGGAGAGGGCTTTGGTTCTGTCCCCCCTCCTAATTTTAGGAGGGGGTTAGGGGGCGGTTAAACCCTAGATGCCAGTGGTGAGTTTAACCTCACCCTCGAACGTCCTTTGGACGTTCTCTTCCCTCTCCTAAAATTAGGAGAGGGGACAGCGTTTTCATGCTAGACTAGGGGAAACCCACCCCAACGCAAGAAGGACGACCCTGTGAGCGAAGAGAGACAATACCGCCGTGTGATTACCACCCAAGAAGAATTACACGTTTTAGTGAGTGAAGCCTTGGTAACTGGTGTGTTAGATATATCACACTGTAAGGTTGAAGTAGAGTTTAACATTGCTGAATTATTAGGAGTTTTAAATCTTCGGCAAGAAAGAATCGAACCCACTAGGCTTAGTCTATCATCATTGAGAGTAGCACTTAGGGTTTTTTGCCCTTTTCAAATTGATGCAAGTGATTCTTGCTTTCTAAATGATGTTTCAGACGTTCAGCAGGAAATAATAGTTGTTCTAGTAGACGATGATAAAAAAAGTGTCGGAGTTGAAAGAGATAAAGAAAAAACTTCTGTTTTTTTTGAAGAGAGATTGAATTTTAGCAATTCAGTATTCGAAAAAAATGTAAATTTTAGCAACTCTGTTTTTAATAAGGCAGTGGAATTTGGGGGAGTGAGATTCAAACAAGAAGCTACTTTTAGAAAAGTTTCATTTCAAAAAGCTGGTTTTTATAATACGACCTTTGAAGCAGGAGGAAGCTTTGAGAATACCGACTTCAATGGGGCAGTTGAATTTGGGGCTTCAAAATTTAGTGAGCTTGTACATTTTATTCATACCACTTTTGTCAAAAAAGCAAGCTTTAAGCAAATTGTAGTTTCACCTAACACTGATTATTCAGATGACGGCTCACATTTAGCAAAAATACCACTTTTTTTTAAGTATATTACCCTACACGACGAGCTTGAAATTGTGCCTGCTTCTTTACAGGGAAATATCAACATCACGTCTCCTAATATCGAATCAGACAAAAGTTTAGTGGTTCTGGATTTCGAGAATTGTGCTGCAGATAGTCAAGGGTCGGTTTCGCTTCAAGGACTAAAGGTTTACAAAGACGGCATTCATCTGACAATTCTTAACCTCAAAAAAGACTCCAACGTCGAAGTCCACTTTCAAGATAGTGGTTTTTACGGCAAAAACGTTGCCTTCACGAATGTGGGGATGAAACAGGTTATTATTCAAGGCGGTAATGATGTCGCAGGCATGGCGTTTTATCGGTGCGAATGGGAGTCCGACTACCCCGATGTATGGTTTAATCTTTGGGGTTGGCTTGCTTTCCGAGGTTTTAAAGGCTTAGATTTAGAAGCGAACAGTCAAAAAATTGCCGATGCTTATGCACAGCTTAAAGTTCGTGCTTTAGAAGCAGGGGACATTCAACTTTCCAACGATTTTCACTTTTGGCATCAGTGGCATCAACGTAAGCGTAAGGTTTGGAATCCCTTTTACTTGCATACTTCCGCCTATGGCTTGACTGTTGCACTCCCTCTTATAGGGTTTTCCCTAACATACGGTATAGGAGTCCTACTTTATACAGGTGATGCGTTTCAAGACCCATGGTTGACCAGTTTAAGTGGTAGCTTTCCTCTTGTACTAAATGAAGTTGAACCTATTCAAAACGCTATTAAACAGGTCGCCACTAAAATGGGAGGGTGGTTTTATCCCCTCTACATCCTGCAACACCTCATTCAAGGGTACTTGCTCTTCCAAATTGGGGCGGCGATCCGCAATAAGGTCAAACGCTAAACCACCGATGCCTGCTTCAACAACGGGTAACCCAAGGCTTCTCGCTGTTCCACATACGCCTTTGCCACGCCTTCCGCCATACGGCGAATGCGTAAAATGTAATTGGTTCGCTCGTCACGGCTCAACATCCCACGGGCGTCCATCAAGTTAAAGGTGTGCGAACATTTTAGCACATGCTCATACGCAGGCATCACCAGCTTGGCTTCAAGGCAATCGACGGCTTCCGCCGCGTACAGATCGTAACGTTGCGTCAAACGCTCACGGCTACTGACTTCAAAGTTGTAGGTGCTACTTTCAATTTCATTCTGCATGTAAATGTCGCCGTAGCTCAATTGCTCGTTCCAACGCAAGTCGTAAACGCTGTCCACATTTTGCAGATACATCGCAATGCGTTCGCATCCGTAAGTGATTTCCACCGCACAGGGTTTGACTTCAAGCCCGCCTGCCTGCTGAAAATAGGTGAACTGCGTGATTTCCATGCCATCAAGCCACACTTCCCAGCCCACACCCCACGCCCCCAAGGTCGGCGATTCCCAGTTATCTTCCACAAAACGCACGTCATGCTCTTCAGGCACAATCCCCAAGACTTTCAAGCTTTCCAAGTACAATTCTTGAATGTTCGACGGCGAAGGCTTCATAATGACTTGAAACTGAAAATAGTGTTGCAAGCGATTGGGATTCTGCCCGTAACGCCCATCGGTGGGGCGACGGCACGGGTCCACATTGGCTAAGTTCCACGGTTCAGGGCCAAGCACTCGTAAGAACGTGGCAGGATTCATGGTGCTGGCGCCTTTTTCAACATCAAAGGGCTGTTGAATGACGCATCCTTGGTCTGCCCAAAAGCTTTGCAAGCGAGCCAATACATCTTGAAAGGTTAAGCCAGCAGGTGTGGTAAGCGTAGACATGGGAAGCGTATCCTTATGCGATCGTACGATATTTCAATATAAGTCTAGCATAAAACCGTGAGACTTTCTATACGGATGTTGCTTTCAGCTGATGGGCAATCTGTTGATATTGGCTCATGGTTGGGAAAGCCCCATTTCGTCGTGGGTGAAAGGTTTTCAGTAGGGGACTTTGATCGTATCGACCTTGCCATGTGGGTGCAGACGCATATTGAAAATTAGGCAACAAATTCGGGATGCCCTCTTCCGTGATGTCGGGTTGCCGATTGCTGTTGTCTTCTGGCTGATTCGTATTGGCAGTTGAAGGCATCGTGCCTTTTTCGTTTTTGTGGATGCCTGCTTTTTTGGCTCGTAAGGGACGAGTTAAGAGGCTTACACCTGTGGGCAACATGCCGTAAAGCATGGTTGAAATCAATATTTTTGAGAATTGCCCTGTGTTTTCAACATTGCCAAAATTTTTGACGGCACTTCGCACCAAGCGGTTATTGGGGTTATTTTTCATCGCCATTTCAATCATGCCACGCAATTTTTTAGGCCCCGCTTCAAAGGAAAATAACGCCACTGCCGTGCCTAAAATGGCTTCAAAGGCTTCTAAGGGGTCTCGAATAAAGGCGAGATAGCCCAAATAACCTGGCAAAATCCATGAAACAACAAGGGGTAAGCCCGCAAAATTGCTGAACTGTCCGTCCTTAAATAGGATGCTGTCTTCTTGATAAGCGATGCTACCTTTAGGTTCTTGACTGCCAATAAAGGGTAGACTTTTAAAGTGTTCATCAAAGCCTTTTACCGTTTCATGAAAGGCTTTGAGTCCCCCTGAAAGGGCTTTGCCTTCCATGGCGGCATCCATCCCTCTTCGGCCGGCGATGGCTCCGACAAGCCCCAAGGCGAGACCCCCAACGTTGGCCCCTATAAAAATGCTTAGATTCTTATGTAGTGCCTTTTTCTCTTCTTCTTTATGTTTGGGATCATTACGATCATAGGCTTGCAAACCTGACATTTGAGCAAAGTTCGTCGCCCCAGACTGCCAAACGGTAAAGGCGTTTCGCAAACAGGGTAGGGTAAACATCCAAGGCATAATAAGCCCAAACATACCAGCCGTTTTACCAATGGCGTGCCATTCTTTGGCATCTTGAATCCGACCAGCATCGCCGATGCCTTTCATCATGGATTCGTAATACTTAGACGATTTAAAGATCGTATTTTCTAGGATTTTGTCATAAACGCTACCGCCTCCCCAAATCACCGAGGTATTTAAGAACTGCATAATGAACTGTTCACGCCGTTCTTTTTCACCCCCCACCATCAGCACTTTGGGGAAGTTACAGCCCACCACTTCGGTAAATAAGCTCCCGTAAAACTGGTTCTTTTCAATAAAATGAAGTCCTTTCGTAAGCCTACTTCGAATAGGCTTTAGCCAGGCTTCTTCATCAAGAAAAGCAGGGGGGCGTGCCAAGAGAAAATCCTTTCTTACTTTCTTTAGATCTGATGTAACGGAGAGAAATAAATAGGTTAAACACTTGCACTATTTTTTCATAAAAAAACGTTAAAGTCAAAAAATAAGCCCCTTTTTGACTTTAAACCTCTTGTAACAAAATGTTTACATTTTCACAATTTAGACATTCTGTTTTCGTTTATTAAATTGACAAGACATTTTAGAGATTTGGGTATCCCTTAAGCACAGGGCTGCTATCAATCCGTAAACATTATAATGGGAGAAAATATCGTGATTAGTTTAGGGTTCTCAACAACAGATTTAGCCAAATACAATAGCTCTACGCTTTACAAACAATATTTGAATAAATCAAGTATTTCAGGAGCCAGTAATAAAAACTTTTCTTCCACCGTGAGCGGATTGAATACTTTTATAAATAAACCCGTATCTGGTTTGTCATGGGGTTATTCTTCGGCGGCTGGTGCTTCTGATTTATTATCTAAAATAAAAAACCTAGCTGAAAGTGAAGAGTCTAAAAAGGCGAAGGCCTTATTGATTGATTCCAGTGTCACTCAGTTAATTGATTATTCGCGGGATTTTGGTATGTCGAAACTTCGTTTTCTTGAACCCAAAACGGATTTAACGACTGATACTCTGGCTACGATTCTGGCAAAACTTTCGACGTATTCACCCTTAAAGCTCCCTATCGTTGAAACTCCAGCAAAAGCTTAACTACTAGGGTCAAGCATCGCTTCCTCTACAAAAAGCTAGAGAACTTCTGAGCAGGATCTTTCAAAAGAAAAGTAGGCAACGTAGGTCTTCTATCTAGATGTCGTCACTTTTAAGCGGATTTATTGATCGTTATTGTCGATTTGAGCCTTTTGCAAGCGACCGCTATAATCGATGTACACGGTCTTCCATTCCGTAAACACATCAAAGGCTTGGCTGGCGGCTTCTCGATGCCCATTGCCCGTTTTCTTCACACCTCCAAACGGCAAGTGAACTTCCGCCCCAATACTAGGGGCGTTCACATAGGTAATCCCCGCTTCAAGTGCTTCGACCGCTTTAAAGGCATGGCTCATGTTATTGGTGAATATTGCGGAAGACAAACCATAGTCGACGCCATTCGCAATGGCGATCGCCTCTTCTAAGGTGTCAAAACTCATCACCGCAAGCACAGGACCAAAGACCTCTTCTTGGGCGATCCGCATGGTGGGCGTTACGCCGTCGAAAATAGTCGGGGCGACAAAGTAGCCGTCGGACTCTATTGGATGCCCCCCACATAAGAGCGTGGCTCCTTCGGCTTGGGCAATGGCGATGTAGTCCACCACACGCTTAAGCTGTGTCGGGTTGATAATTGGTCCAATATCCGCCCCTTCAAGGGTATTACCGACTACAAGCTTTGCCGTTTCTGCTAAGAGCAATTCCAACAAACGTGCTTTTACTGAATGATGCACCAGCAATCGACTGGTGGCGGTGCATCGTTGACCGCTGGTACCAAAGGCGCCCCAGGCAATGCCTTGTGCGGCGAGTGCTAAATCGGCGTCTTCCATCACGATGCACGCATTTTTTCCGCCGAGTTCAAGGGCGACTCGCTTGAGTTGCGATCCACATTGTGCCGCAATCGTTGCCCCTGTTTCGCTGGAACCTGTAAAGCTTATCAGCCTTATATTAGGGTGATTCACGATGGCTTGCCCAGTTGTTTCCCCAATACCTTGCACGAGGTTTAACACACCTTTCGGCAAGCCAGCTTCTGCAAACACTTCCACAAAGCGTTGCCCCATTAAAGGAGCATCTTCCGCAGGTTTAAAGACAATCGTATTACCCGCCAGTAAACACGGCAAAATCTTCCAGCTGGGTACGGCGATGGGGAAGTTCCACGGGGTAATCAAACCACAAACGCCCACAGGCTGACGCATCGTCATCGCCCACTTGTTCGGCAATTCAGACGGCGTGGTCTGCCCATACAAACGACGCCCTTCGCCTGCCACAAAGTACGCCATATCAATCGCTTCTTGAATGTCTCCGCCTGCTTCAACAAGGCTTTTACCCATTTCACGAGTCATTTCTTGCGTTAAAGACGCCTTGTCTCGCTCCAGAATTTGAGCCACTTTGATGAGTATCTTCGCCCGTTCAGGAGCAGGCGTGGCTTTCCAAGCCGCAAACGCGTCTTGGGCGGATTTTACCGCTAAATCGACATCTTCAAGGGTAGAAGCGGGGAAGCTTCCGATGAGATCCTGCGGGTGATTAGGGCTACGATTTTCAAAAAAATGGCGAGACAAAGGCTCTCTCCATTCCCCATTGATATAATTAAAACCATAAATAAAGTGGCTCATGGTGATGTTACCTTTGTTACAATTTTTTGGGGCAGACGATGCCAAATTTGTAAAGGTATCATACAATAAAAATAACGTTCTGTTCCCTCTCCCTTAGGGAGAGGGCTAGGGTGAGGTATTCTAGGATGCTCCGTCAGAGCTGGCGTCCCTCCTCCTAGCCTCCTCCCTAAGGGAGGAGGAACAAAGCAAAGGCTCATCAACCCCTAATAAAGTCCCCTTAAGGAATGCCATGCAAGCGACCACTCGTGAACGCCTCCAGCCCCCATCCACGCCCTGGCGAAGTACGCATGTTGAAATCCCCTTACGAGTGGTGGCACATCAGCTAAATGTGCCGACCTACTTGGTGTTACGCTTGGCGAGTCGCTTGGGCTTCATTAGTGCGGAAGTATCGCAAGGGCAAAGCAATTATTTGAGCAAGGCCATTCAAAAAGAAGGCGTCTTTTTTTCGCCTCAACAATGTGCCGCCATGCAAGACGCCATTTCTCAACTTAAAGCAGGGCAGTCTTGGCAAGATCTAAGCCCCTTTGAAGAACGGACCCCACCTGTTTCCCAAGTGAAAGTAATCCCGTTGTACGTGAAAGCTTTGCAAGGCAAGGCATGGTTACCGCAGTATCAGCGTCCCCCTTTGCAGGACAATCCAAAGCTAGAAAAAAAAGCCACCCCTAAGAAGGAGGCGACTGCTGCATCAGGCAAGCGAAACCCGTTTGGCACTGCCAAACCCTTTCAACGCATCAACATCAACCAAGCCATTTGGACGCATCCGCCTGAAGGCAAGCACCCCTTTTTGCCTTAGTGGCTAACACATGAACACCCCCCTTGGTGAGCCTAAGGGGGGTGCTTGTTTTTGTAAATAAATGTAACGAATGCATCATTCTTCGTGACGCATTGTTTTTATTAAGATACAGCAGAATGACGTTCCCCCTCAGGCACGCATTTCCTGCGTGTGTCCCCTAAACTCCCCTTAACCCCCCTTATGAAATTAAAAAGGATATGATATTATGATAACTAAAGCCAATACAACTGTGCCACCACTGAACTTATTTGGAAAAAATGTAGACGTTCCCTATAGAGTTACATTGCTTGATTATACTTATACTGAAGAAGAAGCCAAGCAACTTGGAAGAGGTTACGATAATTTTGAAACTACCCGCCCGTACAATTCAAACTATAAAGACCTTATGGGAGTTCTAGAAGATAATGGTAAGACGCTTAAATTGTCCAGTAGATCTAAACCTGTTATTGGTTCGTTTGACGTAACAACGGATAGAGGAAGGAAAGACGCTGAAGCTGCTATTAAAACATGGCACGATTCTGTTATGGCTAGAGGCGATCACAAATTTCTAGCTGATAAATCCAAGATTCAAGGTGATTTAGGTTCTGAAGATTCTCCCCCCGCTGATAAACCAGCATCAGCCTCAAGCGATGCTACAGAACCTACTGGAGAATTCAACTGGAACAATATTCCAAAAGATTTTGGAACAAAATTTCCTGGTATTGGCTCTTACTCCATATTTGACACGAAACCAGGCTCCTCCGCTAAAACAGTTAAGCACCCTAGCACGTTTAGGGGAATAACTTTAAAAATGGGTGAAAAAGTTGAAGTAAAGGATCTATCGGGAGTCTTTGGATCTAAAAACGGTAAAGTTTGTGTGGAATTAACAGAAAAAGGCTATATTGTTTCTTCTCCAGCGTTAGACAAGCAATATCGAGTTAACGTTAATTCACCAAAGAGTTCACAAGTGATTCTTCAACTAGAAAAAACCGTTTTAAGAGCTGAAAAAGAAGTACAACAACGGATGAGCTCGAATGAACAGCAATCGTGGGATGCGATTAACGGTTATTCAAGCTAATTCAAAAAAACTAAAACAGCAAAGGGCGTTTGAAGATTCAAACGCCCTTCGTTTATTGCACGGGTTTACAACAAATCAGGACGCACCTGCTGGGTTTTTTTTAGGGCTTCTGTCGTTCGCCACGCTTCAATCGCACCGTGATGCCCACTCAACAAAACATCAGGCACCGCAAGACCTTCAAACACCGCAGGTTTTGTATAATGCGGAAAATCAAGCAACCCCTTGTAAAACGAATCATTTTCCACACTCGACGCTTCTTTCACCACATGGGGAATAAAGCGAGCAATGGCATCCAGCATGGCTAAAGCAGGCAGTTCACCACCTGTTAGCACAAAATCGCCGATGCTAATTTCCTGCATTTGCGGAATGAGTTCGAGTAAACGCGCGTCAAAGCCTTCATAATGCCCACAAAAAAAGACGACATCTAAGGCGGTTTCGGCAAAAGTTTTAGCGGTTTCGTGCTTAAAAACCGCCCCCGCAGGACTGGTCATTAAGACTTTGCTGCGTCCTTGACGTAAATCACCTTCAATGGAACGAAAGGCATCCAAAACAGGTTGACACATCAGCACCATGCCTGCGCCTCCGCCGTAGGGGGTGTCGTCCACCTTTTTGTGGGGGCTATTGGTGAAGTCTCGAATGTTTAAGACCGTGACCTTGAAACAGCCTTTGTCGATGGCTCGTTTCATCATGCTACTATTGAGGTAAGCGTGAATGGCATCGGGGAACAGCGTCAAAAAGTAAAAATGAGGCGTTTCGTTTGGGGGGAGGGTCGTCATGAAGGGCGTCCTAGTTGGTGAGTGAAAGCTCTTCGGTAAAGCCCATGTCTTGCAAGATTTTATACGCTTTTAAGCCGAGTTCGGTGCGACTTTGCGACTGAATCAACTGCACCAAGGGACGCACTGCCTTCCTGTCCTGCCCCAAGTCACGATACAACTGCCCCAAGGCGAGTAGGTTGCGATCCCGCAGTTTGGCGAACTCAAGTCCCAACTTCTTTTCAAAAGCGGCTTGCACACGAGCGGAAGGCACACGGTTTAAGACTTGGTACAAGTCAATGTGCGTTTCAGTAGCGTCAATCAGCCAGCTGTCTAAATCTTTAGAAATGACGACGGCTTGCACGGTTTTACCTTGTTTTTGAAGATCCAGCACCTTATTCAATTCTTCGGCCGCATAGGCTAAGCCCATTTTGTTAGTCGGGTTGTCTATACGCGTATTGGCAGGCATCTTCGGGAGCGGGTCCTCTTCCACAAGGGGGGGGACATCAGGCAAGTCAGGGGGCGTGGTTGAAATAAAGGGCGCTCGTTCGATGGGGGCGTTTAAGGTCTTTGGCGAACTCGTTACAGGGGCGGGCTTAAAGAGCGTGCTTAAATTATTGATGACTTTTTCACCGACGGTGACGCCATTGACTTTGTCTTTTTCGGCTTGGGCTTCTTTTTGTTTCGCCACTTGCTTTTCTTTCGCCACCGAAGGAGGCAGGAAAGGGCCATAATCATCGGCATAGCTGAAAGAAAGCGGCAAAAACGTAAGGCTAGCAAAAATAAAAGCGAGAAAGAGACGATGAAGCATCATGCGAGGCGATTCCTTTTTTTACGATATGACTGTTATTATAGCAAAAAAGCTCAAAACGACAAGAATCAATCTCTACTTAAATTAAAAGGTTTAAAATTGTAAAGCTCCCTTGACAAAGACAGAGCCCATTTGTTATAATGAGAACACAAACGTAGTCGCCTCACCTCTCGAACGAAGTGCCCATTGGTGGCTCTTTGTGTTTTTAGGGGATTTTTTATTGATGTCGACTTCTTCTCTTAATTTTATGCTTCCTAACCAAAATGCGTAACCCTTTTTCTGTTTGAAGAATGGGGCTTTTATAGTTCCATTTATAGCTGGTGCTTGGGGGTCTTTGTGCCGCCAAAGACTCCCCAAACCCCCAAAGGCGGTTCAAGGGGGGACGGGGGAGGACGTATTGCGTTTCTCCTCCCCTTCGTCCCCCCTTGAAAATCCCCCCTGAAACCCCACCTCGTCGCATCTTTCCTTTGCACGACGTCCGCAAAATGTCTCGGAAGCCTCGCATTTAGTGCGTTGACGTCTGTTTTAAAAGACTGCCGCACTATTGTTATGGAGTATACTTAATTTTGTTCAAGAAGGCTATTTTTAAGACCCGTATTTGTGTTTTAATAGAAGCATACGATACTTGTGTTAAAGGTTGCTGTTGACATGTCTCTTTCGCCTATTTTGACTGAATCCCCCCTCGATGAGTTTGCGGTGCGTGTGGTCTTTAATACATCGAGTCCTACAGGCTTATTTCATCTGCGTTTGGCGTTTGATTTGGGGCGTTTTCACCAAAAGCAACACCACGTTCAAGCGGGTCAATTCCTCATGCTCGACGTGCAAGACGAGCAGGGCTTTCGCTTTCGACGCCCTTATAGTTTGATGAGTTGGAATGCCGAAACGCAAGAAGGCGACATTATTTACAAAGTCGTGGGGGAAGGCTCAAAAGCTTTATCTCGCTGGCAAGTCGGTCAAACAAGCGTCGCCCTCTCTTCTTTAGGCAATGCCTTTCCCCAAGTGGCTGGGCAAAACCCTCGCCATACGATACTCCTTGCAGGAGGCGTAGGCTTGGCTCCGCTGATTTTGTGGGCAGAAGAAGGTCGCCAAAAAGGCTGGCAGGATGATGATATGCCGACGTTGGTCTTTGGCGTCAGAAGCCAAGCCGAAGCCCAAAGCCTCTTGCCTCACTTAGCCAGTTTAATTCCGCTAGACAAATTGCTTTTATGCAGTGATGACGGCTCCTTAGGGTTTCAGGGTCATGTGGTGGCGTGCCTCGAAGCTCAAGCCCCTGAAGAGCTGGCTCACTTTGAACATGCCTTTGTCTGTGGGCCAACCCCCATGATGAATGCTTGTGTGAAGACGGCTCCAACGCTTTTGCCGAATGCTCACGTGTATGTGTCGCTTGAAAATCATATGCCTTGCGGGACGGGGGCGTGTTTTGGATGCGTCGTCGGGCAAGCAGGCAGTGGACTGCCTTTGAAAGTCTGTGAAGCAGGACCTGTCTTTGAAGCGTCGCAATTGTTGTGGGGTAAAAAAGGCTTGGACACGGTGGGCTTTGCCGGAGCCTGTGATGCCTTTCCTGTCTTTGAAACGACGGCTTCCGCAGAAGGAGGCGTTTAAGATGAGCGACTTCTACACCAAGTTCCAAATCAAAATCGGATCCCTTGAACTCGCTTCGCCCATACTTAACGCATCAGGCACCTTTAACCCTAGCGTCTTTTCACGGCTTTTTTCGCTTAAATCACATCTTGGGGCGATCGTCACCAAAACCGTTACGCCGAACGCCTCTTCAGGCAACCCACAACAACGCACCGTGGAACTCCCTGGAATCGGGATGCTCAATAGCATTGGCTTGCAAGGCAAAGGCATCATCGCCAGTATGGATGTCGACATCCCTCAATACTACGGATGCCACGACATGCCTGTAATTCTCAGCATTTCCGCCGACAGTGAAATCGCCTTCCAACGCATGAGCGCATATATCGAAGCCCATGCGAACCGTCCGTATTTGCAGGGTATTGAAGTCAATGTGTCCTGCCCGAATGTGCATGCAGGCGGAGCCTTGTTTGGGGCATCTCCGCAATGGGTGGAAAAAGCGGTACACGCCGTGCGTCAAGAAACGAGCTTGCCTTTGTGGGTAAAGCTCACGCCGAATACCACGGAAGTGGTGGCAGTGGCTCAAGCTTCGGTCGATGCTGGGGCGGATGCCCTCACAGCCATCAACACGGTGCTAGGCTCGCATATTGATATTCGACGTCGCACGCCTTCGTTGGCAAAAGTTTCAGGCGGGTATAGCGGGCAAGGCATCAAGCCTATTGCGATTCACCATGTGTTGAACATCGCCAAAGCCTTGCCGAATACGCCGATTGTGGGGGTTGGTGGGATTCGTCGTGCCGAAGATGTCTTGGAGTTCTTGATGGCGGGGGCGACAGCGGTTCAGGTGGGGACGCATTGTTTTAGCGATCCTGCGGTTTTTGTGGATCTCGTGCAGGATTTAGATACGTGGTGTCTCGCTGAAGGGGTGGCGTCTTTACAAGAGTTGGTCGGTGTGGCGTTGCCGTAAAAAGCAAAAGCGTGAGCCGAAAATATCGACCCACGCTTATTTTGAATTTTCGTCAACCTATTGAGCAGGAGGGGTGACGGGTGGCGTGTAAGGCAAAAGCTGAATATGCCCTGCCCAAAAGGCACGACTTTTTTCAAGCTGATCAGGCGTCAACAACTGCTGAGCGTGGAAGTAATAATCCATGCGAGCCTTGAGCACCGTGTTTTTCTGAGTCGTGTACTCATCAATTAACGCGTTCACCTTTTCTTGATTGAAACTAGGGCATCCCAAATACTCAAGCATGGTGAGTTTGCTCGCCTTACTTTTTTCTTCTAAGGGGGTGACTTCCGTTTTATACTGCTTTTCTAAATCGTCAAAAGCCTTGGCTTGTTTAGGCGTCAACGCTAAAGATGCCTTCCAATCCGCAGCAACTTTGTCCATACCAAAGCCCCCAATGCCATGACCATAAGCAGGCGGCTGAGGTTTAACGCAACTCATCGTCGAGCCGTTGCTTTTCTTGGTTTTACAACAGTTTTTAGCCGATGCCAAACCCATCATACCAACAGAACTTAAGACCAAGCTTCCTAAAATTAGGCTAAGTACTCGTGTTTTCATGGAGATGTTTCCTTTTTTCTTCTGTGTTTAAGCTATAAAATTTTTAGCTTAAAGTGTTTCAAATAGAGTGTTCGAACGACTAAAGATCGTAGCGACAACGAACGAGCTTTAGTCGTTAGGCGCATACGCCTTTAAAATCGCCTGAATCAATGAAGACGTCGAACGCCCTTCCACCAAATCGATAAAGGCTATTTCGGTGCCAACCGCTGTTAAAGCTGGGGCTTCGGGCAAGGTTTCAAGCGTGTAATCAGCACCTTTGGTGTGAATATCAGGAGCGATGGCGGTGAGTACCTCGACAGGGCTTCGGGCATCGAAAATCGTCACATAATCGACGCATCGTAAGGCGGAAAGTAGTTCCGCACGCTCCGCTTGAGGCACAATGGGGCGACCATCATCTTTAAACGTCTTCACCGAAGCATCACTATTGAGGGCAATCACCAGAATATCGCCTAAGGCTTTGCTGGCTTGCAAATAACGTAAATGCCCGACATGAAAGAGGTCAAAGCATCCGTTGGTGGTGACGATGGTTTTGCCTGCTTGCCTCAAGGGCTTTAGCGTTTCAAGTAGTTCATCAAGGGTTAATAGGCTTGGCACAGTCATGGGGTTTCTTTTCGAGCTAAAGGGATTTTAACAATTAAAAAAGTCCTTTTCTAATATCGGGAACTTTTTATAAGTTCTTTCTATTAAAGCAGGACTTTTTCAGATAAGTGCTTTTCTTCAGAAAAACTTAGGGTTTGGCAGACGCTTGAGGGGCTTGCTCAGCACCTTGCATTTGCTTTTGCATTTCTTCAGGAGAAGAAGGCTTGTAATCATCCGCAATCACGAGCTTGTTTGCTTTTTTGAGCGATTCAACCTGAGCATCTAACCAAGTACCGATCGCCTGTTGACGCTTTTGATTTTCAAGCATCGTGGTGATTTCAGGCGTTGCTTCGGCGAGGTTTTTCTTTTGAGCAGGTTTGATTTCGCCCACTTTCACGATGTGGAATCCATAGGCTGATTTCACAATTTCAGGATACAACTGACCTGCTTTGCCTTTTGCCAATGCCTTCCAATACCCAGGATCACTGGTGCGTTGTTGCATAAAGCCCACTTCGCCTTTTTTGACTTGGGTCATGGTGTCTTCACTATTGCGTTCCGCTAAAGCAGCAAATTTGTCAGGGGCTTTTTTAATTTCAGCCAAGAGCTCTTCGGCTTTCTTTTTCTTGGTGTCAATTTCTGCCTTGACTTGTTTTTCAAGTTCTTGAGGCGTAATCGCTTTGTTTTTGGCTTGAATGTCGGCTCTGATTTTAGCAGGAATGGCTTTAATCAAAATATGAGCAGACGAAATCTGTAAAGGCAAGTCAAACTCAATTTCATGGGCTTTATAGAACGCCGCCACTTCTGCAGCACTGGTCTCACCTTTCATTAAGCCCAATTGATCAACCAATTTTTCCAACTGCTTCATTTGTTTCAGCTGGTAACTGAAGTCTTCTTCAGTCATGTTGTTTTGCTTGAAAATAGCTTGAAGGGCAGCGGTACCACCGACTTGCTTAATAATTTCTTGACGCTTGGCTTCTAGTTCTTGAGGCATGACTTGAATGTTGTGCTTTTTCACGGCTTGATCAATCACACTTAAGGCGATCAATTGTTGAATCGCTTGTTGCTTGATGATTTCTTTGAAGATGCCGTTGTCTGACATTTGAGGACTGTCACCCACGCCCATTTGTTTAGCGGTTTGCTCATAAGCTTTGTCATACTCATTTTTGGTCACCACGTTCCCATCAATGGTTAAGACGGTGGCACCCCCTTGAGACGTATTCAACAGGCCGTTGGGCTGACCGCAACCACTCAAACCTAAGGACGTCACTAACATTAAACTGAGACATCCTGCTACCCACGCACGAGGCATTTTTACGAATACAGACATGGCATTTCCTTTTTAAACGGCATTGACTCTTGAAAGAGCAACACAATAATACATCAATATACCTAATTATACTAAAATAGGCTAAAATAGGCAAAGAACTCTTTTACATTACTTAAGAACAGTCCCTAAAAACAGGATGCCTCCATGCCCCCGACTCCCCTCAATCCGCTTGAAGAACAGCTTGAAACGCAGGCCCCTTTGTGGCTAAAACCATTGATGGTGGCTCGTTTGGAGTTTTTAAGCTATTTGGATGTTCAGCGTCAATTGTCTCGACACACCTTGCGGGCGTATCAAAACGACAGCCTTGACTTTATGGTGTGGGTGATGCAAAACTTTCTCGCACAATCCCCCAATAAGACGACTTTGCGTGATTTGCCCGCTCAATACTTGGGGTATTTGGCTCGTCAAAGCTTGTCACGATCCACGCTGGCCCGCAAGAGCTCCAGCCTGCGGAGCTTCCTTAAATATGTGATGAAAGAGGAGTTTTATCCGTTGTCGACCTTTAATTTGCGGTTTCATCAGCCACGCTTACCGCAAACCCTGCCTCATTTTTTGAGCAAGGAAACCATTGACGAACTGATCGAAATGTCCCCACAACTCGAAAAAACGGCGTATGCAGGCTTGCGGAATCAGTTGATTGTGAAGCTTTTGTTCAGCAGTGGCATTCGGGTGGCGGAACTGGTGGGGTTAGACGTGCAAGCCATTAATCGTGAAGAAGGCGAGCTAAAAGTCGTCGGCAAAGGCAACCGAGAACGCATCGCCTTTTGTAGTGCGGATTTTTTAACTTCGCTTGAAGCGTGGTTGCCCTTGCGAGAGGCGTTAGTTCAAAGCCTGCCTTCTAAAAACAAGAAGCAGAATGCCCTGTTTTTAAATCAACGAGGGCAACGCTTAAGCGACCGTTCGGTGCATCGATTGTTGGCGGACTTGGGCAAGGCAGCAGGTATGGAAGCACCGTTGCATCCGCATTTGTTTCGGCATAGTTTTGCGACGCATTTGTTGAATAACGGGGTTGAATTGCGTTTGGTGCAAGAGCTCTTGGGGCATGTGTCGATTCGCTCAACGCAAATCTACACGCACATCAACACCGACCGCCTACGCCACGCCTACTTGCAGGCGCACCCCCGCGCAAAGAAGTTGTAAACCCCTTCGCTCGTTTGTGTGCGCAGGCGTCATGCTTGCGTTT
Source organism: Gammaproteobacteria bacterium (assembly GCA_040375445.1). Taxonomy (GTDB): domain Bacteria; phylum Cyanobacteriota; class Vampirovibrionia; order Vampirovibrionales; family JAJTHC01; genus JAJTHC01. The sequence goes on along the minus strand of JBEISK010000009.1, from coordinate 8,223 downwards.
TTATACCGCAGGCATCCCAAATAGCTTCCGGAACGTACTTTCCCCAGCGATCTCGCCAAAACAATAAACACAAAGGATCAAATTTATTATTTTGTCCTAGAGAAAGAGTAAATGGGTTGCCCTGATTACAATGTAAAATTAATTCGTTGAAAGTTGCAAGCCCTCCATTTAAGTCGTCCCCTTGAACATTTGGAGAAAAATGAACACTAAATTCATCACCTAATAAAGGATTTTGAGCGCTTGCAACAAGAGCGTCTAATAAACGTTCATGTTCTCTTGTGCTCGCAAAAGCATTTTTCATATGACCAAGAACTTTTTGTGCAGAAGAGGAGTCTAATACTTTTTCCCCATTATAATACAAATGGCCGGTTCGCAGGGTGCTGGGTGTAACGCGAGGCCCTTCGGGGGGGGGGTAAGCGTTGTTCATTGGGGCAAGTTTCATCATCTTAAAAACTCCTTTTTAACAGTATAATACATCAAACGACTCCATAAAACGCTCAAGTGCCGTGAATCTACACACTTAAAACAGCCTAAAGGTTAAAACGTGCTAGGGCGTTACAAAAATTCATAAAGCCACACGCCACGCGTTCTTTTTCTGTTATAATAGACAAAACAGAACTCAAAAAAAAGGACACCCCAATGAGCTTCCCCTTCAAAAAAATGCACGGTCTTGGCAATGACTTTATTATGATGAAAGCCAGCGACCTGCCGACGCTCGACATCACGGCGTTACAAGCACTCGCCAAACGGGTGTGTGACAGACATTTTGGCATCGGGGCGGATGGCCTGATTGTTGCGGCCCCGCCCAGTGATGCGTCATTGTTTGACTTGAAGTTCATCTACATCAACAGTGACGGTTCGATTGCGGAAATGTGTGGCAATGGCATTCGATGCTTTGCGCGTTATGTGATTGATGAAGGCCTATGGCCAAACAAAAGCTTTCGTGCCGAAACAGGGGCCGGCTTGATTCAGCCCACCTTGCATGAAAATGGCACGGTGACCGTCAATATGGGCCTGCCCATTGTCGAATCGTCGAGCGTACCCTTTATTCCCCACAATCCTTATGAAGCAGGCAAAGAAGCTTCCACTATTAACCATGACGGCGATGCCTTGAGCGTTTGGCCCGTGAGCATGGGCAATCCCCATGCGATTTTGTTCTTGGAAGATGCCCACAATCAGCAGTTAAACCCAGCGGTGGACGGTCACTGGATTGAAAAGCATCACCAATTCCCCGCCAAAACCAACGTGGAATTTGTGACTCGTCAAAACGCCCAAACCTATCAAGTCACCGTGTGGGAACGCGGGTGTGGCTTTACGCTCGCTTGTGGAACAGGCGCCTGTGCCACGGCAGTGGCCGCAATTTCAAGTGGACGTGCCAAGTCCACATCGCCTGTTGAAATCCAATTACCGGGAGGTGCCTTGTTTATTGAGTGGTCAGGTAATTACGGCACGCCTGTTTATATGACCGGTCCAGCAAGCTATGTGTGTGACGGTGTTTTCTCATCCGATTTTGCCGATGCCTTGACGCCTCTTGATGCGGAGGTCAGTCATGCGTAAATCCCTGCGACCGTTTTTCGTTTTTGGTGTATTTTTAATCACTCTATTAAGTATGAATCCTAAGGCTCAAGCGTCGCCGTCCACCTGCACACGCTTGCCTGAAGCCGTTTTGTTCTATTTGAAAAGTTTAGATACTAATCTTAAGGTTCGTGAAGACTGCTTAGCCGTTTTAAGCCAAAAGCGAAGCTACTTGCCTGTTTTGCCTCAGGGGCATGACATGCCTGAAGAACCGACTAAAGTCCTCGCTCAATTCCCGCTAAAAAGCACGTCGCCTGATTGGGTGCAGTTTGATAATGGCTTTTATTTATTGCGTTTGATTGAAACGGAAAACGGTAAAATCACCTTTTCACGAACGGAAACGATTCCCACAGCCTTAAAAACAGGCTTACTGCCTCAAAACTTTATGATGCCTGCGGGTTTTTCCATTCCTACAGAACTGCGGATTATCGTGGGGGATTTACCTTATGAAACCCCCTTAGCTCAAGCCAAAGCCCCCTCTGAACCCGCTGCTTCGGGGCAAGTCCCCCAAGGACTAAGTCCTTTAGACAAGGTTTCCAAAGGTTTGACGTCTTCCAACGTTATTTTGGATCCCCTGCTCTTTACCGCGTCATTAAAAGACGGGCGCTTCACCGCGTGGGACGCCATTAGCTGGAAGCCCAAATGGTCGCTTCCCTTGACTTGCTTGGCTACAACGTCCAGCACGACGCAATCGGGTGAATATCTGTATGTCAATTGCCTCAACTCTGCCAAAGTGAACGTCATTGATATTAAAAGTCAGCAACGCTTGAGTGAGCTTGAACTTTCGGATGTTTCACAACAATTGATTCAGCATGCCTATTACCCCATTGTTTTAGCGACGCATCGTTATGCCGCAAAGCTCACTTTTTTAGACAGCCCTCACCACCTCATCAAAAGTGTATTAAACTTGCCTTTTGCCTTGCAAGAAGTCGCCATGCACCCTCGATTGCCTTTGGCGTATGGCGTGGATACGGTGGGCAATCGACTTTTAGAAATTGATGTGCAACAGATGAAACTCTTGCGTCAGTTTGATTTAAAAGTGCCGTCTCATAAAATCCATGCCGTGTGGATTGATGAAAATCGGGGGCGTTTTGGCACCTTTTGGATGGCAAGCCGAGACTCGCAAGAGCTTTACGCCATCGACTTGTTTACGGGTACCAAGATTCATACCCTCAAATTAGCGTCTCCCTTGTCGCAAGTGGCGTTTGTGAAAGATGAAAAAGGCGTCGTTACGCCGTTGTTTCTAAGTCAAGGCGACACCAATACCACGCAAACCTTGTATTGGGACAAGCTCACGCCCAAATTAGGGGATGTCCATACGATTGAAGGAACCAACAACGAACGGTATTGGATGAGCTTTCAAGCAGGGACTCACCCGAATGAACTTCTGAGTGTGGATGCCATTGGTGAAAAGGTTTATAGTTTAAACTGGAATCCGACGACGCAAATTTTAACCGCTGAACGTTCGGTGATTACGAATATGAAGTCTTCGGTGTTGACTTTGGTGGAATCGCCCACGCCTGAAACGCTTGCCTTGATTGAGAAAAAAACAGCGGCCCTTGCTCCTAATGAGACGGAAACGGAGATTCTAACAAGCTTACGTTCCCAGCCGTCGCGTCAAAACGGATTTTCACGCCTAGGGGGAGTGTTGCGGTTTGCTCCCCGTGACCTATAGAAAAACCATAGCCCATCGGGATGTCTAAATGTTGGCATAACCAGCCTAAATGCTTGCCTAAGGGACGAATCGCTTCTTCTTCGATTTGTGAAAAATCGGCGAAAAGCAAACCCTTGGCTCCTTCAAAAACGCCTGCTTGTAATAGTTGCGTAAATTGTCTGTCCAACGTGTAATACCGTTCTTTCCAGTCTTCAATCACCACAACCGAATCGTTGAAATTGGGTTGCCACGGTGTTCCGCATAAAGCAGCCAACAGACTCAAATTACCGCCACGACTCACGCCTTCAGCAACCCCTGTATTCAAGCATTCATAGGCGTCTTGATTGTGAAGCGTCACGGGTAAGTCCGAAAAAGTGTCTGGCTCTAAAAAGCGAAGCCATTCTTGACGGGTCAACGCCTGCGACTCATTCAACAAGTTGGATGTCAACATCGGGCTATAATAGGTCACCCAGTCCAATTCTTGAAAAAAAGCGGTATGCAACATCGTAATATCACTAAAGCCCATGAGTAGTTTACAGGGTAGATTCTCATTTTTCCATCGTTTCCACGGCAAAAAGGGGAGTAAACGCCCTGAACCGTAGCCCCCTCTTGCACACAAAATAGCGTCGATACTGGGGTCTTCAAGCGCATGGATGAGATCAGCCAAGCGGGCGTGGTCGGTGCCTGCCATGTAGCCAAACTGATCGTGGGCATGGGGCATCGCTTTAACGAGGTATCCGCACGATTTTAGCCATTCGATGCCTTGGGCTAAATCGGCTTGCGAACTGGGAGCCGCGGGTGAAATAATCGCAATGGTATCCCCTTTTTGAAGGGCTGTAGGCTTTTTTGTCATGGTGGGATTCTTTCTTCTCAAAGGTCTGGTTTAATGAATGGGGACTTCTTTGATGTGTTCAATATCGACATCAAAATGGACGTCTAAGATCTTGCGAGGCCTAAGGCGTTGGTTGTCCCATTGTGTGACGCCTGCGAGCTTTCGCTCATGAATCGCTAAGGCGAGCGTTTCATTTTTAAGCAAGTTGGGCGTAAAATGTTCTTCTGACAACACAGCCCCGTTTAGAAGTCTGTCATACGATTCTTGAGAATCCAACTGTAAAATCGGTAGAGACAAGCATTGTAAAGGGTTAATCGTCAACGCCCACGGATCCACCGCTTGTTTGACTTCTTCTAAACGATGCGACGTTTCGGCATAGAAACGTCCGTGGCGGGTACGGACTAAGCCTGTCATCACGCCCACTGTGCCTAAAGAATAGGCAATATCACGCACCAAAGAACGAATATAAGTGCCTGAAGAGCAAGACACACGGATTTTAAACTCGGGTTCGGCTTGATTCAAATGGGCTTCAATCAATTCCAAATGTGAGATTTCAACAGGCTTCACGGGCAATTCTTCAAAGGGAATTCTGACGCCTGCCCGTGCGTAATGGTAGAGTTTTTTGCCATTATAATGTACAGCAGAATAGCGTGGCACCCGCTGTTCAATATGCCCTGTAAAGCCTTCAAACACTCGTTCTAAGAGTTCAGGGGTAATGCCCGCTGGAACAGGACGTTCCTTCCACACATCGCCTTCCATGTCTAAAGTCGTGGTTTCTTTACCGAGCCGTATGCTGGCGACATAGGTTTTGGTGTCGGGGAAGTATTCAATCAAGCGAGTGGCATTGCCGATGCAGATCGGCAAAACGCCTTCCGCCATAGGATCCAAGGTACCGAGATGCCCGATCTTTTTGGTGTTAAAAACCTTACGCATTTGAGCCACCATGTCATGACTGGTGGGGCCTTTGGGTTTATAGAGGTTCAAGGTCGCAAAAGGGACTTGCGTGACTTGACTGGTAGAAGGGCTTACAATTTCAGCGTCAGCACACATGGAAAGGGGGTGTCCTCAATAAGGCAAAAGGAGCGATAAGGCTCCTTTTGTAATGTATGATTTACTTCTTTTCTTCACGATACAAGACGTGTTTTTGTAAAGTGGGGTCATACTTACGAAGTTCTAAGCGAGTCGGATTCTTCTTCTTGTTTTTACGGATGCTGTAGAAATGTCCGCTTTCAGTACTTTTTAGGCGTACAGGTTGTGCACCTTTGTCATTTTTTGCCATGGGGGATTACTCCAAAATAAAGGGATTGTTAATAAGATTTAGTTTTTAAGAGCGGCTTCTAAGGTCGTGCCATGTGCTTTTAATGCAGCAGCCAAGCCTAATTTAGTCGCACGTTTAATCACGCGAGTGCTAACTTTTAAGCGAACAAAAGCTTTACGTTCTTCACACCACAGACGCTTCCACTGAAGGTTGGGTTCTTGACGACGACCATGCTTTTTGTTTGAGAAACTAATTTTGTTTGCTTTTTTGGGAGTAGCCCCAGAAATTTGACATCTTTTCGACATGTGCGTAGATCCTTCTAATCAGTAAAATGCTTTAAGTACAAGGTGATTACAAGTATTACACGAACACTTTTAAATCACAAGTACCTAAAATACATTTATGCTTTTTAAAATAAAAAGTAAGGATTTTTTAAAATCAACACTTTTATCCAAAAAATACTACAAAGCCCAAAAAGGGCGTGATTGCTCACGCCCCTTAAAAAATTAGATCTTGCGAAAACTAGGCGTTTTCAAGTGCTTCCTGTTCGCTACCGAACACACGAACCGCTTTGTTCACACCTGTTAAGTTGAACAACTTGTTCACATAACCTTGTGCTTGGCAAACGGCGAATTTACCGCCAGCTTCAGATAAGGCACGTTGACCGTAAAGAATTACGCCTAAGCCAGCGGAATCCATAAAGTTAACGGTTTCAAGGTTCAACAAGACTTCGTTGTTGCCGTTAATGCTGTTGTTAATGGCTTGTTTGAAGTCGTCGATGAAGCGGTGGTCAAAGCTTTCGATGTTTACATCAATCACATTGACGTTTTTTTCTTGACGGGTGTTATAAAGCTCATTTTGAGTACTCATCATGATTGGGGCATCTCCTCAGTGGGTAACCTTTAAGGTGTCTAATAAAAATGTAAAAGACGTAGGGATACGTACTTATAACATCACTATAAAGGATGAGACTCTTCTAACGTAGGGATTTGTTTTAAAAATACATCGACTAGTGGGGGTAATGATCAAAATAGACTGAAAAAAGGGGATGCCTTCATAAGCATCCCCTTTGGTTTGAAAATTAGTATGAAGGTTTGAATTACTTAGCAGTGACTAAGAATTCAACGTTCAAGACTTCTCTTGAAACGGCGTGGATCTGAATCTGATGAGCTTTAGCGGTTACGCCAACACCATTTAATTCAAAAACTTCATTGCCTTTTAAATACGCTTGACGAAACGCATGGGCAGGCAACTGAATCGATTTAGGTTCAATGTTTTTTCCGTAAATTGTTGCTGGAGTTAAGCCGGCCGCACGCAATTGGCGTGGGTTACGGCTCGTATCCCGCTCTTGGGCTTCAATGGTAAATGCCGTCATGGGGTCATTTCCTTTCTTTTTTTTCCGCAAGGGTGTAGAGCCTAATACGGTAGATTTTCATCTACTTGTTCATTATGATTCAAACAGTTTATTTTTCAAGCGTAACAAAATGTAAATAATTGAGTATATTAAACAATTCTTAAGAAGAGCAGGCGTTTATTGTTTTAGCGAATAGTTAATACATTGGCAATGTGGCTTGGCATTTTTAAACCACAGTATTTTTCGCACGACATAATCAACGACTTTTAACCGCCTATCATCAAGATTTTATACACTTTAACACCTTGAGAGAAAAGAGAGAGACAAAACATCATGGTATTTAACTACATTTCATCTGCATCCATAACTGCGAAAACACAAAGTAAAAGCGTCACAGCAGGCAAGTTCAACTTTATTTCTACTTCGACTGAAGCCCCTGCTAACCTCAGCAATGCAATTAGTAGATTAGACAATCTTATCGCCATTAATACGCAAAAATTAAACACGCTTTCCCCGAGTTCTGTGGATTATAAAATCGCTGAGCGTCGTTTGGCGTCTTTGATTAAGACCAGACAAGCCATCCCCACGTCTGTGGCTAAAGCCTCAACAGTAATAAACACCCCCAGTAGCGTAAAAATGGATGCTGCCACCATGGCCACAGCTTTAAAAGCCGCCAATTTACCTACCAATATTTTAAACCAAGCCCTCGCAAAGTTAGGATTCCCTGGTACCAGTAGCACTTCAACACCTGCTTACACAACCGCTTCAACGGTTTCCCCTACCCCTACCACTACTAGTGTTAGTTCTTCAAATTCATCATCGACCTCAACCTTAGTGGCTGCTTTACTAGCAGCAACAACAGGTACCACAACGACAACGGGGACTTCTAATTCTTCAGGGCCTACGGTTAGTACTGAAGACCCCGCCGTTGCGGCAGCTAAAGCGACTGAAAAAGCAGCTCTTAAAAAAGCGGTGGATGACGCCAAAGCCGCTAAAGACAAAGCACTTAGCGACAAAACGATCGCCGAAGCCAAAGCCAATGAAACTAAAGTTCAACTTGAAAAATCGGTTGCCGATGCGAAGGCTCTTGCTGAGAAAGTGGCTCTTGAAAAATCATTAGCCGAAGCGAAAGCGACCACTGAAAAAGCGACGCTTGAAAAATCATTAGCCGAAGCGAAAGCCGCTACCGACAAAGCCACGCTTGAAAAATCGGTTGCTGAAGCCAAAGCCGAGACACAGAAAGTCACCCTTGAAAAAGCCGTTTCTGATGCCAGTGCTGCTAAAGACAAAGCGATTGCAGATCTTGCTGCGGCTACAAGTAAAACGACCGCTGAAAAAGCCACCCTACAAAAAGCGGTGGATGATGCGAAAGCCGCCGAAACAAAGGCAATTGCCGAAAAGGTGGATGCTGAAGCGAAAGCCACTGCGGATAAGCTAACCCTTGAAAAAGCGGTTGCTGATGCCAAAATCGCTGAAGCGGATGCCCTTAAAGCCAAAACAGACGCTGAAACCAAAGCCGCTGCAGACAAGCTAACCCTTGAAAAAGCGGT
>JBEISK010000061.1:0-4740 GCA_040375445.1 Gammaproteobacteria bacterium | reverse complement strand
CTTCATGTCGAAAAAGTCCTTAGACTTTTTCTCTTGGGAAAGAAAACCGTTGGTTTCCTCTCCCAACCTCTCCTTCCTAAAGGGGTAGATTCACTTCGTGAATAAGAAGGTTTTTTATCCCCACCTCCTCGCCCTATCGCTGTTCCTGCCGTCCGCAAAATGTCTCGGAAGCCTGCATTTAGTGCGTTGACGTCTGCTTTAAAATATTTACACATTATTGTTATGAAGCGTTTAAGAATTAACAGTATTTGGCATTCAATTATGTTTCCACTATAATAAAATCGTTTAAGAAACAACAATTAAAAAGGTCACTTGCCATGAGTACGGAAACTTACAACGTCGCTATTTTAGGAGCCTCTGGTTTAGTGGGAGGCAAAATTCTCGCCTTCTTAGAAGAGCGAAATTTTCCGATTAACACGCTTAAACTTCTCGCATCCAAACGTTCCGTTGGGCAGACCTTACTTTTTCACGGCAAGCCCATTGCCATTGAAGAAGCCACACCCGACGCCTTTGAAGGTGTCGACATTGTACTCGCCAGTGCAGGAGGCTCCATTAGCGAAGCCCTCGCTCCTGAAGCCGTCAAACGTGGAGCGGTGGTCATTGACAATACCAGCCATTACCGCATGCACCCCGACGTGCCACTTGTGGTAGGCGGCGTCAATGAAGAGGCGTTGTTGAAGCATCAAGGGATTATTGCGAATCCCAATTGTTCGACGGCTCAATTAATGCCTGTGCTTAAAACGATTCAAGCACTCGCTGGTTTAGAACGGGTGATTGTGAGTACCTATCAATCGGTGAGTGGCGGAGGCAAAGAAGCCCTCGATGAATTACGAGCAGAACTCGCTCACGATTTTGAGCATGGGCAACTCGAAGGACGCTCCGACGCGTTTGCCGATTCGACCTTTGATCGGCAAATTTTCAAGCGTTCCATTGCCTTTAACCTAATTCCGCATATTGATGTCTTTAGTGAAGACGGCGTGGAAGCAGGCTACACCAAGGAAGAGTTAAAACTCATTCACGAAACGAAAAAGATTTTAAGCTTGCCGAATCTACCCATTACGGCAACGGCGGTGAGAGTACCTGTTTTGGTGGGGCATAGCGAATCCGTGACGGTGGATTGTTCTCGTGCCGTGTCGCTTGAAGCCCTCACGCAAGCCTTAAAAGAAACGCCTGATGTAGTGGTGGCAGACAGTCACCAAGGCTATTTCACCCCACGAGAAACCGCTCATACGGATCCCGTCTATGTGTCTCGCCTTCGCAAGGATACATCCAACCCTGAACGAGGCTTTAACCTGTGGGTCGTCTCAGACAATCTCCGCATTGGGGCAGCCTTAAACGCCGTGCGTATCGCCGAAGCGTTGGTGCGTTTGAATAAGGTCGGCGTGCCTGAAAGCACGTTAACGATCTAAGATAGTCTTTGCCATAGAAGATCGAGGTTTTTATATGAATCCCCTTGCAAAAGTAATTACCGCTTGTGTGACGCCCTTTTCTAAAGACGGCACAAAACTTGATGCGTCTCGTTTTACCGCTTTGTGTGAATACCTTGTTCAAAACGGCAGTGACGGCTTATTGGTGCATGGTACCACAGGGGAAGGGCCATGCTTGAGCCTTGAAGAAAAAAAAGAGCTGGTTTGCTTAGCTCGCACGATGATTGAAAACCGTGCGTCTCACGTCCATTTAATGGCATCTATTAACGGCAACGACACGCACGCCGTCGTTGAGCAGGTGCAAGGTTTGCTTGATCAAGCTGAGCGTCCTGATTCTTTGCTGGTGGTGGTGCCGTTTTACAATAAACCGACGCAAGCAGGCATGGTTGCTCACTTTGAAGCCGTGGCAGACGTCGCCGAAGGCATTCCGCTGGTGATTTACAACATCCCCAACCGAACAGGGGTGACGATGCAGGCGGAAACCATGAAAACCTTGCATGATCGTTTGGGTGCCAAGATCTTGGGCGTCAAACAAAGCGACGCTAGCATGGATGCCTTGAGCGAAATCACCCGACACTTGCCTTACGACGAAACAGGCTTTGTCGTGTGGTCAGGCGATGATAGCTTAACCTTACCCATGCTTGCCTTAGGAGCCAAAGGCGTGATTAGTGTGGCGAGTCACCTGATTGGGGCGGAACTGCATGCCATGATCGACGCCTTTGAAGCAGGCAAAACTGCTAAAGCCTTGACGCTTCAGCATCAAATGCTCCCCACCATGCGAGCCATCTTTCAAGTCACCAATCCGATTTTGGTCAAAGCGTGTATGGCACAACAGGGGTTTGTGCATCCGAGTATGCGTTTGCCGATGTTGTTGGAAGATGAGCATCATTCAATGGCTAAAGTCATTCTGCACCAACAGCAGGCGTTGGCTTTATAAGTTTTTGGGGGTTCTTGTTTTTTGGGATTCTAGCTCCGTTTAATGCTGGTGCTTGGGGGTCTTTGTGCCGCCAAAGACCCCCAAACCCCCAAAGGCGGCTTAAGGGGCGGCGGGGGGACGGACGTGTTACGTCCTCCCTCCCCCCAGTATGCCCCCCTTAAGAATCCCCCTCCCGTCCCGAACCACGAGTTTTAATTTTCTCGTATCAAACGAAGGAACCAGTTGGTTGCTAAAAAGCTTGCCGACGGCGCACTAAATGCGAGGCTTCCGAGACATTTTGCGCACGGCAGGAGCGGAGGGAAAGCGAGAGGGGTGGGATTCTTAAGGGAGGGGGGCGACCAAGACCCTCCCTCCCTTAAGCCGCCTTTAGAGGTGTCGGAGACCTTTGGCGGAGCAAAGGTCTCTGACGACCGACCAACTAAAGAAGGGAGCGAGAAACCCAAGCACCAGCTCAAGACAAAAACGAGAAACCCAAAAAACAGTAAATCTTAAGAATATCACTTTATAAGACTTGGCATTTGAATTATGTTTCATCTAAAATAAAAACGAAGCCACACAAACCTTAAAGGATGCCCCTATGATGATGAGTGCCACAACCAAGTATATTTTCGTAACAGGCGGCGTGGTGTCGTCCTTAGGCAAAGGCATTGTTGCCGCATCCTTGGGTAGACTGCTTCGAGCCAGAGGACTCACCGCCACCATTTTGAAGTTTGATCCTTATATTAACGTTGATCCTGGCACAATGAACCCCTATCAACACGGCGAAGTTTTCGTCACCGACGACGGGGCTGAAACCGATTTGGACTTGGGGCATTATGAACGATTTATCGACACCAACCTCACCAAGTTAAACAACGTCACCGCAGGGCGTGTGTATCAAACCATTTTGAAAAAAGAACGCCGTGGGGAGTATCTTGGGGCAACGGTTCAAGTTATTCCGCATGTCACCAATGAAATCAAGCAACGCATTAAAGATGCCACCACTCGCTTGGCGCCTGATGTGATGATTGTGGAAATCGGCGGAACGGTGGGCGATATTGAAAGCTTGCCGTTTATGGAAGCCATTCGCCAATTTCGCTATGATGTTGGCTTTAAAAATGCCTGCTTCATTCATGTCACGCTGATTCCCTATTTGCCCACCAGTGGCGAAGTAAAAACCAAGCCCAGTCAACATAGCGTCAACACCTTGCGTAGTATCGGGATTCAGCCTGATATTCTCGTTTGTCGTACCGAACACCCCCTTTCTCGAGCTGACAAGCAAAAGTTGGCGTTATTCACCAATATCGAATATGAAAACGTCATTATGGGCGAAACCCTCTCGACGCTTTATGAAGTGCCGTTGGCGCTTGAAAAAGAAGGCCTCGCCAAATCCGTGTTGAGTGTGTTGAATTTGAACGACACGCCAGAACCGAATCTCACCGCATGGCGAGCCATGGTAGATAAAGTCAAAAACCCCACGCATCATGTGGATATTGCGATTGTTGGCAAATACACGCAACTGTCTGATGCCTACCTTTCTGTGGTGGAATCCTTGTATCACGCAGGCATTGAGCATGCCACCAAAGTTAAGCTTCACTGGATTGATTCGGAGCAATGTACGGATGACGCTACGATTGCCAACTTGCTAGAAGGCAAAGACGGCGTGGTCATCCCTGGAGGTTTCGGCTCTCGTGGGATTGAGGGGAAAATCAATGTCGTGCGTTATGTGCGTGAACATCAAATTCCCTTGCTAGGTTTATGCGTAGGACTTCAATGTGTGGTCATTGAGTTTGCCCGTCATGTGGCGAATCTGCCAAACGCCAATAGCTATGAGTTTGACGAGCAGACGCCTCACCCAGTCATTGCCATGATGAACGAGCAACGAGAAATCACGGAAAAAGGCGGTACCATGCGTTTGGGGCAGTATCCGTGCCACTTGATTAAGGGATCTAAAGCCTATGCAGCGTATGGCACCGAAGTGGTCATGGAACGGCATCGTCACCGTTATGAGTTCAACAATAAATACCGTGAGCAGTTGGAAGGCTTGGGCTTGGTGATTTCAGGCACCTCGCCTGATCGTGAGTTGGTGGAAGTGGTTGAGCTGAAGAACCATCCGTTTTTTGTAGCGGTGCAGTATCACCCTGAGTTTAAGTCTCGTCCGAATCATCCGCATCCTTTGTTTACGGCGTTTGTGGGCAAAGCATTGGATGTTCAGCGTTTGGCAACGGCAAAAGAAGGTTCGGCTACGGTTTAAATTAGGTCGTTTTTTGGGTGTCTAGCTTCGTTTAATGCTGGTCGGTCGTCAGAGACCTTTGCTCCGCCAAAGGTCTCCAACACCTCTAAAGGCGGTTCAAGGGGGGACGGGGAAGGACGCATTGCGTTTCTCCTCCCCTTCGT
>JBEISK010000027.1:0-23810 GCA_040375445.1 Gammaproteobacteria bacterium | reverse complement strand
GGGTTTACCTGTTGAACCTGATGTATACAACACAAATAAGGGATGCTCAGCCTCAACAGAAACAGGGGGGCAATCGGCATCGACGGCTTCCGCCAGTTCATGCCACCAAATATCTCGAGGGGCTTGCCACGACAAGGGCGGCAAAAGGCTATGTTCAAACACCAAAACGTGGTGAATACCCAAGCCTTGGCAGGCGGTGTCCACATTCGCTTTCAAAGGAATGGCTTTACCCCCACGACGCCCTTCATTGGCGGTAATCACAATTTTACTACCGCAATCTTCAATACGTTCACGCAAGGCTTTGGGTGAAAATCCGCCAAATACCACGGAATGAGGCACGCCTAAACGACTACACGCCAGCATAGCAACCACCGCTTCAGGAATCATGGGCATATAAATAGTAATGGGTTCTTTTGAATTTGCACCAAGTGCTTTCAGCATATTGGCACAACGTTGTACGTCTTGATAAAGTTCTTGATAGGTAATCTTCCGTGTCGATTGACTCGGGTGATCAGGCTCCCAAATCAGGGCGATGGCATCAGGCTTAGCTAGTGCGTGACGATCCACACAATTTTCACACACATTCAATTCGCCCCCTTTAAACCATTCAATCTTGACATCATTAGGCGTAAAACGACTCGTGTTAACACTTTCAAACGGCTTGTGCCAAATGAGACGTTGAGCTTCGTTCGACCAATACGCATCCATATTTTCAAGAGATGCCTTGTATTGCTGTGAATAATCGTCACCTTGAATACGAGCATCATTAAAACGTGCCAAAACAGGATAAATAGAGGGGGTAGAGGCATCGTGCTTGGCGGTGGTCATCGTAGAAGGCTCCCTATGTAATATAGTGTTCGATAGATGAATACTTTTATCAATTATAACATATTTTAGAGGGGGTAGACTAGCGTTAGAGCTATATCGATCCAAAAAGTCCACTAAATACTTTATAAACAGGGGTTAAAATCGTCTGTCCAAAAAAGAGTAACACAATCGCTGCGGCGATGAGTCCTGGCCCAAAGGGTACTTTGGTAAATCCGCCAACTTGTTGCTTTTCTTTAAGAAAGCTGAACAATAAAATAGCGGTTCCCCCCATGACGGCAAGGGAAAGGACCATGTGCTTTTTGGGTGTAAGTTCTAAGTAGCTTAAGCCGTACAAGCCTGTTGTGGCAAGTAACGCCGTGCCTAGCTTCCACACAAGGCCCCATGCCTTTTCTTTAATCCATTGAACAAACATAATCGGTAAGCTGATGACCCCTGTCAGAACGCCCCCAAGCAATAAGGAGGCAGCAGCACCTTCCCAGCCTAAGAATGACGCAATCGCCATCAAAATAAGCGTGTCGCCATGTCCAAAGCCGTCCTGCCCAATCAAAAGGCGGCTCAAGTAAATCAAGCCTTCAAAAACGCCAAAAATCCCCGCCACACCGATCAGTGCTGACCAGAAAGACGGTCCGAAGTACGTGGCGGTTTCCATCGTCCAGCTGGGGATCCACATCAAAGCCGTGAGATCATTTCCAATACCTAGGGCATGAAGTAACAAGCCCACAGGAATAATCCACAGAGCGTGCCACGTAAAAATGACGTGTTCTTTAAAGTCGGTGATGCTTAACAACACCATCGTCGCTAAAAACGCCACCACAGGCAAAACGATCCAACTAATACCAAAATGCCATCCTGTGGCTAAAAACAATAAAGCCGTCACCGCTTCGACAAGCGGATACTGCCAATGAATCGATCCTTTACAACTACGGCATTTGCCGCCTAAAATCAACCAACTTAGAATGGGGATGTTGTCAAACCACTTGAGCGTGTATCCGCATTTGGGGCAGTGAGACGGCGTTTGGACGAATTCTTCATCCGCCAATTGACGAAGTGCCACGACGTTGAGAAAACTCCCGACCGAAGCCCCTGTAATAAAAGTGACGATAAACCAATACCATTGAAAGATAGGGGGTAATTCAGCAAGTGCGGTAGCAAGGGGGAAAAAAGACATGTCGGCAAACCTCGTATAGCTAGCTTAAGGGATTATCTTTTATTATACGGTTTTCCTCTATTCAGAGGGGTGCGTTCAAGAAAAACCCCCCGCTTGTTGTAGACTTGCTCAAAACAAAAAGCGTCCGACGGATGTCGGACGCTTTTCAATAAGAAGGTTAAGGTTTACTTGACGCCTAAAGCTTCTAAGATAGCTTTTACAAGTGCTTTTTGGGTTGGGTCTGTGATTTTGTCTAAAATCGCTGCAAGCGTTCCTGTAGCAGTGGTCGTTGCTGGAGGAGCAATCGATCCCCAGAAGTCGCCACCGACGATGTTGGTTGCTGTCGTTACTTCAGAAGCGTTTTCGTTGAAAGTAGCGTCATCCTTATCTAATAAGGAATCTTCACCAACAGTGTTCAAAGCGATGTAGGACTTCGCAATCCCTTTAGGATCTGCTTTTGCATCTGTCAACAATTTTTGGAATCCTGCGGTTGCTTCAGCTTTGGTCAAGTTGAACTTGGTGTCAGAACCAGCAACATCAGCTTCTTTACCTGTGTCAAATCTCAATAAGGCTTGAGTATGTTCACGAGCAGACAATAAACCGTCGGCTCCTGCAATACTGTTCCAAATGGCTAAGCCATCTTTGGTTTTGAAATCGATGTTTAATCCTTCGATTCCAGTCAAACCGCCTTTAATCATAACTTGCTCACGCGTCAAGCCTTTAGCATCAACTGTTCCAAATTTTGTTTTGTCTTCTGCACTTAAACCGTCTGTTTTAACGAAGTTTTTGGCAAAAGTTTTCAATCCTGCTAAATCTACTAGTCCTGGTCCTACTGAGGTACCGGGTGTTCCGATAGGCATAATATATGTCTCTCTCTCTCTCTTGTTGTTATGTGTCTCTCTAAATTAGTGAATGAATTTGTCTAAGAATTCACATTTGTCCTATGTACTAAAACGTTTGAAGAAGTCATAGACAAAAATCTTTGAGGTTCTTCTATTTACATCTTAATAAAGAATTGCGAAGTACAACAATTGCAATTCTGTTACATTTTGTAATGTTTCGGGTTTGGTGAAGGTCTTTTAACTTGTTCCTCCTCCCTTAGGGAGAAGAAACAAGGCAAAATGCCCTACGCAAAATTCCATAAAAAAAACGCCGATGTGGGCATCGGCGGGTATACGTTCATCAGTTGTACTTTTCTATAAAAGCCAACTTATCAAAACGTAGGACGTTGTGAGGGACATCAAACAAACAATCAAGAGAACAACCAAAATCAAAAGAGAAAAACCTTGTTTAGAAGAGAGACAGACGTTACATGATAAATGGGCTTTCATTGTGATTTGTTTTTCATGGCGTTTTACGAATACCCAAGGGCATTGCAAAGATTCAAGCGGGTAAAACAGCACCCTGATGCCACTGCTAAGCACTGCTAGCGAAAGGCGACTTGAAACGCATTCATTCCTGCGAATATCTTTAAGCAACCGTGCCACATGGAATGGGTGTGTTCGGTAGCGAATACCTCTGTTTAGCGTGCGTGAGTATTCTTGGCACGTCGACAAATAAGCCTTTTCGTTGAAGCGTGTCGTCACTTCTTTCGCCAAAGCGAATGAAAAGGTGGTTTTTCCTATTACGGTTGAGCTACAGAGAATGTTGGGTGACATCCTTGCGACTGGTCATACGAATTAAGTTGGGTCATTTTATAAGAAAAGGGTCGTTCGTGAACGTTTGTGGTGTTCCTTCTCGTCCTAATTCTTATTGGCGGTTCGGTGCATTTTGTTCTGCACCTTACAATAGCATTAAGGCAAATTACCCCCCTTTTTGTGCTAGACTTGTAACAATCTGAAAATAAATTATTTTTTCAGATTGCCTAGTTCAAAAAAAATCTTTGATGTATACTAAAATTATACGAATGAAAAATATCTTTGTTATTAGGTTTACATTTAATTTGTAGGAACCTCAATATATGGACGCTACCTTACTTTCCGTCGGCAACTTTCAACCGATTCCCTTTCCTGCCCCTGTTCCCCTTTTGCAAGCCTTGCTTGTCATAGGCTTCTTGACACATGCCCTGCCCATGAACGTGGCACTCACAGGTGGTTTGGTGTCTGCTATTTTACTGTTGATTGGCGGTAAAGACGAAAACGCCCACGCCACACGAGCAGGTCGTCAACTGGCGGCGAGCTTACCTATCTTCACCACGGCGGCGATTACGCAAGGCATCGTGCCGTTGTTGTTCTTGCAAGTGCTTTACGGGCCTTTAATCTACGCCTCTTCCATTGTGATTGCCCTGCCTTGGATTGCCGTTTTATTCTTGTTGACGATCGGCTATTACGGTTTGTACATCTATAATTACGGTAAAAAGCGGATGGATCTAATGAAGGCACCGTGGATTTTAATTGCATCTAGCGTGTTATTTATGGTGGTCGCCTTTATTTTTTCAAACAACATGACCCTTATGTTGACGCCTGAAAAGTTCTTGCCCTTGTATCAAAATAGTCCTGTTGGAGCCAACTTAAACCTCACTGAACCCACGCTTATCCCTCGATACCTCCACTTTGTGGGAGCAGCTTTTGCCGTCTGTGCCTTGACACTTGGATGTTTCGGGCTTTACTGGAAAAAGAAGGACGAATCCTTCGGTACATGGTTGATTAAGCTCGGTGCAGGCGGATATATCGGTACGACTTTAGTTCAAACGCTTATTGGTTTTTGGTTCTTTTGGTCAACCCCTCAAGGGTTTCAAGCGGCAAAAACGACGACTCACTTATTGAATACTTCGTTTGCACTTGAAGCGATTTCATTGATCGCCATGGGGCTTGCCGTTAAAAAAGGATGCGAAAAATCCTATAAAGTCGGTTTAACGGCGGGTATTTTGGTGGTGGCGTTGATGGTCGTCTTACGCCATTTCTTACGTCTCTTCCATACGGATCAATACATGCAACCGCTCTTTAATGCACAGCCTGTTGTGATTCAATGGCCTATTTTAATTGTGTTTGCTATCTTTGCGGTCTTGATGATTGGCTACTTCGTGTGGCTAGGCAGAACCGTCTACAATGCTTACAACAAAACTATTTAATGTAATGAAGGAGTGTTCACGATGACAACGGAACAAGATTCATCCAAAACAAATGAATCGCAAAACAATCCACAAGGCGGTTACGATTTAGATTCTCCTGAAGTGAGCTTCGGTAGACGTGCCTTCTTCGGTGGCATACTCGCTGTAGGCGGCGGTTTGTGGGCTTTACTCGTCGCAGGCACCCCCATTTTAAGCTTCTTATGGCCTAAGAAAAGCGAAGTCGTTACGGTCACTGAAATGACCTTTGAAAAAAACCTCAAAGACTTCCCTATCGGTGAATCTAAGAACTTCATGTTCGGCTCCATCCCTGCTTTGTTGATTCATGACACTAACGGCAAGCTTTCCGTCTTTAACGCCAAGTGTTCACACTTGGGTTGCACGGTGGGCTACCAAAAAGATAAAGATGTTATTTACTGTGCTTGCCACGGCGGAACTTATGATCCGAATACGGGCAAGAACATTGCTGGTCCTCCCCCTGCTCCACTAAAGCCCTTAGTGGCGGATGTTGCTGCGGACGGCACCATTACCATTAAAATCGCCTAGTTTCAATTATAAATCATAAGGAGTCCACGAAATCGTGTCTATTCCGACCTTAAAAAATCTCAATATCGTGCAAACTGTGGTGGATTGGCTAGACGAGCGTGTTCCGCTTAAAGCCGCCGTTGAGTTTGCAGGACATAAAGAAGTCCCTGTTCACAAGCATTCCATCTGGTATTACATGGGTGGTATTGCTGCTCTATTTATGGGAATTCAATTCGCCACAGGCTTTTTGCTCATGTTTCATTATGTTCCTACCTTTGAAGGAGCGTATGCCTCTGTTCAAGCCATCAACATGCAAGTGCCTTTCGGATGGCTCATCCGTTCCATGCACAGCTGGGGAGCCAACGTCTTTATCTTAGTCCTGTTCATTCATATGTTCAGCACCTATTTTATGAAGGCATACCGAGCACCTCGTGAGTTTACTTGGCTTTCAGGCTTGGGACTTGTCGGTATTGCCATGGTCTTCGGCTTCACAGGCTACATGTTACCTATGGATGAAATCGCCTATTTTGCCACCAAAGTTGGGGTGGATGTGGCGGGTGAATCACCCTTTATCGGACCTTACCTCGCTGAATTCGTGCGAGGCGGCTCTGAAATTGGACAGGTCACGATGAACCGCTTCTTTAGTTTGCATGTGATTGCCTTGCCTCTCGCCATGATGGGCTTGTTCGGCTTGCATGCGACCTTGATTCAACTTCAAGGCATCAGCGAGCCTGAATCCATTCAAAAATTGCCTAAAGCGGAACGCAAATACGAAAAGTTCTTCCCTGACTTCTTCAAAAAAGATGTTTTCGTGTGGTTTGCCGTCTTTGTTGCTTTTATGTTGGTGGTGACGATGAAGCCTTGGGGCTTAGGCCCACAGGTGGATCCTGCTGCGATGGCGCCGATTGGGATTAAGCCTGAATGGTATTTCTTGTCTCAATTCCAAGCTCTTAAACTCTTTCCTGCTAAAATCCTGTTTTTTGACGGCGTTCATGTAGCTATGGTATTTATAGGAACCGTCTTTGGTTCTTTGGCAGTTGTGCCGATACTTGATAGCACAGGCAAGATTCCGTTTATTTCTAAGTTTGCTACAGTGTATGGTGTCATCTTTTTTATCGGATGGCTCTTCTTAACGATATGGGGGTCCTTATAATATGTTTCCAGTATGGGAAGTTCCTAACATCGGTAGTGGCTGGGTGATTGGTTTAATCGCCGTACTCCACGTCTTCATTTCACACTTTGCCATTGGTGGTGGGGCGTTCCTAGCCTTCACCGAACAATTGGCTTACAAAAAAAATGATGATCGGATTTACGATTATCTCAAAAAGCATTCCAAGTTCTTCTTGCTCCTGACCACCGTACTCGGTGCGATGTCAGGCGTAGGGATTTGGTGGGCGATTGGTTTGGCGAGTCCTAATGGCACACAAACCTTATTGCAAAACTTTTCCTTGTTTTGGGCGGTGGAATACGTCTTCTTCGCCCTAGAACTCGCCACGTTCTTGGCGTATTACTATACATGGGACAAGTTGGATCGTAAAACGCACCTTAAATTGGCGTGGATTTACATCGGGATTTCTTACTTTACCTTGTTTGCCATTAACGGTATTTTGACCTTCATGCTCAATTCGGGCGGTTGGGATTTTACCAAAGGCAATATTGGCGACGCCTTCTTTAACTCATCCTTCTGGCCTGCTTTAGGCTTGCGGATGTTTATTATGATGGCATTGGCAGGCATTTACGCCTTCTTTACGCTAAGCCGTGAAAAAACGATGGATGTCGATGTTAAGGCGTATCTGCTGAAGTATTCGGCAAAGTGGCTCTTACCAGCCGTGATACTCGGGCCATTATTTGTGATTGCGTACTTGTTTACCTTACCTGAACCTACGCAACAAGTGATTATCAACGGGCTAAGCACCATTGGCGTCGGTAACTTTTCCATTATGGCAAAAGCGATCTTTATGACGCTTGTGTTTGCGGTCGGCTTGTTTGGTATGGTTTTGGCTGGGCCTTATTTGAATCCCCGTGCCTTCAACACGAGCTTTGCCGTGATGTTACTCGCCGCAGGTTTTGGCTTCATGTTCACCGAAGAATGGTCTCGTGAAATGATGCGTAAGCCTTATGTGGTGTACAACTACATGTATTCCAACGGCTTGCGTAAGTTTGAAATTGACAAAGTCAACAAAGACGGCTTCTTCAATCATCACAAGTTCGCAGGAGCTGAACTCACCACCCTAAAGCCTAACGATGAGTTGGGCAAGGGGCAGTTGATGTTCCGTTACCAGTGTACGTCTTGCCACACGGCAAAGGGTAACGGGTACCGTAGCATGAAGGTGATGCTCGCCACTCGTGACAAGGATGCCATTAAAAACCTACTCACCATGATGAAAGACAATCACATTGTGGACGACAAGGGTGTCGCTAAAACCATGTACCATGGCTACATGCCGCCTGTTGTTGGTCATCAAGATGAAATTGATGCCTTAGCAACCTATTTAGCGACGCTTAATAGTGACCCTGCTAAAAGCACAACGGCGAAAGTAGAATCTAGCAATAGCTAGGTTTTCTACAAAACAGAAGTAAAAGGACGCTCTCTTATTTTTAGGGAGTGTCCTTTTTTACGCCATCATATCGTAAAATTTCTTTACGCCATTTTTGAACATTTCGTCTTGCTTGGGCTTTTCGGCTTGCACCATTTGCAGTTCCATGTTCAAACGCATTTGGGTAGAATTGATTCGTTTTTGCCATTCAAACAACTGTTGCACCAGTCGCTCATGTGACGCAATAAGATTCGGATTATTGGGATCCAAATCTCCGACATTATAGACTTTGTCTAACGTGGCTTGAACTCGATATTGAGCGGAAGCAAGCGTTTGCAACTGAAATTGCAACGAAATTTCACGCTCCAACAGAAAGTTTGATCTAGCACCTGCTGTTACAAACATAGGATTAAACTCCTGAACTATTTAATTTTGGCTTTGGTCATTGGGGTTTAGGGAGGGTTCAAATAAAGGGGTTGAAAGACGGTCAATGGAGGGTTTTACTGGGCTGGTCTTCAACGGCAAAAAGGATTGTCTATTTACATAAAAACAATCTTAAGGATATTTTGTGCGTTTCAGTGTAACGACTTGTTACATGATGACGTGTTGTCTTACTGAGATTTATGGGCAGGCCAATTCAAGCCAAAGCAGAGGCTATACGACACTTCCCAAATTAGGCCTGTCCCACATAATTGAAGGTTTGTTTAATGCCTTCACTAATCATTTTGTCTAAGCCCGTCATTTCGGTTTTAATGGCTTCGGCTTGTTGTTTCATCTTTTCTTGCATCAGCGCAATACGTTTGTCTTGACTTTGCAAACGGCTTATAAATTGTTCATGTTGTTGAACCACTGGACTGTTTGGATCCAATGAATTACTGGCGGCGTAAACCTTGTCAATAATACTCAATAATCTCAAACGCGATTGTGCAATTTGTTGCAAATCGAATTGAATATTCATGCTGTACGCCATTAACATATATTTGCGGGCGCTTGTGGCGGCTAGTCCCATATCTGTGTTCCTCTTTGTCCTATGTATTTTGTTTGAAGCAACGATTTACATCATTGGTTTGATTGATTGCTAATTCTATATCCAAGTGCATAAAGGCATAAAGACGGAACTTTTGTGCTAGTGTTTTTAAATTGTAACAAAACAAATAGAGAAAGCTCTGCAAAAGCCTTTTGTGGGAGGGAATGTTGCCACGCTACGCTCTCAATGACGGTGTGTTTTCATTTTTACAGAACTTTTTATAGCATTTCCAGAAGAGATACAAGTAATTGAAGTGCTATAAATACTACAATCGGTGAAAGATCAAACATTCCTACAGGGGGAATTAGATTTCGAGCAATGCGAAGCACAGGCTCGGTGATGTCATCGAGGAAGCGAAGAAGTGGGGAACGCCAATCCAAGGAAGGAACCCACGTCAAAAGAATACGTATGATTAAGACTATTATATAGAGATTAACTAAACGAGCAAGGAAAGACGTAAAGTCAAATTGGGAAAGCATCAAAAACATCCTTTTTTCTCTGATATGCATGAATTATATCATAAAAAAGAAGGAAGGATATCATCCCCCCTTCTTTTAGAGAAATTAAGATTACCTAGACTTTGGCGGCGTCATCACTCGGTGTGTAATCCGCATCGATGACGTCATCATCTTCCGCTTTCGCTTGAGTTGAACCAGCATCCGCCGCTGTTGGAGCAGACCCTGCTGCTTCGTATGCTTTGGTGCTAATGGCGTAAGCGACTTCTTGAAGTTCGTCATGCAAGCGTTGAATATCCTCATGCTTGTCTGCCGAAATGGCGTCACGCAGTTGAGTAACCAGCCCTTCCGCCTTTTCCTTTTCAGACGCTTCGACTTTATCGCCCAAGTCCTTCAGCTGTTGTTCAACCGAATAGCACAACTGCTCAGCTTGGTTTTTCGCTTCGACTTGCTTTTTCTTCGCTTCGTCTTCAACCTTGAACTTTTCAGCTTCTTCCACCATGCGATCGACTTCAGCATCGCTCAAGTTGGAACTGTCGTTAATGGTGATGGATTGTTGCTTGCCTGTGGCTTGATCTTTTGCCGAAACGCTCAAAATACCGTTGGCATCAATATCAAAGGTGACTTCTACTTTTGGAATACCACGAGGGGCTGGGCCAATGCCTTCTAAGCGAAACACACCCAGTGATTTATTGTCTTTGGCGAATTGACGTTCCCCTTGAAGCACATGAACATCCACGCTGGTTTGATTGTCCGCAGCGGTGGAAAAGACTTCACTACGCTTGGTGGGGATCGTCGTATTGCGTTCGATGAGTTTCGTCATCACAGAACCCATGGTTTCAACACCTAGTGAAAGAGGAGTCACATCCAATAAGACGATGTCTTTTACATCACCAGCCAGAACACCCCCTTGAAGGGCAGCACCTATGGCGACCACTTCATCAGGGTTTACACCTTGATTGGCTGTTTTACCTGTAATGGATTCAACCAATTTTTGAACAGCAGGAATACGTGTAGATCCGCCGACTAAGACGATTTCATCGATGTCATCCTTGGTCAAGCCCGCATCTTTAATGGCCGCTTCAACGGGAATACGGCAACGTTCGACCAAGTTCTTGGTGATTTGGTTGAAGGTGGCACGAGACAAGGTCACATCTAAGTGCTTAGGGCCTTCTGCGGTTGCCGTGATAAAGGGCAAGTTAATGTTTGTCGATTCTAAGGACGACAATTCGCACTTGGCTTTTTCAGCCGCTTCACGAACCCGTTGCAAGGCTTGCTTGTCGCTTTTTAGATCCATGCCTTCGACTTTTTTGAACTCTGCCATAATCCAGTCCATCACAGCTTCATCGAAGTCGTCTCCACCCAAACGGGTGTCTCCGCTTGTGGCTTTGACTTCATAGACGCCGTCGCCCATTTCAAGCACGGTTACATCGAAGGTACCGCCCCCTAAGTCAAAGACCAAAATCGTTTCTTCGTGATCTTTTTTGTCTAAGCCGTATGCAAAAGCAGCGGCGGTGGGTTCGTTGACGATACGCAAGACTTCCAAACCAGCGATGCGACCTGCATCTTTCGTGGCTTGACGCTGGGCATCGTTAAAGTATGCAGGCACCGTAATAACGGCTTGCGTAACTTTTTCACCTAAGTAGGTGGACGCATCATCGGCGAGTTTACGCAAAATCTGAGCCGAAACTTCTTGAGGCGTCCAGTCTTTGCCGTCGATCGACCAAGTTTTAGAATCGCCCATGTAACGCTTGTTAGACGCAATGGTACGATCAGGGTTAACTACTGCCTGACGCTTGGCGTGTTGACCGACTAGACGGTCGCCATTCTTACTAAAGGCGACAACAGACGGGGTGGTTCGGTTGCCTTCTGCGTTTGCAATAACAACAGGTTGACCGCCTTCCATTACGGAAACGACGGAGTTGGTTGTACCTAAATCGATACCGACGACTTTTGCCATGGGGATTTATTCCTTATTGTTTAGATGTTATGACTTTTTTCATCAAAAATAGAGTTGAGATTATTCCATTCTAAATGAAAGATAGAGTCGTGTACAGTGAGGCTAAGATTCTTTAGATTTTATTTATTTTTAAGCCTTGCTATCACGTTCTTCAAATCTTATTCTAATGAATAAATGTTGGAACTGCTTTATTTATAAGGATTTTTTTACGTTTTTATTATTTTTTATTAATCTTTTGGGGTTGGAGGAGCCTCTTTTTCTTACGGAGGCTTAGGATCTTTTGCACTGCTAAACGCTTTATACCATTTAAACGAAGACCTCATACCCTCCATACATTATATCATTCGCTTTAACGGCATCAAGCCTAGAAAGCCTCTGAAAACACTGAATTTTATTGCGATATTTGGCTTTAGGAATTGATGCGCTGTCTGTTCTAAATCGTCGGAGTAGTGACTTTCTTTCATGTTAGTGCTTTAATTAAAAAGTGAACACTAATTTTTGAGGTTTCTATGATCGAGTTTACCGAAGTCACCAAACGTTACGGCAACCAAGATGCCTTGCGTGATGTCAATTTCACCATAGATTCTGGCGAGTTCGTCTTCTTGGTGGGGCCTTCAGGGGCGGGCAAGTCCACCATTATGAAGCTCATTTACCGTGAAGAACGTGCCACCGAAGGCATGGTGACCGTGGACGGTATTGATGTTTCCACCCTAAAAGATTCACAAGTGCCTTTATTGCGACGTCGCTTGGGTGTGGTTTTTCAGGATTTTAAGTTATTGCCGCGTCACACCGCCTTTGACAATGTGGCGTACGTGCTAAGAGCCTTGGGGACGCCTCCGAATGAGGTGCGTCGTCGGGTGATTGGGGCGTTGAAAGTGGTGGGTTTAATCGATAAGGTCGATGCCGTGCCAGAAGAACTTTCGGGCGGTGAACAACAACGAGTCGGCATTGCACGAGCCATTGTCAACGGGCCGAACTTGGTCATCGCGGATGAACCCACAGGAAACTTGGATCCGCAAAGTTCCGAAGAAATCATGAATTTGTTGCTTCAAATCAATCAACGGGGCACCACTGTGTTAATCAGTACCCATAACTTGGGATTGGTTGAACAAATGCAAAAGCGAGTCATCGCTATAGAATCTAGTCAGATCGTGGCGGATGGCGTCTTTCAAAGCAATGCGTCATAAAGGAACGGCCGTTTTATAGAATGGGAATCGTTTATCATGTTTAGTTTGTCTTCTTTTTTTAATGCCTTTGCCAAAGACTTACGCATTGGTCAACGTATTATTATTGAAACCTTTGGAGGGTTTCGCCGTAGTGGGTGGATGAACCTCATTATTTTGGTGACGATGACCAGTATTTTGAGTATTTTTGGTGCCTTAACGTTGTTGACGTTAGATTCCCAGCACTTGGTGGACAAATGGGGCAGCCAAGTTGCCATTAGCGTTTACCTTAAAGATTCTGCCAATTTGGCGGATATGGAACCCGATTTAAGGGATTTACCGCACGTGATTAAAGCGGAATCCATCCCTAAAGCAGAGGCATGGCAAGCCTATTTACAGGATCAGCCGGATGTGCCTGATATCCCCAATCCCCTCCCTGACACCGTTCGCCTTGAAATTGATTCCCCTGCAAATGTTTTGGACATTATTAAGTTGGCAAAAGAAATGCCTGATGTCGAAGAAGTACGGTATCCTTATGAGTTCTTACAGCAAATTCGTCAGTTGGCACAGGGGGTATCTATTTTTGGAATGCTATTTACGGTATTCTTAGGGGTTTTAACGCTCTTTATTATTTCAAATACCTTAAGCTTGTTGATTCAAGCACGCCGTCAAGAAATCGAAATCTTACGCATGATGGGTGTTTCTAACTGGTATATTCGTATGCCTTTCTTATTACAAGGGTCCCTTTATGGATTAACAGGGGCCTTGTTTGCCTACACGCCTGTGGCGAGTTTCCAGTTCTTTGTTCGCAGTGTGCTAAGCTTCTTTCAGTGGGATACGGGTGGGCAGAATCTGTATTTTGTGGTTGGCTTAATGGTCATTATTGGTACATTGGTTGGAGGAATTGGTGCCACAAATTCGATAAAGAAGTATCTAAACGTCTAAACTAAAGAGTAGCTACTTATACCATTTATGATGAAATGGTATTAATACTGTGGAGACTTCTTAGAATTATGAATGCCTTAGAAACTTTAAATACCAACTTTTTCAATGTATATCACATGGACACGCAAACCTTAGCAGTGGCTTTGACTGTTCGTAGCTTAGAAACGAGTAACGGACAAATGGTGAAAGCCCATATTGTTCAATTATTGGAAGTACATAAGCTTAAAAACGTGGTGATTGATATTTCCCAAGTCAAGAGTGTAGATAGTTTTGGTTTGGCTTCTGTTATTTCCATTTACAAGTATTGTGCTAAGCAAGGTGGTAGTATCGCCTTAGTCCAGCCAACTTCTGCGGTTTTGCAATTGTTTGAAGTAACACGTATCTCAAAAATGATTAACATCTTTGACACACATCAAGAAGCGAATGACTTCTTTTCTATTCCCAATTGAGTATTTAAGTCGTTTTGAATCAATCTTTATGTTAAAATAAACAATCAATCTTTATCTAGTTTAAAAGGAACCTCTTATGTCTACGACCCAAACCAACCCTGAAACCCAAGAAATTCCTTCAAATATTTATAAAGTCAAAGATCCTTTGACGGCGAAAGTTTTGAAAAATGATGTCATCACCAAAGAAGGGTCGCCTAATGAAGTGCGTCACATTCAAATTGATCTAGAAGGATCTGCTTATCGTTATTTAGATGGTCAAAGTTTAGGTGTTTTGCCTGAAGGAACAGATGCAGACGGTAAGGCTCATAAATTACGCTTGTATTCGATTGCTTCACCCAGTCGTGGCGATGACGGCGAAGGCAAAACTGTCAGTATTTGCGTCAAACGTGTGTTGTTCACTGCTGAAGATGGCACCTTAGTAAAAGGGGTTTGCTCCAATTACTTAGGCGATTTAAAGGTTGGTGATGAGTTGCAAGTCACAGGGCCTGTGGGAAAATCTTTCTTGTTGCCCAATACGCCGAATGCTAATTTGATTATGGTTGCTACAGGCACAGGGATTGCTCCGTTCCGTGCATTTTTACAAACCCGTTACGGCGAACGTGTTCAGGAAAAAGGGCAAACGCACTTGTTTTTTGGGGCTCAATACAGTAGCGATTACTTGTATGAAGAGGAACTCAAGGATTTTCAAGCCAAGCATGAAAGCTTTCATTTGCACACGGCGTTTAGTCGTGAACAGCAAAATGCAGAAGGTCAACGCCTTTATGTACAGCACTTGTTGTTTGAAACTCGTAACACGATCTTTAACTTATTGCAGGATCCCAATACGTATTTCTTCATCTGTGGTTTGCGTGGCATGGAAGACGGCATTTTGAAATCTCTAGAGCAAGCTGGACAAGAACAGGGTGTGGATTGGAACACCTTGTACGAGCAGCTTAAGGCTGAAAAACGTTGGCATATTGAAGTGTACTAGACCTGTAGTCATTGATATATAATCTTTGTTTACCCCCCTTTTCTGATTTCAGGGAAGGGGGGTGAGTATTTTGGGGATAGAAAAGCACTTGCACAGTCTTTTTTATGAGAGAATATCCCTATGAAAACACTCACACTGCTCCACTTATATCCAAACGAAATGAACCTCTATGGGGATCGCGGTAATGTGCTGGCGTTTTATCGTCAACTGCTTTTACGAGACGTCCAACTTAATGTCGTTCACGCCAGCTTAGGATCGTGGCAAGCGATTTATAACGACGCTGACATTGTGTTCATGGGGGGGGGGCAAGACGCTCAACAAAGCACGGTCGTGGAAGATTTACACCGTCACAAAGCCGATGCCTTACAACATCTTGCTCAAGAAGAAGCGACGTTTCTCACCATTTGCGGAGGCTTTCAGTTTTTGGGACATTATTATAAGCCCCATAACGGAGAAGAGCTAAGAGGCTTAAGCCTGCTAGATATTCACACCATTGCGGGTAAAGAACGCTTTATTGGCAATGTGGTGCTAGAATCGACATTGGCTGGCGACGTTAAAACCCTTGTGGGCTTTGAAAACCATAGTGGATTAACAACGTTAGGGCAGGGTGTCCAACCCTTGGGCAGGGTGATTATTGGTAAGGGAAATAACGGTGTTGATAAAGAAGAAGGTGCGGTTCAGGGGACGCTTATTGGCACATACTTGCATGGGTCTTTGTTGCCGAAGAATGAATGGTTGACGGTGCATTTGTTGAATCAAGCGTGGCAACGCAAATATGGTGAACCATTACCTCAGGTGTCCCGAAATCTCCCACAGGTGGAGGACTCTTTGGCAGAAAAAGCCCACCAAGAAGCCCTGCTTATAGCCAAAAGTAAAGAAAACCGCTAAACTAAATCTAAGCAACTATGAGTATGGAGAAGTCTATGTCACAACCCTTTGTAATGCCTCCTTTTTCACCTAATAACACCCTAGCATCAGGGGGGTCAGCGGTGCTTGCATTATTGTGTATTGAAGTCCTTTCATCTGATTTGGTGTTTAGTGAACCGACGGTGGATCGTGAAGCTGTGCATCAGGCGTGGCATCAACAAGTTGTTGAACGCCTGAATCAATTTGGGGAAAGCTTAGGGGCTTCTGTGGAACGCCAGCATCAAAACATTGCTTTTGTCGCCTTCTCTCAAGAAACGACCCCTGTAGATGCTCTTGAATCAGCCGTTAAGCTGGTGCTTAATCTCCAATCACAACCTTTACCGATTGCTCAACAATATCCGAGCCTTACCTTGCGTTTTGGACTGACCTTAGATGACGTTCAACAACGTAACCCTATGGCGGCTGCCACGGAACGTAGCTTGGCGAAGGCCGGGCAATTAGTGGTCTCTCATTTGGTAGTGAATACGATGGGGCAGAAGCGTTATCCCTTTTCGCCGTTAGAAGGCGAAAATCCCGTGGCTCAACAAGGCAATTACTTTGTGTTAAGCCTCCATGAGGTTTTGATTGATGTTCAATCAAAAAATACCAGTGATTTTGGGGAAACCCACGCCAACCCTTCGCCCGGCCATTCCACCAGTGCAGAGGACGGCTTTAGTGATTTTTCGGTTGAAACAGGATCTGCTCAAACGGCGTATCGCTCTCCGTTGGATTCCTTTGCGTCTATTTTAATTCCTCCTCCCCCTCCTCCCCCTCAGCCAGAACCTGAAGTGTTGGATCCGATTTCCGCGTTGCATGGTGTTTTGCATGAATTAAATGAAAGCTTGGCTCAAGATGCGTCCGAAGAAGCGATGCAAGCCATGCAAGCCGCTTTTGAAGAAAATCCCTATAGCGTCTCTCAATTTATGGATGAACCCAAGGCACCGCAAGATGTCCCCGTTATTCAAACATCCCCCGTGCCTCAACTGCCTAACGCGCCTAATATTGACCTGTCCATGTCTGAAACGCCTTCCTTTGACGTGTTTGGTGACCTTCAAAGTACCTTGTCGGCTGAAATCGCACCTGTGATTATCGATCCCAAAACGACTCAAAGTACCGAAATTAGACGCTCCATTGCCAGCGCGTTTGAAGATGTCCCCTTGCCCACATCGGTTGAAGAATCGGCGTATCGCCCTAGGTTACAACTCTTTGATGAAGAACCCGCTTGGCCTAATGTGGACGGCGTGACTTTATGGATCCCTGAACACGATATTCACACCACGCCTTACACGGTGGAAAGTATTCAAGCGTTTTTACCGCTCTTTTTAGCCAAAGGCTTGGGTTTGTATGACGACAATTACCCTACCACCCAACAGGTTTGTTGCGTGTTGGGCGAAGCAGGGGTGGGCAACACCACCGCTGTGGTCACCGCTCGTCAACAAGTTGATACCTTCTTGCAAGAAGGACAAGCTCAATTGCAGGACGAAGAAGCCCCTCTTCAAGACGACGTTACAGGCGAAACCCCTGAAGCCGAACCGCAGTATTTGACGCTTCACACCTCACATTACAGGCACCGAACAGGGCATCCTTACCCTTTGGAACTATGGCAAGACGTTTGCCGTGCCTTGTTTCAGCTCCCTACGGAAGGCTTGTTACAAAACCAAATTCAACCGTCGATAGAAGCCGTTTTACACTATGTGCTCCCTGAAGGGGAACAATTCAAGGCGTTTCCTTATGTAAAAACACTGACTCGATTTATGGGCGGTGAAATCCATGACGTGCCTCATGTGGATCTCATCGAAGCGTTGGCATGGACCTTGTCCCATGTGGCACATGTCAAACCCTTATTGCTTCAGCTTGAAAATCTCGACACGGCTGATGAAGCGTCTTTATATGTCTTGCAGATTTTACTACATCAACATGAGCTAGCTCGTCAAAAAGGGTTAGTGTGGGTCTTGCAGGCAAAGCCGTCACGGCACTTAGCCGTCCTTGAAAACTTGGATGCGTCTTTATACTGTGCCGCCAAAATTTTGCCGTTTAACGAAGAAGAAAGCATGGCATATTTGCAAAAAGGATGGCTTTCCACCTGTTATGAGGCTTGCCCACCGTCCTTTATTGCCGAAGTCTTGCGTTTAGGGGAAGGACGTCCCTTTTACTTTGAAGAAATTTTGCGTTATACGATTCAACGCCAAGTCTTGGGAGTGGATCCTGAAACAGGGGCGTTAAATGTGATCGATTTCAACGTGTTGTCTGCCTTTAAATTACCTGATTCCATGTTGAATATTTGGCATGAACGCTTAAGTGTTTTGCCTGAAGATGTCGCACGGGTCTTACAGTTGGCTGGCGTCTTAGGCCCTCGTTTTTCGATGCCGTCTTTGGCAGGGTTACTGGGCATGGAAGAAGAGCCTTTAAGTCATTTCTTAGGTGTGCTGTGGGAACAAGGATGGCTTGTCCCTGATGTGGCCGACACCATCACCTTTCGCCACCCTTACTTATTGAATACCTTAAGGCAGTTCATTCCTGCTGAAGAATTAAGCCATATGCACGCATGGATTTACGAATCATTGAGCCAGCACTTTGACGCCCCTGTCGCTATTGCAGAGTCTTTACTGGCGTTTCACGCCTTTCACGCAGGCAACCCCCAAGCGGTGGCGGAACAAGCTCACGCGTGGCGAAAGCGGATTCATCCGATCAGTGAACCGTGGTTAGAATCTTTAGACTTATTGAGCCCCTTACAAAAAGCCGATTTAAGCGTACAAGAACGCATCGCTATTTTAAGACAGTGGTTTCACATCACTGAAGATGTCAAGGCTGAAAAACAGCTCCTCAAACGTGAAGCTTATGAAGCTTTGCAAGCAGGTAACTTGAGTCTGCCTGCGTCACAAAGTTTTGAAATGTTGATTTTATTGGGTGATGATGCCAAAGAGCAGTTGGATCTCGCCCATGCAGGGCGTTTGTATGAATACGCACTAGGCATTCACCATGAATCCCAATTGAATCAACACGGCGATTTCATTGCACAAACTAGTCTGGCTGTTTTGGCTTGGTTGAAAGCCGATTTTAATAGGCTGGCTGATTTATGGCAAGCACTTTCCGGTCATGCCGTTTGGGAAGAAAAATCGTTGCCATTGGTGCCTTGGAAACTTGAAGCCATTGGTTTAGGCTTACATGTGCATCGTTTAAAAGCGGATTCAAAAGGGGTTAAGTATTGGTATGGTGTCGCTAAAAGCTTGTGGGAAACATGTATTAGCGAAGAGCTGAACCCTCTGTGGATAGCCCGTAGTCAATTGGCGTATGCTCATTACCTTTACGACAAGGGCGCCTTTAACGCCTATAAGCAGGTCGCCGAACAAGTGAAGGTCGTTCTAGCTTCCACGCCACCGCAAAGCATTGCCTTACATCAAACACTGGTGGAGTATGTGCAGGTCAATTGGTTGGAAGACCGCTTTCAACGCACGCAACCCCAAGTGCAGAAGCTTTATGGGCATTTGGCGGAAGATATTCAACATAATCAGGACAAGTTTACGCCCTTGCACGCCTTAGCCCTGAAAACCCTTGTAGGGAGTGTGCTTGCTCCTGAACAAAATGGAGACAGGTACGGACATTTAAAGACCTTATCCTTAGGCTTTTTGGTGGAACTGTTGAACAGCCAGCAAGTGGACTTGGCTTTAGCCAGCCGTCAAGTGGCGGATATTCGTCAGGCCTTAGCGACTCAAGCATCTGAACGGGGGCAAAAGGTAAGCGATCGGTTTAGGTTGTTGGCTTGGCAAGCACAGTTAGTTGAAGTTCGGTGCTTGATTCTTGAAAATAAAAGTATTTCGGCGATTCAAGCCTTGTTTGTGTTGTGGGAGCCTTTAGCGTCTTCCTTGATGGGGCGGGTCTTGGTGACGACTTTGTCCTTGTTGGCTCATCTTCATCACAAAGTCGCCTATGAACAAGGCATCCCCTTGCCTAAGCAGGATGCTTATGTGAAAAAGAGCCGTCAGTTTGCGGAACAAGCCATTCGTTTGGCGATGCAAAGTCAGAACACAACGCTTAAAAGCCAAGCCGAAGAACTGATGAAGTTTGGCTAAGGGGAACGTTGAGCCTACCGCTGAGCCGTTTGGTTGCCAATCGCACTCAACGCATTACCTTGACTCTTGTATTGAGCAATCAACGAATCAGACGCCGCATATTGCCGTTGAAGCTGAACACGTCGCTTTTCTAGGCGAGCTTCCCCATCGGTAATGCTTTTTTTAGAACGGGTAATAAAGCTATCGTAACTTTCGCTAATCGATTGAAACGTACCCTTTTCCCCTGTTCCACCTGTTTTAACTGCATTGTCTACAACCGTTTGTAATTGCGTAAAGACCCCTGTCGTACCTTTTATCAATTTTTCGACATCATCAGGACTCGCCTTCAAAGCGGCGATAAACTTCCCTGAATCAAAGGTCAACGTCGAATTGGCGGACTGCCCATTACTGCTCGCCGTCGCAATCCCCACCTGCCCCAAGCTGTTATAGGTCACTTGCCCTGTGGTGCTTGCCGTCATGGTTTGACGAATACTCGTTCTAAAAGCTCTTACGCTGTTTTGAGCACCTAGCTTGCCTGTATCCGCCTTGGTTTCCGTATCAATCGTGCCAATCATCGTATTAAACGCATTCACCACATCATCAATGGCTTTGGTGAGCTTTTCGGTGTCTTGATCCACCAACACATTGATGTCCGCATCGGTTTTGACTTGCTTAAGCTTTAAGGTAATACCCTTTAGCCCTGTTTGAGCTTCACCCACTTCGTTACTGGTAGAAAGGTATTGCGTACCGTTTACGGTGACTTTAGCGTTCGTTCCCAAGGTTTGAGACGCCAAGCTATTACCGCCACTCACCATATTCATGGCGGTAAGGAAGTTACCTGTGACATCTTCCATTTGAATCCCGACTTGGCCTGTGGATTTGGACGTCAACTCCATGCGGTTGCTCAAGCTGTTGAAAACGGCACTAACGCCAGCATCCGCCGAATTGTTGATGGCATTCATAATTTGAGCGATGCTTTTTCCTGTGGTGTCAAAAGTAGCTTTCCCGATTTTAAAGGTCGATCCTGCCGTTACAGGGGTATTTAAACCTGCGGCACCTGTAGAAACATCTTGCGTGGTGTCAACGGTTGAAAAGAACTGGTTGGCGGTAAAGGTGGATCCTGCTTCGACGGCCGTGTCAAGCTTAGAAAGTTTTAGAAAGTTAGATGTATCCCCTGTAGAGCCAAACTGGACGGTGCCAGGTGTCGTGGCGTTCACCACCAGTTGCCCGTCCGCATTGATCGTCGCACTACTGATGCCTGAAATCGCCCCGATGCGTCCGAGTAAATCGCCGAAAGTATCAGTGGTTGCATCCACACTTACGCTTGTAGCGGTGCCGTTGACAAACACATTAAAGGTACCTGAGGTAAGCGACATATTTTTAATCGCACTCAAAAGTGTGCCTGACGCCGCAGACGCCCCCGGTTTTGCCGTCGAACGAGCCGTTGTCGGTGTGGCAAGGGTGTTGATTTTAACGGCTAAATTCGCCAAGTTGGCACCCGCATCTGTGGTGACATCCAAGGCATCCGTGTTAGACGAGCTGCCTTTTCGAGCTTGGAAAATGTTGGCATCCAAAACAGAGCTGGACGTAAAGACTTTTAAGGCCGTTTGAAAGGTTTTCGCACGAGAGGTAATCGTCGCTAACGTGGTTTTTTGGGCGTTGGTTTTATCAATACGGGTTTGAATCCCATCCAGCGGTCGACGTTCTGCGGCAATGGTGGCGTCAATGATTTGGTTAACAGGCAAGCCTGAGCTGATTCCGCCGAATGTAATACCCATAATGCTTTTGTCCTTGTAACGTAACAGTTTTACTGCAAAAGTTTTACAATACGTTTATTTTTGCTAAAATAGATTCTAATTATGAGATTCTTTCGACCTATTTGTCCCTCACCTTTAATGATGACACTTATTTCATGTAGATTTCATCCACCCTATGGTTTAAAACCCTTGTTTTGTATATAAAGGAAATGTATCGATGCCTTCAATTCCTTCCTTGCTGGATAGCTTGACGCGTTCCCGCCCCCTGCCTGAACATCAAGCGGATGACGCAGGCTTAAAACGCACCCTTACCGCAAAAGATCTCATCGTCTTCGGCGTTTCCGCCATGATCGGCACAGGAATTTTTGTGTTAACAGGGCAAGGGGCGGCCGACAATGCAGGGCCTGCTTTAGTCATTTCCTTCTTGATTTCAGGCTTAATTTGCGTCTTTTGTGCTTTGTCTTACAGTGAACTTTCCACACTCATCCCCATTTCAGGATCCGCCTATTCCTATATGTTCATCGCCCTAGGCGAGTTCGTCGCATGGATCGTGGGCTGGTTGCTCGTGGTGGAATACTTGGCGGGCAACATGTGTATTGCCCAAGGTTGGGGCAAAACCATTTTGTACGGTGTAAAGATTTTCGGCGAAGCCTTGGCTAATCTCTTTCATAACCCTGCTTTAGCCGTGGGAGTCCCCACGTGGTTGAATACATCGACCTTTACCGTGCTTGAAAAAGGGCAGAAAATCCCCCTCCATGAAGCATCGGTTGCCACAAGCAAGATACCCTTCACACTACCAGGATCCCCCGATATTTTGACGCTCGTCATCAATCATAGCTTTGACATTTTCCCTGTCGTAGGATTGCTCTTTTGTGCGTGGTTGTTGACCAAAGGCGTCGAAGAAAACGCCAAACTCGCCACCGCCATGGTCTATACCAAAATTGGGATTATCCTCTTTTTTTTAGCGATTGGCGGTTGGTTCTTGTTTAGTAATCCTGATTTACTGCCCAAGCACTGGTTCGCTGAAGGTTGGAAGACTTTTGCCCCCTTCGGCAACGACGGCATCATTAAAGGAGCTGCCTTGATGTTCTTTGCCTACGTCGGCTTTGACGCCCTTGCTTGTTCCGCCGAAGAAGCGAAAGATCCGCAGAAAGATATGCCCATTGGCATTTTAGGATCGCTCTTAATCTGTACCGTCTTGTATATTTTGGTGACGGTCGTGGTAACCGCCGTCAACCCCATTGAAGAGATTCATCGTACCGCCGCGGTGGCTCAAACCATGACAGCCATGAAAGTACCAGGAGCTGATTTACTCGTCGTGATTGGGGAAGTCATTGGCATTAGTTCGGTGATGCTCATCATGCAAATGGCGACCGTTCGAGTCGTCTATTCCATTGCCCGAGACCGTCTCTTGCCTGCTTTCTTGAAGAAAATGGATCCCCACATGGGTGTACCGCTCGCCGCCACATGGATTGTGGCAGGTATTGGTGCTTTAGGCGCCGCCTTATTACCAATTTCCTTGGTGTCTCACATCGCCAGTTTAGGCACGCTTTTTGTGTTTCTCATGGTCTGCGTGGGTGTGGTGATTTTGCGGTTTACCATGCCTGAAGCCAAGCGTCCGTTTAAAGTGCCGTTGGGTATCACCATTCCCCTTTTGGGCGTGGCTGGGTGCCTGTGGTTGATGATGAGCCTGTCGTCTTCGGCGTGGTTCCTGACCCTTGTGGCGTTGGCGATTGGGTTGGCGATTTACTTCACCTACGGCATGCACAACAGCATTATGAAGAACCCTGAGGCGTTAGAAGCCTTAGTACTTGAGGCGCCTCCGCTAGCTATGGTGGGTCATTAGTTTTTTAGTTTCTTAGCTTTGGGTTTGGTTAGCTCCGTTTTGAGTTGGTGCTTGGGTTGCTAGCTCCTTTTATAGCTGGTGCTGTCAGAGACCTTTGGACGCACAAAGGTTCTCCGACACCTCTAAATGCGTTCAAGGGGGGACGGGGAAGGACGCATTGCGTTTCTCCTCCCCTTCGT
>JBEISK010000071.1:0-1274 GCA_040375445.1 Gammaproteobacteria bacterium | reverse complement strand
TTCGGTAAACGGGTTGAACGGCTTTTCCTTCGGCTGGGCTTCCGACCGCGTCCGTTCGCAAATCTATACAGAAGAAGGCGAAAATAGTACAAACATATTTCCACGAGTATTCTTTGCCGTGCCAACCTTGACAAACAACCCAGTCACGCGGAGGGATACCTACCAAGTGACTTTGTTCTTTGATGACTTATTGGGATACAATGAGCAAGGGGACGTTGATACAACTTTGCAGATAACGAAATGGTCGAACCTGATTGCCTTTGCTGAAAAGTTTGTTTTACATTTGACAACCACAAAAACCACAAATAGTATTCCTGAGGAAGTAAACTTAACCTTAGATTCCTTTACCTCAATTCAAAGGTTAATAACCGTACAGGCGACGTTCAATATTTCAATCAAATCGGAATGTTAGAAGGATTACAAAAACTTGCGGACGATATTAGCACCTTAGCCATTGAGGTCATTGCGATGGAATGGCGGGCGCAAGGTCATGAGTTGACGGGGTCAGCCGTAAAGCAAATGGAAACGATGGTTAAGTTTGAAATCAATACGCTTGTCATTGAGGGGCTTGTTCCCGATTATATGGCGATAAATAACGAAGGCGTACCATCAAATAAGATACCCTATTACCCAAACAGCGGAAGGAAGACAAGTAAATATATTGACGGCTTGATTGAGTACGCAAAAAAACGAATGGGCAAAAGTGACAAAGAAGCCAAGTCGGTTGCCTTTGCTATTGCCTCAAAGCATAAGAAAGAAGGAATGCCAACAAAAAACAGCGTTACAAAGCATTCAAAGACGGGCAGACGTACTGGGTTTATTGAAATAGCCTTGGAAAAGAATAGTCAAAAGTTTATCGACCTCATTGAAGCTTCGATAAGGTTTAGCGTTGAAGCGACGATAGAAAGTTTTTACAAATCAATATTAAACCGATGAGTTACACTATTAATCCAGATACTTTAAGTAGTTTGCTTTATCCCGTATCTTATCGGAATATTGAACCCTCAGCCGTTATTCAGCAGCAAGTGGACGTTTACGTTGGTGGCACTTTGGCGGGGTCATTCTTAGCCGCACAAACGGGCACGTCAGGAAGTAGCGCCGTGTTTGATACCAATGTTCAATCCTTTCTTTACTCAGATGTAGCGCCCGTTACGGGGTCAAAAACAAGCATCTTTGGAACGCTTGACACCTATTCCCTTACAACCAATACAGATGTTTTAAAATCCATTTACGCGGTGGCAAAAAATCAAACTGTTTCAACCGCTGGGTTTCTT
>JBEISK010000019.1:0-42704 GCA_040375445.1 Gammaproteobacteria bacterium | reverse complement strand
TTTACTTCAGCAGGTGCCACACATCGGCGTAGTCTTGGGTTTTGCCGTTGAGCGTGAAGGTGGAACCTTCTTGCGTCATCAAGTCATTGCCTTGCCCGTCAAAGTTTTCAGCGGTTTGGGTGGAATCTGTTTCACCCAAGTTGATTTCGCTGATGCCTAAATCAGCGAGGTTTTCATTCTTAGAATTGTAGCCTGCGGTTTTCATGGCGAGCTGGTATTTCTTTTCAAGCAAAGCCAAATCATTGGCATCTAAAACCATATCCTGCTTGCCGTCAATGAGCCCTTCTTTTCGGGCCAAGGCTTTTAGGGCCTCAAAACCATCGTTAAACCCATCGGCTTTCCCGTCGCCGTCCAGATCGGTGTTGTTGCCAAATACGTCATGACCAGAAGCTCCACCACGAATAGTCAGTGTGCCATCGGCCACATCGTTAATGTTATCAACCGTGCCGTCACCATCGATGTCATATTGGATCATTTTGTTGGAGGTTTTCACGCCGTCACCGTTCAGATCGAAGGTGAGGGGAAAGCCGTGATGACCTGGATATCGCTTGACTGTATCAGAAAAAATGACATCGTATGTTTTTCCATCAAAGTCAATGGTTTTAGCAGTATCCATGGTTGCTTGGTAATCAACACTACCTAAAATAAAATCCTGATCACCTGATTCTAGAATAATATATGTTTTGTTTGCTAGTGGATTGGCTTGACCCGCTAAATTTGGTATGCTAAGACCTGTACTTGAAAACTGCTGACCAGTAGTCTCAGAAGTCCCACTAACATATTGTTCTAAGGTCGATACAACATATTGATTCCCAGAAATCAGGTACACCCCAGGTGGTGGCGTATAAATAGGGAGATCCAGCGTCTCTTCCACAGGTGGTGATGGCGTGCTAGGTGTCGTCGTTGTGGGGGGTGCTGGTGTGGTCGAGACGAGATTTGGCAAAATAGAGGACGTTCCACTACTTTGGCTAAGGAGCATTGCAAATAAGAAGGCGGTGCTGTTAACTGTTGCCGCGACGCGCGTTGGAACGGTTGCTACAGGGCTAGGGGACAAGAATTTCTTGCCATAATCCGCTGGATTCATTTTGGGGTAAGGGCTTGCCGCATTATTATAGGTCGACTGCGTTTGTCCGTAGCGTTGCCCTTGCATCCCTTGAAGCATTTTCACCATTTGCAACATGGGCTTAAACATGGATGGCATGTCCATTTTTGGCATCGTGTTATTGGGCTTATATGCTTGTGAAGCGGGCACGTTCGTTGTGAACGACCTTTGTTGTCCACCATAAATGCCCGCTTGTTGCCAATAGCCATTAACGTTAGTATTGATTAAAGTCATACTCTCAATCCCCCTTTTACCAGACCCAAAATATAATATCCCGAGTGACAATAAAATCTTTTTCAAACATTAAATTGCTGAATGTTT
This sequence comes from Gammaproteobacteria bacterium, assembly GCA_040375445.1. Taxonomy (GTDB): domain Bacteria; phylum Cyanobacteriota; class Vampirovibrionia; order Vampirovibrionales; family JAJTHC01; genus JAJTHC01. The sequence goes on along the minus strand of JBEISK010000019.1, from coordinate 41,281 downwards.
ACATTTTGTTAGAAAAACCATTTCTATTAACTATACGAAGTGTACTAGATGAGTTTTTTTATTTTCGTTACACTAAATTAGTGAAACTCATTAAACTAAACAAATGATCAAAATGTTTTGCTATGGAATAGAAAGAATATTCAAATATGTCCTTAAAACGGTGGTGGACCGATCATGCCTCTCAAATCAAAATACATAGCCTTCTTATAAGTATGACAGTGATTTATGGTATTTTCTTTCCTGTATTAAAACTGTTTTGCAACGAACTCAAAGGCATTGATGTTGCGGTTTTACGTCAGCTGGGCTTTGCCTTTGTTGTCATCGCCCTAGGTTGGAGCTGGGATGCCTGGCGACGCTTACCTTGTTGGCAACCCAGCTTTAAAAAAGATTGGGTGTACTTTGTCGCAGGAGGCATCTTAGGGGTGTTTTGGTTACAGACCTCGTCGGCTTTGGCGATTGGTTACACCACGTCGTTCCATGCCACGTTGTGTATGGCAAGCGTTCCTCTTCAAACCATGATAATTAACGCCGTGATAGGTGTAGAGCGTTTGAGTCCGTTAAAAACTTTTGGTATTGTGTTAGGCACTTTAGGCATTGTCGGCTTGGTTTTTGCTCAAATGCAAGACATCGCCTCACGAGGCATCGTGGTGAAGGGGAGTAATATCTTATTGGGGGATGGCTTGATTTTGTTGAACGCCTTTTTCTTTTCGTGGTACAACATCGTGGTGAAAAAGCTGATGAAGGACTATACACCGTTGGATGTACTTTCCTGGAACTTCTTGCAAGCAGGTACGATGACCCTGGTTCTAATGATATTTCCAATACTTCCTTTTCTCCATTTCCCCTCCATTACGGAAACGATTCACGTCGTCGTGCATTTAACGCCTGTCCACTGGGGGTATTGGCTTTATGTGGTTATGATTGCCGGATTTTTAGGCTATTGGGTGCATCACAAGGGCTTGAGCAAAACCAGTGCCAATAATGTGGCGGCGTATGGTATGCTTCAGCCTGTGATTGCTGCGATTTTAGGGGCGTGGTGGTTGCATGAATCCTTTACGATCCCCATGGCAATGGCTGGGGTGGTCACCTTGACGGGTTTAAGCATCGCTAACTTTAAATCGGGCGAACCGATGGGTATCACGGCGGATTAGTTGAGCCACATTTAATCGTTTAATTGGAATTATCTTCCCACTCGCAATTCGATACCTTCTAGGTGAATCCCTGTTTGAGCCGTATAGCCGTTCATCTTTTCGAGCAAACTTTCAAGTTCAAAGCCTAGTTCACTCGCCACCGTAGGATGTTTCACCTTAATACGTAAATACGCTTTTTTGCCTTTATAATAGATAGAGTCTGCTTTCGTGGATTCCCTATATGCTTTTGGCACAACGACCTTCCACACAGAAAGAACGCCAAATTCTTGGGCTTTTTTGTCTAAGCCCAAGTTTCTAGCAACGACTTGTAAAAGGCTGTTAAAATCTTGCATCATTTAAGCTTGTTCAGGAACGGCGGTTTTGATTTCAGCGGCGTGAAGTTCGCCTGATGCCATCAACGGAGCCAGTGCCTTTTGCACCAAGCGATGCTGAGCCAAAGAAGTCTTGCCGGCAAAAACACTTGAGCGAATATAGACGATGTAATGATCTTGCCCGCCTGTTTTGTCGAAGACTTCAACATGGGCTTGGGTGAAGGCGTCTTTAAGGTGTTGGGTAAGGGTATCGGGGTGAATCATGGGCTTTCCTTTTCGGTTTTACTGTAGAAATCTGTGCGAAAGTGGGCTGATCTTGTTCCTCCTCCCTTAGGGAGGAGGCTAGGAGGAGGGACTCACCAGCTCGGACTAGGCATCCTGAATCCCTCACCCCAACCCTCTCCCTAAGGGAGAGGGGGTAAATCTATTCTAATCTAAAAAATCGAAAAGCCCAACATTTGGTGGACGTGGCTGACTTTAATTAAACAATCATGTATAATAGAACCGATGTTATTAAGAAGGATATTGATACTTTGCAAGCAAGCTTCGATGCCACAGGTTACGCCAAGCCACCTTCACCCTTTACGCGTTTACAACAACTATTGTGGGAAGATAAAAAAGATCTTATGCTTTTGTTGATCTATTCAAGCATCAGTGCGGTCTTGAGCTTGATGTTGCCGTTGGCGTCCCAAGCCTTGATTAACATCATTGCCAGTGGGGTCTTTCTTCAGCCCTTGATTATGCTTTCTGGCATTGTGCTAGCAGGGCTTTTGTTTACAGGCTTGATTCGTATTGTGGAAATTACCTTGCTTGAGATATTGCAACAACGTTTGTTTGTCCGTATTTCCCTATATTTGAGTAATCATTTGCCTGATATCGACACCACACAATGGGTGCAGGGGTATCCTCCAGAACTCGTCAACCGCTTTTTCGATACCATGACGATTCAAAAAACGCTGTCTAAAATCCTGTTGGAATTCCCTGCTGCTATTGTACAGATTTTGGTTTCACTTATTTTTATGGGCTTTTATAGCAGTTATTTCTTTGTGTTTAACTTATTTTTACTAGGTGGATTCGTCTTTTTTATTTTACTGGGTAAAAACGGTGTTACAACGGCTCTTGTGGAATCCAAGTACAAGTACAAAATGGCTCATGCCTTGCAGGATATTGCTCGGTGCCACATCGCCTTTAAAATCAATTCAGGCAAAGATCTTTCTATTTCAAATGCCGACGGTATTTGTAATGATTATGTAGATGCCCGTCGTAAGCATTTTAACGTCATTATTCGCCAAGCCACGTGGAGCTTTTTGGTAAATGCTATGGCTATTGCATCCCTGCTGGCGATCGGCGGATGGCTCGTCATGCAAGGGGATATTTCTTTAGGGCAATTGGTTGCTGCCGAATTGATGATGCTCTTATTGTTGGCTTCCGTAAATAAAATTGTGGTGAACTTAGAAAGCTGGTACGATTTATTAACAGGTTTAGACAAGTTGGGACACCTGACTGATTTACCTGCGGAACCTTCAGAAGGGGTAGAGTATATCTCCCAAAAAGATGGCGTGGAAATTGTGTTAAATAATGTGGCGTATAAGTATCCTCAACAACCCACGCCCTTGTTTAATGACCTTAGCATGCGTTTTAGTAAGGGAACGCATACGGCCATTGTGGGGCAAAGTGGTTCAGGTAAAAGTACTTTGGCGGAATTACTGCTAGGCTTGTTGCAACCCAGTTCAGGACGCGTTCAAATCAACCAGCAACAATTGGCCGATCTTAACCTGGAAAGTTTCCGTCGTGCTAGTTCTTTGGTAGAATGTCCTAATAGCCTTTTTTCTGGCTCTGTAAGAGATAATATTTTAATGGGACGCCAAAACATTAGTGAAGAAGCCCTCAACAATGCGGTCGACGTGTCAGGACTTGTCAATGTTTTAGATAACCTACCCATGGGTTTAGACATGCCTCTTGAAAGCGAAGGTTTGAACATTTCTTCAGGCAAACGGCAAATGGTCTTATTGGCTCGTGCGGTGGTGTCTAACCCCGAACTATTGGTCTTAGATGAAGCGTTTCACCACATTGATGCCCCCACACGTCGGCAGATTGTCGAGAAGTTAACATCTCCCAAATACTCATGGACGCTCGTGATTGTCACACATGATGCCGATATTGTCGCCGCCTGCTCTTATGTGTATATGTTTTTTGAAGGGGAAATTGTTGGCAAAGGCAAGCCGAAGGAACTCTTTGAGGAAGGTGATATGCTCTTTACGCAACTTTTCCCGAATTTTAATCAAGGGGGACGCTTCTAATCATGCCGATTATGAGTTCACAAAGCGAACTTCATTCCCTTGAATCGCTTCACAAAATAAAATCTACCAAGTTGACAGGTACGCCTAAAATCATGGGGCAACTGTCTATTTATTTAGTTTTCTTGGTATTCTTGAGTACGTGTTTGATGCTCTTTGCTCCTTGGCAACAGTCGGTTTCGGGTGTGGGGGAAGTGAGTACGCGTAACCCCATGCACCGCCCACAAACGGTTATGGCTCCCATTGATGCTCGCATCAAGCAGTGGCTGGTGCCTGAAGGGCATTGGGTGAAAGTGGGGCAACCCCTTCTTGAACTAGAAGAAATTAAACCTTATTATTTAGATGATCAACAGCTTGACAAAATGCTTGCCATGCGAGACGCTCAAGACGCTCAAATAACTGCAACACAAGAAACAATTGCAGCGTTGGAAGCTCAACAGTCGGCGGTTTCAAATAGTCGAGCTTATGTGGTGCCTGAAGCCCAAGCCAAGCAACAAGAAAGTCAATTTAAAATACGCTCCGCTCAACAGAAAGTGTTGGCGAATCAAAAAGAGTTTCAAACGTCGGATTACTACGAAAAGCGAATCCGTAAGCTTTATAATGAAGGGCTCAAAAGCAAGCGAGACCTTGAAGTGGCGGAAAACCGTCTCGTCAAAGCCCAAAGCGATTTAACGGCATCTCAAGCGGATTTAAAAGGGGCAGAACAGTCTTTTCAAGGGGCGACATACGGAATCGGTAAAACGAATTTAGATGTCGATGCCAAGCAAAGTGAAACAGCGTCTAAACTCGCCAAGGCTCGTCAAGATTATGCCAAAGCCCAATCGGAACTCGTGAAGTTAGACAATGAAATCGTCAACCTAAAAGAACGTCAAGCCCAACGCACGATAAAATCTCCTGTAGAAGGGCGTTTAGTCCGCACGAATGTGTATGGGGCAGGGCAAACGCTAAAAGAAGGCGACGAACTCGCTATTGTCGTGCCTGATGCAGGCGACCGTCTGGTGATGCTTTTCTTAACCGACGTCGATGCTCCCTTGGTTTCAGTCGGGCGTCAAGTGCGTTTGCAGTTTGCAGGCTACCCTGCGGTACAATTTTCAGGCTGGCCTAAAGTCGCCATGGGAACCTATGCAGGACGTGTGGTGGTGATTGATGCGGTGGATGACGGTCAAAACCGTTTCCGTGTTTTGATTGAACCCGATGAAAAAGCCATTAAAGAACGCAAAGAAGAAGAATGGCCTGAAGATCAGCATTTGCGTTACGGCACGCAAGCCATTGGCTGGGTCATGTTGGATCAAGTCCCTCTCGGCTACGAATTATGGCGACGCTTCAACGGCTTTGAACTAAACTTGAAGAAGAAGCCACCGCCTGTTAATAGTGCGTTAGACAATGTTAAAAAAGAAACAGGTGGCAATTACGCCAAATCAGGAAAAGAAAATGGGTATTATGATAAGTCCAAAAAATTCGGAGGCATCAAAAGCAAGGTGGGCAAAGCCAAGTAGCCCTCCCGTTTCTTGGGTGTTGCTTATGAGCCTTGTCATTCTAAGCGTCCCAATGCCCCTTGCACAGGCGAAAATGCCTGATTTTCACATGAAGAAGCCCACGAAAGTATCCCCAGATTTAAGCTTAGTGACGCTTGAAAAGACGCCTCCGAAAGAGCTGGCTCAACTCACGCAAATTAACGTGAACGCTGAAAAAGGTTTGCAACTGCGAGATGCCTTGCAATGGGTGAAGCAGACGCATCCTGATTTACGGCTGGCTCGCTTGAAATTGCAACAAAGTCAAGCCAAGTTCTTGGCTACGCAAGGGGCGTTTGATCCGAAGCTGGCAGGCGGCTTTGAATACAGGCAATACAATAACTCTACCGCTCCTGGCAAGCAAAAAGACGCCTATTTATCTGACAACGCCGTGAGTCTCTTGACGCGTTACGGCTTGATTGTGGAAGGTGGTTACCGCACCGCTCGTGGGGACTTATCTTCGAGTGTGTCGCCTGTGGGGCAAGGCGGTGAAATCTATACAAATTTTATTTTGCCTTTGTTACGATATCGTGGCACGAACCCCTTTAGCGTGGCTGAAAAGCAAGCGGCGTTGGATCTGAAGCAAGCGGCGTTGGATTTACAGCTTAAGGAGCTTCAAATACAGCAAAAAACGGGCGAAACCTATTGGGAATGGGTGGCTTCCAAACGCTTGTTAGATACGAGCATCAAGCTTTTAGACTTGGGTAAAACACGGGTGTCTCAAGTGCGTAAGCGAGTTGACGCGGGGGACTTGCCTGAAATTGCCTTTGTGGAAGTCCAAAAAGAGGTGCAAAAACGCCAAGGCCAAGTCGCCAAAGATACCTTGAATTTTAAGAAAACTGAGATCAAGCTAAGCCTGCTTTTGTGGAATCAAGAACCGAAAGATGGTCGTTTAGACGTGTTACCTCAATGGTCGCCGAAAGAAGCACATCTGCCCAAGCCTGATGCCTTGGACTTAGACACCATGAAGGAATCGGGCAAGCTAGCGATGTTGAAAATGCACCCTCGCTTGTTGAGCTTCCCCATTAGCAAGGAAATTGCCCAGTTGGATATTGATCTGGCGAAGCAAGCCTTCTTGCCAAAGCTCGATGCGATTGTGAGTCCCAGCTATCAATTGGGGCAAGAAGGCATCGGGGCGGCGATAAAGGCGGGCATTAAGTATGAAGTGCCTTTACGGTACCGTACCGCAACAGGCAAATTGCGTTATGCGGAACTCGATTTACAATCGTTGGATGTTCAGTATTTATTTGCGTACCAAGAGCTTTCCACAGGTTTGGAACAGGTTTTGGCGGAACTTGAGGCTCAATGGGGGATTTATAATGCAGCGTCTGGCGAATGGAAGACGGCTCAAGCGTTAGAGAAAGGGGAGCGAACGTCCTTTGAAATGGGGGACAGTACCCTGTTTGTGGTGAACATTCGTGAGCGTGAAACGGCGGATGCCTATCGTAAGGTCATCGAGTCGGAGCAGGACTTTCACCAAGCCGTCTTGCGATACTTGGTGCTTACTACGCAGATTTAGTTTTTCTCTAGTTTTTATAGATGAAAGTGAGTTTTAAAAATCGTTTTTTTGGGTTTGTTTAGCTCCGTTTAACGCTGTGCGTCAGAGACCTTTGGCGGAGTAAAGGTCCCTGACGTCGACAAACTATAAAAGACACAGAAAAACCAACCACCAGCTATAGAAACAAGCTAGCCAAAACGAGTAAGCAAAGGTCTTTGACGACGACCAGCTAAAAACGGAGCTAGCCAAAACTAAAAATTAAGCCTTCGACGCCTTCAAAGCATCAAAATACGTCGCCATCTGCTTAGGAGCAAACCCTGCAAAGGCATCACCGTTGCTTAACAACGTCACAGGTCGTTTGATAAAGGTGTATTCCTGCACCATGTAAGCCAATAACTCGTCTTGGCTCAAGTCTTTTTCATTCAAGCCCCATTGGCGAAATTTCATGGCTCGCTTGGAAAACAAAGACTCCACGCCACCCACGGCGTCGACCAATCGCTTAACTTGGGCTTCGCTCAAGGTGGTGGCTTTAATGTCATGCACCAGCGTAAAGGTGATGCCTTGCTCTTCTAAAAAAGCTTTCGCTTTTTGGCAGGTCGAACAATGCGGTAACCAGTACAATTCAGCCGTTAAATTCATCATTTTAGCATCTCCTATTTTTTCTTGTCAGCCCCAACAAGTTCACTGTCGAGCCTTGGAATCAGCGGCCCTGTGGGATTCACACGATGAGCGTCCGATTCAGAAAACCGCAAGCCACCGATGTCTTCAAAACTGGTGAAGGCATTCGTGCCAAAACCCAGCTGGTTGAGAATATCCTGCGACAAATTCGGTAAAATCGGTTGAAACAAAATCGCTACGATTCGCACGGCTTCTAAAACGGCATACAACAAAGCTGCCAAACGCTGGGTTTGCCCTTCTTTATGGAGCGTCCATGGTTGCAGGTCGTTAATGGCTCGATTGGCGAGATCCACCCGCTCCAGTAAGAGGCTTGCCACCTTCTGAAAATCATAGGCACGGTACGCCGATACCACGGCATCACGCAAGGCGGTTTGTTCTTGCAAGTCCGCAAAAAACGGTTCTGATGAGCTGGCATCGCAAACTGGCAAATTGCCTTCAAAATACTTATTCACCATGGAAAGCGAACGATTCAGCAAGTTGCCCAAATTATTGGCGAGATCTGCATTCACCTTGAGTTTAAAATCTTGAATAGAAAAATTGCCATCGTTGCCAAAGGGCGTGCAGGTCAACAGGTAATAGCGTAGTGTATCGGCGTTGGGCAAGTCATATTCCGCCGTAATTTCAAAAGGCGAAATGACATTGCCGAGTGATTTAGAAATTTTGGCGTCTTCCAAAGTGATAAACCCATGAGCGAAGATCGTTTTCGGTAAAGGCAGTTCAGCACTCATCAACATTGCTGGCCAGTAAATCGCATGAAAACGTAGAATGTCCTTGCCGATGATATGCACCGCATTGGGATGCCCATCCGCGGTCGCCCAAAAGCGTTTAAACAGTGAATCGTCGGCACCTAGGTAGTTGAGTCCTGTTAAATAGTTGGAAAGAGCGTCGATCCACACATAAATGACCTGCTCATCATCATTCGGCACAGGGATGCCCCATGTGACGGCTTTTCGGCTACGAGACACGCTAATATCTTGCAGATTTTCCAGCATATTCAAAACTTCTGCCTTGCGAAACGCAGGTTGCACAAAATCAGGATGCGCTTCAAAGTAGTCCAGCAACGGCTGTTTGTAACGGCTCAAGCGGAAGAAGTAATTTTCTTCAAGCACGATTTGAGGGGCGGTTTTGTGAATCAAGCAATGCCCTTGCTCATCCATATCTCGTTCGTTTAGAAAGGCTTCGCAACCTGTGCAGTACTTGCCTTCATAACTGTCTTTATAGATGTCACCCTTGTTCAACAAGCGTTGCCATAATTGAGCCACTAAAACATAGTGCTGTTCTTCTGTGGTGCGAATAAAACGATCGTAGGCGACATCGCAGTGTTGCCAGAGCTGGGTGAACGATTGGGTGAGTTCATCCACATACGCTTTGGGGGATTTTTCGTGTTTGGCGGCGTTTTGTTCCACTTTTATGCCATGTTCGTCGACCCCTGTGAGGAAGTAGGTGGGAACCTGCATGGCTTTAAACGCACGAGCAATGGCATCGGTTGCCATTTTTTCGTAAGCATGACCCAAGTGGGGTTTACCGTTGACGTAGTCAATGGCGGTCGTGATATAGAGCGTTTCGTTGCCTTGCGTTGTCATAAAAGGTTATGCCTTCTCGCCTTAAGGGGCGACCACCGCTTCGACGAAGTCAGAAGCCTCACAAGCCTTTATTCTAACAGAAACACGCTGATTTGGCGAAAGTTCATGATTTTCCACGTCTTCCGCAGACAAATGCACCCGAATATAATTTTCCGTGATGCCTTCCATACTGCCGTCATCCTTGATGTTTTCGCACAACATCGACAAGGTTTGACCCAAAAATTGCGCATAAAAGGCACGCTTTTTCGCATCCGCCAACGCAATCAAACGAGTCGCACGCTCTTTACGCACTGATTCTTGCACTTGCGGACGCATCTCTGCTGCAGGCGTCCCTGCACGAGGCGAATAGCGAAACACGTGCAAATAGTGCATAGGAATGGCTTCAATTACTTTATAACTGGCTTCAAAAGATTCGTCTGTTTCCGTCGGAAAGCCCACAATCATGTCGGAGCCTATCGCAATCGTCGGCATCAGTTCTTGCAAACGCTCACACACATAAACCAAGTCTTTGACATGGTGACGACGAGCCATCGCTTTTAAAACGCCGTCTTCCGCACTTTGGCTCGATAAATGCACATGGGGGGCAATTTTCCCACTCGATTCAGCCATGGCGTTCATCAACTCATCGGTGACTTCTAAGGGATCCAACGACGACAAACGCAACTGATAATCGCCGTCCACCTGCGTAACCACATGACGTAACAACCCAGCGAGATTAACACCTTCATGCTGATACTGCCCAATGTTAATGCCTGTAATGGTAATATCTTTAAAGCCTTCATCCACCATGTGTTGAATCTGTTGCGTGACGGCGTCTACACTCAAGCAACGACTGGGGCCTCGCCCCTTCCAAATGATGCAATAGGTGCATTTATAGTCGCAACCGTCTTGGATTTTAATGCTCCCACGAGTCCGTGCAATGCCAGCAAAGCTGCCGACACGAGAGACCAGCTCTCGACTTTTTTCAAACTCGTCCACCATAATAAGTGGTCCGTCGTTGAGATCGGCGTAGTAATTGGCGAATTGTGTCGCCACAATATCAGGGAGATTGTCCTTTAAATTGTTGCCGATGATGAAATCCACGCCAATCTCCTTAAACACCAGCGGAGCCACTTGGGCGTAACAGCCTGTAACGGCAATACGGCTGGCGGGGTTTTGGCGTTTAAGCTTACGAATCAGCCGACGGGCTTCGGCATCCGCCTTTTCAGTGACGGTGCAAGTATTGAAGACGTAAAGGCTAGCGGATTCACGCTCGGCGTGCAGTTGCCAGCCCAAATCCTTAAAGCGTTCAGCGAGTGCAGCACTTTCTAGAGCGTTGGCTTTGCACCCTAATGTAACAAAAGCCACCGATTTTTCAACCATGGGATTAAGCTCTACAGGGTGATCATCAGTTTTGACTGTTGTTTCAGGCATAAGTGTTCCTTGAAAAGAGTATTAAGTTCTTTTAAAGTTTATCGTAAAAATATCGATACACCAAATAGAAAAAAAATTAAATGATTTTAAGATAGGATTCATAATGAACCGATTTAAGGCGACTGTGTATAAAAGTGCTTTTACCCTTGTGGAACTTTTGTTGGGGCTTGCCATTATTGGTGTTATCGCAGCGATTCTTGTTCCTACAGTCTTGAATGCTACTCAGCAAACAGCTCAACGAACACAATTGCAGCTCATTTTAGAAACCGTAGAAGGTCATTTTTATGATGAGCGATTAAAAGGTAATCATTTTTTACCAATTGCTCAACGCTGGGCAACTCTTCAAAATAAACTGCAAGTCAAACAAACTTGTCCTTTTGGGCAGGGTAATTTAGCCCCTTGTTTACCTCCAGGAGTCTTGGATAATGCTTCGGTTGGTGGGGGAGCCGTTCATCTAAATAATGGCATGATTGTGTATGGTCTTTTAAGTACACCCGCCACCCCGACTGATGATTTTTATGTAGATGTCAATGGCAACGATGCTCCAAACCTAGGGGGTTTAGGTGGAACTAACATAGCCGATGATTGTAACGATCGTTTTCACTTTAGTGTTGATAATGTTACAGGCGAAGTCGTACCGATTGAATGTACGGTTGATTTCTTTAATAGCTAAAAGCTATGCATCAAGGAAGTGCCGATCAGTGCCGCATCGGCGATGTCGGTGAATTCATCGGCGTCTTCTAAAGAGGCAAACCCACTGGCGGAAATAATCACCGTGCTTTCAGGGCAGAGCGGTGCCAAGCGACGGGTCGTTTCTTTTTCAATCTCAAAGGTGGACAAATTACGGTTATTGATGAGAATCACAGGCGGGTGAGGCAATAAGGCTCGCTTAAGCTCTTCTTCGTTCTGTACTTCCACCACAGGCGTTAAGCCGTAGCTGCGTATGGCTTCAAACAGACTGACATACTCAAAATCGTCGAGGCATTTCATAATCAGCAAGACAGCATCGGCTCTGCTCGCTACAGCGAGCAAGACTTGGTATAAATCAATGATGAAATCCTTACACAGAACAGGTTTGCTGGTCAATGTTTTGACGTTTTCGAGCAGGTCGAAGCCTCCGCCGAAGTAGTGGACATCCGTCAACACGGAAATAGCGGAGCATGTTTCGTTATACGCGCCGATGATTTTAGGGACATCAGGGGTTTCTTGCAAAATACCCGCACTCGGTGATTTGGGTTTGAGTTCCCCAATGAGGTGCAAGCCTGTTTTTGCGTCTCGCAAGGCCTGTTCAAAGCGAAAGGCGTCTTCGGTGGGCTTAGGTTTCGCCGCTTCAAGCCAATAGTCGATCGACGTTTGACTTTGCCATAGGGCGACTTCTTTTCGTTTGTGGGTAACAATTTCATCGAGGATGCTGGACATCAAGGACACCGCCAAATAGGTTTTATTTTAAATTAAAAGTAGGTTTTCGCTTAGTAGTTGTTTCAAAGTGTGAAGTTTATTTATAGGAATCTTTGAAAAATCTAGCCTGAGAATTTTTTTAGGATCCTCATTCATCGTTTCTATGGCATGAGGTATTGCCTTCCTATTCAACACGTAAGAAATAGCATTCAGCCATTTTAGATAATCTGTTAAAAGCTGATTTGAAGGGTACTTTTCATCATAGTGAATGAGTAAAGTTCGCCGTATATCTGGAGGGGTCCCCTCAGCTATCTTCTCAAGTATCATCTTAACTATCTCCCAAACCCCTCTCTGATCATAATCCGATTGCAAAAAACCTGGAAATAGGTCTACATTATTTTCAAGTAGAGGATCTCCATAGAAAAAATTAGAATCACGTAACCTACCTGTTCGTTGAGTTTGAACAGTCGTGGAAGGAAGGGGGAATGTTAAACGAGATGGAGCATTAGAGAAAGAAGTCATTGTAGAGAAACGCATTTATTTTTCCTGATCAATTTAACAAAGGGGGCAACGTCAAACGTAACCCCCTCCGTACCAAAAAACTAAGCGTGAGCCGTCGCTGGCGTTTTCAACGCCACGTACTGGGTGAGTTCCGCCAAACGGTTGGAATACCCTGTTTCGTTGTCATACCACGCACCGATTTTCACCAAGTTGCCTTCCAAGACTCTCGTCATGGTCGGATCGTAAATCGAACTATGGGCGTTGCCAATGAAATCGGTCGACACCAAGGGGGCTTGCATGTATTCCAAAACGCCTTTCAATTCGCCGTTGGCAGCTTTGAGCATCGCTTCGTTAATGGCTTCAACGGTCGTAGGCTTGCTAGCCGTGAAGGTTAAATCGACAATGGAAACGTCGATGGTTGGCACGCGAACTGCGAAACCATCCAACTTACCTTTAAGTTCAGGCAAGACCAAGCCAATGGCTTTGGCCGCCCCTGTAGACGTAGGAATCATATTGACCGCAGCAGATCTCGCACGGCGAGGGTCACTGTGAGGGGCGTCAATTAAGCGTTGATCGCCCGTGTAGCTGTGAATGGTGGTCATTAAGCCTTTTTCAATACCAAAGCTTTCATGCAAAACTTTTGCGACAGGCCCTAAGCAGTTGGTGGTGCAACTGGCATTAGAAATAATGTGATGAATGCTCGGATCGTAGCTGGTGTGGTTAATCCCTACAGCAAACGTGGCGTCTTCATTGCTCGCAGGAGCAGAAATAATGACTTTCTTCGCACCAGCGTCAATGTGAGCCTGTGCTTTCTTCGCATCGGTGAAGAAGCCTGTACATTCAAGTACGATGTCGACTCCAGCGGTTGCCCAAGGAATATCCGCAGGGTTGCGTTCACTATACACACGAATGGCTTTGCCATTAACGATGATGTTTTGATCGTCGTGAGATACTTCAGCGTCTAAAATACCGTGTGTGGAATCGTATTTCAATAAATACGCCAACATATCGGTGGACGTTAAATCGTTGATGGCGACCACGTCTAAATCAACGTTGGGGTTTAGTAAAATGGCACGGAAGGTCATTCGTCCGATGCGTCCGAAGCCGTTAATTCCAATTTTTGACATCATCATGGGGTGTTTCTCCAAAAAATAAAATAAGGGATGCACATTACATCCAATTTCATTATAAATCAAACCCCCTTTTAAAGTAAAGCAATCAAGTAAATAAGGTCGTTTACTCGCTAGATTGTAAGGTTTTGTTTACAATTGAGACATTCAAGCCTTATTCGGCAAAATCTTGATGTGGCGTTCGGGTTCCGCGCCGACGGAAAGCGAAATTAAGTTGAACTTTTCCACATGATCGTGCTGTAAACGGCGAATATACGAGCGTCTAGGCTCAAGTTCAAAAGACTTCTGTGTATTCAATACGATTTGAATGCCCGCTTCCACTTCTTGAATGGCGGATTCAATTTCATCATGCTGAGGCGAACTGGCATCCGTTTCCACGGCTGAGTTTGCCCATGCCGTACGGCTATTTTCTTCACCTACACTTAAACGCAGTTGATCCAAAATGTTCTGCCCGAGTTCCGTGGCTTCAAGGGCTTCTCGCAAAGCACGCTGGATCTGCGGAATCGTGTTGGTTTTGGTATAGAAACACGGCACTTCAAAATCAGTCGCCAAACGCAAGATTTTGGCTCCAGGGCGGGCGTGACCACGAAGGGCTAGCACCGCGTGGGCTTCGTGCATTTGAAGGGTTAGACGAATCACATGTTGCAGGTTCAAACGCTCTAAAATGCGTTCCACAAAACTTTTGGTCACCGCATATAAAAAGACGTTGAAGCACTGCACGTTTTCTTGCTGAATGGGCTTATGCACCAGCACCGCTTCCTGCGGAGACGCCGTTTTCATCCCGCCTTCAGGGTTAATGGGATCCATCAACTGCTTGACTTGCGTGCTTAATATCTTCACACTACCGTCTTCGGCGGTTTTGCGAATTTCAGGATTCACCGCAAAGCCTCGTAGCATGTCATCCACCGTTTTGCCAACGTCTAAGTAAACGGCAAAGGTGTTTTTGTCTCGTATTTCAATCGCCACATCAAAAGTGGGCGGATTTTCACGCTCTAAAATGGTTTTTTGCGTGGCGCGACGGCGGGCTTCTTCATCGCCAAGCGTCACACTTTGAATCCCACCGATGAGGTCGCTCAACATAGGGTTTTTAATCAGGTTTTCAAGTTTTGTGCCGTGAGCGGTGGCAATCAAGCTCACGCCACGTTCCGCAATCGTGCGTGCCGCTTGGGCTTCAGCTTCGGTGCCGATTTCATCAATCACAATGACTTCAGGCATGTGATTTTCAACGGCTTCAATCATGACGTTTTGCTGTTGCAAGGGCGTTTTCACTTGCATGCGTCTGGCACGCCCTACCACAGGGTGAGGAATATCGCCGTCGCCCGCAATTTCGTTGGAGGTGTCCACAATCACCACACGCTTCTGGTGCTCATTGGCAATGACCTTGGCGATTTCACGCAACTTGGTCGTTTTACCCACACCAGGACGCCCCAACAGCAAGATGCTCTTGCCACTGGCGACAATATCGGCAATGGCATCGATCGTGCCAAGCAAGACGCGTCCGACACGGCAGGTTAGCCCTACGACGTCATCTTGACGGTTACGAATCGCACTAATGCGGTGCAGGGTACGTGTAATCCCCGAGCGGTTATCATCTGAAAACGGGCTGATGTTTTCGAGAATGTGGGTGATGTCGTCGTGGGTGACAGGAACGTCGCCCACGTCTCGGAAGGAGCCGTCGAGGAAGCGGACTTCGGCGGGGCGTCCCAAGTCTAGCACGATTTCTACCAGTGAATCGATTTCATCTTCATGAATAGCGGATTGAATGCCTTGGGGCAGAATATCAAGCAAGAGCTTGGTTTCGCTAAAATTGTTAGCGTCTTGGGGGGTGTTTTGGTTCAATTTAGGCATCCCTCTCTATATCGATATGATGCTTATAGTATAACGAATTTTTCAAGAATGTTCTAGTGTTTTCATAAAAACCAAAACAAGAGGCCGAATGAGCCTCTTGTGGATTGAAAGGAAATAAACATTTGATTAGACGATAGGTAAGCCATCTACGATGTTCACAGGATCACGCAAGGTGGCTAAGATTTCTGCCGAAAAGCCGTAGTTGGTATCACTGCCAACGCTCGAAGCAGTGCTGGTGGAAGACGTGATTCCTAAAGATTTAAGAATGGCTGCAATATCTGGCGTGGTGCTTGTAGCAGTAGGCGCTTTAGTAGTGGCTGGTTTAGGCATATCAATACCTAAAGATTTAAGAATGTCTGAAATATCGCTTGAGTCTGTTGCTGAAGTGGTGTCGTCTAACATATCGCTCATGTCGTCTTCTTCAAGACTCTTGGCGTATTTTTCTTCAAAACCTAAGGCAAACTTGGTGTCTAACCCAACATCCGTACCTAAGGCGACGTTGTCATTGTAAATACGAACATTCGCTTTACCAGGATCTTCAGCCGCTTCCTTTGCCCATTTGGTTTTAATTTTGTCGGATTCTTTTTGTGTAATCACGCCGTCTAGGTTTTCATCCATGCCTAACAAACAACGCGCGTATTCGCCAGCACTTAATGTACCGTCTGGACCCGCAATGGCAGCCCATAAGGCTTGTGCAAGTTCAGTACTGCTAATTCTTGTTTTAACATCGCCTGTTAAGCCGTTGGATTGTCTAAATTCGTTTAAGTCTAGTACGCCGTCTTCGTTGGCATCCCATTTTTGAATAAAGCTTGTTGCTTGTACATCCAATTGACCTTCTTGGATTTTGAAAGAAGCAGCGTTAGAACCTGCTTTTTGTAAACCTGCACCAGGGCGTCCCCAATACTTTGTTAGAGGATCTAGGTTGTCTGACGCAGTGTTAGCCCCTGCTTTTTTAGGGCTTCTTATGTTCGCTGAGGAACCACCCCAGTAACTATTGACAGAATTAATGCTACTCATATATTTTAAATTCTTTCATTTCTCTCATTTTACATTTACATGTTTAAGTTATAAATGCTTATTGCTCTATGTGAATAAATAAAGGTAAGTTAAAAGAGTATTTTGCTTTTTTGTTACATTTGGTTAGAAAGAGCTGTAAAACCTTTTTTGCTTGTACCCTCTCCTAAAATAAGGAGAGGGTTAAGTGAAGCTTTTGAAGAAAGTCAAGCCTAAGCCTTTGGAAAACTCAACCACACCTTCACATTCGGGTAGGCTGGCCAGTGTAAGGTGTTCAATGCATCCCCTTGCAGATAATGTGTTACATCAAAAACCCGATGAGGACTTTGAAAAGGAAGCATACGTAAACCCACTTCATTAATCCGCAAAACAAAAGGCGTGTCGATTTTTTGATCTTGCAGGGGCTTAATATGTAATAAAACCCGATGACCTAAGACCCCGTGAATCGTTTGAAGCTGGGGGATAGATGCTTTCAAAATCAAGGGTAGACTGCCCAATTCGGTGCTTGAGTAATAGTGTGCCAAAATCTGTGAATACTTAAAGCCTAAATCATTCATGCCACTTGCACCAAATTGACTCATCCCTACACCATGTCCAAAACCAGTACCGTAAATCGTTACACCAATGACGTCACCTACTTCATTTCGCCAGGGTTCAAACGCAATACTTGCAGAAAGAAATAGCTTGTTGGGCGTGCGAAGCAAACTGCGAATCACAAATTCTTTGGTCGCCAGAATCGCCCCTTTACTGGTATGCACTTTTAAACGCATCAACTTACCTGACTCATCACGTTCTAAAGGCTCTAAACGTAAGACCTTACCGATATTTTTCGTGACGTTCGCACTGGTTTCAATCCATCGGGCCGTGTGCGATCGTTTCAATAAGTTTGGCAGGTTACGATGCACATTTTCTGTCAACTGGGCGTAAGTGATCTGTTGTTTCCAACGGAAATGAGGTGATTTTTTGTCGTAACTAGGTAGGGTGTCATCCTTCAAATAGGCTAAAAATGTGGATTCATCACTCAGGCTGGGGTAGCGTTCTTTGATGCTGGCATCGTCTTGCACGCTTCTTAAATAAGGTAAAACCGGCGAAGGGAAGGCTTGAGTTTTTACATCGCTAAAGGCGTTGTGGTAATTGGTGCTGACGCCTCCGTGAGAAGAACTATAGAGCGTTAAGGCGACGTCCTCTCCACAAAGAAGGACTTGTCCTGCCGTTTTTTCTAGCATTTCATCAGTGGCAGTCGTTTCTGTTTGTTGACCGTAATAGGCTTGGCACAACTGACTGTCACAAATATCGAAGTCATGCCAGCTTTTTTCACGCGGGCGTACTGCATAATTGCGCGCCGTCACGGCTTGGGCCTTAACCGCTTCAATCCCAAAGCGAATGGGCAATTCATTAGGAACCACTGCACGTAAGTAATCTTGCATAGGCAATTGGTTAATTAACTGTAATTGAGACGATTGACTAGACAACGTTTTAACCTGCATAACCCCACGATAGCGTGGCGTTTTACCATGCCTATGAAGATTTAAAACCTTGACAAATCCGTTTTCCTCAAGTGGCTTAATCCATGCTTCATCACCCAAAGACACTTTTTTTTCAAGCTTTAACGGGCTGAAATCGGTTTCCCCCATGCGACGAACCCATACATGAAGGCGACCCGATTGAACATTAAAGCTAACAGCATCCCCAGCTTGAAAATTTGTCAACGCAACACCATCTTCTTGGCCGAACAACTGAAACGCCCCTTCAGCGCTAAGAATGCTTGTTGCCATGCTTTGTTCAGACATATCGTCATTGCTCAAGCCCACACGAATTAAATCAGCGGAAGCTTCTGGCACGAAGCTGTGTACTTTGGAAACGTTTACAGGGGTTTCAGTGGCATCTGCCTTAGGAGTACTAGAATGTCCCTGAAAGAAGCGATTACTATAAATGCCAAGCATAACAAGGGTAAGCAGGAAGAAGAGTCCAAGTTTAATTGAGGATTTAGGCATATCAGGCATCCTTTATTTTGAAACTATATTGTATCACGAAGAGACCAATTTACCCCCCTTCTCTAGATGGCGGAATGAATCCTTATGATCTAAATAAAAATGCGTAAGCTTTATAGAGTATTCTTTATCTGAAATAAAGGAATCCTACCTTATTATAATTTATACTGAATATATCATTTATATCTCTTTGATATAGACCCTCCACTAATCTTCTGACCAATAAGGATGCTTTCTTATGTCCGATTTCCCCACACAAGCCAAACCTTTACTTTCCCAGCAGGCTCCGCAAGGAAATAGTTCCCTAAGTGATCTAATCAAGGTGGACGTCATTTTGCCAGCTCCTCATGAAAGTTCTCCTGCTCAAGCCAAAGCTAAGCAACAAATGAATTATAACTCCCCTGAAGCCCAAGCCCGAGCCAATAAATTAGGCTTGGTTCTTTCTGAAATGGCAAACTTACCGATGTGGGTGCAGCAAGTTATTTATACCGATTTGAAAAGTTATCTTGAAAAAGATGCGGGCATTCATCGTTTGAGTTCGGTTAGTCGTGAAGACTTCTTGCAATTATGGAAACCTACTCTGAGCGAAAGAGGGCAAGAAGCCCTACGAACCCTTTCGTTAAGCGAACATGGAGACATGGTTTTGTTGTTGGATGCTGTTCGTCACAATGATAACGTCGCTATGATGTGTGCGAGATATGAATGGTCTTTACAAAATGCTTGTCATTTATTTATTGCAGCTTTACGTCAACAGTATATTAAACCGCCTCACTCTAAAGTCTTAGAAGCATCTATTCGTTTCTTGGGTGACGAAATTCGTATAGGCGAATACCTCGTGTTTATTGGGCGTGTAGATCAGGCACAAATGGAACTGGCTCTTCAGACCCAGCAGTATATTGAATCCGCCATGGGTGAGCGTGCCAAAATTGCGGATATTCTAATTCGCTTAGAGCTTTTGACTCCTGAAGATGTACAAAGTATTCTTTTCTTAAAAGAAGAAAGTCGTAAGCCTTTCCGTTTATTCTAAGCGTTGATTTACAGCTTTTTTAACGGATAGAGCCTTTTAGAATGTGTCGCACACTTGCGATGTTTTGGCTTACGGTATTTTGTTGAGTTAAGTGAGATCCTGAACGGCTTTCATAAATAATGGCCTGCTAGGAATACAGTGATAATGTAGTCTCTTTATGGTGTATTACCGAAAAAAAAGCCCTCTGAAGCATTCAAAGGGACTTATTGTTCTAGATAGTGAGAGAGATTTTATAATAAAGAGAAAAAAATTATACGACGATTCATACAACAGGCACTTAAAAAAAACCGTGTCTATACAAATATATTGCAGAGGGATTCGGCAAAAAACGATGCAAGACACGGTGTCGTGTGTGTGTTAAGGAAATTCTTCTTAATGAGTGTAGGGGGGAAAGAAAACGAGAGGCAGGTAGGCGTTTTGTTTTAATACTTACATATATATAAAAACAATCTTAATAACTTTCGTGCCTTTTTGTTTCTCATTTGTTACAAAGTGTAAGTACTTTAACAAGATTGGGTAAGGAATATAATAAATACTATACAAACAATATAAACTGAATTACAATAGTTCTACTTTCTCTTTTAAATGACTTAATAAGTGGCTGCCTATTCATGCTTAATGGATTTTACTCACTCATACCAATACGATTAAAGTCTCCGCTGGCACAACGGCAAGGGGACAGTTCAGCAACGCCTGACGCGAATCTTCCAAATGAGGAGTCACTACTAATCGACAACATTCTCTTACCAACGGCTCGACTTTCCAAAGACTTGCTGGAGGATTCAGAAACACGCCCTCCTGAAACAGCCCATAGCCGCGAAGAAGCGGTCTTACTTTCTTATGTGAAAAATCGTCAAAAACACCGAGCTCTTTCAGTTTTAGATGGAGCGAGCATTGGCATTTCAACGGGTTTAGTAGCAGGTTTAGCATCTATTCCGATTGCTTTTGCCTTAAATAAAACAGGCGTTTTAAATCACTATCCGAATACGCTGAAGAAAGGAAACTTTTTTCAATTTCTAATGTACCATTTGTTATTTCAAGGTTTTGAAGAAGTCGCGAAAGCAGACAATACACTAAAAAGTAAATTATTGACTATTTTGCCTAGTGTGCTTAAAACAATGGGTTTTGGTGTGCTGTCGGGTGTGTTGCTTTCCATGTACTTAACCAAGCATCAAGTGAAATTGGCGAAACATATTGCTAACGAATGGCACAAACTTAGTGAAGATGACGAGAATCACCAAACTAGTACAGGACAAACCCCTGCGAATAGGAAGAATGCAAATGAGGAAAACGATCACCCTTTGCCTGAAAAAAGCTTGACCTATCCTGAATGGAAGCACTATGCGGAAAATTGGAAGCATCACGCGGTAGAAGCCTTTAAGTTTAACTTTGTCTTTTCAACGGTGATGTTGGGTGCACAAATTCTGGGTTTGGTGATGGCGTTGGGGGTTGCAAAGCGCGAAGGGCTGGTGATCAAAAAATATTTTGATGCCATGGCGAAACGATTTGAAGATAAAAATTCAGTCCTACACGTTATGAACAATTGGCAAGGAGGACTTGTGGGTTGGATTAAAGCCAAAAGTAGACTTCCTGATAGCAGATCCATCCATGAGTCCTTTCAAAAAGAATGGCCAACCTTTGCCTTAACTTGCTTAACAGCGCGCTTTAGCTTGTTAAATGTAGCTCGTTTGTCGATGCTTTCGGTGTTGACCGCAAAATTTTGGGCAGACAAAAATATTAAACATATTAAAGATTTAGAAAGCGATGTGCAAAATACAAACGAGGATAGGCCAAAAACTAACCTAAAGGTCAATGAAGGCAGGTAGTGGACTTGTCATACTAAAAAAGCACCTGCTTTAAACTAACCTGATTTTGAGAGAAATAGAGAGAGACAAATCAATATGGACTTATTTCGTTCCCTTACGGGGGATGTCATCGCAAAAAGTTTGGACGGTCACTTGGCTCGGCAAAAAGCGATTGTGTCAAACATTTCTAATGCGGAAACGCCCAACTATCGCCATCGGGATGTCAGCTTTCAAGGCGACTTGCGTCACGCCATTGCATCCGCCAAAGGGACTGGATCTTCCCTAGAAAATATCGCCAATAACCAAACACCACTTGCGATGTACGGAACCGATCCTTTGCATTTTAACTATAAACCCAATGATTCGCTCCAACAGCATTTGGCTCAGAATGCTTACGACGGAGCTGAAGAAATTACAGGAGCGAGTATCACCCCCACACAAAATGAAAGCTTCAAGTACCGTAATGATGGTAATGGTGTGGATTTAGAACGAGAAATGGTCGCCTTGACCAAAAATTCAAGCATGTTTCAAGCCCTTATTGCCTTTCAAAGTCGTTACAACCAACAGCTTAAAGGCGTGATTGCTGAACAATAAATGATTTAATGGTGACAACCCAAAGAGAGATAACAGTATGATGATGGACATTTACGACATTACCGCATCTGCGATGACAGCACAACGTTTGCGTATGGATACCATCGCCGCTAACCTTGCTAATGTGAACACGACTCGGCGACCTGATGGGCAGATTGGAGCCTACCAGCGGAAGAATGTGATATTTGCTCCTATGTTGCAGGAATCTCAAGATGCTGCGGCAAATATGACTATGGGTCAAGACAAAATAGCTTTTTCCAAAGGTACAGGTAATCGCTCTTCCAAAGAACTACAAGGTAGTCAAGGGCTAGGCGTGCAGGTTTTACAAATTTCTACTGACAGAGAAACCCCCATGCGTATGGTGTACGATCCTACTCACCCTGATGCGAATCAAGACGGTTTTGTGGAATACCCCAACGTCAATGCTGTGACTGAAATGGTGGATATGATTTCAGCAAGTAAGGCGTACGAAGCGTCTGTTTCAGCGTTTAAATCCACCAAGTCCATGAGTGAAGCCACTCTACAGATGTAGAGTCTAAGAAGAAAGATAAGTGGAAGCCTTTCGTCCCTTATTTAAACGATTTTAAAGACGAAAATCTCAATTTTCCCCATAGGAAGGCTTAAAAAAACTAGAATAGAAAAAGACATTTCAATTTAACACATACTTGAACACACAATGCTCATAATATAATGGAATACGACATATGATTAATCCACTTCAATCCAATTTAGATGCTTATGCATTAGGTAGCGACTTTAATTCAGCCAATCAAACCTTTCAGGCTCATTACCGTACAGGCATTTCTAAAAGTAGTGATGATGTTAAAGCCGAAGCAGGGCTTTCAGCAACTGATATTGAAGAACAGAACAAGCTTTCTAGTGGAGCCGTGGGTGACACGATCGGGGGCTTTGGTAGCATGCTAAAAAATGAAATGAGTCGTGTGAATCAAATGCAAATGACCGCAAACGACAACATGCAAGACTATGCCACAGGCGGAGAAATTCCCTTGCACCAAGTGATGATGTCCGTCAATAAAGCGGAAATGTCGCTTAAACTTGCGACTCAAGTGCGTAATAAAATGGTGAATGCTTACCAGGATATAGCTCGCATGCAAATTTGATAAGGATCTCCTTTTTCACCCCCTTGTTACTTGCCTTTGTAAAGAAAGATACAAATATCTGTGAACCCTATTATCGAATCTGTTTTAGAAAAATTACAAACTCTGAGCCTTGTACAAAAAGTGACATTAGGCACCCTTATTTTAGGCATGGGCTTGGCTGGCTTTTTTCTGTTCAATCGAGCCAATGATTCCTATGATGTTTTGTATTCCAACCTTTCTTTGCCTGATGCCGCAGCAACGGTCAACAAGTTGAAAGAAGTCAAAGTCCCCTATCGTTTAGCGGATGGCGGAACAACGGTGCTGGTGCCGAAAGATCAAAAAAGCGAAATGATGCTTGAAACGGCTGATGAACTCACCAGTAGCCAAGGCGTCGGCTTGGCAAAAATCCCCCCTGTGCTTCAAGGCGACGTCCAAAAAGAGTGGCTGAAAAAGTTTAATTCGGATGAAATTTCCACCACCTTGCAATCCATTCAAGGTATTCGAGATGCCAAAGTCATGATTTCCACCCCCGAAGAAAGCGTTTTTACTGAAAAGGACGATCCCATTCGAGCAAGCGTTATGCTCGTGGTGGAACCTGGGTTTCGCTTAGAGCAAAAGCAAGTCACCACGATTAAAAATTTGGTATCCCACGCTGTGCCAGGTTTAACGCCTGAACAAGTTGTTATTTCAGACAATTACGGCAATTCGCTCGACGATTCCCCCACCGCCAACGGTACCATGCAAACCCGTGAAACGCGTAAGTCTCAGATGGAAACGGCCCTTCAAAAGAAGTTGACCGATTTGATTGAACCGATTGTGGGCGAAGGCAATGCGGTGCTGTCTGTTTCTATGGATTTAAACTTTGACCAAGCTCGTGCCAATATTAAAACGATAAAACCTGAAATTATTAAAGATGATCAAGCGACTGGTGTGATTGTTTCGCAACAAAGCGAATCTGAAGAATATGAAGGGGCTAAAAAGGACGAAAAAGGCACACCGGGTGCGGAAAACAATACCGCCCCAAGCTATAAAACCAAAGACGACAAAGAAAAAGACAAGCGTTACACCAATAAAAAAGAAACCACCAATTACGCCCATTCCGAAGAAACCAAAGAAGTTGTTTACGCCAGCGGTGAAGTACAACGCATCACCATTGCCGTTGCCATGAATAAGGTGTTAACGGAAGCAGAAACCTCCGAAATCAAAGAAATGCTAGCCAATGCGGCAGGCTTAAACTTGGATCGAGGCGATAGTGTCGATGTCAAAGGCTTTAAGTTTAGCGAATCACCCAACAAGAAAAATGAGCTCATGACTCAAGCGTTTAAAGATGCTCAGCGAAACGATCTTTTTCTACAATTGGGATACATTGCCACCCTACTGACTTTAGGCGTTATGGCATTGATGATTTTGAAAAACCTCTTTGAAAAAGGTATGCCTGTCAGCACCGCTCAGTTGATTTTAGATGATGAAGGCCAACCCATTCCCGATGTCATTTATGACGTTCATGGTGAAGAAATAAAGATTGAGAATATTGCTGTTGACGAAAAAACAGGCAAACTCTTATTACCTGAAGGTCCCGTGTTTGATATAGAAGGTAAGATGATTTCTCTTAACGGGATCACTAAGGATCAGCTTAATTTACCCAAGCCCAAGTATTCGAATGCCCCTGAAATTGAATACATGCGTCAAAGTATTTATGGTTTTATTCAGAAAGACACGGCAATAGCTGCGAAAATATTGGTCTCTTACATGGGGCATGACCAAGTGTAAAGACTTGTGCTATAGATCGATATTTATTAACAGTTCAAAATATTTGTGCCTGATGCGACTCGAACGCATGACCTTCGGCTTCGGAGGCCGACACTCTATCCAACTGAGCTACAGGCACAGATTGTTTCTTTGTTCTGTTAAGTTTACAATAGACATAATTGAATAACTAGATTTAATTGGGTGCTTCATGCAAATCAAACCTTTACGTCAGCTTGTGACTCAACCACACCGTAATGCGTGGTTGGAAATTAATCTTGCCGCCTTGGAACAGAACGTTCGCTGGTGGCGAAAAAATACGCCTGCCCATCAAGCCCTTATGGCGGTGGTTAAAGCCGATGCGTACGGTCATGGTGCCTTAATCGTTACCCCGATTTTAAAAGCCTGTGGCGTGAGTTACTTGGGCGTTTCTAATGTGGATGAAGCCTTACAGCTACGTCAAGGTGGGGTGGAAATTCCCATTTTAGTACTAGGTGCAACACCTGAATGGGCGTGGGATCTGGCTAGTTCGCACGATGTTCAGCTCACCGTCTTTAGTCAACGAGATATCGATTGTTTGGCTCAAGTGAAACATTCGACGGTGGTTCATTTGAAGGTCGATACTGGCATGCATCGCTTGGGAGCCCCGCCGGAACTCGCCTTAGACCTGCTTCAACAGCTTCAAGCCATGCCTCATGTGATTGTAAAAGGCTTGTTTACCCACCTTGCCAAAGGCGAAGATGAAGCCGCCACACTAGAACAATGGCAAACGTTTCAAACACGGGTGCTTCAACATTTAGACGTCCTACCACCGCTTGTTCATTTTGCTAATACACCTGCGACGCTTGCCTTACGCCAATCTTCAAACCCTTTGGCGAAACACTTAATCGATACCTGCAATTTACTGCGTTTGGGGATTGGACTTTGGGGATATGAGACGACAGAACCCGACTTGCTCCCTGTTATGGGTTTAAAGGCACGCATTAGTCATTTACAGACACTTGAAGCAGGTGAAGGCGTGAGCTACGGGCATAGCTTTCACACGTCGCAAAATGATTCCGTCATTGCGACCATTCCCTTGGGCTATGCGGACGGCATTCCTCGATGCTTGTCTAATCAACTTAAAGGGCGTTACATGGGGCATTTGATTCCGCAGGTCGGCAATATCACCATGGATCAAATGATGTTTGACGTGACTGACGTGGTGAAGTCGGGGGTCTTGAAGCGTCCGCCGAAGGTGGGGGATGTCATGACCTTACTAGAACATGGCAAGGCAGGACAGCTGGAAAGAGATGCTATAACAGAAGGTTTGAGCCTCAATCATTGGGCAGTGATGGGCGAAACCATTGCTTATGAATTGATGTGTGGCTTGAGAGTCCGTTTGCCTCGTAGTGTCGTGCGTTAGAAAGATTTTATCAACCAACACAAAAGATCTACACCTTCAGATGATGTTAGACGCCCTCTTAGTGCGTCATACTTTTTATGTGAACTAACACCGCTATTTTGAGAGAAAAAAGAGAGAACATTATAGATGATGACCACTTCGCTAAACGGCGTTGAACAACGTATGCGAGCCATTGAAAGTAAGCTTGGTATTTCAAGCGATGAACTCGAAATCAATCCACTCACCCAAAATGATGTCCCCCCATCTAATACGGGGGCATCCTCCTTTTCGAGTTTGTTGGGGGATGTAATGAAAGACGACAAACCCTCGCCTCCTATTTCATCAGGCATCAACGCCTTAAAAGGCTCACACCTTGAACCGCTGGTGGAACAATACGCAGGCAAAGCAGGCGTGTCATCGTCGCTCGTCAAAGCCGTGATTAAAGCCGAAAGTGGAGGTAATCCCCACGCCATATCTTCCGCCGGTGCCAAAGGACTTATGCAACTGATGCCAGCGACCGCCAAAGGCTTGGGCGTGAACGATCCCTTGAACCCTGCTGAAAATATCGAAGGGGGAAGTAAGTATCTGGGGCAGTTGATGAAAAAGTATCGAGGCAATAAAGAGTTGGCGTTAGCAGCTTACAACGCAGGATCTGGAGCGGTTAAAAAATACGGGGGCGTGCCTCCCTATAAAGAAACACAACACTACATTAAAAAAGTATTGAAATACGAAGCTGATCTTAAATAGCTAAAAAAATAAGGACACGCCATTATGCTAAGAGGCATCTACACCGCCGCATCAGGAATGCTCAACACCCAGCTTGCGGTGGATACCATGGCAAACAACGTGGCAAACGTCAACACCACTGGCTTTAAGGCTCGATACGTGCAGTACCAAGCCTACCCCGAAATCCAGATGTCTCGTATTGATGATGAAGGCACCCAAGCAATCGGTAGCCTGACCAATGGCGTAGAAATCATCGGCACGCCTTTGCACTTTTCGCAAGGGCATTTGCAACCCACAGGTAACGCCTTAGATGTTGCTGTCGACGGCGATGGCTTTATGGCGGTGAAATTACCCAACGGTGAAACGGGCTATACACGAAATGGCAGTTTGAAGATGAATCAACAGCGGGAATTAACGTCTGAAGGGCAGTACCCTGTGCTTGATGCAGGGGGCAACGTCATTACCGTGCCTGAAGGGGCGGGCAAAATCGTGATTATGGAAGACGGCACGCTAAGCACTGAAGCTGGGCAAGCCTTTGGCAAATTGCAGATGGTTCGCTTTAGCAACCCCAAGGGCTTACATCAATTAGGCAACTCCCTTTTCAAGGGAGACACCCCCATTGAAGTACAATCAGGGAAAGGCAGTAGCTTTAAGCAAGGCTATGTGGAACGTTCCAATACCAATATCGTGCATGAAATGATTCAAAGTATTACAGGCATGCGTTTGTATGAAAGCTTGCAACGCACCATCAGCACGCAAAAAGAAACGCTCGATAAAGCGGTGAATGAGTTTAGATAAAGGCTTTTTAAAAAGAGCTGGCTAGTTTTGAATACTTGCTTTATAATACCCTTGTAAATGATTTTCTTGGGATATTTAACCAGCAATGACACTATTAAAAAGCCTTCAAGGAGACGTTTCTTTACGTCCACTTTTAGAAAAAAAGCACCCACACACCATTAGCAAGGTGTACCCTAACGGTTTTTCTCTGTTGTCTACAGGAGTCCGTAATGAACGCTTACAATTTTCTGAATATACAGTAACAGTTTCTCAAGACGGATCACTCAAAGCCCCTGTTCGGCTATTGTTTTTAAGTGATATTCATATGGATGCACTTAATCTCGATTGGCTTATGAAGGCCTTGCCTCATCTACAACAGTTGATTAAAGAGCATAACATTGATGCCCTAATCTTTGGTGGGGACTACATTTGCCAAGGCAACGGCTTTATTCGGGATTTTAAGTACTGGGTCGAATCTCTCAATACAGGCATCCCGATGATAAGTATTCTGGGGAATCATGATTATTTAGATGGTAATGGTGGAGAACTCGTCGCAGAGGCTCTACAAAAAGCAAAAGTCAAAGTTCTTAGAGATGAATCGTATATTCAAGAGTTTGGAGAAAAGGGAGCAATCGCCTTTCATGGTTGGCGAGACTATATTTTGGGCAACCCTGATTCAAGTAAAATTTTAAAACGTCTCAAAACTATGGTGCATATGACCAATCTAGCCCTTATCCATAATCCTAAAGAAGTTGAAACAAGCCCCGATTTACTTAACCACTTTCCCTTGATTTTAGCGGGGCATACGCATGGTGGGCAAGTTGTTGGTATGAATCACTTTTTCGCTCAATGGTTGATGAAGCAACGCTATATCGGAGGATTTTATCAGAATCAAGAAGGGAAGGGAAATCTATTAGTCGGCAAAGGGATGGGAACAGGGACGATTTTGCTTGATAAGCATCATCATCCACGAATCCATGCTTTTTTAAAATTGCTTGGCGTTAAAAAGGAAAAGGGGCTTTCGTTTGCGTTGCCTCGTTTTTGGGAAGGCTTTAGCGAAGTCCCGATTATCACTTTAGTGCCTGAAGGCAAAAGCTGGAACGCTTAGTCTATCTTTGCACTATAATAAGATGACTTAATGGTGATAAGGAAACGCCGATGCCTTTGTTCGCTGATGTCGTTCTACTCAAAGAAAGCAAAGCCCTCGGCGAACGACGCTTCACCTACGCCGTGCCTCCAAGCTGGACGCTGTCTGTCGGGCAGTTGGTGAGGGTTCCCTTCGCACACCAAGGCATGCTCCCTGCTCTGGTCATGCACCTGCATGACACCCCCCCTCAAGGATTCGTCGCCAAGCATTTGTCCGCCTTGATTTCGCCTTCTGCTTTTTTCACCGAAATGCAAGTTGCCATGCTCACGCATATCGCCGAAGACACCATGACCCCCTTTGCTCAAGTGGTTTTGGCGGCTTTGCCCTCGTCTTTTTTGACCCTGCAAACGGCTCAATTCGCCCCACCGCAGACTTTGCTCCTTCGATTGCTGGAAGAGCCAGAATTCTTGCCGAAGCTCACAGCTCGCCAAAAAGAAGTGTATCAGGGGCTATTAGGCTTGCGAAACGAAACTGGCGAAATCGAATGGGTGTGTCGTATCTTACAAGCTCAGTTGGGATGCACCAAAAGCGTCCTCGAAAAGCTGGTCAAAGCAGGGCTAGCGGAATGGCAAAGCGTGGTGGCGTATCGCACGCCGTTGAAGATTTTTGAACGCAAACGATTGCATGCTCCTCCGCTTAATGCTAGTCAAGAAGACGTTTTTCAACAGATTCAAAAAACGCTTGAAACGCCGTATCATCCACACACGCATCGTATGGTCTTACATGGGGTGACAGGTTCAGGCAAGACGGAAGTCTATATGGCGATGGCAGAAAAACTGCTCGCCGAAGGCAAAAGTGTTTTGATTTTGGTACCTGAAATTGCCTTAACAGGCGCCTTAACCGAACGCTTTTTGCATCGCTTTGGGCTAGAGACCCTTGCCATGTGGCATAGTCAGTTGTCGATGGGTGAAAAGCTTGACACGTGGCAACGCATCGCAGACGGTGAACTACGCTTGGTGATCGGGGCGAGATCCGCCATTTTTACGCCCATGAAAGACTTGGGCCTGATTATTTTAGACGAGTTTCACGACGGTAGCTTTAAGCAAGAAACCCCAGCACCACGCTACCATGTGCGAAAAGTGGCAAATTGGTTGAGCGAAACCTATCAGATTCCCTTGCTTTTGGGTAGTGCGACGCCCGAAGTGGGCATTTATCATCAAGCGGTGGAAGCGAAGACGCATCAGCTTTTGGAGCTTCACGACCGTCACGGCGGTGCCACGCTTCCCAAGGTGCATTTGGTGGATATGAAGCTAGAACGCAGTCACGGGCATTTACATGCCATTAGCCGCCCCCTTCAAAAAGCCTTGAAAGACACCATCGAACGAGGCGAACAAGCGATTATTCTGCTCAACCGACGTGGCTTTCATACCTTTGTGGACTGCCATTCGTGCGGTCATGTCTTTGAATGCCCCGATTGTTCGGTGTCGATGACTTATCACAAGGAAGCGAAAATTGTTAAGTGTCACCATTGCGGATTCACGAACGAGCGTCCGCAATACTGCCCCAAATGCGGCAGTCTTCACATTCAATTTGTGGGCAGTGGCACGCAAAAAATCGAGGCGGAACTGTCTGAATTACTAGGTAATATCCCTATTTTGCGTTTAGATGGCGACATCATGCAGAAAAAAGGAGCGTTTAAAGACGTCCTAGATGCCTTTAAAAACAAGGAAAGCCCTGTTTTAGTGGGGACTCAAATGGTGGCCAAAGGCTTGGATGTGGAGAATGTAACGCTTGTGGGGGTGTTGGGGGCAGATGCCTCTTTTTACATGCCTGATTTCATGGCGCATGAACGGGGCTTTCAACTTCTGACGCAAGTCGCTGGGCGTGCGGGGCGGGGTACTAAAGCGGGGCAGGTGTACTTGCAAAGCTGGCAGGTGGAACATCCCGTTTTGGCGTTAGCGATGCGTCAAGATTTGCAGGGCTTTTATCGCATGGAAATTGAAGAACGCCGTGCGAATCAATATCCGCCGTTTACGCAGTTGATTCGCCTTTTGGTGAGTGGGCAAGAGCTGGAGCGGGTGCGTTTTTTCGCCAAGGGTTTAAAGCAAGCTTTGTTGCATCGGCTAGAAACGCAGGGCTTTCAAGGAGGCTTGTCGTTTCAGTTGCTCGGGCCTGCTCCGTGTTTGATCGAGCGTTTACAGGGTAAGTTTCGTTATCATCTTTTAATTAAAAATAATGCAGGTAAGGGCATCCATGCTCTTTTGGCGGATTTCTTGAAGGAATTACCAGTGCCTGAAGGCTTGCATTGCTTGGTGGATGTGGATGTGCAGCAGCTTTTGTAATTTATAGATGCTAATTAAAGGATGAAATCTCGTTTAACTGGTATAATATACTCAAGCTAATAATCTTTACTTAATACTATGTTATAGTATTAAGGAGCTTCATTTCTTGAAAATCTCTCCCCATAATGAAGGTGTGTTTGCTATGACGACGATGAATGAACTATTTCTTAAAAGTAAAGATGGTGAACGAATTGCTGTCAATCACTATGACCAAAAACGCAATAGTGTCATTATTATTTGCCACGGTTGGTCGATGTGTAAAGATTCTAAAGTCTTCAAAGGACTTTCTGAAGACTTTTTCAAGCATCACGATATCATCACCCTTGATTTCAGAGGTCATGGTCAAAGTTCCGGATCCTTCACCTTCACCGCCAAAGAACCGCAAGATTTAGAAGCCGTTGTCGCTTTTGCCAGAACCCGCTACGCAAAAGTGTATCTTATGGGTTTTTCGCTAGGTTCTGCCATTTCCATTATTCATGCCGCTTCCCACAAAGATGTTGAAAGCGTTATTGCGGTGAGTGCCCCAGTTTCTTTTGAGAAAATTGAAAATGAGTTTTACCGAAAAGAAGCTTTTATTCCTTCGATTAAAAAGTTTGAATTATGGCGAAGCTTTACAATCCGTCCGGGTAATTTGTTTTTGCCCAAAACAAATCCGATTGATGTGGTGAATGACATAGAAGATATTCCCATTTTGTTTATCAGTGGGGGTAAAGACCGTACCATTCATGCTTGGCACGGAGACGCCTTGAATGAAAAAGCAAGCAGCACCAGTGAACACATCTTGTTTGAAGATGATTTTCATGCCGAAGACTTGTATTTGAGTTCACCCCGTCGTTTTATAGACACCTGTATTCAATGGATTTCTAAACACGATAATGCTTGATTCTAAGTCTATATTTTCTAAGCAGTACAATGTCATTCTGCACGTAGATGCAGAATCTCCCTGAGTTGTTATGGGTAAAGTTGTTAGGGATTCTGCGACTACGCGCAGAATGACAAGATAATATAACCACTTGTAGATAAAACTCTAAAAATCACTATAATGGCTATACCTTTCGCTGATATAGACTGGCATCCAGCAAGTCTTCAAAACGAACGTTTAGCACTTTTAACAATTCAAGCAACATCCCCATTTTTGGCATGGAACGTCCTTGATTCCATGCCAAAATAGTTTGGTAAGGCACATCCACCAATTCAGCGAGCATCCGTAGATTGAAGTCCTGTGCATGAACGACTTCATGTAAACGCAGACGAAACGGTCGGTACGGATAAACTTTCTTCATGGTTGGTATGTCCTTATGTCAGTGTCGAATAGCTGTGTGACTGTGTGTGTGAATCCTCTTCCTATGGGTTAATGACGAGTAAACGATTATTTTGAAGAAAGTGTAAAGAGTTTGTTACAATCCTTTTACTAAAAGATAAAATAACGCATAAAAGAACGGGAACTACGTGGGGATACTTTACATAGACGAATCGACCAACGCCCTTGCTAAAATCTTGCTATGATGTTTTTCAACAGGTCAACCCTTCATATTTATTCATAAGGAAATCACTTACTATGATTAGACAATCTTCGCTTGACTACCAGAACGCTGCCGATGTAGATGACAGTTCTTCATTTCTCGTCTTACATTTGCAAGACGACAATCAAGCAGAATTGGACGCCGATGCCAGAGAATCTGAAAAAAAGCTCGAACTCAACGGCAGCGACGATTCCGTTAAAATCTACCTACAACAAATCGGTCGTATTAAGTTGCTAGATTCTCAAGGGGAACTCGAACTCGCTAAACGCATCGCTGAAGGCGACGAACAAGCCAAGGCTCGCTTGGTTCGTGCCAACTTGCGCTTGGTGGTGTCTATCGCCAAAAAATATATCGGACGTGGATTAGCCTTTTTGGATGTGATTCAAGAAGGCAATTTGGGCTTAATGCGTGCCGCTGAAAAGTTTGATTATCGCAAGGGCTTTAAGTTTTCAACGTATGCGACTTGGTGGATTCAACAATCCATTGTGAGAGGCATTTCTGAAAAGTCTCGCATGATTCGCTTACCGATTCATATGATTGAACTGCTCACCAAAATGAGAAAAATACAGCATCAGTTAAGTTACGAACTGAACCGTCAGCCCACCAATGAAGAAATGGCCAAACGCATGGATGTACCAGTGGCGAAAATCGATGCCATTGTGCAAGCCACGCAAACGTCTATTAGCCTTGAAACGCCGATTAATACCAAAGACGAAAAAGCCACGCTTGCCGATTTTTTGGTCGATGAAAATCATATTCCCCCTGATCATCAGTTGCAGAATGATGCTTTGATTCGGGATGTGAATTCGGTGTTGATGCTTTTGCGTCCTCGTGAGCGAGACGTGGTGAAGTTGCGTTTTGGTATTATGGACGGTAACCGTCGAACGCTTGAAGAAATCGGGCAGTTGTTCGGCGTCTCTCGTGAGCGAGTGAGGCAGATTGAAACCCGTGCCGTGAATAAGTTGCGTCGCTTATGTCGTTCGAATGTCACGATGTACAACTTACGGAATTATTTGAAGGGGTTGTAGGGCGATCTGCGAAAGTCTATTTTGTCTTGTTCCTTCTCCCTCTGGGAGCACGCCTCGCCGATGGCGGGCTACACTAGGATGAGGGAAACACCAGCTATAACGGGACATCCTAAAACCCTCACCCAAAGGGAGAGGGAGTAAAGCCACTTTCTCTGTGCCTTCAGACTTTATTTAGGACTTCAATTTCAGGTGTGTTTTGTGATATGTTATAAATTGTTACATTCACAAAAAGGATTCTTCCTATGCCCACTTACAATATGCAAAATCGCCCTAAAAGCATCGCCATTTTTGAAAAAGCTAAAACCCTCATGCCTGGAGGCGTCAACAGCCCTGTGCGAGGATTTCGCTCTGTTGGCGGAGGCTTGCCTGTGGTGATGAAACACGCCCAAGGAGCCTACATCACCGATGAAGACGATCTCACTTACTTGGATTACGTCCTAAGCTGGGGACCTTCGATTTTAGGGCATACGCACCGTGATGTGGTGAAAGCCGTGCAAAACGTGGCTGAATCAGGCTTGAGCTTCGGTGCCCCTACGGCTCTTGAAAATGTGCTGGCGGAAAAAGTCATGCAACGTATGCCGTCGATTGAACGCATCCGCATGGTGAGTTCAGGCACGGAAGCCGTCATGTCCGCCATTCGCTTGGCTCGTGCGTATACAGGACGCCATTATCTACTCAAGTTTGAAGGGTGCTATCACGGTCATGCGGATTCATTGCTGGTGAAAGCAGGCAGCGGCGCCTTAACGCTGGGCATCCCTGATTCGGCAGGCATTAGTCCTGAAACGGCAAAATCTACACTCACGGCGAATTTTAATGATTTGGCTAGCGTCGATGCCTTGCTAGAGGCTTACCCCAATCAAATTGCCGCTATTTTAGTCGAACCTGTCGCAGGCAATATGGGATGCATCCCCCCAGAAGCAGGCTTCTTAGAAGGCTTGCGTGAGCGATGCACCGCTACAGGCACGCTCCTTATTTTTGATGAGGTGATGACAGGCTTTCGGGTCGCCAAAGGCGGATGCCAAGAACATTACGGCATTCATGCGGATATTACCACGCTCGGCAAAATCCTCGGCGGAGGCTTGCCTGTGGGAGCCTATGGCGGACGTCGTGAGATTATGGAAGTTGTGGCTCCGTTGGGGGCGATGTATCAAGCAGGCACGCTTTCAGGCAACCCACTCGGCATGACGGCAGGCATCGCCACGCTGGATTTATTGGATGCTCCCCATACTTACGAAAAGCTCGATGCGTACGCCAAAGAGCTTGTATCTGAAGCGAGTAAGCTTTGCGAATCGCATGGTGTGCCAATCAGTGCCACGCAAGTGGGGGCGATGTTTTCGCTCTTTTTCGTGGAAGGTGGCGTGACGTCGTTTGCGGATGTCTGCAAAACGGACAAGGCCTTTTTTAATCGTTTTTTCTGGGCGATGCTTGAAGCAGGCGTTTACTTGGCACCGTCTCCCTTTGAAGCGAGCTTTACGTCCACCTGCCATGGCGAAAAGGAGTTGGCATTAACGCTCAATGCCATCGATTATGCCCTCAAAAAAGCAAAGGCTTCTTAAATACGTAAATCCCCCCTCCTAAATAATAGGAGAGGGGTATGTAATTTTTTCAATACTAAAACCCTTGGCTAGGTGAAATAGGCAGTATATTCCTAAGTAGTCCATCAGGCTTTTGATCTTCAAGGTTAGCCGTTCTCTTAAGTCCTTGTTCTAATTGAGTTTTCAAACTTTGTAATAGTTCACCCGACAATCCACCGTTAAGATTACTGAGAGCCGCCAAAAAATAATTAACAATTTGTTTGTGCTTATCATTAAGTTCCAAAGTGTTCAGTTGATCTTCATTGGCAGCCACGACGTATTGAACAGCGTCCTGTTTTTCAATGGCGGAAGGGGCTAGTTTGGCATGAACACCAGCCCCTTCACCAAACTGAAAGAGGTTACTGTAATTTAGTTCAGAACCTTTCGCCAAGCCTTTTTCGCTTTTGATATTATTGGCAAGGTTTTGATAAAACGTTTCCTGCTCTTGAGCGGTAATTTGACCGTCACCACCTTGAATAGTATTGTCCATTACCAAGCGAGCTTGGGTGAGTTCCATAGCACTGAGTCCATTAGAACCTGCCACAGAAGCGAATAGGAGTTTCAGTCTTTCTGTTTCTTCAGGTGTCATGGCTTGTTGACCCAAAAATCCACCCGCAGCTGTAAGTTCTTCTTTACTCAAAACGTCATCGCCGTCAGTATCATTTGCTGTAATAAATTCAACAGATTGCTTATCTGCCGCTTTTTCTTGAATTTGAAACGGTTTATTGACGCCTGAATTGGCAAATGGACTATTATAATTAGCGATCATAGCAGGGTATTTCCTTAGATTTTATTAAGAGGGGGTATTTTCTTGAACAGATGCCCCATAAAAGAAGGGCTAGTCTAAAAAAAGATGTTTCAAACTTTCGATTGCGAAATTGTTACAATGCGTGAAAGAAGACTTTCTGATGGAGCATTTGAAACCGATTCGTGCTTGTGCTTTAATGAAAAAGTCAAACCCTCAAATATAGGATGCTTCTACAATGACCACTGAACAAACCCCTTCCCTTAAATTGGTACTACCAAAAGGTCGTATTCAAGAAAAAGTACTCGCCTTGCTTGGCAACATTGGGGTGAACTTCAAGTCCACCAGCCGTAGTTACCGTCCACAATGTAGCGATGCAAGCGTTGAAGCGAAAATCATGAAGGCACAAAACATTCCTGCCTTGGTGGATTTGGGGCGTCACGATTGTGGATTCACAGGGGGAGACTGGATTTATGAACATCAAGCCGATGTCGTCACCGTACTAGACTTGGGGTATGATCCTGTGCAGATTGTGGCCGCCATTCCTGAAGACTTACTCAATAGTGAAGCGAATCCCTTTGAAAACAAGAGCCGTCAAATCATCGTCGCCAGCGAATACAAGCGATGCACTGAAGATTTCATCAAAAAGCACGACCTGAACGCCGTGTACTTACAAAGTTACGGAGCGACCGAAGCCTTTCCCCCTGAAGATGCGGATATTATTGTGGACAATACCGCCACAGGCACGACCCTTCGCATGAACCGCTTGGCGATTGTGGATGTTATTACCACGTCCACCACTCGCTTTATCGCCAGCAAGCACGCCATGAATGATCCTGCCAAGCGTCAGAAAATCGAAGAAATGAAAATGCTCATGGAAGCGACGTTACGAGCCACACAACGGGTCTTGCTTGAAATGAATGTGAGTAATACGGCGTTTGATGCCGTGATTGCGTTACTTGCGGGGCATTCGATGAACTCGCCCACGGTCAGCGATTTGTATAATCACGAAGGCTTTGCGGTGAAAGTCGCTGTGCCGACCAAGCAGGTGCATATCTTGATTCCCGAGCTGGTGAAAGCTGGGGCGACGGATATTTTGGAATACAAGCTTGAAAAAATGATTCCCTAAGTTCAATGAGAAAAACGGAAAACAACCGTGCCTTGTGAACTTTAGTAAACTGTGGGATAATGAGATAGTTTAATATACTCGGAGATCCCCTATGCTAGACGATATTTTACAACTCGACTTATACGCCCCAAGTCAAATTGAGCAAAAATGGCAAACCCAATGGGACACTAACAAACAACACGACACCGACGTTCACGACACATCTAAGCCCAAATACTATGTGCTGTCGATGTTTCCCTACCCTTCAGGCAAGCTCCACATGGGGCATGTTCGCAATTATGCCATTACCGATGTCATTGCTCGCTACAAAAAAATGCAAGGCTACAATGTGCTTCACCCCATGGGTTGGGACAGTTTTGGCTTGCCTGCTGAAAATGCCGCCATTCAAAACGGCGTGCCTCCTAAAGGCTGGACCTTTGACAATATCGCCAACATGCAGAAGGAACTCAAGTCCTTGGGTCTGATGTACGACTGGAATCGTGAGATTTATACCTGTCGTGAAGACTACTATAAGTGGACGCAATGGCTCTTTTTGTATTTGTACAAGCAAGGCTTAGCCTACAAAAAAGAAGCGCCTGTGAATTGGGATCCTGTCGATCAAACGGTGCTGGCGAATGAGCAGGTTATTGACGGCAAAAGCTGGCGAAGTGGTGCGTTGGTTGAAAAACGTAACATGAGCCAATGGTTCTTCAAAATCACGGAATACGCCGACGATTTGCTCGACGGCATTGCGAACTTAGACGGCTGGCCTGATCGGGTCAAATCCATGCAAGCCAACTGGATCGATCGTTCGATTGGGGCGAATATTACCTTTAAAATCAAGGGACACGCCGAAGATTTCACCGTCTTTACGACTCGTCCAGATACCATTTATGGAGCGACCTTCTGCACGCTGGCTCCTGAACATCCTTTGCTCGCACGCATTGTGACGGCGGAACAGCGCGATGCGGTTGATGCCTATAAGGCATCGGTGAAAAATATGTCGGATATCGAACGTAGTTCCTTGACTCGAGAAAAAACAGGCGTCTTTACAGGGGCCTATGCGGTGAATCCCTATACGCAGGCGGAAATCCCAATTTGGGCAAGCGATTATGTGCTGATGGAATACGGCACAGGAGCTGTGATGGCGGTGCCTGCCCATGATGAGCGAGATTTCGCCTTTGCGGGCAAGTTTGGTCTGGATATTGCGGAAGTCGTGCGTCCCAAAAACAAGGGCAATGAGCCATATACATTAGAAGAAGCCTATACGGATGAAGGCCTCCTTATCAATTCTGAAGAATTTGACGGCTTGTCTAATGTGGAAGCCAAAGAAGCGATCGTCGAAAAAGGCGTGCGAGAAGGCTATGCGTCGAAAAAAGTGCATTACCGTCTGCGTGATTGGCTGGTGTCTCGTCAACGTTACTGGGGTTCGCCGATTCCCATGATTCACTGCGATGATTGCGGTGTCGTGCCTGTGTCTGAAAGCGATTTACCTGTTTTGTTGCCTGAAGATGTCGCTTTTAGCGGAGCAGGCGGTTCGCCCCTTGCCAAGCATGAGGCGTGGCTGAATGTACCTTGCCCTTCTTGTGGCAAGCCTGCCAAGCGTGAAACCGACACCATGGATACCTTTGTCTGTTCGAGCTGGTACTACTTGCGTTATGTGGATCCCCACAACGACAAGGCCATTTTCGATGCGGATTTGGTCAACCAGTGGTTGCCTGTGGATCAATATGTGGGGGGCGTCGAACATGCGATTTTACACCTGTTGTACTCACGCTTTTTCACGAAAGCTTTGCATCGTGGGGGTTTGATTAATTTTGATGAGCCGTTTAAAAATCTGTTGACCCAAGGCATGGTCTTAAAAGATGGTTCTAAAATGTCGAAATCCAAGGGCAATATCGTTTCGCCTGTTGAAATTATCCAAGAGTATGGTGCGGATGCGGCTCGCTTCTTTATTTTGAGCGATTCACCCCCTGCTGCGGATTTTGACTGGAAAGATTCGGCAGTGGAAGGCTGTTACAAGTTCTTGCGTCGTGTCTGGCAAAGCATCGTCACCCATAAGGATGCCATTGACTTTAGCCTAGCAGTCCCTGCTTATGCAAGCTTAGAAGGCGAGGCTCGTCACTTGTATCAAGAAAGCAATAAAGCGATTGCTGGCGTGACGCAAGATTTAGACGAAGGCTTTCAATTCAACACAATTATGGCAAAGTTGCGAGCCTTTGCGAACGTCTTTGCAAAGTATACGCCGACATCGCCGAAAGATGCCGTGTTCAGCCATGCCGTGGCGAGCTTCTTGAAATTGTCCGCACCGATTACGCCTCACTTTAGTGAAGAATTGTGGCAAAAGCTCGGTGGCTTGGGAAGCATTCACGATCAAGCGTGGAGCATCGCCGATTCAGACGCCCTCGTGGCGGATGAAGTGACGGTGGTGTTTCAAGTCAACGGTAAATTGCGAGACAAGGTATCTGTTGCGTTTGACACCGAAAAAGACACGATCGAAGCACTCGCCAAAGCGTCGCCTTCGGTGCAGAAGTTTTTAGACGGCATGAGCATCGTTAAAGTCATTGTGGTACCAAATAAATTGGTGAACATCGTGGTTAAACCTCAAAGCTAGTGCGTTAAAAGGACGTGTATTTCATGCAAGACTTGCAAGTCAATCCCGAAAATCCGCAAGAACAAAACCAGCTCTTTCAGCTGGAAGCATCTCGGCAACACGCCTTTGGCGTGCCATCGTCCTTGTCGATCGTCGGGATTTCAACCTCAGGGCAAGCAGCGGCTCGCTTGGCGGTTGCGGTGGGATGCTCCTCCATTCTCATCAGCGATTCGAACCCCCAAGCCCGCTTAAAGGATGATTCCTTAGCAAGTCTAAAAGATCAGGTACAGCTTGAAATTGGGGCGAACGACGACTTGTTGCATCATGCGGAAGTCGTGGTGCTTTCACCAGGTATTCCCCCTCATTCAGACTTGGTCAAATCCTTGCAAGCCAAGGGCTTTACGCTACTTTCTGAACCCGATTGGGCGTGCCTCAATCAGCCTAAACACGCCCGTGATTGGATTAGCATTACAGGCACCAACGGCAAAAGCACGATCACGAGCCTCATTGCTCACATCTTAAATGGTGTCAACCCTCAAGTGCAGTCGGTCGCTTGTGGCAATATCGGGAAGGCGATTTCGGATGTCGTGGCGGATTCGCTCAAGCATAACACCCCTTTACAGATCGTGGCGGAATTGAGTTCATATCAACTCTATTA
This sequence comes from Gammaproteobacteria bacterium, assembly GCA_040375445.1. Classification (GTDB taxonomy): domain Bacteria; phylum Cyanobacteriota; class Vampirovibrionia; order Vampirovibrionales; family JAJTHC01; genus JAJTHC01. The sequence goes on along the minus strand of JBEISK010000019.1, from coordinate 1,140 downwards.
TTCGACGCATTTAAAGCAGAAAATCGGTGTGTTTAGTAATTTAACGCCTGACCACCTCAACTGGCATGGCGATTGGCAGGCTTATGTCGATGCGAAAGCTCGTTTGTTTATAGGCGATTACGCTTGCGACTACGCCGTTTTAAATTTGGATGACCCCATTGCGATGCAGTGGCAGCATCAGCGAAACCCAGCCAAAACCTTGGGTGTGCATACCCGTCCCCATGCGTTGGAAGCCTTATCGTTACCTCAACTTTTTGTGAACGAAAACGATGTACTAGAACTTTATATTCCTGAAGACTTGCAGGCTGATTTGGCTCCGTTGCTTGCATTTAACGACATCCAGCTCAAGCGAACGGCTTACCTTGAAGCGGGGGGGCATCATACGCAAAACATGTTGCTTGCCATGGGTGCCGTTTTGTGGGACGCCTTCCTTGAAACGTCTCCCCTTTCGCAATCTAGTGCGACATCGTTAACGCAAGCGTTTTCCTCTTTTCAAGGCTTGGCTCATCGGTTTCAGCGTTTAGCCGTGCCAGCTCCCTTTGTAGTGATTAACGATTCCAAGGCGACGAATCCTGAAGCGGGGATGTCCGCCTTGCGGTGCGTGGATCCCACCACGCCAGCGATCCTGTTGGTGGGAGGACTTTCCAAAAAAACGCCTTTGCAGGACTGGGCAAAACTCACGCAAGAAAAAACCTCTGCCGTGTTTTGCTTTGGTCAAGATGCTCACGATTTTTACGACGCACTTGAAAACGTCCGTTACGACAAGCCTTTTTCGATTGTTGAAAACTTAGAAGATGCCACGCTTCAAGCCTTGACGCTTCAGCAAGAACATCCGAATCATCCTGTTTTACTAGCGCCTGCTTGTGCTAGTCAAGATGCTTTCAAAGATTTTGAAGAGCGAGGACGATTTTTTGAATCCGTCGTGGCCGACTTTTTTAAGGAACATGCTTCATGAATAGTCAAGTCATCAGAACAAACAAACGTCGTAACAAAGGGCTACTTCCTTTTTTGACGGATTTTTCGAAAGCCTTTTACGAACCCTTTAAAGCAGATACCCAGCTCTTTTGGGTGACTTTGGCCTTATGCGTGTTTGGGTTGGTGATTTTATTTAGTGCTTCCGCCCATTATGGAGCGGAACTG
>JBEISK010000045.1:0-13541 GCA_040375445.1 Gammaproteobacteria bacterium | reverse complement strand
GGATAGGTAGGTAGCGTTTTTAAAATAGCAGTACTCGCCTCGATCACTTTATTACCATTATCTAACTGCAACATTTGAGCAAACTCAGCAGACTGTTTTTTAAATAACGCCTCTGTCTGTGGATCCGTGTCAACATGTAATAAGATATTAAGCCTCTGATCAATACTATATCTAGACATAAGCTCTTTGTCATCACCATATCCCAGAGAAACAAACAGGGCATTAGAAAAAGCCAGTACAAAAAAACAAAAAAGTGTATGATGAATACTTAACCGCATATCAGCATAAATCCTTTTCTCACTACAGAACGCTAGCATACTTATCATAACATAAAGTATTTGTGTTTTTTTTTATTCATGATAATTTTTAGATATTAGATTTATTGTGAGGAGAATTTTTACAATGTCAGACAACAAATTTCAAGGCTTATTAGCAGGTAAAACAGGCGTTATTTTCGGGGTTGCTCATAAAACATCGATCGCATGGGGTATTGCCAAAAAGCTCCACGAAGCCGGCATGAAGCTCGCCTTCACCTATCAAGGCGAACGCTTGTTAGACAACGTGAAAAAACTCGTTGATGAAGAAATGCCTGGTTCGTTATTGATTGATTGTGACGTGACTGATGATGCGCAAGTCGAAGCCGTCTTCGCCAAGCTTGATGCTGAATTTGGAAAACTTCACACGGTGGTACACTCCGTTGCCTTCGCTAAAAAAGAAGACCTCGCCGGTGGATTCATCGACACCAGCCGGGATGGCTTCTTGTTGGCGCACAACATTTCCGCCTATTCTTTGACGGTTGTGGCCAAATACGCCCAGCCCCTATTGGTTAAAAATGGTGGTGGTAGCATCATGACCTTGACTTACCTAGGTGGCGAGCGTGTGGTGAAAAATTACAACGTCATGGGCGTGGCAAAAGCCGCGTTGGATATGTCCGTTCGTTATTTAGCCAGCGACTTAGGGCCTCAAAACATCCGCGTCAATGCTATTTCCGCAGGACCCATTAAGACCTTAGCCGCTCGTGGGATTTCAGGTTTTTCTGATATTTTGAACTACATGGAAGAGCATACGCCCATGAAACGCAACGTGACGCAAGATGAAGTCGGTGGAACGGGGTTGTACTTGGCGTGCGACGAACTTTCAAGCGGTGTCACAGGTGAAGTCATCCATGTGGATGCAGGCTTCCACGCCGTAGGCTTCTAGCTTTATAAAAATTTCTAACACTGACCCCTTTTTTCCAAGGGGGTCAGTGTTTTTTTCTTTACTTTTTAATTTTTTCAGAGTATTTTCTATGTTTTGACTCTCACTTTAGCGCCTTACGGAAGGAACCAACATGAAATTGAAACCATTGCCACTTTTAGCTTCAATGTTATTGAGTATCTCTGGCTGAGCACCGCAACCACCCTTGATCGGTATCTGTCAATTGTAGGACCCCTCACTTTCATCTTTTGGAAAGATAACGATTACAGCACCCACAGAAGAGGCACTTATACAAGGCTGTAAAAAATGGTTCTCATTTTCAAGTGCAAAAAATGAACCACGTATACTAGAAATAGGTCCTTCCCAACAAAAAAGAACTTTAGACGTTACAATTTAGCCTAACGGCTTCGCTTATAGTCAGTTCAACTGGTGTAAATCTGCCCCACTGCGTGCGTTTCTTGACATTTCACGTGTTTTCGCTACAATGAAACTATTATAATGATACTATTATGGCGAAACAGCTTTAATCGTTGATAGAATCAGGAACCCTTCTTCATGATTCAGGGGTCACCTTCTGAAGATGCCTATAACGCCAACCAGCCTGCTCCCCTCTCTGAAGCAGATGCCCTTTTGGCGGATGTTCAACACCTACTCCCAGCGTGGTTGCCTATGTTGGAACGACTGCAAAGCGATGAGGTTCCTTTGGCTCAAAAGCTCGAAACCCTCAAACGCATTAAGTCCTATACGCAAGGCACGTCAGGCTTTCAAGTCCTGCCCCAATTGGTCAAACTCTTGCGTACGTCTGAAGATGTTGCCTTGGTTCACGCTTTAGTCAAGCTACTGGGAGACGTCAAAGCTTTTTGCTTGCACGACACGCTGGTGGATATTGCACTGGCGACAGGCATTGCCCTCTTTGAAAAGGCTGAAAATTACCGTGCCTTTATTGAAGAAGAAGCCATCCTAAAATTACGATGCACCAGCATTCGCTTGCTGGGTTTACTCAATAACCAAACGGCGATTATCCCGTTAATGGGCTTGCTGAATGACAATCAGGCCAACTATCGGGTGCGTTTAGAAGCGGCAGAATCCTTAGGCCGCCTCAAGAATCCCAATGCCGTTCAACCGCTCTTGCGTGTGCTGAAAGACGATCAAGAATCGTCGATGTACTTGCAGGAATCGGCGGTGAAAGCCTTAGGCTTATTGGGCGATATTCGGGCGTTAAGCCCCTTACTGGATTTGTTTGAATCCAAAAAAGGCGTGCGTGAAAAGTGCCAATTTCTCATTGAACGCATCTTGGATTCGGTCGGCATGCTCGCGAAAGAAGACGGGTTGTCTCAAAACGAACGAAATCAAGCGTTAAACGGCATTTTAAGTGCGGTAAACGATCCCGCCAATGCCATTCGATTAGCAGCGGTGGAAGCCTTGAGTTCGATTGGCGACTTGTCTCATTTGGCGGTTCTGCACAAACGCTTGTTTGATGAAAACATGGAAGTGGCTCATGCGGCGTTAACAGGGGTGTACCGTATTGGTGGCATGCCTGCCTTAAAAGGTTTGTTAGATATTGAAGAGTTGCCTCGCTTTTTGCGTGAAGAAATCTTGGATTTCTTGGTGATTGAAGCGGAAGATGAGGATGAAGACGATCTTTAAAACGTGGTTTTTAGGCACTAGGCAAGCGGTCGAAAAGCGGTCATACTGAAAAAGAGTGGCTCCTTGAAAAACGCATAAATCTTTTCTTTTGAAGAGCATTTGGGTCATTCCCTTTGTGTTTCGTGGCCAAAAATCGGACTTTCGTGGCCAAAAAACAGACTTTCGTGGCCAAAAAACGGACTTTCATGGCCAAAAAACAGACTTTCGTGGCCAAAAAACGGACTTTCGTGGCCAAAAATCAGACTTTCGTGGGTCGAAAAGTCGACTTTTGTGGGTCGAAAACTAAGCCAATCTTTAGTGCTTCAATCAAATTCCCGCCTTTTTGAGCTATAATAAAAGTCCAAATCGTTCAAGGAGTCCCCCATGCTAGATTCAATCCCCCCCCATATCAAGTCGCTACTCATCATCGGCGGAGGGCCTGCTGGCTATATCGCCGCCATTCGCTTGGCTCAACGGGGCTTTTCGCTCACGCTGATTGAATCTACCTACGTCGGCGGCACCTGCTTAAACTGGGGATGCATCCCGTCTAAAGCCTTGATCCACGCTAGTAATGACTACTACAAAATACGCTCAAAATCCTTGGAATCACTGGGTATAAAGGTGGACAAGGTCTCGCTGGATTGGCAAAAATTGTCCGCTCACTTAGATCAGGATGTTCAACAACTACGAAACGGCATTGAAGCTCGTCTAAAACGCCTCAAAGTCAATGTAATCAAGGGAAAAGCCCACTTTATTTCACCTACTTCTGTTGAAGTTTCTCTACTTGAAGGAGGCTCAAAAGTCCTGCAAGCAGATGCCTTTGTTATCGCCACAGGAGCGGAAACCCTTGTGCCTAAAGTCTTTCAAGGCTTAAATCCAAAATACGCTCTTTCCGTAAAAGACATTTTCGACATCCCTCAACTGCCAAAGCGTTTAGGCATCGTGGGGGCAGGCGTCATTGGTCTAGAATTGGCTCAAGCCTTTCAACGACTGGGTGTAGAAGTGCATGTGCTGGATAGATTAAGTGGTATTTTACCGCAGTATGATGCCAAGCTCGTGGCGATTTTGCAATCAAAACTCGAAAAAGAAGGCATCACCTTTCATTTTAATGCTGATATTACAGCGGCCGTGGTGGATGAAGCCAAGAATCAGGTCACGCTCAAAATCAGTTCCTTGCTGAACCCAGAAGAGCAGAAAACATTGACGGTGGAACGCCTTTTGATTGCTCCAGGGCGGCGGGCGAATACGCAAGGCTTACGCCTTGAAAACGCAGGCGTGGACGTGCATCCGCAATCAGGCGGTATACTCATCAATGACGCCTTACAAAGCAGTCAACCACATATTTTTGCTATTGGCGATGTCACGCACGGGCATCCGCAACTGGCTCATGTGGCGTCGCATCACGGGATTGTGCTAGCTGAAACGCTCGCAGGAAAGCAAAACGGCTTGGATGCCCTCACGCAGATTCCTGCCGTGCTGTATACACAACCTGAACTGGCGCGTGTGGGGCTTTCACTTGAAGAAGCCACGGCTCGGGGCTATACCGCAAAAGTGACTCGATTGCCGTTTGCTGCTCTAGGGCGAGCCACCATTGATTCGACGGCAGAAGGGCAAGCCCTCATCGTGGTGGATGACGCCACAGGAGCCATTTTAGGGGCGGAGATTTTAAGCCCTTATGCCGATGCCTTAATCTCGCAGATGCTTCAAGCCATTGAACTGGGCGCAACTGTGGAGGATGTGGCACTCACGGTGCATCCCCACCCGAGCTTGTCTGAAGCATGGTTGGAAGTGGCGGAACGTCACTTAGGGCTGGGGATTCATATCGACTAGAAGGCTTCTTTCTATAGAAGCCTTCCACCACAACCCCATCACCCACATCAAGAGGAAGGCCAGGAGCTTTTCTAGCCCTTTTCCTATAAAATGGGTATAATGTAAAGATATGTGAGAGAATTTGAAGGAGCCAAAACGTGAGCTTTGCATTAAATGCCTTAAACTTAGATGATTTAATGCCAGAGGCGTTGGACTTTATTCACTTTAGCCGTCACAACTCAAACGTATTGCTTGAAATTCCCCAGCATCAAGCCGATGCTTTGGTTCCCGATACCCTTGTGCTTGCGGTGGATGCCCAAAATCGCCGTCAACTCTTCAAAATTACGGACATTGAAAGGGCCACAAATACAGAAGCTCGCCTGCATTTGACCCCTGTTTATGGTGTGCCTGTTTTAAATGTGCAGTCTTTCTTTCGTGTGTCTGCTGAGCGACTCGCACCGCTTCTATTGAATACACCAGAAGCGTCCATTCTCGATCTACAATTCCCTGCCCTACGTATTTTAATGCGTGACGTTTACGGGCAACTCCGTTTGGAATCAGATCAAGAAGAACGAGGGCTTGAACTCTTACTTTCCCTATTGTTAAATGCTCGCCAAGAAGGTATGCACCCCTTGCTTTTCGATGGCTACGGCGTTTTAAAACGTAGTCAATTACCAGGGATTCACCTGGTGGAACTGGGGCGTACCCACGCATTTCCTGTGGAAGCATGGGGGGTGGAGCGTCTCATTGAGTCATGGACGAAAGCCTTACCTCCCACACAAGCCGAAGAAGCTTGGAAACAATGGAACAGCATTGCAGGCCAACGTATTTTCAGGGTTCAAAGTTTGCGTGAACTCGAAGAAGTTTTTTTAAGCACCCAAAGTGGCTTGCTCTTTCGCTTGTTAAATCAATGCAAGGCGAGCAAAGTCTTTTGCGAAGGGGAACATCAACAAAGCGTCCATTTTATGCAAGAACTGAAGCACGCCGAAAGTGAAGGTAAGCTCCTTGTACTGGATCTTTCTAGTGTAAGCGTTGATTTTCATGCGTGGATTTGGGAACTTTTGAATCAAGCGTTGCGTCATAGTATGTTGCCTTTAAGTAACATACTGGTGGGTAATATTAGTCGGAACAAGGCTTTACCCGCTTTAGTTGAATATGAAGTGCATCAGCTATTGGAACAAGGCGTGAATGTTGTGAATCTGCACCCTTTACACAAACAGCCTATGGCGGACGCTCGAAAAGCGGGTGGCCAGCATCTCTTACAGGTGAATGCCAGTCAATCCACAGCCTTATTCTTAAGTGAATTGACGTTGGGCATCCCCCTTCTATTCGGTGATTTTCCTGCTTTGCCCCCTTTAGAAGTGTTCGCTCCTTTGAAACGATCATCTGAATTCGAAAAACTTATAGAAAACCCCTCTTCCACACCGTTTCAAGCCATCGAACCCCCTTCTGTTAAAGCCGCTCCCTATAAAGCAATGGACCGTTCTTTCGATGAATCGCATGATGACGTTTTAAGCTCTTTTTCTTCTGATTTGAAAACTTCAGACAAAGCCCCCGTTTTAGAAACCCTTCAAGCCCACCCCGCTGAAGAAGAAGTGCATCATTACAATTCAATTTTAGGCGAAATGCCTGAAGACTGGCAAACTTTAATTAAATCCCAGTTGTTGAATCCTTCTAAGGGTGAACAGGATCCAGCCCCTATAGATACGTCCGAAGAAATAGACAGTACACATCACATTCACCCTTGCTTGCCTGATTCCATGCTTGAAGAGGTCAGTCCCTACTTGGATGAAACCGCCGATTCGGGTTTTGATGAGCCTGAAAAAGCCGCCCTCCACATGGAATACATTATTGACGGTAAAGAAGAGCTAAAACGTAAGCCTCAAAGCACCGCCGAAGCCTTGGAACAAACCTTGTATCAAGAGGAGTCCATGTTTGGGCAGGATTTTGATCCCTATTATGTGCCTGATCCTGATGAAAAACTTCACGAACCCGTGCCTGAATCTATCGCCAGTAGTTTGACGGGTCCGATTTTAAACACCCCTATTTTGGAAAACTTACCTGACTTCTCATTAGAATTGCCTGTGGAAGTTTCTGCTGAACCTACGTTAAATCCTACCACGACCAAAGCCAACCTAGATGTGCCTGATTTTAGCTTGGATTTGACCGAGGATTTCACCGTAGAAGAAAGTCCTTTGGCGCTTAAAGAATCTTTAGAGTTTGAAAGCGAAGGATTTTATGATGACTTATTGAATGAACCGATCATTGAAGGCCGTTCCCCTCAAGCTACTGAAGACGATGCCTTTTTGCCTAGTGCGCTACCCCATTTTAATCCCCAAGAACAACTAGAAGAAATGACCACCGTCTTTGACGCCGTTCAAGCAGGGGATGTGAGCTTACCTGTGCATCAAGCCGTTGAAGTCGAAAGCTTACAATTAGAAGACTTGGACAATTTTAGCTTTGATTTAAACATTATTGAAAAAGCCGTGCATACTGAATTTAGTGATATGGTAAGCGAATACCCTGTTTCTTCTGAAGACTTTATGGGCCATGAAGAGGCAAATAAAGTTCCTAAAATAGACCCTGAAGATCCGCTCGCGGGCTTTTCTTTTGAAATGACGCATGAAACTTCCCCTGTCGTTGAAGAAGATGTTTCAGCATCTGCTGAAGAACAGGTGTCGACAGGAATGCCTGAATTCTTAGTTCCGGCTTATGATGAAGCGTCATTAGCGGAAGACGACTTGATTCAGTCTTTTCAACAAGAGTTAGCCGAAATGGACAGCGGTTATGTGCCTTTAAAAGGCAATCAATATAATCAGATGGCTCCCATGCGGACGCTTGCAGACGCTTCTCACATGCCTGCCATCACCCCGCCCTATTCTTTAGATGGCGTGCCTGTCGCCCACGTGCCTTTGTACGAATATCAAGAGCCTGTGCCTGTACTTCCTACCCCTACACAAGCGGTTGTGGATTATTCACCTGGTATGGAAGTACAGCATGAGGTGTACGGTCTAGGCGTGGTGCATTCCGTGGTAGATATTGAAAATCGCAAAGTGCTTTCGATCGTCTTTGAAAAAGCGGGCAAGCGTTTAATTGATCCGACTTTGACGAGCGTTGTGCCTGTTTAGTTTTTTTATTGGCGGATGCGATTGAAATCAACGACTAAGCTAGACGATTCTTTAAAACACTCTACAAGCGCTTTTAAATAGGCTTTCTTCTGCTAGCACAAGGATTCATGCACAAGACTTTATGCCGATGAGTTCCCTTGTCCTTATAAATGCTTTTAGGCACAATTACAGCGTTTTATGCAAAAAATATCGTCTTACTCACCTCCTAGCACGACCCCAACGCCTTTGGCGTTGCAACGCAGTGGCTTTAAACCAAAAGACGCTTTACAACAGGGTAAACTACTCACAGCGACTTTACTCAAGTTTGGACTACCGATTGGGCTGTCTTCGGCGTCAGGGGCAAGCGTTTATAATGTGATGTCGTGGCCTTTGGTAGTGGGAGGCATGGGCATTAGCTACGGAGGAGGCTTACTGGCCAAAGAATTAATGAAAGATGTGATGAAGCATCCCCCAGCGGCTTCTGTTAGTTCAGAAATTCTAATGAATTTAAACAGATCTGATTTTTCAGGCTTATTGCTTGATGAAAAAGGCTACCACGAACTCGGCACCACCGTGATTAAGAATAGAGAAAAATACCGAAACAAGTACGAATTTTTTCTAAAACAAGTCAACCACTTAGGGGGTCATTGGTTGGGTTTATTTGACGCCGTCACACCGTGTGACAAGGGGCAAAAACATGAAATCTTAATGCAAAAAGCCTTAGCCCGTTACCAACACACCCTTCAACAAGCTAAGCACAAACCCCTTTCTCAACAAGCACGCCCGATGCTGGCCTTTCACTTTCAACAAAAAGAAGAAATGCCTTGGCTCGCTCGTGGAATTAACGGGTTTCTACATTTTGCTCCTGTTCGCTGGGTGACCAGCACCCCCATTTTCATGGGCTTAGTCCCTAAAGTAGACGGCAGGCGTGGCACGCTTGATCAAGTCGATAGTTGGATTAGTAACATTCCTGTATTTGGAGCGGTCTTAGATGCCAAAGCCAAAGCCCTTTCTCAAGCCAAAGACCTCTATTTCAGAACCAATCCCAAAGGCGATATGGAAGATCTTAAACTTAGCCATGGTCAAGCCTTTCAAAAGCATCTCAAAATGCTAAACCAAGCCATTGAAAAAAAGAATAAGAACCTAGAAGCTCCTCTGCCCTTATTAAAGAAGGATGAAGCCACGTTTAGGGAGTATCTGCATTTACTGTCTCGTCATGAAAAGCAAACGGCGGTTCGCTTAGCGTTGTATAAAACCTTTTTTGATTTCTTTGCTCATAAAGATTTAGGGATGCTTTTAAAAGTTTGGCATGACGTCGATGGCATGGCATTACGTTCCATGTTTGATGTTGCCCAATGTTTAAACCCCCAAAAAGGATTCATCTGGTTTTTACACAACCTATTTAATGAAACCTACGCCACGCTTGCCAATGGTGGATTCGCTACCTTTATGCAGTTTGGTACATCGCTTGTTCCCCCGCCTTTTAATGGCTTTGCTCGCTTCTTGGGGGATGCCTTTATGCTTTCCTTCGATATTCGCTTAAAGCCTATTACTAAACAGCATTTTGGCTATCATGGTGCAGATTTTAGTAAGAAAACGCCTTTTCAGAAGCCTCCACTCTAAAGACAGCTATAGCTATCTTTTTAATTTCCTGTACAGTGTCTATACTTTGTCGCTACGATTTTTTGTTCAGTTATGTAGATCGCTCTTCACGCCCGCACAAAAAATCTAGGCTCCTAGAATCCACCTATACGCTATTCACTCGTTTAAATGGTAGGAGCTTGCAAGCGACGGTCGTTAAACCCTAGCGACGCCCAACGCCTCTGGAGTCGACAAGCCGAGCTTTAAACGTTGTAAGATGCCCACGGCTTCGTCGTAACTCGTGGCTTCACAATAAAGCCCCCGAGCCACAAGACGCTCCACCGCTTCACGACCCAACAGAGCTTCTGCCGTCAACGCTAAAACCGTTTGATTCGACTTCACCGCAATCACAGGGATGTCTCGTTCAATAGCCGACAAAAACGGTACGCCCCCCATGCAATCATAAGGCAAGACCACTGCATTGAGATCGTGAACGCTCAAGACATCCGTATACGGATAGCCCGCCGTCAAGGGAATAAAATCAGGGGCGTGATGCAAGCCTCGCAAGACGCACGGTAAAAAGCTTGCCGTCGTATACTCCGACGCCGTAAAGGGATGCACCAGCTCATCGCGACGGGGTTGAGCCTCTTCCCAGTCAAAGCAAGGGGCGTTCGCCACAGGAATACTCAAGGCATCCACCAGCGTATGCGACAAAATCGCTTCCAAGCCCCCAATAGGATCCACCCCCACGCCCGATTTGTAAACACTTTCAGGCGGTTCTTCTAGGCGAGTCACCAACGCCAAAGCGGTAATGCCGTGGCTTTCTATCAAGCCTTTCGCAACACCTAAGACCGCTTGCGGATTCTGCCACGCTCCCACCGAAATGCCTGCTTCGGTAAGCGACAAGTTCAACTCAAGCGGCTCTGTTGTCTCAGTGACTGCTAGAATAGGCACGCCATAAGTGGCTTGAACGGCATTGATGACATTATAATGGAGCGTCTTCATGCCTGCTTCAAGCCCAGCATCCACAATCACGCCAAGGCGTTGAGCCAAAACGGGACGCAAGCCCCAATCGCCTTTAAAAAAGGCATCCAGCCCGTAACCTTCTACATACAAGGCGTTGCTTGGTAACGCTTGAAAGGCAGCCGCATTCGCCACATTCGGATGCGTCACCAGTGTATCGCAAACAGACGCCAGCAGATTCATCCACACGGTGGCATCGCCCCCATAACCGCCTTGACTCGCCCCAACTCCTGTGGGAATGACCATGGCGACCGTAAAATCAGGATGCCCCTTCATTAAAATTAGACTCCAATATAGCGGTAGATTTCAGGCAAGTTGCGGAAATAGCCTGCAAAATCGAGTCCGTAGCCCACCACAAAGTCATTGTCGATTTGAAAGCCCACAAAATCACAGATGATGTCTTTCGCTTCAGGCTTGCGACATTCGGCTTTATCTAACAAAACCGCCAAGGCTAAAGACTTGGTATGGTGCAGGTTTCGTAAGTAATTCATCAAAAACGACAAGGTCAAACCCGTGTCGATAATATCTTCTAGCACCAAAACGTGCTTGTCCGCCAAATTAGGCAAGGTCAAGTTAACGGACTTTACTTCACCACTGCTGTGCATGCTGTCGCCGTAGCTTGCCAAGCGAATGAACTCCAGCTGGCAAGGGACGTTTAGGTATTTGACTAAATCACTAGCGAACATGAAACTGCCTTTTAGCACGCATAAAATCGTGAGTTCTTCAGCGCCAGCGTAACGCTCGTTAATCGCCATCGCCAGCTCTTGAATGCGCGCATTCAGCTGGGCTTTGTCGATGTAAAGTTCCAAGTTTTTACAGACGTGTTCATAGCTTAAGGGCGTGGTTTCGCTAATCATGATTCAGCCCCTTCGATTTCATCGTCATCCAAGTCTAAGACTTCTTCCAAGTCAATGACGTCGATCTCATCAGGATCCAAATCATGTTCTAGCATGAGACGCTCAACACTTTTGATATGATTGACTTCATCAAAGCCATCGCTGTCATCATCTAACGTATCGACTAAGCCTTCTTCTAACGACTCGTCTAAAACGTCTTCTAATCCTGCTTCAAGGGCAGCTTCTTCTTGTTCCGCAATGGATGTCGTGGGGTCTTCTAAGAAACGAAGCGTCCGTAATTGGGTGACTTCTTCGGTATCGCCCAGCATCCATGTGTGGGTGGGGGGGACTTTCATCGTCACCCGCAAGGCTTCGCTCACACCAATCCCCGGAACCCATAAAATTTCATCACCACAAGCCACAACAGGCCATTCAGCACGCAGTTCTTGAGGAATACGCTGGGCGATAAAAAAGGCTTTAAGCTTCATTCGCTTGCCTTTCATGCCGAGCGGTTTAAGCCAATCGCCTGCTTGCCGAGTCCGCAACTCGATGCTTTGCCCAGCATAATCGCTTAAGTTCACCAAAATATCTTTCGATTTAGCAGAGGTCAACTTACGCACGTCAAACATACCAGCCCGCTTGGGGAAAGGTTCCACACGCAGGGCTTGACCAGCATCCCAAGGAAGCGTCACCACGCCACCACCTAAAGGAACCGCAACACTTTGAGCAATCAAATTACGGTACGCTTCATCTCGACGAGGATGCACTTCCACCCAAAACGCCGAATTCGACCGCAACAAGAAACGCAAGTCGCCTTCTCGAGTCGTACCCAATGACATTTTCACAGAAGCCTTTGGCTTTTTTAAAACGCCGTGCTTGTCCTTTTTATGTAAGTGCAAGGTCTGCAAATCCTGCGTCAAAAAGCCAATGAGACGTTGCGTGTCTTCAAAATCACTTTCGATATTAAATTGTTGCAACAAATGACGCACCAAACGACGTTGATACGGTACATTCAACTGGCAAAACAAGGTCGTTGAACGCTTGGCACCAAACTGGAAAACGCTTGGGCTGGCTCCCTTTAGTTCAAGGGCTTCCCACTGGGTGTGGGTGATGTGATCCAAAATGCTCACATCGCCTTCAACGAGGTGAGACAATTTCAAAACCGCTTTTTCATACGTGGGGAATTGTGCTTTAATCACAGGCAAAAGCTCGTGACGAATCGCATTTCGAGCGTAGCGTGTATTGGTATTAGACGGATCCTTAAAAAACAGGAGTTCGTTCGATTCCGTGTACGCCGAAAGCACTCGTTCGCTCAAGCCTAAAAATGGACGCAAAATCGGGATGTGACTGGGGCGGTCTTCGCCCTGCTTTTTGAAGAACAAGGCTCGTTGGATGCCTTCAAGCCCGTCAGGACCTGTGCCTCTAAAAATGCGGAAGAGAATCGTTTCAATTTGATCATCCTGATGATGAGCGGTTAAAATCGCTTCGGCTTTAAATTGAGTCGCCACATCAATCAAACGCTCATAGCGGAAATGGCGTGCGGACACTTCGCTTTTTTCTTCATCGGGGTGAGGCGGAGCAAACACGAGGGGGATCCGCAAACGTTGGCAATTTTTGTGGACTCGGGGGAGTTCAGGGGCTGGTGTGCCTCTCCAATTGTGGTGATAGTAAACGGCAAGAGCCTCTAAGCCTTCGGTGTCTCGCAATTGAGCCAAGGCGTGCAGTAAGGCGGTGGAATCGCTTCCGCCTGAAAAAGCAACCACGACTCGTGGGGGGCGGCCCATGCCAATTAAGCCTGCTTGGCTTAACTGTTCTCTCAATTCTTTAAGCACGGTGACTTTAACGCTTTCAGCAGGCAAAATGACTTTAGGCTTACTTGTTTTGGCTTTGATCGCTTTGGCAATAGACGCCTTGGCGGCTTCCGTTTTAGGGATTGCTTTAACGGTTGGTGTTTTTGCCATCAATTTTTTGGCATCTTTTGCCTGAGCGGTGGTTTTGGTACTGGCTTTGCCACTTTCTTTCACGGAAGTTTTGACGACTTTAGCAGAGGCTTTTTCATCCGCTTTTTTCGTTGCTTTCGACGCCGAAACAGGCTTTTCGGTTGTTTCTACAGAGGCTTTGGACGTCTCTTTTTTAGGGGATGCCGTCTTCTTTTTTGTTAGGCTAGGGGTGCTTTTGGGCTTGGGCATTTGAGTTTACAACATCCTACAATTTAATTCACGAAGGCACAGAGAAAGTGGTTTTACTCCCTCTCCCTTAGGGAGAGGGTTGGGGTGAGGGATTCGGGATGTCCAGCCGTAGCTGGTGTCCCTCCTCCTAGCCTCCTCCCTAAGGGAGGAGGAACAAGGCAGTTTTGGACTTT
>JBEISK010000011.1:0-53808 GCA_040375445.1 Gammaproteobacteria bacterium | reverse complement strand
TTGTATGACATCCACTCTCGCTAAAAAGCAGATGTCCATTCTTTTCGTCTTAAATTCTTCCACTATTGAGTTGTCAAGGAACAGGTCGCACCAAAAAGAAACCTTAATCTCTTATTCAAAGACCCCGATTCCCTCCAGTTCCACAACTATCCTACAAACCCACACACCTGTCAACACCCTTTTTCCTTTGTAACAATTCCGTTATCTTTGATGGACTTTTTGACAGCGGTTTTTCTTTGCTATACTATTTAACTGGAAGCCAATCAGCTTTTCTCTATGTTCCGTTAATTATGAAAGGTAACAATATGATATGATGCCCTCCATTTCTCGCTTCGCCCCCCCCCCCCCCGATCCTCCACGCCACAGGCGATGAAGGCTCAGAGTAATTCTACTTCGCAAAGAACAGGTCGATTGACTACGGCGTTTATTGAAGCAATTATACAGGTAGACCCCCCCGAAAATATTACTGGTGACATAGTCGATATATTAGAGGCCTTCGAACGTTCTTTTGGTACCTTTGATATGATCAAAGATCCAAAAATGGGGCAAGGTGTACAACTATCATATACTCACAACCAAACAATTGAAGGATTGCAGGGAGCTATCTGCCAGAAAGTGACTTCCTTCAATTTTTTTCCAAACCTTGCAGCTGACCAAAAATTAACTGATTTATTGAACGGTAAAGCATTTTTAGAGGCTTTACAAGAATTTCAAAATTTTATATCAAGTAAATTCAAACAAGACTTCGCTAATCTCAGAAAAATACCTGCTTTAAGTAGACAAGCTACTGAGATCCTACCTCAAGTAGCAAATATGCCATTTGAAGGAATAAACGGAAGTCCTCAAGAAAGAATGGAACACCTTATTAATACTGTCACGCAAAGAGAAAGATTAGAAACACTTTTCTAGACGCCCTAGCAGCTAAAACCTGTGGGGGTATGCAAACGGCGCAGGTCTTCAAAGAGCCAGTCAATCGGCTTGCGAGCTGGTTCGTTGCCATGAAAGACATCTCGCTTCTTCAAGGGGAATTCGGGGAAGCGATAATGCCCTAAATCTACATGATCCAAGTCTTCTAAAAAACGCCCCGCGCAGATGTCCCACAACTGGGGGTATGCCCCAATGTCTTCGGTGTACGGTTTATTTCGAACGGGCAAGTAAAACAAGGAACTGGCTGGAATGAAGCCGTCGTTAAAGCGAAAGGGATGCCCATGCCCACGAGGGTATTTCTTTGGTTTATTATAATTGGGTACATTCGCCACAGGCAGTTGAGCCATGTCACGACCCGTAAACTCAAACGCCCGATGCACACTGGGGATGTAAGTGGGGAAAACCGCCCCTAGCACCAAATTGTTCAGCCGTGCAATGGTGCCAAAGGACGTCAAATCATCAATCAATCGCCCTTCTTGTCCATGTTCACTGTATTGTGATTTTAAATAACTACCATACACAACCAGCTTGCTTTTAAATTCACGCAGGTCGGGATTGGTGGATTCTACCCACTTGGGTGGGTTGGGATCTAACAACACAGGATTTCGTCTGATTAAGCCAAAAGGCTTAATAGGGTAGATGTATTTGGGCTTAGAGGTGTCAAAATTCACAAAAAGCATGTCTTTAACAAGATGACGTTTATTTTTAATGGAAAGTTCGTAAACGACTTTATCCATACCTCGGCGAATGGGTGAATAGTGATTTAAGTTTTGGCTCACCCAGCTTTCGTCGAAGAGGGGTGTGCCTTGATAGGGGACGCTCATGCCGAAGATGGTGTCCACAGAACGCATGAGACTAGGCTCCTGCATGAAGGCGTCCCGCACGATGAGGCCGCCTTGGCTGTAAGTGAGCAAGACAACTTTAGGGGCTTCTTGCCCGAGCATTTTTGTGAAATGATCAAACTCTTGAACAAACTCACCCGCGGGGATTTCTAGCTTTTGTTTGGAATCGTACATAAAAATGTAAAGCTTATAGCGTGATTGTAAGTCGGCTTGCGTTTTCCAACGTGTTTCAAACTTTTTCCACCACGGATTCCGTTGTCCTTCTTGCGCCCTGCCCGGTACAAGGATCAAGGGGATTCGACCGCCTAGAGGAACTGCATCAAAGGCATAGAGGTGGTTTAAATGAACACGATGCTCATGTTTTCCTGTTTCTAGGACGGGAGGGCTACTTGCTTCGGCGGAAGCAAAGGGCAGGGAAAACAGGCTCAAGAGTAGGGCAAGCATCACGCAAAAAAGTTTCATCCAAAGCGTTCCATTTAAACAAGGATTCTATAGGTTTGAGTATATCTCAAACACAAAAAAGAATCGATTTTAAATTAGGGGCTTGTAAGTTTGGTGAAACTTTGTCACAATAGAAGCATAGCCTCGGGTGTGGCGTTCAATAGTTTGGACTCTACATTTATGAACCTCGGGAGCCTGACGACGTCTGTGTCAACGTAGACCAACACCCCTTTTGATAGAGGCGGTTGAGATTTTCTCACGGTTGGAAACAGCGATCCAGCTTAAGGCACCCACCTGTTGTTTTTACAGGGGTCTCCAAACTCTGGGTCACACCGCAAAACGAGGCTATATTTTTACATCCAGCGGAATGCTTCGACGTCGTTTTGTGGGGGCGTTTACCGCCGAATAGCGAGCCATTCGCTTAAAGTCCAGCACGTTTTTGGGGTACAGTACCATGGCCCATAGCAGTTGACCCGTTTGTTCAAACAAGAGTTTAACTGGGTTGTTGTACCATAGGCATCGTTTAAAGGCGTAATACCAATCATGATTCATGGATGTGTGTCCTTTAAAGCCTACAAGTTGTCTAAGGCTTTCTTGTCTTCGTCGTAAGCGTCCTTGAGCTGTTTTTTGAGCAAGGTCGTTTGTGCTGAAATCATCTTCTTGGTGACATCTAAATGACTCAACTTTTCTTCCAGCACCGTGTCCGCATTCGCCAAAACCCGCTGATTCGCCTGCTGAAAGCCGTTTAAAATCGCACCAGAAATGCCGTTCAACACGCCACCCGCCGCAACACCAGCGAGTCCTACAGGTCCAAACAACGGCCCGAGCGTGGTCAACAAGCCCCCGATGCCTGATAACGCCGACGCTGCTGGCATCAACCAGTTACGACCCAAACCTAATCCTGACGCCAAGCCTGCCCCAGTGGCGGCTAAGCCCCCACCTGCCCCGATGCCTCCGAAGCTGTTGCTAAAGCTAGCTCCCCCGACGACTTCACCCCCTGCGACGGATGCCGCCGCTCCGCCGATATAAGCGTCTTCAGGGAAGTCCACATCCCCGATGCCACTGAAATCGAAGGCTCCGCTTCCGATGCCTAAACTGCTAAAATTGCTTAATGAACCTAGGCTATTGGCATAATTGGGAAGGCTTCCGTAATTGCCGTAATTGATTGAGGCTGCTCCGCCTGTGGTGGGTAAGCTGGTTGATTGTGACCATGGAGCCAAGCCAAACGACGACTGCCCACCAGGGACGATGCCTGTGCCTCCACTAAAGGGGGCGTAAAAATTGGTACCGGGGATTGAAATCGCTTGGGAGCCTAAAATCGGCGAAAAAGCAGGCGAGCCAAAGGTTCTGGCAATGTTCATAAGGAATCCGCTGAAGGCACCTAAGCCACTACCGCCTAGGGCGTTGCCTCCAACAGCGTGGCTACGAATGGCGTCCCATGTTTCGTAGGTTTCCGTGTTTAGGGCATCGCTGGCTTTGCCGTAACGCATAAGAATGGTTTGGACTGAATCGTTTTTGTATGACATTGGAATGGCTCCATAAGCGTAGGGATTTACTCCCTCTCCCTATGGGAGGGGGTTGTATTAAGATATGAGGAAGCCTTAGTCTTCCTTGAAAAGACTTTCGGCACGTTTGTCGACGATTTTCTTCAGACTTTCGAGTTCCGTGTTAATCGCCTTGTAGTAAGTGTCTAAACGGGTTTGTTGAAGCGTCAACGATTTTTCAATGTTGACAATAGACTGCAACTTCAGGTTCAATTTCAAGGAATCATCTGAGTTGGGATCCAAATTACTGCCCAAGTTGAACAATTCGTTGGTTTGGTTGGTGAGCCTTAGACGTTCGTTGGCGATTTGTTGGCTCGTCATTTCAACATCAATGGCTTGTGCCTTCAGCGAAACGTAACGCCCTTGCGTAGCGGAAAGTCCCATAAGGATTCCCCCTTTTTTTGTTGTCGTGTGATTGGGTACAAAGACTTCTTTTAAAAAGTTTCTGAAAAAGTCTATTTTGCCTTGTCCCTCCTCCCTTAGGGAGGAGGCTAGGAGGAGGGACTCACCAGCGTGAACTGGACATCTCGAATCCCTCACCCCAACCCTCTCCCTAAGGGAGAGGGGGTAAAGAAACTTTCGCAGAGACCTTTCACAAAGCCTTTGCTCTTCTTTCGACCTTCTTTCTACTTCCACGAAGCCCCCTCCTCCATTTGGGGGACGCTTAAATTAGTGCTTCCCTAAATAGGCCCATCTATCGTAAGATGTAAATACAAGGATTAATTTTTAATCTCTTTTTAGTATTGAGTGAATCGTATTTGAGTGAATGTGTGATATAGGAATAACCATAAATGAATCATCGTCCCCCCTCACGACGTCCTTCTCGTCTTCAAGCTTCGCCGTCCCTGCAAGGTTTTTCGTCTTGTGTGAATCACATGGATGCCCAGTGTAGCAAAATAGGTTTAAATACGGCTCGCCGTCGTCGTGCGATGGTGTTGATGTCTGAATGTGGGGTATTTTTGGGATTGTTGCTGTGTGTGGTGTATTTGGCTTCGATGTGGTCGGTGTTGAATCCGTTCACAGGGGTGCTAGAAGCGATGAACCGTCCTGCGAAAGAAGTTCAAACGTCTTTATTGGCGGAAGGCAAAACCGCCTCCGTGTTTATGGACGTGCAGGTGCCTGATTAGATTGATGAGGTAGCTTTTTAAGTTCAATAGGGGCTTTCCCTTTGAACGAGCTCATGGCTTGTTGCCAATTTTCAGGATGAAACAGTGTCGATAGAAATGTTCTAAGCTGCTCAAGACTTTCAGGTGCATGAGGTAAACTTACCGACATTCTAAAATCGTTTTTTACAATAAATAATAACTTACCGTTTAAACGCATTGAGTCAAAACCAAATAATTCTTCTAAGGTTGTTCTTTCGAAAGAAGTAATTCTAAGCGTGTCGACTGCCGTAGCTATACCCCCCCCCTCGCGCTGCAATGCAACACCTGCAGTAGGTTTTTGCACAGGCTGGGTCACTGGGGGCATGGAAAATAGAGGGGTAGAAAGACGCACGACAGATAAATCCTTTATTTATAGTTCAAATTACATACAAAACGTGAGAAGCTCACAAATGCTTCAAACCCAATGATAACATTTTAAGATGCTATTGTAAAGAGATTGTTACATCGGTAACCCTCTCCTAATTTTAGGAGAGGGAAGAGAACGTCGTAAGACGTTCGAGGGTGAGGTTAAACTCTAGACTCCGTTGTGGGTTTAACCGCCCCCTAACCCCCTCCTAAAATCAGGAGGGGGAACAAGACACTATTTTAATTCTTGCAATCGCAACACCGCCTCATTCAAGGCGTATAAGCACCCTAAGATGTTTTCCTGTTCATGCCCTGACGAAAGCGACAAACGCAAACGAGCCTGACCCTGTGGCACCGTCGGCGGACGGATCGCCTTCAATAAAAAGCCTGCCTCATACATCGCAGCTTCAAGTTGCAAGGCAAGGGCGTTGTCTCCCACGGTGAAAGGAATAATCTGGCTGGCGGACTGCGGGACTTGTAACGCCTCTAAGGCAGGAAAGTCTTTTAAGACGTGGTGAACATAGGCGATGTTGTCGTGCAAGGCTTGCGTGGGACGCTCATCCTTCATCAGTAACTGCACACTCGCCAAGTTCCCTGCTAACACCGCAGGAGGCAAGGAAGTGGTATAAATCAACCCCCGAGCCTGATTGATGAGCGTTTGCTTTACGATGTCTGAACTGCCCACATAAGCCCCAAAACCACCGAGTGCTTTGGAAAACGTCCCCATGTGAATATCGATGTGCTTGGAAAGACTCGCTTCTTCTACCAACCCACTACGACGTGCCTTGCCGTAAACGCCTGCGGCATGAGCTTCATCCACATAGGTAAAGGCTCCGTAACGAGACGCCAAGTCGCACCATGTGGCTAAATCGAGGGCGTCGCCGTCCATAGAAAATAGGCTATCACTAATGAGCCAAATCGGCGAATGGGCATCGGTGGCACGAATCTTTTTTAAGCGAGCTTCTAAATCGGCGTAATCCAAGTGGCGGTAGCGTTGCCATGTAGCTCCTTCGGAAGCGGCTAAACGGCATCCGTCGACGAGGCTAGCATGATTGAGCTTGTCGCTCAAAATGGTTCCTTGACGGCACAAGGCGTGAATCACGCTTAAATTGGCTTGAAAGCCACTGCTAAACACAAGGCTGGTTTCGGTCTGCTTCCATTCAGCCACCGCCGTTTCAAGGGCATCATGCAAGGGGTGCTGACCGCTCACCAAGCGAGACGAGTTGATGCCTGTGCCGTAAGCTTCAATCGCTTCTTGGCTCGCCTGTTTTAAGTCGGGATGCTGGCTTAAATACAAGTAATCGTTGCTTGAAAAATGATGTAAGTGCTTGCCTTGTAAGTCCTTCACAAGAAAGGGCGTCGCCGTTGGGGTGAGCGTGTGGAGCCTTCGTAAAGCGTGATGCGTTTGAGCTTCTGCTAAAGCAGGAGCGAGCAAGTCATCCAACCTAGAAGGCTTAGCGTTCCGCACGGTGGGCTTCGATGCGTTCTTCGTTGGCTTTGGGGTATTCATCACCAATGGGTTCCATGCGGTTTAAGGGCCAAAAACGGAAGGTGGCTCTACCGATGATACGGTTCATGGATAAAGGACCCCAAAAACGGCTGTCGTGGCTGTTGTTGCGGTTGTCACCCATCATAAAGACGTGACCTTCAGGAATAATGATGGCTTTGTTACAAATTGGTACCTTTACAAACGGTGGATACAGCGTGCATGTTTGAGCAGGTTCATCAACATACGGTTCATCCAGCAAAACGCCATTGACAAAAACCCCGATATTCGGCACCACTTGCACAGTATCCCCAGGTAAAGCGATGAGTCGCTTGATAAACGCCATATCCACATCATCGGGGGAAGGCAAGGCGTCGTAAATATCGATGCGGTTTAAGGCGTCATTCACAGGGGCCAAGTAGCCACTCAAACCTGTTAGACGCAGATATTGAGAAAAGGCATCGTTTTTAATGTTCACCGTTGGTGGGACAAACACTAAGACTTCCCCACGGTGATAAGGCAAGTGTAGCCATGAACTAGGCTTTTCCACCAAGACGCGGTCGCTGATTTGAATCGTCGGTTCCATACTACCCGACGGAATCAAGCGAGGTTCGGCAATGCCTTGACGCACACCAATCAACAGAATGTTAAACATCAAGAAAAATTGAAAAACTTCCTTGCTCCAATAAAAGAAGAGTCGCTTGGACTTCTTGGCTTGAAGCAGATCGGCAGAAGCGGTTAACGACGCCAGCGAAAAGGATTTTTCGGGAATGCCCAGCATCACGCCCCATTCGGGGTAAAGCTCATTTAAGGCTTGCAACCAATGGATCCAATCAATGCGTTTGGCATTAGCATTGTGGGCGATTTGACTAGAACGCGCATAGAGCGTCGACTTTTCCAGAAAGTCGCTGAGTTGCTGGCGTTCTTCAGGCACATCCATAAAAAAGGTATTGAAAAACAGACGTTTACTGATTTGTTTGCTACGTTCCCACGCCCCGACATACCATGCTTGATGCGGAGAAACCATCTTCTTTTTTTTGATTTCAATCAGCGTCAAGCCCTTCTTCGCAGGATGCGTCACGCCCAACTGCACCCACCACGCATTGGCTTGCGAAAAAGTATCCGCCGTGCGTAAGGCGGCCATAATCCACAGGTCGTCTTGCATGGGCGTGTTTAAGCCCATGCTTAAACGCAAGCCGTGTTGCATGGCGTACGTGAGGTCGTCCTGCAAGGGCAAGGAGTGTTCTCTAGTGACTTCGGGGGTGTTTGAATCTATCATGCCACCATCATACTAGAAACATGAAAAAAGACTAGAATTTTAAGTTGCATAAAGATTTAGAAATAAAAAGTGTAATTTTTAAATCGTTGCACAATCCGACGTCCAAGCACTAAATCCGAGCGGGTGAGCGAATTGCGAATCCCCGAGCGATTTTGCGGACGTCCAGCGAGTAGAAGATAGAGCAAGCGAAAAGGATGAGAAAGGGGGAGGATTTTTAAGGAGGGGGAAAGAGAAGGAGAGCCGCAACAATTTCCTTCTTTTTCCCCCTCCTTAAACGCATTTAGAGGTGTCGGAGAACCTTTGTGCGAGCAAAGGTCTCTGACGCACCAGCTATAAACGGAGCTAGAAATCTCAGGCATCCCAGATTTTGTTTAAAAAACTATACGTTATACGTAAAACCATCCCGCTCCATGCGATCAAACACTTCGTTGAGCTGTTCTTCAGGCAAAACCAACGACAAGCGAATAAAGCCTTCCCCATTCGGACCAAACGCCGTACCAGGCACCACCACAATGCCCGAGGTCTTCAACAAGTCTTGCGAAAATTGCTCGCAAGAGCTGTACCGCTTCGGAATCGGTACCCACAAGTAAAACGTCGCCTTCGGTGGATTCATGGCTTCCACAGGCCAACCGAGCCGTTTCAAGCCCTTAAGCGTGACCTCTTGGCTATGGGCATACACATGAGCCACCTCTTCAATGTAGGTTTGAATTTCAGGACTCGTAATCGCAAAAGTCCCTGCTTTTTGCATGCCTTTGAAGATGCCACTGTCCATCGTGGATTTAACCAGTGCGACGAGATCAACCGCATCTTGATTGCCCACCGCAAAGCCTAAACGCCAGCCTGTCAAGCTATACGGCTTTGAAAGGCTATGAAACTCAATGGCACAATCCATGGCGCCTTCGGCTTCTAAAATCGAATGCGGACGAGCATCAGGGCTAAAATACATGTCGGCATAGGCGTTGTCTGAAATCGCCAAAATGCCGTGCTGACGAGCAAAATCAACCGTGTGTTGCATGTAAGACAACGGCGCCACCGCCCCAATCGGATTCGACGGATAGTTCACCACCACCGCCTTCACCTTCTTCGGATCAATCCCCTTACTGATGATTTCGTCTTGCCACACGTCATCCAAGTTCGGCAGATACTTATTTTCAGGATTCAAACGAATGGAAACGGCTTTACCCCCCGCCCCTTCAATGGCATCCACATAGCTGGCGTAACCAGGGTCAGGCACGAGAATGATTTCCTTGTCGGCATCCGCCAAAAAGGGGGTAATCAGTCCACGAAAGACGTTGCCCAAGCCTTCTTTGGAACCGATTAAGGCACAGGTTTCTTTTTCGCCGTCCACATCAACGCCAAAGCGTTGCTTCATACGAGCCGCACACGCCTTGCGGAAGCTCAATTCCCCACGAGTCGTGGAATAGGTGTCGTTGTCTTTTTCAGAAAGGCTGGCAATCAGCACGTCTTTAATGGCTTGCGGGGCTGGCAAAGTCGGCGCACCGATGCTTAGCTTTAAAGGGGGGCATCCCTTGGCGTTGAGTTCAGGGGTGAGATCTGCCACTTGTTTGGCGATGCGAAACATGATGTATTCTTGGCGATTTTGCCAAATTTCGCTGTACAGGGATTTCACGTCTACAGTGGTTTGCGAGCTTGTCATAGGGGAGCATCCTTCTCAATCGTGGTTTACGCTATTATAGCATGAAAAGAAGAAGAACAGTAGGGATTTCTAGCTCCGTTTAACGTGGTGATGTCAGAGACCTTTGCTCGCACAAACCGCCATAATGCCGGTCTGCCTGTTAGCTTGTCTATAAATAGGGGGATTTTTCATCACCTCTAAAGGAGTAGATTCACTTCGTAAATGAGTTATCCCACCCCTCTCGCTTTCCCTTCGCTCCTGCCGTCCGCTAGGAAGCCTCGCGTTTTTGCGTTGTCGGCAAGCTTTTTAGAAACTAGGCGTATTTTTCAATCATCCAGTTAATCAAGGCTGAAAAACAAAAAGTGAGGGGAAAATCCCCTCACTTCAATTATAGCGGTAAAAAACTAGTTTTTGTCACGCTGAACGTTTTTGGATTCGCTCAACCAGCTCATCATGCCACGCAACTTGCGACCCGTGACTTCAATCGGATGGTTAGAATCCGCTTCCACCAAGCTCTTAAGTTGAGGCATGCCTGCACGCACATCGGCGGTGAACTCACGAGCGAAGGTGCCGTCTTGGATTTCTTTCAAAATCACCTTCATGCGAGCCTTCGTGTCGGCATCCACCACACGAGGTCCACGGGTGACATCGCCATAACGAGCCGTGTCGCTAATGGAATAACGCATGTCATCCAAACCACCTTCGTACATCAAATCGACAATCAATTTCAATTCGTGCAAGCACTCAAAGTACGCCATTTCAGGCGGATAACCCGCTTCGGTCAAGACTTCAAAGCCCGCTTTCACTAAGGCGGCGGCTCCTCCGCATAAGACGGCCTGCTCGCCGAATAAATCGGTTTCGGTTTCGTCTTTAAACGTGGTTTCAATCACACCACCACGACCGCCACCAACGCACGCCGCATAGCCCAAGGCGATTTCTTTCGTTTCGCCGCTGGCGTCTTGATGGATCGCCATCAAGCAAGGCACGCCACGGCCGCGTTCGTATTCAGAACGTACCAAATGCCCTGGTCCTTTTGGGGCGACCAAGAACACATCGACATCAGCAGGAGGCGTAATATAGCCGAAGTGGATGGCGAATCCGTGGCTGAACATCAAGGCTTGCCCTTTGCGAAGCTTGCCTTCAAAATACTGCGTGTACACATCGGCTTGTACGACGTCTGGACATAAGAAGAGCAGAATATCCGCCCATTCGGCGGCTTCTTCAAAGGTAATGCTTTCCATGCCGTTGGCTTTCACTTTTTCAGCCGTTTTAGACTCTGCACGCAAAACAATTTTCACGTTCGCACCCGATTCCTTTAAGTTCACGGATTGCCCAAAGCCTTGGCTACCAAAGCCAATGACGGCGATTTTTTTGCTCAACAATTTACTACGGTCAATGTCCTTGTCGTAATACACTTTCAAGGCTTGAGGTGAATCTACAGTCATCATCAGTTTTTTCCTTACACTATCTAACAATATAAATCAGTTTAATACAAGTTTAATACAAATAGTCTAGCAAATAAAGCTGAAATCGGCTAGGCAGAAGCGAGACTCTCTTCGACTTCGATGTTTTCAACGGCATGAGGAAAGGGTGGAATGCTTAAGCCCAACGGCACACAAACAGGCGATGCACTCACATCTTCCACGCTGAGAATATACACTTGACGATCTAAAAACTTGCAGAGCTTGTGCATGGCGTGATCATCCGCGAAGTGAAAGGTGGTTTCAATTTGCAGGACTTGTTCGGACACTTGCGTGCAGGTGAAGGCCTGCGGGATGATGCCTCGGTGGGTTAATGCCCCCAATACACGGTCTAAGGCGCCTAGTTTGGCTTGTGTACGAATTTGTAAGTATCTTTGCATGGTCATGTTTCCTTTACATTTAACTTGCTTGAGGGTGCATTTTCTTGTAATCGATCCATTCTTGACGTGTGGCTTGTTCGCCTAGTGTTTGAATGCCTTGAAGGGTATCTTTGTTTCGAATTTTCTGATAGTAGTAATCCGCAAAAGTAAGACCCCCTATAAGCAGTAATTCTAGACCGTGATAAATAGCCTTATTCTTAAACTCTTTGGCTTCTACATCTTTGGTAACTTGTGCCGCTTTTAAGGTCGCGCCAAAGGCCAGCCCTGTGAGTGCCATCATGCCAATACCTAAAAAGACACCTATACTCTTAACAGGATGAGCCAAAAAATCAGACAATTTATTCTTATTGGCTTGAGGAAAGAGTCCATGCCAATCATCTTGTTTCGGATACCAACGATCCAATGCCTGCTGTGTTTCAGGAGACAACGGTTTTTCGCTCGAATTTTCAGGACGATTCAGTTCCGTCAATGGGGCATTAACCGCTGACAGATTTAGATTTAAAGTGGGTGTTGTCGAAATCGGAGTCGTCATTTCTTTCCTTCCAATAAGCATACGCTATCTATAAGTTGTACGTCTTATTGCAATAAACCTAAAAAGTCTTTGTTTGATGCTATTCTTTGTTTTCCGTGAGCATATCTTCATTGCCTGCACCGCTCGGCACCCATGGGTACACATCGACTTTTTCAGCCACGACAAAGTCAATAATCACGGGTTTGTCTCGAATGAGCAGGGCTTTTTGCATCGTTTCTTCAATTTCTTCGGCTTTGGTTACTCTAAAACCCACGCCTCCAAAGGCTTCAGCCAGCTTAATGTAGTCGGGCGAATACATCCACGCTTCGGATTCTCTGCCGTACATTTTGCCTTGCCACTGGCGAATCATCCCCAAGTGGGCGTTGTTAATCACGCAGACAATGACAGGTAACTGGTACACCGCACAAGTGGCCAGTTCTTGAAGCGTCATTTGAAAGGAGCCATCGCCTGCAATGTCCACCACGGTGGCATGGGGGAAGGCGACTTGAATCCCAATGGCCGCAGGAAAGCCAAAGCCCATCGTGCCTAACCCGCCAGACGTCACCCACGATCGAGGGCGATCGAGGTTATAGCGTTGAGCCGCCCACATTTGATGCTGACCGACTTCGGTCGTCACAAAGGCATCTTTCGGTAGATTGGCAAAAATCTGTTCAATGGCGTGTTGCGGACTCAAATAATGCGTCGGCATCGGCGTTTCCGTACGACGGTTTCGCCAAAAGGCAATTTGTTCAAACCACGCTTGGCGGGTGCTTAAGCCTTCGGCAAATTCATCTAAACGCCCTTCACTGGCCTTCAATAAATCTTGTAAGACGTGCTTGATTTCGCCTTGAATGCCCAAGCCTGCTTGCACATTCTTGTTGATGTTCACGGGATCCAAATCAATATGAATGATGCGTGCCTTGCGGGCAAACTTGTCCGATTTGCCTGTTTGACGGTCGTTTAAGCGACTGCCGACAACGAAAAGCACATCCGCATTGGCCACCGCAATGTTCGACCAAAAATGACCGTGCATGCCTGTAAAGCCCAAGCTCAACTCGTGAGACGTCGGGAAGCTTCCCAAGCCCATGAGCGTTAAGCCCACAGGAATTTTAAAGCGTTCGGCAAAGGCTTTTAGCTCTTCGGTGGCTAAGGCACAGTTGACGCCTCCGCCTGAAAGAATGACAGGTTGCTTGGCATTTTTTAGAATATCCAACGCCAGTGCAATGTCCTCTGCCGTATAGGTTTCGGCGTTGATGTAACCGGGTAAATCTAGTTCGACGGTCTGATAGTTAAAGTCCGTTTTCGCATTGATGACATCTTTGGGAATATCCACCAAAACAGGACCAGGTCGACCTGTGGTCGCCACATGAAAGGCTTCTTTAATGGCGGCGGCTAAATCTTTGACGTCTCGCACGATGATGTTGTGCTTGGTGCAATGGCGTGTGATGCCCAAAATATCGGCTTCTTGAAAGGCATCGTTGCCCAAGAGTTCAGAAGGTACATTGCCTGTAATGACGACCATCGGCGTGGAATCGTAGTACGCATCGGCAAGCCCTGTGACGACATTGGTGGCACCTGGTCCTGATGTGACCAAAACCACGCCTGCTTTACCTGTTGTGCGCGCATAACCTTCCGCCATGTGACAGGCCCCTTGCTCGTGACGCACCAAAATATGGCGAAGTTTCGGGTAATCAGGGAGGGCTTCATAAATGGGCAAAATTACGCCTCCAGGGTAGCCGAAAATGGTGTCGACCCGCTCTTCCAGCAGAGATTCTAACAAAATGCAGGCACCGTTTAACTGGCGAGTCCCACAGTGGGAACCGTGCAAGGGGGGCATGGTGTCATGCGTGGCATCGTGAACCGTGTTAGCATCCGTGATGCTGGGGCTTAAGGGTAAGCGATGAGAAGGAGAAGAGGTCATAATGGGGGTCTCTCTAAGAATAATGAATAATTTAGGGACTTCTAATTATAAAAACAATTAACCGAGCCTTTTGTGCTAGGCTCGGTGTGGATTACGTGTGTGCTTGTGGAACCTTACAACACAGAATCTACCGAGCCATGAGTAGGACGGGGAGAATGAGTAGCACCACAAAAATAATCAAAGCACGTCGTGTAAAGACAGGGTTTAACATTTGAAAGGAAGCAGTTTCTAGGGGCTTCATGTTTAAGACCTCGTTTGATTAAGAAGACAATTTAATAAGCTCAATAAAACTAACATAGAAATGCCAACTTTTCAAGCTTTTTTTCGTCCTTGGGTCTTTCTAGAAGCTACCAAAAAAAAGGGTAACGATTTTGTTATATTTAGCACAACGATTGCTTCACGGCGTTTTGTGCTAGCATAAAGGCTGTAGGTTGTTACGGTTTTTGTTTTTTGTATACCCCCAACTGCTTAAAAGGACCCCCCATGTTACGCATTGCCCCCACTACCCCCCCCCCGCACGCGCCCTAACCCCCACCGCCACCCAGCGCGAAGGTGTGCGTATTAGTAATGAACTTTCCGATTCATTGCTACTTCTTGTAGAGGGTCTTTCGGAAGAAGCAAGTCGGTCTACGTCATATCCTGATGGGTTCAACAGTGTTCAAGAGTTTTTAGATCATTATGTTGACAAGATATATAACTCTATTGGATTGATCTTAGATATTCCTAAAGAGATCACATTAAACGTTGAACAATATCGTGATAATGACTATATTCAATTACACGTACTATTGGATTGGGATTTTCTAGAAAGTGGGGCAGAAACTCATCAGAGCCATTTATTGAGCTTAACTGAACCAATTAATACGGAAGACATAGACTCAAATAATCTTGCAAGTCCATTCGATCGTATTCGAAATCTATCTTTTAGATTAGATACAATAAAAGAATTTCTTTTGAACGATAGAAGTGAACCATGGTATCAATCCCTAGAAGGTTTTAAGGGGGTAGGAAAAAAACTTAAAAGTCTTAAAACTCTTTTACAAAATGCTGCTCAAACATCGGAAAAACCACAATAAGCTCACAAAAAACGTCTAAGGGTTGCCCTTGCGCGTTTTTGGCTTACAAGCTAAACATTTTCTTAACGTAGGCTTACTTTATGCGATAATAGTAAGGTATCCCTTAAAGCCTAAGGACGTTTGCCTATGTTCATGATGTTTGACCCTGTTTTGACGATGATTAGCTTAATTGGCTTACCCTTGGTGTTCCTGCCCCAACTGTGGGTAAAAAACACCTTCAAGAAGGTCTCTCAAATCCAAAACCGCCGAGGCATCACGGGGCGATACGTCGCTGAAGAGATGCTCAAACGTCACCAAATCAGCGATGTGCAGGTGGAGCCTACCCCGCACTTTCTAGGCGATCACTATTCCCCCGACGAAAAAATCGTGCGTCTTTCCCCCGAAGTCTTTGAAGGCACTTCTGTGGCGGCGGTGGCCATTGCCGCGCATGAAGTGGGCCATGCCATTCAGCACGCCAAGCAGTATCACCCTGTGGTGTGGCGATCCAAGCTCTTTCCCGTGGTCAACATCGGGAGCCAAATGGGGCCTCTGTTGTTGATGGCATCGATGATTTTAGGGTTTATGATGAAGGGCTTTAGTCAATTTGCCTTTCAAATCGGCGTGGTGGGTGTGATTCTCTTTAGCTTTGCCGTGTTGTTTCATTTTGTGACCCTGCCTGTCGAAATTGACGCTTCCATGCGTGCCTTAAAAGTCCTAAAGCAGGACAATTACTTGTTTGAAGATGAATTGCCTCTAGCGAAAAAAGTGTTGACGTCTGCGGCGTTTACCTACGTCGCCACCGCCCTATATGCTCTGTTAGAGTTGGCGGGCTATATCTATCGCCTCTTCCTGATGTCCTCGCAATCGGACGAATAGGGTTTAAGAGCCATTTTCTTTGTGTTTTACCCCCCGTCTTCTAGGAAGAGGATAAAACTTCTCAAACTTCACATGTAAATAGTTCAAAAGTTTCGCTTCTTGTTCGGGCGTAATGTTGACCCCAATCTCTCTCGCATCTTTAAGAAGAGAATGAACTAAGTCTTCAACAAATAGCTTTATTTGTCTATAGACAGAAATTTTTCGGCGTTGGTGATTTAGCATAGATAGCGTTGCCAATCGGGTGTAAAAGAGATGGTGAGAGTGGCTCTTACCATCTCTTCAGACTTTAAATAACAATAGTATGGTGAACACCTGTTAAACGAGAAATCCCACGAAACCCAACCCCTTCTAAATAGAGTTTAATCGCTTCAATTCGTGTACTTAAGCCAATCCGAGAGGTTGTAGACTATGTGTAATTGCAACCACAGGCTTTACACTTATAGCGTTTTGTTTCATGGTACCGTTTTTGGTCGCTTCGGTACAGTGGCATTTTGGACATTTCGTCCCGCTAGTTTAACACAACTCTGCTAAATCACCAATGCCCTATTTTTTCATTCAATGTTCCTCACATAATCAAACAGTCTAAATACTAGTTAAATAGATCATTAGTACGCTTCTAGTATAGAAACATTTGACTAACTAAGGCAAATAGAACTTTCTTAAAAAGAAAAACCCTCTAGGGCGAACCTAAGAGGGAGAGGACAATGTAGATGATAATTGTAAATCTAAGGAGCTGAGCACTTCAAGAAATGTTGAACTCGTTGATTCGATACTCTAGTTGTACCTCAAAACAACTGAATTAGGAATACCCTAAACGCAGAGTTTAACCCTAAGATGTATAAATCCTACATCTTTAGGTGAAGGAAACCTTACAAACAAGCGTTTTGTATCGATTTGTCTCGTCTGTTTAAATGAGTTCGTTCAATTTTCATGTGCATGATATAATAAACTTAATTCATAAGACTTACAGAAAAGGCTCTATTCGGCAAGTTTACTGTAAGTTCAATCGTTTGGACGCTGTAAAGGAACAATCATGCACATGACTTTAAATGACGAAAATACCATAACACCTTCTAATTCAACCGTTTTGCCTCCTGCAAGCACGCCTAGTTCGACAGCGTCTTCAGGCGATTATGGAGCGGATCAAATCCGTGTGCTTGAAGGACTTGAAGCCGTGCGTCTTCGCCCTGGTATGTACATTGGCACTACCAGCCAACGGGGCTTGCATCACTTGGTCTATGAAGTCGTCGACAACTCCGTGGATGAAGCTTTAGCGGGCTATTGTACTGAAATTCATGTGACGGTGCATGATGATAGTTCTGTGACCGTGCAAGACAACGGCAGGGGCATTCCTGTGGCACTGAAAGAAGACGGCGTTTCGGCTCTGGAAGTCGTGCATACGGTGCTTCACGCTGGCGGAAAATTTGGAGACGGGGGCTATAAGGTTTCAGGCGGTTTGCACGGCGTTGGGGCATCGGTCGTGAACGCCTTGTCTGAACGCATGATCGTGGAAGTCTGCCGAGACGGGCAAGTCCACAAACAGACTTACGCTCGTGGGCAAGTGAAGACCCCTGTTGAAGTGGTAGGCAAAACCAGCACAACAGGCACCAAAACCACGTTTTGGGCGGATGGCGACATTTTTGAAACCACGGTTATCGACGGCGAAATCATCGGCACACGCTTGCGAGAAATGGCGTTCTTGAACAAAGGACTCAAAATTATTTATACGGATACGGCTCGTAATTTCAACGAAACCTTTTATTATGAAGGCGGTATCGGCAGTTATGTGAGCTATCTCAACGAAAATAAAAACGTCGTGTACGACGGCATTTTCTATTGTGACGATGAAAAAGACGGCGTGCGAGTGGAAGTCGCCTTGCAATACACGGATTCTTACAGCGAAAACGTGTTGAGCTTTGCCAACAACATCAACACGCATCACGGAGGCACCCACCTCACAGGCTTTAGAAACGCCTTGACCCGCATCATCAACGATTACGGACGTAAAAACAACATCCTCAAAGAAAAAGATACCAACCTCACGGGCGACGACATCCGTGAAGGCTTGACGGCGATTGTTTCGGTGAAGGTGCCGAACCCTGAATTTGAAGGGCAAACCAAAGAAAAGCTCGGCAATAGCGAAGTCATGGGGATTACGCAGTCGGTTGTGTCGGAACGTTTGCAAGATTGGCTCGAACTCAACCCGAAAGCTGCTAAAGTGGTTATTTTGAAGGCGGTGCAGGCATTACAGGCTCGGGAAGCGGCTCGTAAGGCGAGAGAATTGACTCGTCGTAAGTCAGCGTTGGAAAATAGCACACTACCCGGTAAGCTCGCCGATTGTTCCAATCGTGAGCCTGAACGTTGCGAACTTTACATCGTTGAGGGAGATTCCGCTGGTGGATCGGCTAAGCAGGGGCGTAACCGTGAGTTTCAAGCGATTCTACCCTTGCGTGGGAAGATTTTAAACGTCGAACGAGCCAGACTAGACAAAATCTACAATAATAACGAGATCCAAAGCTTGATTCAAGCTTTGGGCATCAACATTTCTCGCATTGAAGACGACTTTGAAATGGATCGTTTGCGTTACCACAAAATTATTATTATGACCGACGCCGACGTCGATGGGGCGCATATTCGCACCTTGCTCTTGACCTTCTTCTTCCGCTACGCTCGCCCCTTGATTGACAATGGATATATCTACATTGCTCAACCGCCTTTATATAAGGTGACGGTGGGTCGTGAAGAAAGCTACCTTTATAATGACCGTAGTTTGGATCAGCTCGTGAACAAGCGTGGGGCGAATAGCCTTGTGCTGTGGGATGTTAAGCGTTCGGCGTCTGTTGAAAGCGAACCCCTCATTAAAACGCTTCAAATGATCAGTCGCTATGTGGCGGCTCGTCATTCTTATGTGTTAGATGCCTTGCCGAGTGATATTTTATTGACGCTTGTGTCGGATAAAGTGGATGCCAATGTCTTCCACGAAGCCGAAACCGTCAATGCTTTAGCGGAAAAGCTCACGGCGAATTTCCCGCAATATCGCTTTGATGTCGCTGGCTTAGAAGACGATGCACCTGAAGAAGAGACTTTAGCCGAGTTACCTGAAACGTTGGATGCAGAAGCCTCTGAAGGGGCAGAATCTCCTCAAATTCCTGAAGTTGTGGAGCAGTTGGCGTTATTGCCGAAGCCTGTGAACGCCTCGATTTTGGTGTATCGTCGTAAGCATGTGGACTTGCTTGAAGATGCCTTGTTGAGCGAACTTAATAGTTTCATGCTCGACAGTCACGAGTTTGACCGCTTGGTCAGTGATTTTGAAGCCTTGTCGACTTGGAATCCTGAAATGCCGAGTACCTTGAATCCTGAAGCCGCCAATGGCTTAAAAGTGCAGATTAACGACAAGGAAGAACGCCTGTTTTACAGCTTGCGTGATTTGAAGTTGTTTATTGACGAGCGTGGCAAAAAAGGCATGGGCTTGCAACGCTTTAAAGGCTTGGGCGAGATGATGCCTCAACAGTTGTGGGATACGACCATGAACCCTGAAACACGGACGCTTTTGCAGGTGGAAGTGGAAGAAGCCGTCGCAGCCGACAAGCTCTTTGATGTGTTGATGGGCGAGCGTGTGGAGCCTCGTCGTCACTTTATCGAATCCAACGCCCACAAGGTCTCTAACCTAGACGTGTAATCTTTTTTGGATAGACTATTAAACTATGATTGCCTCTACTACCAGACGTCCAAGCACTAAATCCGAGCGGGTGAGCGAAAGCGAATCCTCGAATGCGGACGTCGTTTGCCCTCCTGAAATCAGTAGAGTGAACAAAGCAAAACTTGCCGACAACGCACTAAATGCGAGGCTTCCGAGACATTTTGCGGACGGCAGGAACGAAGATAGAGCGAGAGGGGTGGGATTCTTAAGGGAGGGGGGCGACCAAAACCCTCCCTCCCTTAAGCCGCCTTTAGAGGTGTCAGAGACCTTTGGCGGAGCAAAGGTCTCTGACGACGACCAGCTATAAACGAAGCTAGAAATCCAAAAAATCAACAAAAGAAGTACCCTATGAAATCTTTTACCAAACGTCCGCATACGCCGTTTCGCATCTACTTTTCTGTGTCGAGCGAAGGCTTTGGGCATTCGTCTCGAGCCATGGCACTCACCAAAACCTTTGAACCGCATGAATACATCATCGGCTCCTACGGCATTGCGTTAGATCGCATGAAGGGCTTGGGCTATCATTGCATCCCCATTCCGCAAGAACTCAAGCTGGTGGGAAATAACGGCGGTTTTGATGTCGGTGCGACGATTTTCAATACGCAAAGTGCCGTCTTCAATTTTAATCAACTGGTGCAAGAAGAAATGGATCTCATTCGTGATTATGGCGTCACGCTGGTGGTGGCGGACGGTCGTATTGCTCCTGTGGTTGCTGCCTCTCGCATGGATGTGCCGTGCTTGGTTTTGACGAATCAATCGGCGTTTTATCCGTTTTTTGCGAAAGACACGCCATTGGTGAAACTGCTTGGTGTGAGCTTTGAATGGGTCATGAAGTTTTGGCTCTGTAGTGCGGAAGAGATTTTGATCCCTGATTTTCCGCCACCTTACACGGTGTGCCTGCCGAACTTGAGCCTCAAACCCAAGGTCAAAAAACGGACGCATTTTCTCGGCCCTTTGGTGACCTTTAATCCTGATGAAGTCGTTCCCCTTGAATTGCCTGAAGCGGAAGGTAAGGTGCTCATTGTGGTCACCCTTGGGGGGCATGAGTATCGGCGGCCTTTGTTTGATGCCGTTTTAGGCATGGCATTTGATTTTCAGCAGTATCATTTTGCCGTTTTGACGCCCTTTGTGCCGAATGACGGTCAACCCATGCCCGAAAACGTGACGCTACATTCCACGATCACGGATTGCTCGTCGTTTTTCAAGGCGGCTCAAGCGGTGATTACGCAAGCAGGGCATAGTTCGGCGATGGAGCTGATGACCTTGGGCAAGCCTTGCGTGGTCGTGCCAGATGCCAAGCAGATCGAGCAGGAGCATAATGCCCAGCGTTTGGTGGATTTAGGCATGGGCTTAAAGCTGGAATATCCTGATTTGACGAGCGAAAGCTTAGGGGATACCTTGCGAGAATTGCTCTTGCAAATGGATTGGTTTCAAAGTAATGCGGAAGGCTTTGCTCGTTTTGCGAAAGAACTCAACGGAGCGAAATACGGTGCCGACTTGTTGCACAGCTACGCCCAGCGTTTGCGTGCGTATTAAAGGATTTTATGATGACACTCCCTAGCCTTGAAGAAAAACCTGTTTTCGTCCAACAACTGTTTAACCGCATCGCCACACGCTACGATGCCTTGAACAATATTATTTCACTTGGCATGCACTGGGGGTGGAAACGCCATGCGGTTGCCTGCCTTCAACTCACCCACGACCAACACGGCTTAGACGTCTGCACAGGTACAGGCGACCTGCTCGGCTTGATGCGTCCTTATGTGGGCGAAGTAGGTCAAGTCACAGGACTCGATTTTAGCGAGCAAATGCTCACGGTTGCCAAAAAGCGTTATCACGATACTTCCAACCTAACGCTTGTGCAAGGCGATGCTATGCACCTGCCTTTTGCCGATGATCAGTTTCACGCCAGTATTATTAGCTTTGGCTTGCGGAATGTCGCTGATATTCGTCAAACGATTACTGAAATGATCCGCTGCACGAAAGCTGGCGGACGCATCATCAATCTAGACACAGCCCCCATCACCAGTCTGCCCTGCTTTTCGTGGTATTTCAAGCATGTGATGCCTCGTTTCGGCGAGATTCTCGCTGGGGATAAAGAAGCCTATCAATACTTGCAAGCGTCGACGGAAGCCTTTGAATCGCCTGAAGGGTTGAAAGCCTTGTTTGAAGAGTTAGGCTTGGTGGATGTCCGCATCGAGCGACTGGGCTTTGGATCGGTGGCGATGATTGTCGGCACCAAGGCTCTTTAGTGTAGAAGGCTTTGCAAAGGGGCTTTACTCCCTCTCCCTTAGGGAGAGGGTTGGGGTGAGGGATTCGGGATGATTAGTTATGGCTGGTGAGTCCCTCCTCCTAGCCTCCTCCCGAAGGGAGGAGGAACAAGACAAAATAGACTTTTTTGAGTTTTCTAAATCTGGATTTGGCTGAGTTTTTCGTAGCCCTGAATGACTTTGGTCATCACTTGCGACGTTAGGGTAATCGCCAGTTCAGACTGCGTGTTAGCCATCATAACATCGTGAATGTCGACCTTACCGCCAGCCATCGCTTCACGCATCAGATCATTCGGCTTACTGGTCGTGGCGTTCACGCCATTGACCGTATTCAACATCACATCTTTAAACGAACCCACGCCTGAAACACTGTTCATCGGCGTAATGGTGGGAGCATAAAGGTGTGGGGGCATCGTCACGCCTTGAAAGGCTTGTCCGTTCATCAAGCCCTGCGTTTGGGCGAGGTGTCCACCCATGCTGAGTAAGCCTTGATTGGTATTGAGGGGGATTGAGCTGATCGCGCCGATATTGAAACTCATGAGACTATTTCCTTTTTTGATTGATTAGTTTGGTCAAATTATTGGTTGTATTTTTGAGCGAGATAATTCTTTAAGATCTTACGAACATAGTTTTGGGTTTCCGCATAGGGGGGGATGTTCCCGTATTTCGCCACGGCGTTAGGACCTGCATTGTACGCTGCCAAAGCAAGCGACACATTGCCCCCAAAGCGTTGCAACTG
The DNA here is from genome assembly GCA_040375445.1 of Gammaproteobacteria bacterium. Classification (GTDB taxonomy): domain Bacteria; phylum Cyanobacteriota; class Vampirovibrionia; order Vampirovibrionales; family JAJTHC01; genus JAJTHC01. Next base: position 31,209 of record JBEISK010000011.1, on the reverse strand, counting down.
CTGGGCTAGATATTTCACACCGCCTTCCATGTTTTGAATGGGGTCATACGGATTTTCAACGCCTAAGCCTGCGGCCGTTTTAGGCATAAGCTGCATTAAACCAATGGCTCCTGAACGGGACACCACACTAGGCTGATAGCCTGATTCTTGGCGAATGACGGCATCCACGAGAAGCGGATCCACGCCATATTTTTGAGACATTTTGACAATGTCGTCACTAAAGGCATCTCGACGAGCCTGCACACTAGGAGGCAACACGCTAGGCAACGCCTTCGCATTGCCAGCAAAGGGAAAGGGTTGCAATTTGCTATTGGCTTTAACGGCGTCTTTCGCATCCGTTGGATTAAAGGGGTTCAACGGTGTAGGTGCCTTGGGTAGAATCGGCACGCTGGTGGGCGATCCCTTTTTTACCGCTGCTTTTTGAAGTTCTTCTTCAAGCAATAGTTTGAAGGTGTCCCGATTAATGGGCAAGCTTCTCGCATTGGCTCGTTGGGTGAGCGTGGCTTTGAGTACTTGTAATTGCTTAATTCGAGCTTCGGCTGCGGCGGCACCACCTGTGGTGCTTAAGCCTGCAATGGTGCTTTGGTTTTGAAGGGGAATGCTGTTCATCCTGAAATTCTCTCTGGCTTAGAGGGTATCCATACCCTGCTTAAGCGTCTTTCGAGAACATGATGAATAAACTGCAAGAGCCTCCTTTATTTGGAGTATACAAGGCTCTTCAAACCCCTATTCATCGGATTGCGACGACATGAGAAAGAGTCGGTAAATATAGCCTGCCAACTCTAACAGAGCATATAGGGCGGTGGCGACATAGCTAAACGCCGCAGACGTTAACACTTTTTTAGCTTGAGGCAATTCGTCTTAAAATAAGTAGTTGTCCTGCTTCATACCAATTAAACGATTAAATAGCGTATAATAGAGGGGTTACTGTTTATTTGAAAGCCCTCGAATTATGACGACTAAAGAAGACGTACTCGCTTTTGAAAAAACCTTCACCGACAAAAAGACCTATCGTCGCTTCCTCTGTATTAAACTGAAAATCGTCGAAGGTCTAACACAAGCTGAAATCGCCCAACACACGGGCTTTGGCATCCGACACGTTCAATTGATTCAAGCTCACGTCCAAAAACATGGACTCGCTATCCTCAAACCCAAACGTGGCATCGTCCGAAACCCCCAACTACTGACCAGTACTGAGGTCGAAAGCGTTTTACTCGAAAAACACAAAGGTAAAGTCGACATCTATGATTTACACCACGACCTCAATGCCCTTGTGGGGCGTTGCGTCAGTGTTCAAGCCGTTTACAAGCTCCTCAAACGGCACGGGTGGAAAGCCAAAGTCCCCCGACCTGTGCCTCCCAATCATGACGAAAAAGCCCAAACCCTCTTCAAAAAAACTTCCCGAACTCATTATACATATTACAAAAATAGCAAATAAGCCTGTTCGTGTCTTTTTTCAAGACCAAGCTCGTTTTGGCAAAATCTGTCAATTGTCTCGCGTATGGCTCCCCAAGGGCGAACGGTCTATGGTGAAAGCCTAGCATATACGGCAATACACCTATGTGTATAGTGGGATTAAGCCGAAGACGGGTGAGAGCGTTTCGTTGATTATGCCGTATGCGGACACGGCTTGGATGACGTTGTTTTTAGAGGAATTGAGTCGTCGTTATGCGGACGATGAGCTGGTCTTGGTGTTGGATGGGGCGAGCTGGCATCGTAGTGGGGGGGTGCCGAGCAATATCCGTTTGGTGTGTTTGCCTCCATATAGCCCTGAGCTAAACCCGGTGGAGCAATTGTGGAAGGGGTTGCGTTGGGTCGAATCGAACACGTCGTGGGTGAAATCCTTCGCTTATTACCCTTATATCTAACACGCGATTTAATCGTTTAATTGGTATAAGGTGCTGATAAAATTGACAAACTGCTATTCGCAACTAAAACAAATCCGAACCCAGCACTTAAAAATTGGACACCACCAAAAGGATTCTCGGAATTACCTGTGTATCAGCAGATGCCCATTCTGGAGAGAGCCTAAGAGAAAATCCAACTAATTAAGTGAGGCAGGGGAGGAGAAACGCAAGGCATTCTTCCCCGTCTCCCCTTGAAACGCTTTTAGAGAGGTTTTGAGGCAATTACGCCATTTATAGGCAAGTTATAATGTAGACCGCCTGTGGCGGTTTGGCGGCACAAAAGTCTCTGACGAACGACCAGCTCAAAAAGGGAGCTAGCCAAACGCAAAATAGTATTTCTAATGCTTGACTTTCAGCGTCGGAAAGAGAATGACATCTCGAATCGAAGGCGAATTGGTGAGTAACATCACCAAACGATCGATCCCCAAGCCCAAGCCCCCTGTCGGTGGCAACCCATAGCCCAAGGCGTTGACGAAGTCTTCATCCATAGGTTGGGCTTCAGAATCGCCTGAGGCCCGCTCCTTCATTTGATCTTCAAAGCGAGCTTTTTGATCCAGCGGATCGCTTAGCTCACTAAAGGCGTTGGCGATTTCCCAGCCGTTGATGTAGGTTTCAAAACGCTCACTCAAACGGGACTGGTGACGATGCACCTTCGACAAGGGCGAAATATCTCGAGGCAAGTCAATCACGTGCGTCGGTTGCATCAAGTGGGCTTCGACCTTTTCGGCAAAAACGGCTTCGACCACTTTACCCCAAGAATCGGTGGGTTCGACATAAACGCCCAAGACGTTGGCTTTTTGGCGAGCCTCTTCTTCACTAAGTGGCAAAAAGTCCACACCGCTGTGTTCGGTGACTAAATCGACCATCGAAGCACGCTTCCACGGCCCTATGAAATCGAGGGTTTTGTCGCCATACTCGACTTTTAAATCGCCATGAATCGCCAAACAAGCGACTTGCACAAGGGTTTCGGTTAGGCTCATCATATCGTTGTAATCGCTATAGGCTTCATACAATTCAATGGAGGTAAACTCGGGGTTGTGGCGTGTGCTGATGCCTTCGTTACGGAAGCATCGGTTGATTTCAAAGACTTTGTCGCTTAAACCGCCTACAATCAAGCGTTTTAAGTACAGTTCAGGCGCAATTCGCAAATACATGTCTTGATCCAAACTATGGTGATGCGTCACGAAGGGATTGGCGGAGGCTCCGCCTGCAATGGGGTGCAACATGGGCGTTTCGACTTCCATGTAGCCTTTATCGTCGAGGTAACGACGCATCGCACTCACGATTTTGGATCGCTGGCGTAAGGTGTGACGGCTGTCTTCATTGACGATGAGATCCAAGTAACGTTGGCGGTAGCGGACTTCTACATCCGTCAAGCCGTGATACTTTTCAGGCAACTGCAAAAGGGCTTTACACAGGACTTCAAAGCGTTTGACCCGTACGGAAAGTTCTCCACGAGGGGTACGGCGGATACTGCCTTCTACGCCGACCATGTCGCCGACATCCAGCAGTTTGAGGATAGTGAGCAAGTCTTCATCGAGGCTTTCTTTGTGGCAGAAGGCTTGGATTTTGCCTGATGTATCGTGTAAATCTAGGAACATGCCGTTGTTGCGGATCGCCATAATTCGCCCTGCTAAACGCACGACGTCTTCGGTTTCAACGCCCGATTCAAGGGCGTCGTATTGGGTGTGTAGGTCTTGATTGTAGTGGGTGCGTTGAAAGCGATAGGGGTAAGGTTCATGCCCTGCTTCAATGAGTGCGTCCCGTTTTTCAAGGCGAGTGGCGATCGTATAATGGAGTTCATCTTCAAATAGGGACATCATCAAAAACCTTTATATTGCGTGATATGCTTTTTTCATTTTCGCTAAAGCATACCCAAGGGTCAACGTTTTATTTTGAAATGCCTTCTATAAAAGACTATAGTGACTCCACAAAGCAAGCGTCTTGGCATCTTTGACCTCCCCTTGGCGGAGGAGATCCACAAACGCCTGTGGACTTAACACCTGCGTTAAAATGGCTTCATCGTCTACTTGCGGGGGGGCTTTTTGAGCGAGCGTGCAATTTTGGGCGATATACAAATAAATTCGCTCATCACAAAAGCCGGGAGCGGTGTAAATATAGCCAAAGTCTTGCCAATCGACACTTTCGTAACCTGTTTCTTCCCACAATTCACGAACGGCGGTGACGTCAGGGGCTTCGCCTTCTACATCGAGCTTGCCCGCTGGGAACTCCCACAAGAATTCGCCTGTGGGGTAGCGAAATTGGCGAATCAGCAGTAAATCGCCGTTGGGTAAAATGGGTAAGACGCAGACGCCTCCTGGATGTAGGACGACATCTCGGGTGGCGGGTTTGCCGTAGGCGGTGAGGATTTCATCCTGCACGGTTTGGATGACTTTACCTGTGTGAATGAGGGTTCGAGATTGTTGAAGCTCTTTGATTTCAGTGGTTTTAGGCATGATATTTTCCGTATCTTGTAGAATCAAACAGTGGTTTTGTCCCCCCTCCTAATTTTAGGAGGGGGTTAGGGGGCGGTTAAACTCACAAACGGAGTCTCGTGTTTAACCTCACCCTCAAACGTCTAACGACGTTCTCTTCCCTCTCCTAAAATTAGGAGAGGGTATAATCAAACTTATTGTAACACAATGTAACAATACCGTTCATGACTAGCATATTTTAGGACTTTCTGGTGTTTATATAGATGTAAATGAGAAGGCATTCACAACGAAGGAAAACGGTTCATCAAACGTTGAATTAGATTGTGAAAAGGGTTTAAATCTGCGGAAAATATTTCGTTCTAACAGCCCATTTCTAGCCCGATTTTAGATAGAGAACGTCCTGTTAACGTGTTAAATCTTGTTAACTCAAGGCTAACACCTTATAATACTCTATAATGATGTGTTTGGACCTGCTTCAATCACACGACAATTTTCAAGGGGAAAAACCATGACATCTTTTGACAACAGCTTTAACAACAACCCACTTAACACGAATTTTGTGCTTCCTACTCAAGCAATGCCTGCCCTTGTGGCAAAAACTGGCATAAAAAATGCTCCAGCACTTAGTGCGGTTCCAAACTTAGCCTATGTAAGCAACACGGATGTCGTCCAATTTTCACCGCTTACGGCAAGAGAATCCTTGCAACGATCGAGATTTGCAGATTTATCAGAAGAGCAAGTCAAGGCTCGTGTGGCAGGATCTTTAGAACTCTTTTTAGATTCCCCAGTTAGCGAAATTCTTTCAGATGAATTGCCTGATGGCTTGAAAGACAACCCTCGTTTTGCTGAAATCATGAGCGAAAAAGCCGTCGACTTTATCTAAAGGGGTTGTCATCCTGAACGTATGTGAAGGATCTCCGTCGTAACGCTCTTCTTTCCAAAGCTATTTTAGCTGGTTTTTAAATTCTAGAAAAATAAACATGACAGCTTTTTTATTTTGGTTTATAATACATTACAAAGTGATTTAGTTTGTAATGTATAGGATTATCCCCCACAACACGCTGTAAAAGGTTGCTTAAAGGTTTCCAGTATTGATTCAACCTTACGGTTTGCGTCCTATTTTAATTCTGTTCATAACATGCGTAGTACTTGTAAGCCGTCCATTTGGTGGATGCCTAAAAGGTTCATTATCCTTCATCCTAAGGAAGGAACAGCTCTGTGAACCGATACTTCACGCTAATTCATTTGATTTTCACTACAATTAAGATAGGATCCTGACACTCATGCTTAATTTCCTTGATGAACTCGACACCCCCGAAGAAGTGACCCGTTCTGAACGTATTTTAATTGTGGATGATGAAGTCAGCATTCGACGCATTTTAGAAACTCGTTTTAAAATGTTGGGTTTTGAAACCGCTTCCGCAGGTGACGGCGAAGAAGCCTTGAGTATGTTTGAAAAGTTTAATCCAGACATCGTTGTTTTAGATATTATGATGCCTAAAATCGATGGCTATGGTGTGACCAAGCATATTCGCAGCACCAGCGACACGCCCATTATTCTGCTCACCGCCTTAGGCGACGTGGCTGAACGCATTACAGGACTTGAACTTGGGGCTGATGACTATGTGGTTAAACCCTTCAGCCCTAAAGAACTTGAAGCTCGGGTGAAGACGATTTTACGTCGAGTGAATGCAGGTTCTTCTTTTGCCCATTCAGGTGAAAGTTCCAATAAAAATGGCACTTCTGTAGAAACAAGCAACGGAAGTGCGAGCGGTAGTTCGAGTATGGGTTTAGTCACCATTGCGGGTGTGAAAATTGACTTTGTTAAACGCCAAGTCTTTCGTCAAAATGAACGCATTCGTTTGACAGGCATGGAGTTTTGCTTGTTGGAATTGCTCGCTTCTAACTCGGGGCAACCGTTTAGCCGTGGGGATATTTTGCAACATGTGTGGAACTACCCGTCGGATCAACGGATTGATACGCGTGTGGTGGACGTTCACGTCAGCCGTTTGCGTGAAAAGCTTGAGTTGGACAAGGCGAATCCCGAGCTTATTTTGACGGCTCGTGGGATTGGCTACATGTTTCAGAAATTGTAATTCTGTGCTACAATGAAAGCCTTAGTTATTTTAATGCTTGTGAAGGAACATTCTTATGGCAAAAGTACGTCAAGGTGCGGATAAAATCCAGCTCCTTATTTACCCCTTTGTATTTATGGCGGTTTTGGTCTTGTTCTTTGCGTTGGTGTGGGCGTTTGTGACCTATGTGGCTCCTTTGTTTGCTTAGGTAAAACGATCTAAAAAGCTCTGCGAAAGTCCTGTTCCCTCCCCTTAAAGGAGAGGGAGTAAGATACCTCAAATAACGATCTAAAGAAAGCGTGTGAGTCATGTCCATTTCGGTTCTGAAATATCTCGGCTTAAAAGACGTCCTAAAAGCCTTTTACAATGAAGCGTGGTTACCCCTGTATACCACTTTTACGCAACGAGAAAAGATTCTAAGCTGGTTGAGCGTGATTGCTTTACTGCTTTCGATTTTCAAAAGCCCTAAATGGTTTTGGTTAGCCTTGGGCTTGATTTTAGGCGGAAAAGCCCTCAAGCGTCATGCCACCCCTGAAAATTGGGAAGCCTATGTCAAGCCTTCGGCGAAAAAAGGCGTGTTCTTTTTGTTGGACAAATACCTGTAAATGAGTCTGTTTTCAAAAGAAACACTGAGTCTTAAAATACTTAAAGACGGCTCTTTTAGCTTGGTGGATGCTCAACTCAACGAAACGTATCACAATTGGGCGGGGGCGTTTAGCGAAGCCATGGGGCATTATGCCAAGCCCGCTTTGGCATTGCTCGAAGAAGCCGATGAATCCCTTGAGCATCTTCACCTTTGGGATGTCTGCTTTGGCTTGGGATACAACAGTTTTGCCTTTATTCAAGCGTTGCTCGCGTCTCCATTGCTTGGAAAAGTCCAGAGCCTTGAGATTCAAGCGGTTGAAATCGACGAGCGTTTGGCTCCCTTGTGGCAGGCGGTTTTGGCACAAGCCCATTTTAGTCCTTTGACGGAAACCTTTGAGATCTTGCAAGTGCAAACGGCGTATGGCTATCAGCTTTCTTTTCAAGCAAAAGAAGACGGCTTGCCATTGCCCAAGATCACGATGCATATCCACATAGGCGACGCTTTAAACGTTTTACCGCAATGGCTCACGCAAGCTAAGCCGTCGGTGGATCTTATTTTCCACGATGCGTTTTCCCCTTCCAAAGTGCCTGCCTTGTGGTCAAGCGATGTGTTCAAGCTGTATACTTCGGTGCTAAACCCAACGCATGGGGGTGTTTTGACGTATTCTTTAGCACGTTCAGTCAAAACCGCCGTAGAAGCATCGGGTTTAAGCTGGCAAAAACTACCACCGCTCGGTTGGAAGAAGGGGGCGATGTTGATTACTTATAGAGATGAAAGTTTGTGTAGAACGGGCATCATTTAGATCAGAACTAGCCATCCAACGTATTATAGTATTTTAAATAATTTCCCCTACAGTGTCTATACTTTGTCGCTACGATTATTTTGTTCAGTCATGTAGGTCTATCTACACTTCTTCACAAAATAATCTAGGCTCCTCGTCTAGCCTACTGTATGGAAAACTCTTTAAAACACTATAAAACATCACAATCCTTGAAGGTTAGGCTTCAAAGGCAAAATAAAGCCAAAGGTCGACCCCTTACCTTCCTGACTATGCACAAACACTTGACCCCCATGATGCTTTTCAATCGTAATCTTCACCAAATGAAGACCCAAGCCTGTGCCTTTCACCGTATGCACCTTATTTTCCACACGATAAAAGCGGTCAAACAAATGGTTCAAATGTTGTGGTGAAATCCCAATGCCTGTGTCTTGAATACTGACTTTCACCCCAGTGCGGTCTTCCGTAAGTTCGGCGGTGACTTTCACACGTCCTGCTTCTGGGGTGTATTTAATCGCATTTGAAAGCAGGTTAAGCATCACGCGTTCCATGCTGTCATTATGAATATAGACGGGTGGCAAATCGCTGTCAATAGCAGTGCTTAAGCTAATTTGCTTGTGCTGAGCCAACACCTTGACTGATTGTAACGTCAAGCTAATCAAGGGAGCCAAGGGTTCCCACGCTCGCTCAAGTTCCACTTGCCCTTCATCCAAACGTGAAAAGTCTAAAATATCGTTCACCAGTTTTTTGAGTCGCTCGGTTTCAACATGTAAGGTTTCAAAAAATTCGTCTTGGGTGGCGGCATCCAAGTCTTTACGGTGATGAAACAGGGTATCCACATAGCTTTTAATGGTGGTAACAGGGGTTCTAAGTTCATGCGACACATTAGAAATAAAGCCTGTTTTTAGCTTATCGACTTCACGCTCTCGAGTAATGTTGTGCATAATCAACACATATCCGCCTGTACTCACATCTTCCTTAAAGGTACGGGTGGCCTGACGCAACGGTGCCACAATAATTTGCAACGCCAACTGCGGACGTAGTTCAAGCACTTGACTAAAGGGCTTCATAAACCAGGTATCATCACTTTCTTTGGGGGCTGGGGGTAGTTTCGTTAGCGATTCCTTAAAGGCTTCCACAATGGATGCAAAGGGAATACCGCCGTGATCGTCCTGATAGTGAATAATTGAACGCCCTAAGGATTCTTGAGGCGAGTGAAGATCTAGCAAACGTACGCCGGCATCATTAATAAAAACGACTTCATCGTTATGCCCGCAGACGATGACACCATCCACAATGGACTGTAAACTGGCTTCAAGCTTTCGTCGTTCAAACAAAATCGTTTCGATATTATGGTCTTCATAAATCTTCAAACGTCGAGACATTTCGTTAATATCTTCCGCCAATTGACGTTGCAAGCCCGTAAAATGCATGGCGGGTAACCGAACCCCAAATTCGCCTTTTGAAAGACGTTGAACCGCGTTCACAATCAATTCTAGTTGCTTCATCCACACATACGTCATGACCATAATGACCAAAACCGTCAACAACCATGCGGATGCAAACGGCACAATTAAAATGGGTTGACTAATACGAAGTAAGTCTTGTAGACGATGCCCTGTCATCGTCAAAACCACTTGCCCCATGACTTTAGAACTTGCCCTTTGACGCAAGGGAACCGAATACTGCGTTCCTTCTTGCAAATCCTTAGGAGAGAGATCCGCACGCTTTAAGCCGTAAAGCAGGTGATGAGAGGCATCATAAAAGTGCAGGCTCGCAATATCGGGGTTACTTTGAATCATGCCATTGGCGAGACGTTTCAATTTACCTTTATTGACGGGCTTTTGCAACAGCGTTTCAACACCTTCAAGTGCAATCATTTGCGTCAGGCTTTTACCGTAGCCTTCATAATCGTCATTGAGGGCTTTTTTGTAATAGACATTAAGCGTACCACTGAGGGTAGCCAATATCGAACTCAACACCACTAAAATCCCAAAAACAAGGAGCTTTTCGCTTTGCATACCCTTGTAAGCCAGTTTGCCCTTCATGGGAGGGGAAATGGATTCGTCGTCTTTCGAGCGGGCGGAAGAGGGCAGGGGCGTATTGATTTTTTCAGTGACGGTTTCAACGTCCAACAAGCCTTCAGGGGTAGTGAAGGTGTGGGGAGGGGGAGTGCTTGATTTGGTACGCCAACGCATCGTAGTAGTCTCATAAACAAAGGGCTTTTAATTAGTGTACCCTTTTACGAGCTTTTTGGTAAGTCCCTTATAATAAGAAAAGGCTAGTGTCCTATGTCAAGCTTACAGAGCACCTTTTATACAAACCCGATTAAGCAGGGGCGTCTTTAGTGACGACCTCCCCATTTTCACCATAAATTGGGATATGAATTTCTTCCTTAATGGGCAAGATTTTAAGGTCTTTGCTAGGAGTCTTTTTTTTAGGCTTTTTCTCAGCCTTTTTCTTTAGGGAATCAGGCGGCTTAGGATTAGGCCGCTTGGGCTTAGGCCGCTTGGGCTTGGGAATTGCTTGAACCACCAGGGGAATCGCTTCTTTTGCGGTCTTGTTTTCAATGCTATAGCGATGGGTGTTATCAATCAAAACCTTTTCTTTATGAGCTTCTTGAATAGGATCTGCCCGTTTTTCTTGATCTCGACTATGCAAAATAATGTCGATGCGTCTGTTTTTGGCTCGATTTTGAGCTGTGCTGTTCGATGTGACAGGGCGACTGTCCGCATAACCAATAGCGGCTAAATCGACAGGGGAAAACTTATGATAGTTAATAAAATGACGCACCACGGCACAGGCTCTTGCGGAAGACAGTTCCCAGTTAGACGGGTAACGCCCTGTAATAGGCAAGGCATCCGTATGCCCTTCAATATGCACCAAGTGGGTGGGCGTGCTTTTCAGCAAGCGACTGGCGACTTGATCTAAAAAGCGAATGCTTGTTCTATTTAATTCAGCAGACCCTGAGGGGAAGAGCAAACGGCTGTCAAAACTAATTTTAACCCCGCGTTCTTGCAAAGTAACTTCTAAGCCCCGTAAAGGAACACCCGCCAAGTCGTCTAAGGGTTCTGCAAAGTCTTGAGGCGAGCTTGAAATGGCTTGTTGAATATATTGTTGCAATTCATTGGCCACTTCATCCAATTCTTCAAGGAGTTCTTCCATTTGCTTTTTTTCGCCGTGCGTCAAAATCAAACTTTCGTATTTACCCACCACACCTTCGCCTTTACCTGTTTCTTCAAAGGCGGGGTTGGGCTTGTCGGTCGGCGTGCTTTGCCCCTGAAAAACCGAAGCAATCCCTTTGAGCAACGTTTCTTGCTGAAAGGATTTTTTTATTTCATCGGCGGCTTTGTTGTCGTCTGTCAGTTTAGATTGTGCAATGGCGTACAAGGCGGTAAACGTGGCAAACAGCAGGGTAATAAAGTCGGCGTAAGAAACCAACCAGCGTTCTAGGTTTTCATGTTCTGGGTGTTTTTTGTGCCGCGCCATGGAAAGAACTTTCATTCACTGAAGGGGTGCTATGCTTTTTTAGTATAACTAGCTTCGTAGCCTGCTTGGGGACTTTGTGTTTAAAAATCATCCGTCTAATAGTCAAAAACATGCTTATTAAGCACTAGGCAACGCTTTGAAATAATGCCATACTGAAAAAGAGTAGCTCTTTGAAAATCGTATCATTTTAAGCCTTCGAACGTAGTTTAAGTAGAATTTCATGTGTCAGAAATCGAGTTTTGTGTGTCAGAATCAAAGGTTTTGTGTGTCGAAAAAGTGGGTTTCGTGTGTCAGAAATCGAATTTTGTGTGTCAAGAATCGGTATTTCGTGTGTCAAAAATCGACTTTCCGACACACGAAATTAGGGCGTTTCTTTACATCTTGTGGTAAAATAAAAGTTAGACTGTTACAAGCCCTGTGCTCAACAAGAAAGCCCCTTGCCTTATGTGGAAATTTTTAGGTGTCACTGTTACCCTGTTACTGGTTGCCATTATTGGCGGGATCGCTATTGCGTGGGGGCAGCTTACGAAAGACATGCCCAGCGTTAGAGAACTCATTAGCCAACGAAAGTCGCAGATTATGTCGGCTCAAAACTCAACAGTCGTCTATGCCAACGACGAAAAAACCGTCATTTTACGCAACGAACGCTTTAGCATTCGCCCCGTAAAACTCGAAGATGTCACGCCTGCCTTCCCTCAAGCCCTTGTGGCGACTGAAGATCGCCGTTTTTACGCCCACAAAGGCGTGGATCCTGTGGCGATTGGTCGAGCGATTTTGAGCAATACCAAGGGTCGTGGCGTCAAAGAAGGCGGTTCTACCTTGACTCAGCAGTTGTCTCGCTTATTGTTTTTAACAAATGAACGCACCTTGTCTCGCAAAATCAAGGAAATTATTTTATCCGTGCAACTCGAACAGCAGTTGAGCAAGTCCGATATTCTAGAGCTTTACATGAATTATGTGTATTTTGGGCAGGGGGCTTACGGCATTGAAGCCGCTTCTGAAGTGTATTTCAACAAAACGCCTAAGCAATTAACCGTTGCAGAAGCCTGCTTATTGGCGGGTTTACCGCAGGCTCCTTCTGCCTATAACCCGATGGTAGCCCCTGAAAAAGCGGTGGCTCGGCGAAATGAAGTCATTCAAAACTTGGTTGAAATTCGCTCGATTACGGCTGAAGAAGCGAAAGTCCTTCAAAAAACGCCGTTAAAGCTCACCCCCAACCTTGAACGCCTTGCAGTGACCGATAAAGCCCCTTATTTCAATCAGGTGGTGCGTCAACAAACCCAAGAATTACTAGGCTTAAGTGAACAAGAGTTTTGGCAAGCAGGCTTGAGCATTTATACGACCTTAGATCCCAAAGCCAATGAATCCGCTCAAGACGCCATTGCTTCAGCCATTACACGCTATAAACGCACGGCAGCTCAAAACCAAGTCATGCTCATGGCGATGGACACCCAAACAGGGGCGGTTTTGTCTTACGAAGGGGGTAAAAAGTTTTCTGAAAGTCAGTATGATCGTCTCCAGCGTTCCCCCCGTTCACCTGGATCCCTCTTTAAAGTCTTTACCTACACAGAAGCCATTCGCCAAGGCTATTCTCCTTACGATGTAAGGGTCGATGAACCGATTAGCTACGGTTCTTGGAAGCCTCACAACTACGACAACAAGTTTCGTGGAGCCATGACGCTCACCAAAGCCTTGTCCATTTCCAACAACATTATCGCCGTGAAATTGATGAACGAATTGTCGCCCCAATCGGTGATTGCCACCGCCAAAGAAATGGGGATTGATTCGCCGGTGGATGCCAACCTTGCCGCCACCTTAGGAGGCAGTTCCATGTATATGGTCGAACTCATTCGTGCCTTTGGTACCTTGTCGAATCACGGCATGCGGGTGAATCCCTACTTTATTGAAAGCATTGACGGGCCTCAAGGCGAAAACCTTTTTACCCAAGAACCGGTTGAATTACAAGTCTTAGATGCACCTGTGGCGGATACCATGACCAAAATGTTGCAAAGTGTCATCACCAGTGGCACTGGTCGAGCCGCCCAATACGGAGGTCCTGCAGCAGGTAAAACAGGCACCAGTGACGACTATCGTGATGCATGGTTCATTGGCTATACCCCCAACGTGGTGGCAGGTGTGTGGATGGGTAATGACGATAACACCCCCATGCCGAGAACCTTTACGGGCGGTGTGATGCCTGCTGTCATTTGGCGCTCTTATATGAGTCATGCCGGTTTCCCGCGAAGGGGCTTTACAAGAGGATCCATCAAAGTCACGCCTGACACAGAAAATACGGAAGCCCCCACCAAAACGGATGAAACGGCACCTTTGCCAGAAACCGTTGAAAATACGGATGCCAATACCGACGTCAATACTGAAACACCTATAGAAGACATGACGCCTGAGAAAGAAGCCCCCTCCAGTTTAAAGACGATTAAGAGTAATCCGTCAACAGAAGACCCTAATTTACGTTCAGGTAAATCGGCAAATGACCCTTTGCCAAAAAAAGAAGAATCTATAGCGCCTCCGCCCACGCCGATAGGGGCTCCCACGCCGTAAATTTTTCAACCAAAAAGGGCTTGTCATGAAATCATCCCAGACAAGGATGTAAACAAAGTCCAAAAATGTGCTATAATAAATCAACATTAAAATAAACTAGGAATCCTTTTGCCCCAATGTCCGACTCGGATCAGATATTCAACCCTGAACTTGCGTCTCGTGTAGTGGCTCGTTCAGAACCCACAACCAACGAACACGCCAAGCACGCTATGAGTGCGGTTTTGGTCGCTATGCTTGCTAATGTTGTCATTGCCTTTGCGAAACTCGGCGTGGGGGTATGGATCACTAAATCGACTGCTCTCATTGCAGAAGGCTTACATTCTTTGACCGATGCCTTTAATAGTGTCACGCTATTGATTGGTTTAATTCAAGGTAAGCGCCCCTCTGATCGTTCACGACCGTATGGCTACGGTTTAGAAACCAATTTTTGGGCATTATTGGCAAGCTTCGTCTTATTTATTAGTGCCTTGGTGTCTATTGTGATGGGCTGGCAACGTTTACAGGCTCCCCCTGCTCATTTAGAAAATGCCTTTTGGGGGATTTTAATCCTCTTATTTTCTATTATTTTTGAGATATTTGCATTGTCGTCCGCCTCTCGAGCGATTTTACAGGAAGTCGGGGTGACGGCGGGGCATTTTGATCTCATCACCACCGCCTTTAAGCATGTGAAAAAGGTGCAAAGCCCAACGACTCGTTTTGTCTTTTTTGAAGATACGGTGGCTTTATTTGGTGCGTTAATTGCCTTTTTTGCTATTGCCTTAAGCGAACTAGGGAAGAAATACGACTGGTTGCCTGAACAATACGCCCATTGGCCTGATTCCTTTGCGTCTATCGCCATTGGTATTTTGCTCTTGGTTTTGGCGGTTAATCTGTTTAGCTATAACCGCAGTTTTTTAACAGGGGCTTCCGCTTCTGCGAGTGTGGAAGAAAAATTGCAAGCCCTTGCTCTAGAAACACAAGGCATTTCCGCTATTTTAGATTTTAAAACTATGGATCAAGGCATCAACGGTTTATTTGCTCAGCTTAAAGTGGAAGTCGAACCTGATATTCCGATTCGAGATGTAGACGATATTATTGAACACCTTAAAACACGTATGCAAAAACGTGTGCCTAGTTTACGGGATGTGATTGTGGAAGTCGTTGCCGATGAAAGCGAAGAACATTGGAAAGATATATTCAATAAACTGCTGGTGGAAGCCGAAGAAAATGAGCTGATTCGCCCTAGTGAATCCAAGATTTTCAGGAACGTTTTTGATTTTGCAGACGCTCAATTGTGGGATGTTATGGTGCCTAGAACTGATGTCATTATGGCTGAAGTGAGCATGAGTGTGGGTGAAGTGGCGGACTTATTCGTGGAACATCGTCATTCCAAATTGCCTGTTTACAAGGAAAATGTCGACAGTCTCGTTGGCTTAGTCCATGAACGAGACGTATTACGCTGCTTGCGTGAAGGCAAGGCAGACCATCCATTGCATCCGTTATTGCGAGAATTACCGATATATCCTGAAAACAAGGTGTTGAGTGATATTTTAGAAGACTTTAAGCGAGATCGCTTTCAGATGGCGGCGATCGTGGACGAACACGGCGGATTCGCAGGCATGGTCACCATTAGCGATGTCGTGGAAGAATTGGTTGGAGCCTTATGGGAAGACGAGCAAGAAATCGTTGAAGATGACTTACTGGAAATCTCCCCCATCTTATGGCAAATCGCAGGTAAAATGGAAATTGAAGATTTAAACGATGCCTTGGGTTTAAGCTTACCTGTGGATGAATTTCAAACCGTGGCGGGTTTTGTTTTTGGTCTGCTGGGGCGTGAACCGCAGGTACATGATACGGTGCAGTTTGAAGATTTCAGCTTTACCGTTCAAGAATTGGAAGGCTTGCGGATTAGGACGCTTCATTTGTCGTCGCCTTTTCCACTCGAACAAAAAGAGACTTAGCAAAAGAGATTTAGGATACGCTTACTAAGCTCTCCCTCCTAAAGGTGAAGATGCACTAATTTAACTATGCCTATCTTAAGCGTGCGTGGCACGCCTAAGGCGATCCAAAACAGCTCGCCATGCCGCTTGTTCAGGGGGGGCTTCAATCAACAGTTCGCTACAACCTAAAGCGTCTAAATCCCTCAAATGGGCATACAAAGTTTGGGCATACACGCTTGGCGTGTTCGACGCTTCCACCCAATGCACGGGGGCATGAACCGATGCTTGCAAAGAATCAGGCTTTTCATGAAAGGCTAAAACGCCTAAGGGTTTTTCACTGTTTAACGCCTTTTCCCACAATAGTTCTTCAAAATCCCCGACGTGAACCAGTTGGCTAGGCGTATTAGGCGCATAATGACGGGCATAGCTTCCCGCTGCAACCGTGTTTTGATCGTCTTCCACATAGTGAGCCTTCACCGAAACCGCCACTTCGTAGGCTTTGGCGACGGCTTCGATGGCGTCTTGCGTGACTTGCCCCAATCGCAAAATGACGATGCCTTGCTCGTCTATATTGCTCGCATCCACAATCGTCGATTCTATGCCGACGGTAGAAGCACCCCCATCTAAAATGGTAAAAGGAAACGTGCCTAACAAGGGTGAATCATGAAAGGACTGCCACACATGTTCAGCTGTCGTCGGGCTAATCTGCCCAAAGCGATTCGCCGAAGGAGCCGCCAAGGCTAGCCCACTTTCACGCAAGACGGCTTCCGCCACGGGATGTTGGGGTACTCGCAAGCCCACGGTGTTTTTACCGCCTGTGAGCAAAGGCGACACGGCGTCTGTTTTTTTGAGAATTAGCGTCATGGCACCCGCCCAAAAGGCGGAAGCGAGAGCCTCTATCACAGGGTGATCCACCACGCCGTAACGCTTCCAGCTTTCGCCGTCATTCGCCACATGCAAAATTAAGGGATGTTGCGATGGGCGTTCCTTAAACGCAAAAATGCGAGCCACCGCTTCAGGGTTTGAGGCATCCGCGGCTAAGCCGTAAACCGTTTCCGTCGGTAAACCCACGAGTCCACCAGCGTGGATCGTTTCAATGGCTTGAGCAATATCGGTAGAAAAAAAAGACGCCTTATTCATGGGAAAGCAAACCCAGTTGATGAAGGCTATACAAGGTTTCCAATGCGGCTTCGCCTGCTTCACGACCCTTGTTCCCTAGAGGTTCCAAGCCCTTGAGTTTATCCAAAATAGGCGGTTCCACACCTTTTACATCATCTAAGGTGCGAGCGATGGCTTGAGCTTCGTTTTCACAAGTCAAGACGCCGAAGATCACGGGCTTGCCGTATTTAAGGCTGACGTCTAAAATGCCTTGCGATGCCATGTTGCAAACATAGTCGTAATGCGTGGTATCGCCCCGAATGACGCAGCCTAGACAAATGACGGCATCCGCCCCCGCATCGAGGGCTTTTTGAGCCAGCAATGGCAGTTCCACCGCTCCAGGGGCTTTGATGTAGTCAAGCGTTGCATAAGCACCTAAAGCCTTTGTGACGCCTGCTTCTAAGGCGTGGGTGATGTGGGTGTTAAATTGAGCCGTCACCACGGCAATGCGACGAGGGCTTTCTAAAAAGGCTAGAAAACCCGCCGTTTTTTCAGACGCTTCTTTATGTGCTTGGTGAATTTCACTACTCATTTAGCTTCCTTTCACACGGGGAACAGTATTTAATACCCATTAAACGATTAAATGTCGTGTTGTCTCTTCGTTGTCGCTACGGTTTTTTTGTTCCGTTATGTACGTCTGTGTACACGCCCTCACAAAAAAATCTAGGCTCCTAGAATAGCCTAACACGCTATTCACTCGTTTAAAGGGTATAAATTTTCCATTAAATGCCCCAGCTTTTCTTTTTTCGTTTGCAAGTAAAAAAAATTGTCGGCTTGCACGCCTTCCACCAAAGGCACACGCTGGCGAATTTCTAAGCCGTAACCGTCTAAGCCCCTAATTTTTCGGGGGTTATTGGTGAGCAAATCAAAGGTATGAAAGCCCAAGTCTCGAATGATTTGCGCCCCTATGCCGTATTGACGCAAGTCCGCCTTAAAGCCCAGCTTGTGATTGGCTTCTACCGTGTCTAGCCCTTCATCTTGCAAAGCGTAGGCCTTAATTTTGTTGTTCAGCCCGATGCCTCGCCCTTCATGTTGACGCAAGTACACCAAGGCTCCATGCCCGTATTGAGCGATCTGCTCCAACGCCCCGTGGAGTTGAAAGCCACAATCGCACCGCAAACTGCCGAGTAAATCGCCTGTGAGGCATTCGGAATGGACACGCACTAAAGGCGTTTCGTTATGGGTAATGCTTTCAGGACGCTTGACCAAGGCGACATGCTCGGAATCGTCCAGCGTGTTTTCATAAGCCACGACTTCAAACTCACCAAAGCGAGTCGGCATTTTGGCGGTAGAAACCCGTTTAATCGTGGTTTCAGTGGCTAAACGATACGACACCAATTGAGCAATGCTAATCAAGGGTAAATTGTGGGTTTGAGCAAACACCTCTAAATCAGGGCGACGCGCCATGGTGCCGTCTTCATTCATAATTTCACAAATCACGCCCGCAGGTTCTGCTCCTGCCAAGCGAGCTAAATCGACGCTGGCTTCGGTATGCCCCACACGCTCTAGGACGCCCCCTTTTTTGGCACGTAGGGGGAAGATATGCCCTGGTCGACGCAGGTCGTTGGGCTTGGCATCTCGTGCGACGGCAAGCTGGATGGTTTTGGCTCGATCGCCCGCCGAAATGCCAGTGGTAATCCCATACTTCGGATGTCCGTCAATGCTCACCGTAAACGCTGTTTGAAGGGCTTCTTCATTATGCGTGACCATTTGCGGTAAATCGAGCTGTTGGCATCGTTGGGGGGTGAGGGCGAGACAGATTAAGCCACGTCCTTCAACGGCCATGAAGTTAATGGTTTCAGGGGTAATGCGATCCGCTAAGGCGACGAGATCGCCTTCATTTTCACGATCTTCATCATCCACCAGAATAATGGAGCGTCCTGCTTTTAGGGCGATGAGGGCATCTTCAATGGAATCAAAGTTAAACAGACCTGTTGAAGGGGTAAGCGGCATCATGGGGGCGAAGACCTTTCTATTATTGTCAAGTCTAGCCTAAATCAAACACGCTCACTTGTGAAGATTTTTTTTAGCACAAAAAAAGCTTGACGTTGTTTTATGTGAAGGTACGCTAAAAAAGCGAACACGATTTATGACCCGTATTTAACTTCCCGAAAGGAAAACCCCCATGCGCACGTCCAGTACCCCCCCCACAATAACTTTTGTAAAGCTATCGTAAATCAACCTTCTTCGCTCCAACAACGCCAAGGAATGGAGATACCACCAGAGGTGGAGAGTCAACTGCTCAACGCTATTGGGTCAAATGAAGCGTGGATTCTAGAGCAACTTAAAAAACATGATGACGATTTTCGTTTAGCCATCAGTCCTTGTGCTTTTGGGGGCAACTATCTCGAGGTACTGCAAGGCCGCTGGACTGTCTGGGTAAGTGACACAATAACTAATCGCTATATGCGCCAATTACGAAACCTACTTCAAGACTTGCCTTACTTGGCTGAAAGGCACCCTCCAAGAGGCTAAAATCTGGCCAGCGCTTAGGCGATGAGGGCATCTTCAATGGAATCAAAGTTATACAGACCTGTTGAAGGGGTAAGCGGCATCATGGCGTGAAGACCTTTCTATTATTGTCAAGTCTAGCCTAAATCAAACACGCTCACTTGTGAAGATTTTTCTTTTATCATAATGTTTAAAAAAACCATACAATGGCTTTGTCCCCCCTCCTAATTTTAGGAGGGGGTTAGGGGGCGGTTAAACTCACAAACAGCGTCTAGGGTTTAACCTCACCCTCGAACGTCTAACGACGTTCTCTTCCCTCTCCTAAAATTAGGAGAGGGGACAGGAAGAGTATTTAAAATACTATATCGTTTACTCTGTGCTACTTAAATGTTGAAGAATCTCATAACAATTACGAGCTTCTTCGCTTAAATCCGTAGGTATCACAATCGACACCCGAAACAAGTAGCTTTCATTGTTATGCGTGATGCGTAACTGCTGATTGGGCTGAATACCTGCTGGCACCGTCACACTGCCAAGCCCTGCCTCATTCGTGCCTTGACTCGGCAATTGCACTTCTTTTTCAGTTCCCAATACCGCTTCCCAAACGTCAAGAGCTAATGGGAGTTCCGTCGCTTGAGGCGTATTCGCTTTTGTTGTTGAAACGGATCCCGACGAAGACGGCTTATAAGGCGTGTGTGATTTAGAAGAAGTTCGGTTTGAATCGTTAGAAGAGCTTGAAGACTTTGAAGCAGGTGAAGGGCTTGCTTTAGCAGCCCCTTGCGAAGAAGGCGTCGCAGCGCTTTTGACCGTCCCTGTTTCTTCATAAGTATCATCATCTGCGTTTTCATAGTCGTCTTCAAACGCTTCTTCTTCATCCCAATCGTCTGAACTTGCTTGCACTTTCGGTGGACGGCTTGGTTTTGGGGACTCTCCCACGCCGAACCAGCCTCCGCCACTGGGGTTTACTTTTTCCACTTGTAGATTAAGCAAAATACTATTGTTAATCGCCAGCTTTAGCACGCACGCCTTGCTGTTGTCGGGGATTACCCCAAACGGCACCTGCACATGTTGTAACACCGTGCCTGAATAATAATTCACACACTTAAATAAAATCCCTTTTTGTGCCGCTTGCTGACGTTGTTTTGTGTTTGGTTCCCACGTGGCATGCCACGTATTAGGCTTAGATTCCACCACATAAAGGGTGTGCCACTTTTTCCAAAACATCGGTTTAGAAGGCACGGCGATAAAAGGCTCACTTGTTTCAGCGGGCTTAATCGGGCTATTGTTATGGGTATTGTGCTTATGGCTGTGCTTATGCTTGTGAGAAGCGCCTTTCTCACCCTTTTCGCCATTGGCACTCTTCGCGTGAGAGGTCTGCTTATGAGCGTCTTTTTTAGCTTCTTTAGCATTGTCTTTTTGCGTCTTGGCTTGATGCGTATTCACACGTTGCTTCACGGCATCAATGACGCTTTGCAACTGTTCATCGTAATACTGTTTTTTACCTGGGTGATTCAGAACCGTGTACGCCAATAGTACCGTCTTAAAAATTTCGGTGGCTTCCCCTCGCAATTCAGGGGCCACCACATCAGGATGCGTCGTCTTCACCAAGCCTCGATACGCCTTACGCACTTCGCTGAGTGTGGCATAGTTTTCAAGCCCAAGTATCTTGTAATAGTTTACAAGCGTTCCTTGATTGAAAGCTGAATCTTCTTGACGAGCCATACTTGTTTTTGTCCTTAGAGTCGTCCATATTGTGCTACCAGTATGGGCGATATGGATCAAGAACCGCTAGGCTTAAGTCTCAAAAATCGTCTAAACATATCGTTTGATTCGCTATTGAGTCTTCTATAATATTTTAGAACGATTTTAGGTTCCTCTGGCGGATACGATAGGGTAAAGTATCAACCACAAACCCATCAGTAATAAAAGCCAAGCACTGGCTTTTTGCAAACGCTCTAACCACAAAGATTTCAAGCGATCTTGTAAAAAGGGTAAAATCAATGGTAACATCAAAAATAATACCCCTTGCCCAAAACTGTACATCACAATACTTAATAGGCTTACCGCAGGGTGTGGGCTATGCAATAAAAGCACTGTTAACGCTAACAAAAAAGGGGTACTACAAGGTGATAAAATAAAGGCGTAACTCACCCCTAAAAATAACGGCTTTAGTGCTTCAAGCCAAGACACCTGACTGATTTTAAAAAGCCCTTGCGTGGCATTTTGAAGTAGGGAAGAGACATCCCATTTTTTGAGTATGGAAAGTCCCAAAAGGAAGGTAGAGGATCCCGTGAGCGTCCATACCCACGGCTGATTCCATGCCCCAAAAACGATCCAACGTAACTGCAAAGCAATAAACCCTAAAACAGATAACGCTAAAACCATGCCTGTGGTGAACAGAATACTTAAGTGTAAGTAGCGACGAAAGCCCTTTAAACGCAGTTGAAAATCAGACGACTCATGCGTCGTTTCTTCAAGAGGCGATTCCCCAAACAGATAAAGCCCCCACAAGGGCAAGACGCTTACGGTACAAGGGTTTAGCGTATTCAACAAGCCTAAGACAAAGGCAAACAACGGCGACCACCACCCTAAGGGATGCCCCTGCACCCAGCTCATGGCTTCTTGCCCCACGCCGTCTAAGAAGGAAAGGAACATCATTAGCCACAACTCAATAGATTGTTGGGATTGGGAGGGATTTTGGGCGATTGTTCTTTAGGCAACTGTATTTTTTTGAAAGCTTCCTGTAGGTAGTCAACCTTCTGATTCCCTGCCAAAATTGACGAGACGGCTCCGCCTTTGGCGATGAAAATAAGCGTTGGGGTGACGACAGGGGCATATGCGGTCATGAGGGCATCGTAATTTTTGAGGCCTAATGGGCATTGGGGCTTATGATTCAGGTTTAAATCTAAAACAAGCGTTTGAGGATAATTTTTACTCACCTCAGCCAAGACGGGCTTTAGAGCTTGACATTCTGCACATAAATCCGCACTTACCATTAAAAGCAGGGGGCTTTCGCTTAAAAAGGGCATCAAGCTTAAGGCTTCGGCAGGAGGCACATTTTGAGCGAAGGTGATTTTTTCTTCACCAGGGCGAGTAACCGATTCATTATGTTCGGTGGGGGGCGGTGTGCATCCGCTTAGGTGGAACAGGGCGATCGACACAGTAAGAAGGGCTAACGCATTGAATACGAGTTTCATCGGGGGAACCTCTCTCTTTCTTGACTCTTTTTGCCATTATAGCACTTTTTCTTTAAATTAGGGCATCACGAATGAGGCTTTGGAAGCGTTTAATAGTTTTTCGGCTTCATTGCAGAGCTGTTCAGGCACGATCGCCTGTTGATGCGTCACCGCTTTTTTGAAACGAGCGTCAAGCTGATGGATGTCAAACGTTTTTCCCTGCTTTGTCGCCTTTTCAAACTGTTCTTTGAGTTCCATTAAAATATGAGCGTCAGGGAGTTCTTCTTTTTTGAAGCCTGCTAGGGTCGCTTTGATTTCCGCAGGATTCATCACATCCCGTAAATCCAAATGAAGGCTCTGCACCAGCTTGGTGAGTTCGCTACCGTGTGTGCGAGATTTCAATGCTTTTTGAAGCATCCCGTAACGATCAAACCCAAAGCCTAGAAAAACCAATCCCACCCCTAGCCATTGCGTCGCACGACCGTAGGTTTCATCCAAGCTCATAAATTGACTTACGACATTGACCGCTCCCCCTGTCGCATAACCGACGCCTCGCGCTTTTCCACCCAAACCTGTGCCTAGCGTGAGCTTGTCCAAACCAAAGCGGGTCATCCCGACACTGTCCGCCAAGAAGCCGGCTTCTTCAAGCTGCAAGGCTTTTTTATGTAAGTTTTTTTGTTTTGGCAATAGAAGTTCAGACGCCACCACGCTCACCCCCCCGAGCATTAAGACAAGCGACGCAAACGACACGAGATAGCTTTTAGTCGGAACGTTCTTCATGGCATAGTGAAAAGAACCGTCTGCCTTTAAATGTTGTTCTAACGCTACCTTGCGTGAAGCGAGTGAAAAGAGGGTATCTTGAAAAAAGCGTTGGGCGTTTACCTTGTCTTTGCCAAACAAGGCGATCGCTTGTTTCGGTAACATTATGCCGTCTTCAAAAGACGCCTTGAGCGTTTTACCCATATTTTGAAAAATATGAACGCCCTTTTGAGGCAAGCTCATCGCTTTTAACACCTTTGCATCCAACTGTAAGCTGTGGTCGCTTTCTTGAGCCAGCGTCGCAAAAACCGCCCCTAGCCCGATACCAAATAAGCCTGTGCCGACAGGCGTTTGAATGATCGGAGCCGCGCCCAAGTTGATACCTTCCCCTACCGACATCAAGGGAAAGCCCATTGCAACGCCCCCAGTTATGCCTGCTAAAGACGTGAGTAAAACGGCGGATTGTCCTGCTTTCAGCCCTATTTTCCCAAAAGCCGTTTGTGGAGTAATGGTCTTAATGCCAAGTTCTTGAGTATTGGCATGTTTAGAGCGAGGATGCTTAGAGTTTTGCATTTGCTCGTACCACAAGCCTGTTCCTCCAATACCGAAGGCTAAGGAGGCTCCGAAGGAGGTAGCAACAGACAAGGCTCCGACAAGAGGGAAGCGACCCACTTTCTTTAATTCATACGTTTTTAAAGTAGGATTCAGTAGATTGGACACTTTGACAGCCATTTTACATTCCATAATTGATGAACTAATTAAAAAGAGAAAATTTACAATTCTATTGTTATACAAACCAATCTAAAGCACAAGCGTAAAAATATTCCCTGAACGACGTTCCACACGCCCTGTGATTTCTAAAATGCTCAATTCTCCCAAAACATCATGGGGCTTCATGCCTGACAACAACGCCATGGAATCCACATGCAGTTCTTTCGCCTTGCTTTGCCGCAAAATAGACAACAAAAGGTTGTCGTCTTCAAGCAGATCTTCTATGTCTGACTCGTCGACATTTTCTTGAGGCAATTCGGTTTCTTCTGACTTTTTGGATACGTCTTTGTTCGACTTGTCTTCTATCACTTTGGGAATGCTGGTTTTACGTTGAATGCTTTCAAGTAAGTCGGTGCGTTTTTCTTCCGAAAGCACTGTCATCGTCGAAACCAGCTTTTCTCCCCCCACAATCCCGAGTAAATCCGCTAAATCCTGACCGCAACTAATCGGCATCGCCCCTTCTTTCAAAAGCTTCAAGGGTCCTGCGGCGCCGTCACGGGTAATATCCATGGGCAAGACGCCGACATCGCGACTTTCTTCTAACGCAATTCGAGCGGACACCATGGTTCCGCTTAACAAGCTACCTTCCACGACCCACAAGGCAGGGCTTAAGCCCACAATCAAGCGGTTGCGTCGAGGGAACGACTTCGGTATCGGTGGAACGCCCAACGGCATTTCACTGATGAGCAAGCCGTTTGCGTCCAAAATGGCACGGCCCAAGTACTCATTACACGGAGGCGTGACATAATCTAAGCCCCCTGCGAGTACCGCAATCGTGGGGATCTGGTTGTTTATCGCCGTTTGGTGGGCTACCGCATCAATACCCATGGCAAGTCCACTTACGATGCACGGCTTTAAGGGAACCGCTTCTTCTAAAATACGCATTAACTGTTCGCAGGCGTAATCACTGGCATGACGAGTGCCAACGACGGATAAAAAGGGATGTTCGGATTGTAGTAGCTCTATATTGCCTTGAAAAAACAAGATCGCTGGCGATTCGTGGATTTGAGCAAGCCGTTCGGGGAAGCGGTCGTCATGGCAGCCCATCCAGCCGACGCCTTGCGTTTGGTAATGCGTCAATACGGTGCGTAAATGCTCTTTGAAATAAACTTGTTTTTCTTCCCATGCTTTTAAGAGCGTGGAGGGAAAGGACTTAAAACTTTCGCCGAAATGTTCCGCCCCCCATTGCGGAGGCACCCAAAACAACTGCCACAACAATTCCCCACTAAAGGACTGAAACAACTGCTTTTGACGCTTCAGACCCAGTTTGGGAATATGTCCCCATAACAACACGGCAACCGCATTGGCGTCGAGTTCAGGGAAGTCTTTTAAAACCCCTTCAAGCAGTGGGGCGTAGTTACGACTGACCGCTTCAAGAGCGTGAAACTTGAGGTGTAGCATGGAAGGGCATCCTTTAAGGGTTGCATTTTATTTTACGCCATCCACAGGAGAAAGACAAGGCGGAGGGTTGAAAATGCGAAAACAGAACCTTGCAAAACGCCGTGTTTCGCCTAAAATAAAACCAATGCCTAAGTGGCGAAATGGTAGACGCGCATGTTTCAGGGACATGTGGGGGCAACCCTGTGGAAGTTCGAGTCTTCTCTTAGGCAGTTTGTGGTATACTTATGGGTGGACGTTTTAAATCGTCGTTCACACCGTATTTGTCAACAATCCCCAAGGAGGGTTTCCCTATTTCTACACCATACGCTAAAGCGGGCAGTCAAGGAGAAAAAACAAAAGGCCCCGTCTTTTTAAATCCCCGTATTCGAGCCACCGAACTTCGCCTCATTCAAGAAGGCGACACCCAAATTGTCTCTCGTCAAGAAGCGGAACGCCTTGCTGAAGAAACAGGCTTAGATTTACTTGTGATTAGCTTAGAATCTAGCCCCCCTGTCGTGCGGTTGATTGATTACGGTAAATATAAGTACGAACAAGAAAAAAAGATTAGAATTGCCAAAAAAAAGCAACACGTCACGGAAGTGAAAGAAGTTAAAATGACCGTTCGTATTGACGATCACGATTATGTGACAAAACTTAACAATGCCAAACGTTTCTTAGAACAAGGCGATAAAGTCAAGTTTACTCTGCGTTTAAAGGGTCGTGAAATTCAACATCATAATTTAGGGGTTGCATTGGCACAGCGGTTTGTAGTAGATTTAGAAGAGTTCGGTTCTGTGGATGGCAGAATCGCAACCCAAGGGCGGGTCATTTCCTGTGTGCTTTCTCCAAAAGCCACCCCTTCGGTCAAAAAACCCTCATCCACGCCTAAGTCGGCACCCAAATCGGAGGCGGTTCCTGAACAAGAGACCACGGAAGCCCCTTCAGCCGACACGAACGAATAGTCTCGTGAAAAAGGACGGTAATTATGCCTAAAATGAAAACACACCGAGCTGGTGCAAAACGTTTCAAACTCACTGCCACTGGCAAGTTAGTGCGTAACCAAGCTGGTCGTAGTCACATTAACACGAAGAAGTCCTCGGCTCGTAAACGTCGTTTAGACCGCATCGTGGGTGTACACGCTGGGGATGCAGTGAAAATTGCCCTTCAGTTGCCTTACGCCACCATTAAACGCTAGTCGTTTAGTGGGTTTAATCCATTTATTACACTTTATTACTCTATGTTCAACCCGCTTTAGTTGGCTTTAAATCAGGAAACTGTGCCGCTAAAGGTCAGGAATAAGGAAAAAAGATATGCGTGTTACACGTGGTAACGTTTCTCGTAAACGTCATAAGAAGATTTTAAAACTCGCTAAAGGCTTTCGTGGTTCACGTTCAAAGCTCTTTAAAGTAGCTAACCAAGCCGTGATGAAGGCGTTGCGTTATGCTTACAGAGATCGCCGTAACAAGAAGCGTGACATCCGCCGTTTGTGGATCGTCCGCATCAACGCCGCTGCTCGTATGGAAGGCTTGAGCTACAGTCGTTTCATTAACGGCGTACAAAAAGCTGGGATTACCGTAAACCGTAAGTTCTTAGCAGAACTAGCTGTTTCAAGCCCAGACGCTTTCAAGAAAATTGCGGAAGAAGCCAAAAAACACATCGCTGTTTAGGTTTTCGTCTAATCATTATAAAAAAACGGATGCTTTTTGGAGCATCCGTTTTGGTTTTGTACTCCCTCTCCCTTTGGGAGAGGGTTGGGGTAAGGGTTCTTATATGTCCATTTATAGCTGGTGTTTCCCTCATCCTAGCCTTCTCCCATAGGGAGAAGGAACAAGGCAAATAGACTTTCGCAGAGACAGACTTCTATAGATAATTACTCTGCCTTGAGCTTACGGTTCATCAAAGACCGCACCATCATCTCTTGCGAAACTTCAGTACCACTCACGGCTTGTACCACCAAGTCCACAATCGGCATATCAAGCCCAAGCTCTTTGGCTATTTTATGGACGGCTTTGGCGGCTTGAACGCCTTCTGCCACTACTTTCATATCGGCTAAAATGTCGTCTAAAGCTTCACCCTTGCCTAAGCGAAAGCCAACTTGAAAGTTACGGCTTAACGGTGAATTACAGGTGGCGAGCATATCCCCCAAACCAGCCAAGCCATAAATCGTCGATTCTTCCGCATTTTGAGCCAAACAAAAACGAGCCATTTCCGCCAAGCCTCGAGTCAACAAAGATGCCTTGGCATTGTCGCCCAATTCTTTCGCCGTCATAAAACCACTGGCAATGGCAAATACATTTTTAGACGCTCCAGCGAGTTCCACACCCAAGACATCGGTGTTGGTGTAGAGTCGGAATTGCCTGTCACAATTCAATAGTTCTTGTAAGACTTTTGCCGTTTCAAGCGATTCGGCTGAAATCGTGCAAGCGGTGGGCAGTCCTCTTAAAATTTCTTTTGCCAAGGTAGGACCTGATAAAACGCCAATTTTATGATGAGGGAAAAACTCTTTCAAGACTTGAGACATCGGCTTTAGCGACGGATATTCCAGTCCTTTCGACGCATTAACGAGCATCGCTGTTTCAGGTAATGCTCCCGTCGCCAAAATGGCTTGAGCCACTTCACGAGTCGCTTTGGCGGTGACGACAAACAAAACTGCATCCGCATCTTTAACGGCCGTCGCTAAGTCGGACGTAATTTCAATAGAAGCAGGAATATCCATTTGAACAGGGAAGTCCACATGACGGCTTTGCTTAAACTCAGCCACTTTCGCTTCATTTCGTCCCCATAAGGTGACGTGCATCCGTGCTTTGTTAGGATCCCGCAACTGGCTTTGGGCAGAAATCCACGCCAAGGTCAAGCCCCAACTCCCTGTGCCTAGAATACATAACTTTTTGGCTGTTTCATCTTTCTTCATAGAAGTCGTCTAAAATCCTTTAATCCTTAAATTTTATTTTCGGTGCCTGCAATCAGACGTTTGATATTGTCTCGATGACGTAAAAAGACCAGAATACACGCCGCCACCGTAAAGCTTAGGTAAGGCTTAGGCGATCCGAAAAGGTACATCACAGGCGTCGCTAAAAAGGCTGCGATCAATGAAGCAATGGACACCACCCGAGTGCTTAAGATCAAAATTAGGGAAAGAACGCCCAATGCCAACGCCGAATAAGGCGAAAGGGCAAAAATCACGCCTAAGGAACTCATGGCACTTTTACCACCCTTAAAGCCTAAGAACACCGATTTTGAATGCCCGACAATCGCAATAATGCCAACTAGCACATGTAACCAAGATTCTTGAGGCAACAGAAACCTTAGCAACAAAACAGGCAACGCCGCCTTGATAAAATCAAGGGCATAAACCGCGAGTCCTGCATTCTTACCACACAGACGCATCACATTCGTGCCGCCTGTATTGCCACTGCCTTCTTTGGTAATATCTTTGTTATAAAATAGTTTGGCGACCAAGTAGCCCATCGGAATTGCCCCCATGAGGTAACCCAGCAAAAGGGACGCTCCCCAAAGAATGGGCATTGGCGTATGTTCTAAAAAGCGTTCAAGCATCAGCGATTTCCTAAACAAGACGTTTTCGTATCTATTACGTCCCTTATATTGTAACGCAAGAGAAGCTTTTACACCACTTAATTTTTACGGTCACTCATAATATCGTGTTTTAAAGAGATATGCAGTGGATTTGTCCCCCCTCCTGATTTTAGGAGGGCAAACAACCTTTCTTATTCACGAAGTGAATCTACTCCTTTAGGATGGAGAGGTTGGGAGAGGAAACCAACGGTTTTCTTTCCCAAGAGAAGCTTTAGCTTCGACAGGTTAGGGGGCAGTTAAACCCACAAACGGAGTCTAGGGTTTAACCTCACCCTCGAACGTCTTACGACGTTCTCTTCCCTCTCCTAAAATTAGGAGAGGGGACAGGAAGATTCTTTAAAGATCGACAGGGTAGTCCATATCAAAACGAATCCCCTTCTGAAGCAAGACTTTCACCGCACGCTTGAGCTTGTCCATAGGCGACACCAGCGACACCCTAAAATACTGATCACCATCCGAACCAAAGGCTCCACCGGGGGTAACGACCACGCCTGTTTGACGCATGAGGTATTCAATCCACTCATAAGACTCTTCGAAAACAGGTGGGATTTTCATCCACAGATAAAAGCTCGATTTCGGGGAATGTACATCCCAACCCAAATCAGAAAAGGCGTCGACCAAGTAATCACGACGTTCTTGATACATCGCACACATGGGTTTAATCAAGCGTTCAGCATGATTTAACGCATAAGTACCCGCATCTTGAATGGCATTACAGACGCCATAATCAATGGTGGTTTTGCCTAAATAGAGGTTGCGTATCACGGATTTTGATCCCACCGCAAAACCCAAACGCCAGCCAGCCATGTGGAAGGTTTTGGAAAAGGAGTGGAACTCAACAGCCACATCTTGAGCACCTTCAAATTCCATGATGGAAAGGGGTTCGTAGTCGTCAAAGGCAATTTCGCCGTACGCCATATCTGTGACCAAAACCAATCGATGCAACTTGGCAAAGGCGATGGCTTTTTCGTAAAATTCGGCGGTGGCTTCGGCCCCTGTAGGGTTATTCGGATAGTTCAACAAAAGCAATTTGGCTTTTTTACAGACATCCAAAGGAATGGCGTCTAAATCAGGCAAGAAGTGATTTTCTTCCGTGAGTGGCATGAAATAAGGTGTTCCGCCTGAAATGACTGTTGAACGCTGATAAGTTGGGTAGTACAAAGACGGCACCAAGCACACATCCCCTGGTTCGAGGTATGCCAAAATCACATTGGCGATGCCTTCTTTTGAGCCGATCAATGGCAAAATTTGCGAATCAGGATTGAGCGAAATATGGTAACGACGGTGCATCCACTGGGCAATGGCTTCTCGCAAAGTGGCTTTGCCCTTAAAGCTGGGGTATCCGTGATTTTCAGGATCCAAAATCGCATGATGCAAGGCATTCAAAATATCAGGATGCGTCGGCTGATCAGGGTTGCCCATGCCCAAGTCAATCAAGGGCAAGCCACTTTCACGCACGCTTTGCTTTAAGCCTTCAAGGCTTGCAAAAACGTAAAGTGGTAAACTCGCTAAACGGCTATTGGGTTGAATGGGTTCAAAAGCGTTCGTGTCATCGGTCTCCGTATTTAAAGGGCAAGAAGCGTCCAGCGTTTCGACTGGGGAAAGGTTTGAATGAGGCATGTAAGAAGACTCCGTTCTTCGTCATGTATGAATTAAAACAAGAAATGGTCGAAAAATGCTAGAGATCTAGCTTTTTAATCAAGTGTTTTAACTGTCTAGCCATAAGCGAATCACCGTCAATTTCTTACCGTCGAAACGATCTTTTAGGAGTCTACCTTGTTAATTTAAAATATCTTAAGCAATGGCTTGAAGCACATTTTGAAGAGATGCTTGACATGCCAAAAGTTCGGTCAACATGGCTTCTTCAGAAGCAAGTTTGTTGAAAGAAGAACCAATCCCAACCGCAATGGCTCCCGTTTGAAGAGCATCCACCGTGTTCTTAGATGAAATCCCTGAGGCGACCATCACAGGCAAGCGACCGACTTCCGCCAAGAAGCGAGCATTTTCAAGGGACATCGCAGCTTTTTCTTCCACAGAAAGCAATTGTACTTTTTCGTCGTTCAATAGGCGAATCGCCCCTTCGGTTTGTACCATGGCAACACCCATATCTGCTAAAGTATGGAGCATTTCTACTTGTGTGTCACGGCTCAAGTGACCAGGAATCGTTACGCA
>JBEISK010000014.1:0-50538 GCA_040375445.1 Gammaproteobacteria bacterium | reverse complement strand
GGGCTTTGTTCCTTTTTTTTTTTTTATATAAATATCTGCGTGTGTGTTTTTTGGTTGTGCCCCCCACCCGTGGGGTGGCGGGTCGGTGGCGGGACACCAGCTCTGATGGGGCATCCTGAATCCCTCACCCCAACTCTCTCCCTAAGGGAGAGGGGGTAAAGCTTCTATTGTAGATACTGCTACATTCTTCGACAAAATAAATGCCCCAGTCCACCCCCACCCCACAAGTAGAGGAGTCTTACGCCTTGTCCTTCATCCATTCTTTGTGGAACGCCTTTAATCAACTGCCTGCATGGCTTTTACTTAGCTTAGGAGCCTGCTTAGGGGCTTTTGCCCGTTACGGGTTCACGCGTCTCTTTTCCCTTGAATGGCAAGGCATCTTAGGTATTAACTTATTGGGTTGCTTGGGATTTGGGATTGGACTAGGCTTAATACTCACACTGCCTGAACGTTTCGACACACCTGCTTTTCGGCTCTTTTTTCTAACAGGGTGCATGGGGGCTATGACGACCTTTTCCAGCTACATGTTTAATCTGTACCAGGCACTCACTACAAGTGCCACGCCAGCTTGGGGGACGCTACTTTTAAACATCGCCTTGCAAAACGGCTTAGGTCTCGCCCTGCTCGCCTTCGGCATATGGATGGTACCTAGACTATTAAGCCTGTTTCTACCCTTACCTTAAGAAGCTAAACAAGGTTTGCGGTAAAATCCGAGCCATGATTCCTAAGCTCGACTGGTTAATCTGTTCTTGAAAACGTAAATCCGTCACCAGCTTCGGCATGTCGACATCTTGAATGGTGCTATAAAGTTGCGCTGATGAATCTTGACGGGTTTGGGTGCGGTCTTGTGTCGCGTTAAGCTGATTCAACGTTGAACCAATCGTCGCTTGACTAGAAAGTAAACTATTCATTTGCGTGGTCAATAAGTCCAACTGTGTTCGAGTCGTTGTGGTATCCGCCGTCGCTAAGGCATTTTTGAGATCAATCATGGTTTTAAAAACGCCTGCAGTGGTGTCGCCTAGCAACGTGTCGCCTGTAATGTTTAAGGTGATGCTTGAGTTCTTCGCTACATCAATTTGTCGCTGAAAGCTCCCTGTTGAAGGCGTGCCTGTATAGGTGACGACATCGGCGACTCTGGTATAAGGCACGGCGTTAGTGGTGGCTCCTGCAAATAGGTGGATGTCGCCTTGTTTGAAATTACCCAACTGCACCAGTTGATCCGTCAACAGGTTTACTTCTCTAGAGATAGAGAGCATTCCCGCCGCCCCCGTGGTGACGTTAGCTCCTTGTGTGGCGAGTTCTTTGGATCGCTGAAGGATTTCCACCATTTGCGTCATGGCAGCATCCGTCGCTTTGAGTTCAGAAACCCCAGTGGCAATGTTTTTAATATACTGTTCGTCTTCATTCATACTACGCGTAACGCTTAAGAGTTGGGTTAAGCCGAGGGGGTCATCACTAGCACGAATGATTTTTTTGCCTAAGGATGCTTGTTCTTGAATTTTGTTCAACCGCACCTGTGATTGTTGTAACCACTGGTTGCTTTGTTGGGATTGGTAGCCTGTGGCGATACGTCCGATGCCTGCCATAATGGGGTATACTCTCTCTACATTGAAGTCTCTCTACCTTATAGCATGACAAAGGCGATGGAGGATTACATCCACACAGCGATGTATTTTGTAGAAGGCTCTCCCTAACCCTCTCCTTGAGGAGAGGGTTAGGGAGAGAGGGATGTCAAGAATCCAGTGTATACATCTACTCCCCACCCCAGCCCTCCCCTTAAAGGGGAGGGAGTAAGGCATTTTTATAGTTTTACAACTGTTTTTATACGAAATGTAACAAACGCTAGCACAAAAGGAAGCACTCTTTGCCTTTATGCTATTACAAAGGCTTTGAATCAAACAAAACACTTTTTTTAAGGGATTAATAGGAATAAAACGATTATGAATATGATGTATCCATACAACGGAACACGCTTAATGCCAGACGCTCCAACAGGATTTACCCCTGATGCAACCACCGCAGCGGTGGTACCAGGCTTAGCCTACCAGCCTTTACCTGGACCGAATGGCATGCCAAGAGGTAACTTCGATTTAGGGCCTGCTACCGATGGTTTCTTGATGACCAATCCTTACGGCGGGACCCAAGAATACTTTGACGGTTCCACCTTATGGAACCGTGGCGGCACCAGCGATGAAGTAAAAAAACTCATCAACGGTAGTGATTTTGGCATTACCCAACTTTCGCAATGGACGCAGTGGCAACAAGGCTTAACGCCTTTTCCGCCTAACTTTAGGTTCCCAGCACAATACCCAGCCTTCCCTGGTACGCCAGCGAATCCCTATGGTTCAGGGGCTGAGCTTGGCTTAGCAGGTCTGCCTTATATGGGCGGAATGGGAGGAGCTTACCCCGGTGCGATGAATAATGTGGTTCCCTTCAATCGTGGAGGCGTTCCCCAACAACAAGGGCAACCACAGCAACAGCAACAACGACCCGCACAAGTTCGTACATAATTTATAGAATCTGAATGGTTTCGCCACCCTTCATCTGCACATAAATACGGCCGTCTGCCAGCATAAACACCGCATGACGAGGACGGTTTCCTCCCACTTCGGTGTGCTTAATGCTCAAGCCCATACGAGCCAGCGTCGTGCGAGCGGTAATAGTATTTCTTGCCCCAATATTCAGGGGATTACCACGTCCACCTCCAAACGTGAACAGTTGGCTTCCGCCAATTAAAACGCATTGGGTATTTTCGGTATTGGCTCCCCACTCTTGAAGATGTTCCCATAGCTTAGGCAGGGCAATATCGGCATAGCAGGCTTTAAAGGCATTGTCATCTAACGGTTTTTTGAAACTAGTGGTCTGTGTTTGTTGAAACTCACTGTCAGGCAACATAATGTAGGCGACACCACCGACATGGGCATGGGTGTCATACAGCATTACACATAAACCTGTGGTCACATTTTTGATGTAATAATTGGTTTCAGAAAGAGAAGAGGCTTGAAAATCGCCTATTTCAATTTCTTGAATGCTTGAAATTTGCTTCAGCACATCGGAAAGATCTAAGTTAGGCGTGGTCTGAGATTGAGTTTGAATCATGGGAATCACTTTATGCTTTTAAGGGTGTGCAGGCTTATTTTATGGAGTCGTTCAATGTTTTGACTTCACCTTGACACGCATGTAAATGTAGCATGAGTTCTTGTAAGGTGTAGGCATCTATATTAAAACCGTGTGCATTCAAATAATCTAAGTCGACGGCATACAATAAGCCATCATTGCCCATACCGTGACCCAACATCATGCAAAGGGCATCGGCGAGGTGAACAATGCCGAGTAGTTGATAGACTTCATCGCTCACTTTTTCTTTTAGGTCGCTGGGCTTATGGTGATAGCGAATGGCATAGATCATACGTTCAGGGAAGTTCCATTTTTTACCAATGACTTCTCCCAACTCACTATGACTAAAACCAAGCAGTTGGCGTTCCGCTTCATCAAAGCCTTGCTTCGATTCTACGGCTTGAGCTTCAAGATCTTTAAACACATCGCCCACATATTCATGTAGAATCAATTTGCCAATATCTCTTAAAACCGCCACAGTAAATGCGGTGTCTGATTCTTTGAAATCATACAGTGTGGCAATTTTCTTGGCATAGACCGCCCCTGTTAAGGCGGAGTTCCACAAGTCGCCTTTGGCTAGACCGTAGCCCGCAATTTGACGATTCAACATTTTATGAGACAAAATAGCGTAAACTTGAGCCTTTAAGGCTTTCTGCCCTAAAATCGCCACCGCTTCTTTCATGCTACTAATTTCACGAGGCAATGCATAATACGCCGAATTAGACGCTCGTAACATTTGAGCCGTCAATTGGGGATCTAACTGAATGACTTGCCCCAATTCTTCGGCAGTAACATCAGGACTTTCAAGCATTTGCGATAGTTTCAAAATGACATCTGGCACCGAAGGGAGTTTTGTTAATTCTTGACTAATCGACTCTAAGGTCAATTTTTTAGTGGTAGAAACCATTTTTTTAGACTCACTCTTTTAATTAAAGGGTACACAATCCCTTACTGGTGTTATTATAACCCATTTAGCTTCGACGACTTCAATAAAGTCTATAATTTAAATTAATAAAATGACATAAAACGAGAGAGGTCCTCTATATTATCAAATTGATTCACAACATTGTTACATTTCTTCACGTATAGCGTGACGTTGTGTTTTTGCTAAAATAAATAGGTACCCTTATAATTAGAAGGAACCTATGTATCATGTCTTCACTGTCTCATTTGGCGTCTGTCGATCCTGAAATCTACGCTATTACTCAAGCTGAACTCAAACGCCAGCAATCAACCCTTGAGATGATTGCGAGTGAAAACTTCACCAGCTTGGCTGTGATGGAAGCCTGCGGAACCGTACTGACCAATAAATATGCTGAAGGTCAACCTGCTAAACGCTATTACGCAGGTTGTGAAATCGTCGACAAAGCGGAAAATCTTGCCATCGAACGAGCCAAGCAGCTTTTTGGTGCCTTTCATGTCAACGTGCAACCGCATAGTGGGGCTCAAGCCAATATGGCAGCCTTTATGGCCGCAGGCTTAAAAGCAGGCGACACGATTATGGGCATGGATTTGTCGCATGGTGGGCATTTGACCCATGGGTCTCCTGTAAACTTTTCAGGCATGTATTATAATGTTGTGTCTTACGGTGTGGATGCTCAAACAGAGCGTCTCAATTACGATGAAATTCGTCGTTTGGCGGTGGAACATCAGCCGAAGCTGATTATTTGCGGAACCAGTGCGTACCCAAGAAACATCGATTTTGCTCGCTTCCGTGCCATTGCCGATGAAGTGGGTGCCATTGTTCTCGCCGATATTTCTCATATTTCAGGGCTTGTGGTCGCAGGTATTCATCCGAGTCCCTTCCCACATTGTCAATTGGTGACGACCACGACGCATAAAACCTTGCGTGGCCCTCGTGGTGGCATCATTATGTCCGCTGATGAAACCTACGCTAAAGCCATCGACAAAGCGACTTTCCCTGGTATTCAAGGAGGGCCGTTGATGCACATTATCGCTGCCAAAGCGGTCGCCTTTAAAGAAGCCTTAAGTACTGAATTTAAAGAGTACGCTCAACATGTGGCGGAAAATGCTCAGATTTTAGCCAGTACCTTGCAAGAACGAGGGGTTAAAATCACCACAGGTGGGACGGATACTCACCTACTCGTGATTGATTTTACGCCTCAGGATAAAACAGGCAAAGAAATGCAGCAGCTCTTTGAAGAGATTGGCGTTACGGCGAATAAAAACACCGTTCCCAACGACACACGCAGTCCGTTTGTGACCAGTGGCGTAAGGCTCGGCACGCCAGCCTTGACCACCCGAGGCTTTGACGCTCCTGCGATGAAAACCCTTGCCCACATTTTGGCGGATGCCATTCTGCTTGAACACCCTCCGCTTGCAGAACTTAAAGCACGCATTGAAGCCTTAGGTGAACAGTTCCCCTTGTACCCTGAACTGATCGCCAAGAATGAAGTCGCCGTCTAGTTTAAGGCATCTATTGCCCCCAGCGTTGTTGAGACAAAGAAAGAAGGATGCCCTTATATGATTCCCCTTTCCCCTGAATTGAACCTTGATTTAGGACTTGGCTTTGGTGCTTCTTTGTTGGCATCTTTATTGCTCGTGCCGTTGGTCGCTCGCTATGCCCTAAAAGCAGGCTTGTTTGATGCACCTGGTGAACGTAAAATCCACCAAAAACCCGTGCCTCGATTGGGCGGTATTGCTATTTTTGTTAGCTTTCTCATCGCATTAGGAGCTGTGGGTGTCTTTGGACATAGTCCTGCCACGTTTTTGATTGAAAAAGGCAATTTGGGACTCATTGCAGGGGGTACCCTGATTTTTTTGTTGGGATTGCTGGACGATCTCTTTAACCTTTCGCCCTATGTGAAATTGGCAGGCCAATTTCTCGCCGCCTTTGTCGCCTTTGGCATGGGCGTTTCCATTGAAGCCTTGGATTTACCAGGTAGTCTGCTTTTGGTTTTAAATGCCTTGAGTCTTCCCTTAACGCTCATGTGGATGGTCGGCATTTCTAACGCCGTCAACTTCATCGACGGTGTGGACGGGCTAGCAGGAGGCGTCGGTATGTTTGCGGCGTTGACGCTCGCAGTCGTCGCTATTTTTACAGGTCAGCCTCAAGTGGCGTTATTGGCGTTGATTTTATGTGCGTCTTGCCTCGGATTTTTGGTTTACAATTTGCATCCTGCTCGAATTTTTATGGGCGATAGTGGTGCCTTATTCATCGGATTCACCTTGGCGTGCTTGAGCGTGTTAGGTGTATTTAAAATGTATACCGTGGTGATGCTCGCTCCTATTTTGGTCTTGTGCATTCCTGTTTTGGATATTACCTACTCTACTTTTCGACGTCTATTATTAGGACGCAACCCGTTCGTCGCAGACGGAGAACATTTACATCACCGTCTGCTCAAAGCAGGGCTGTCTCAGCCCAAAGTCGTCAGCGTCTTTTATGCCTTGTCGATTTTAAGCGGTTTGGTGGTGGCGTATTATATTCATTCTTTAGGTTTGTACTTAAAATTTGTGGGAGCCTTAAATCTTATTGCCTTTGCACTCGTTGCCCTACTTCGACATAAAGAAATCTTTTTCAAGCCCAAACCCAACGAGGCGGATGCTTCATGAGGCAAGGGCGATGGCGTTTTTTGGAAAACACCCCTTTCGCTCGGCTTTTGGGGTCTAAGTCACGCCAAAGCGGACGCCGTAAACCGTGGCAACGGGCATGGTGGAAGGAACCCAAGTGGCAGGTCGTCAGTATTTTAGGGGCGGCCGTGTTGCTTTCAGGTTTGGTTTTTTCAGGCGTACTGCTCTTGGATGCGTCCAATTCGCAGGATCACCTTCATCAAGCCAAGCAATTTATGGAAGAAGGTAAGGTCGCTTGGGCAGCCAAAGATTTGGAAACTTTGACCGAAGAGCATCCCGATTTATATGAAGCATGGATCGATTTGGGGCAGTGTTATTTAGAGCTTAATGAACTCGAAAAAGCGGAAGCCGCCTTTGAAGCCGCCATGGCGATTCGTACGAAGCGTAAGAGCGTTGATTATCAGAGTCAAGATGTCTTGACGATTTTGGCGGAATCCAAATTATTACGACTTCAGCATCGATACAAAGAAGCGGAAGGCTTGCTTTTAAGGGTGTATGAAACACAACCAAACAATCGTGATTTAAAGCACGCTTTGTGGGATGTCTACTATCAGTGGGGTTTATGGCGTCTGGAACATGATGCTGACCCTCTTCAAGCCCTTGCTGTGCTTGAAAATGCACAGGCTTTTGTCACTCGCTATCGTTATGATGTCAAACTACAAGACGCCATTGAAGTCGCCGTCAACCACCAATACCAGCGTTTAGAAGACACAGGTGCTTCATTAAAAGAACGTCGAAGCTTCTTAGCCTATGCATTGAGTAAGCATTATAGTCATACCTTGCTAGCGAAACTTGCCCAAGTTGAAGCCGATGACAAGCACTCTCATGAATCATTACTATATCTTCAACAGGCGTATACCTTGATGCCGAGGTTGTATGCCTTGCGTTATGCCAAAGCCTTAGATGATGCTCTAAAAGTTGCCTTAATTCAAGACGATCAGCGTCAAGCTCGAAGTTTAAAAGCTCGCTTAGAACGGCTTCAACGTCAAATTAGAATACAAAAAACACATCTGCCTTACGTCGTGGCGGTGAGTGTATCGAATTTGGCCCTAAAACAATTGAACCCTAAAACAGGGGAATGGTCGCCTAAGGTGAATGTGCGTCTGCAAAACAAGGGGGCTTCTGAAGTGCCTTTTACTAAGGTAAAGTTGCGTTTATTTTCAGGGAAGCAAACTTTAGACACGTACTATGAACGTTTAAAGACGCCTTTAACCGCAGCTAAATCGGTGGGAAGCACCCAAATCATCCAACTTAACTCGGAACATCATTACATGGTGCAACGATTAGATCAGGGGCGTTTAAGCCTAGACGTCTTTATCGCCTTTGACGAAAGTAAGGATGCTCAATGGTATCCTGTCGGGAGCTTTACCAAAATCGTTGTCGATCCCAAACGCTTTGCAGGGCAACGCTTTCCGTGGGAAGGCGCCACACCATCTAAAACGCCGAAAAAGGCACAAAACACCTTACCCACGAATACCATTTAGGGCTTGCTTCTTTTTTATCTTTCTTTTACAATACTTTATATAGTTTGGTCGTTTTCTCAACATTCAATAAAGGTTTTCTTCATGCAAATCAATAAGCCCATGCTTCCTCAGATGTCACCTTCGTTAAAAGCTCAACGACAGGGGCTGACAGTTAAAGAACCTGCAGTGTTTGTGGGGGATATCGAAGTGGCTATCCATCAAATATTGCGCTGTTATGTTGCAAATCGTCAGAACGGACCTTTCAATTCTACAGATATTAAAAGTCAATTGATCAGCGCATTTAATAAATTAAGAGAAGAGTTATTACATATTCCTGATACATATACTGCTCTACCTAAAGTAATTGATTCTTCTAAACCTAAAAAGAGTAATCTTAATCCCCCCCTTCGTTCCGTAACGCCAAGGAAAGGTAGAACTAGCCCTATAAGTCCAAGCACTCTGAACATATATATGTGTCGTCCAGAAGGTCCACAAAGAAGAGTGTTGGATATTGTGCCAAAACCAGAAGCCAGGAATCTTGCTAATAGTGAGCTACTTCATGATCAAATGGAACTACTAAGCAACTGGAAACAGGCACAGGGTTTAGACTTGTTATCTGAAGGCACTACAATTACTCAAAGCCAAGCCTTAGCCGAAATATGGACAAGAGAAAGCATTATAGACTTTGTAAATGAGGCTGTTGAAGAGGTTTTTGAGCGGACTAACTAATGCGCTCTAGGCTGGCGATGTAAATGGCACGGCAGACGGGAATGCCGTCTAAAATATAATCCACTTGCAGTTCACCTTGGGCTTTATTTTCTTCCATGTAAACAATCGTCAAGGTTTCTAAACGTTGCCACAGGGTGTTGTCAGGGTAGGCGTAACGCGTCGTCACAAAGGCGACATTGCCCACAATGCGAGTCGGTACTGAATCAATCAAGCGATGCTGGCTACGTTCTTCTTCCACATTTAAACCAAACGTGTCGTACTGAATTTCACGCAATTTAAGCGATTCACGCCAATCGCCTAAGAAACGATTGCCCGCAAAGCCTTGACGCTGGGATTTAAGTTCATCCGCCAAATATTTCTGAGCAGCAAAGGCGTACTTTTCAGCATCCTTGGCTTTTTCGGTTTGACGCTGGGCGTCGAGCTTGTTTTTTTCAGCATCCAGTAATTGACGTTGCAGTTTGGCTTTGTCGTCCATAAGCTTCATCAAATCATTTTCATTATACGTATGCTTCATTTTTTTGATGAGCATGGTAAGTTCTTTGACTTTTTTATTGAACAAATTGTTCACATTATACAAGTGCGAGTTCAACTTTTCCGCTTCGATCAAACGGGTTTGAAGGGCATCCTTTTCAGTGAGCAACCTGTCCACAATTTGCAAAGAATGTTCTTGCTTTTCATGCACGACGGCTAAAGGAGCTGATAAATACTGCGCTGGACTCGCTTCTGTAGAACGCTTTTCCACAATACTATTTGGCTTAAGCGACTCAAGGGCTTCTACCGTTTCAAGACCTGTGGTCGCTTTGACGTGATTGGCTTTAATCGATTCCACCAAGGCTTGTGGTGACATAATAGCGGGTGTATAGGTCCATTCTGAAATTTCTTGAGACGTTTGCGTCAGTTCGGAAAATTTAATCGCTTCAGCCAAGGACGGATGAATGACCGTTTCATTGTTAAGTGGAACAGTGTCTTGAATAGTCGTTTGAACAGGCACGTCTTCCACATGAACCAAAGGTTCTTGGGTAGCGGTGATTTCTACAGACATAGGTTCTGCCAAGACGTCTTTTAACACTTGGATAGACGCATGCGTTTCTACAACTGTTTCAGGAATAGCCTCTTCTAGATCAGGCGATGCTTCAAAAGGCTCGCTGGTGATTGTAGGGAATCCATTTTGCACATCAGCACTTAAATCGGCTTGAAGACGAGCTTCTAAATCTAGGTTCTTTAATGTTTCAGCTGAATCCCCCTGCTCAATAGCAGGCGTGGCTTCAACGGGATGCATCACTGTTTCAGCACTTTTTTTAAAGCTTTCAAGCAAGGCTTCACTCTCTAAACTCAAAGGAGCTACAACTCCTTCAGCGTGATGCACTAAGGGATGAGTCACTGCTGTCGCTTCAGAAGGGGGCGTTTTAATCTTATGAAGGGTAGGGGCATGTTCCCATGCTTGTTTTACATTACGTTCGACAGGCTGGCTTTCCTGTGCGGGTGGCAAGCTAATAATTTGTTTGATGTGTGCCAAGCTTCGCCCTAAGGCGATATGTTTTTTAATATTTTTAAAGAGGTTTAGATGCTGGCGTGTATACAACTTATTGCCTTGGGCATCGGTGGGAATACTCATGCCAAGTGCATTTTCCCAGTCACTCAATTGTTGGGGGTGAATATCATATTTAGTTAATGTGTCTTGAATGGTGTTACTCGTCATAATGTGGCGACCCTTTTTGGCAATATAACTCTGTATAAACGGTATAAATAAAGCGATGAGCGCCTATTAAAACGCTAAGATAGCTTTTATCATACACATTCTACGGATTTTATGTCACTTTTAGGGGTATGAATCCTATGCTTGATGTACGAAACGTTTGTGTAGTTATATGAACTAGTTCTATCATACAGAGAAAAGCACAAAGTGGAAAGTGTTTTGTTTTAATGCATATATACACAATAGCTAACTCACCCGTTACCTTCACCTATAAAGGATGCCCCATGTTTTTTAGTCGCTTGATGAATCAGCGTTCCACGAAGTCTATTCCGCAATGGTTCGCTCATATCTTGCACCAAGCCCTTCCCTTGTGGGATGCTCCCACGCAAGAAACCATGTCCATTCTGTTGTCAGACGATCAGTTTGAGCTAGTTATGCAAAGCCTTAAAGAAGTAAAGCAAGGCGATGTCGTTCGTTCAGCGGACGTTTTTGCCGACTTGGTGGATTAGATGACAACGGCTAAATCACCTGTTTATGAAGTATTACTGAGTCGATCCGCCGTGTCGGCTCAAAAGAAGCTTGATAAGCCATTGCGTCTGTTGCTGAAGCAGGCATTGGAACGTTTGGCGACGAATCCCACAGGCTTGGGGGAACAACTCAAGCAACCGTTGACGATGCTCAGGTCGCATCATGTAAGGTACAAAGGCTTAGAATGGCGAATTGGTTATCAGTTGAATGAGGAGGCTCATGTGATTTATGTGGTACTAATCGGACCACATGAAAACTTTTACCGTACCTTGAAA
Source organism: Gammaproteobacteria bacterium (assembly GCA_040375445.1). Taxonomy (GTDB): domain Bacteria; phylum Cyanobacteriota; class Vampirovibrionia; order Vampirovibrionales; family JAJTHC01; genus JAJTHC01. The sequence goes on along the minus strand of JBEISK010000014.1, from coordinate 39,139 downwards.
AATTGTTTGTCGTCGTTGGCGTTGGGGCGTGTGTGTTAAGTTTTGTACCACAGCGTTGTACAAGGCGATTTAGTTAGAGATCTCAAAATATCTATACGGTTCTGTTAAAGGGCGTCATCACAGAAAGACGGGATGCTCCTAAGAGCATCCCGTCTTAAAACTAGTTTAGACTAATGGCCTAGTAGCGATCACGACCGCCACCACGACCACCGCCGCCGCCACGATAGCCTCCGCCACCGCCACGACCGCCACGATCTGGACGCTCTTCACGCTCAGGACGCTCGCTCAAGGTTTCAGGCACCACGAAAGGTGCTAAACCAAAGCTGGCACGCTCTTCATCGGTCACATCTTTCATCGAAAGATTGGTACGTCCACGCTCATCAATGGCTGTTACACGAACCACAACTTCATCGCCAATGTTGACGGCATCTTCAATGATGCCGACTCGGCAAGGGAATTGCGAAATGTGAATCATGCCATCTTTACCAGGAGCGAGTTGCACAAAGGCACCGATAGGGATGATGCTTTGCACTGTTCCTTTAATCAGCATGCCTGGTTCAAACTTACGGGTCAAGTCTTCAATCTTCTTACGGGCCGCAGCCATTGCTACGCCGTCATTGGTTGAAATATGCACCAAACCTTCGTCGTTAATATCAATGGTCGCACCCGTTTCTTCAATAATGGAGCGAATCATTTTACCACCTGGCCCAATGACGGTACCAATTTGGTCTTGATCGATCTTGATGGTTTCAATGCGAGGGGCATAGGTTGACAAATCAGGACGAGCTTTCGGAAGGGCTTCTGCCATTTTTTGCAAAATGTGCAAACGACCTTGACGGGCTTGTTCTAAGGCTTGACGCATAATGTCAATGGAAATCCCTTGGATTTTAATGTCCATTTGAAGGGCGGTTACGCCGTCCGTGTTACCCGTAACTTTAAAATCCATGTCACCCAAGAAGTCTTCAAGACCTTGAATGTCGGATAAAATAACGGATTTATCGCCTTCTTTAATCAGACCCATGGCAATACCACCGACGACTTTTTCAATCGGCACACCAGCATCCATTAAGGCAAGCGTCGCGCCACAAGTGGAACCCATGGACGTCGATCCGTTAGAGGCAACCACTTCGCTGACGACTCGCAAGGTGTAAGGGAACTCGGCTTGTTTGGGCAACGATGCCGCAACCGCACGTTCAGCCAAGCACCCGTGACCAATTTCACGACGACCCGCCCCACGGTTAGGACGAACTTCGCCCACACTGTAAGCAGGGAAATTGTAGTGATGCATCCAGCGTTTTTCGGTGTCAGGCTCAACGCCGTCTAAGCGTTGAAGATCACCTGGAGAGCCGAGTGTGGCGATTGAAAGGACTTGAGTGCCTCCACGTGTGAACAAGGCGGAACCATGCACACGAGGCAACACGCCAACATGACATTTAATAGGACGAATTTCTTCAGAATTACGACCATCGGCACGCACGCCTTCGTTAACGACCATGGCTCGCATGACTTTCTTTTCAAGCGATTTAAAAGATTCGCTGAAAACGGGTACATCTTGAGCTTTGATGAGGACGTTCAATTCGTGGTCTTCACCCAACGCTTCAAGGGCTTTTTTGGCCTCTTCTTTAATTGAAGCCACCAAGTCTTTGCGTCCGTCACGATCTTCATTGTGATACGCCGCATTGACTTTGTCGTAATAATTCGCCTTCAAGAACTCAACCACAGGGCTGTTGTCAAACTCAGGGGTGAACTCTTTTACGACTGGTACACCACACAAGTGAGCAAAGGCTTCTTGAGCAGCGACTTGGTTTTTGATTTCTTTATGAGCGAAATCCAAGGCTTCAATGAGTTCGTCTTCGGTGACGAAATCAGCCCCTGCTTCCACCATCATAATGGAATCTTTGGTACCTGCCACGACGAGGTCTAAAGGACTTTCAGCCATTTGCTTGTAAGTCGGGTTAGCGATTAACGCACCGTCGACTTTACCCACACGAACCGCACCGATCGGTCCTTGGAAGGGGGCGTTTTTGCAAAGCGTCAAGGCGAAAGATGCTGCCAAAATAGCCAAGGCATCCATGGGGTTTTCAAGATCGCTGGTCAAGCCGTTGACGACGATTTGCACATCGTTGCGGAAGCCATCAGGAAAAAGAGGGCGAATAGGGCGATCGATTAAACGAGAGGTTAAAATCGCTTTTTCACTCGGGCGAGCTTCACGCTTGTTGTAGCCACCCGGAATACGGCCAACAGAATAGAGCTTTTCTTCGTAATCAATGAGCAATGGGAAGAAATCGATCCCTGCACGAGGCGTTTCGGTCGCCGTGGCGTTGGCCATTACAGTGGTTTCACCACATTGCAGAATAATCGAACCGCCAGACGCACGAGAAATACGTCCTGTTTCGACGTAAACGGTTTTACCGCCAATGTCGAACTGAGCCCGTTTCATATCGGGGTAAAACGCATCGAGCGTGGGGTTAGTAATACCAAATTCACCCGACTGTTGTGGGTGGGTCAAGGTTTCTTGAGACATCATCATAAAATCAGAATCTACTTTCTTTACATCAGGGCTTGCGTCGCAAACCGTTATTTATCAATCGCTTTTACACGTTGCCGATATTATACAACAGAAACATAAAGAAGTAAAACAAGGGGCTTTTTTGGGGAATGTATAAAAACACCCCCATGATGCAAGGGGCATCATGGGGGTGTTATTTTCAAAAGTAAATGAAGAAAAAATGAATTAACTAAACGCCTAGATTCAATCCTTCCAAACACCTCGGGTCTTTGTCGTTGCCTACTAAAGTTTTAAGCTCTGCCCGAAGTGCTCTCATGGCTTCTTCACAAGCATCCATCTTTGGTTTATAGCTACTAGTTTCACCAAGCAAAATAGTTTCATCGAGCCTTAAATTCCAATAATGAGACCACTCTCTATTCAATCCTAATATCTTTTCATAGAGTTGTGCTAATCGAGCTTCAGTATTTCCCTCTCGTTGGCTATGGTTAGCCTTTAGAACTTGGGGGGGGGGGGCGTATCGTTGTAGTTGTAACATATGTATCGTTACCTTTCATGGTTAATTAACGGAACATAGAGAAAAGCCAAAGGCTCATAGTTAAATAGTATAGTAAGTAAAAATTAATGTCAAGCCTCATAAAACGCCAAAGACGGCTCTATTCGTTCCCCCTCCATTCCGCCGATGCCCCTACAGCTTCCGTTAAAAACCGTCGAAAGAGTTCCAAAACCTTCTTCAAACCCTAGACCACGGAGGATCCTCTATAATGACGCTACTAAACGCTATGACGATTTCGTCTTCAGGCATGACGGCTCACGCCCAACGCGCCCAAGTCCACGCCACCAACATGGCAAACTTGGGGACACCCGGTTACAAGCGCCAGATCCCCATTTTAAGCCAGCAGGCTCAAGTGCCTTTTGCGGATTTAATGGGCAATGTGAAAGCATCGGCGTCTGGTGTGCCAGCTAATACGTTGAACAATCTAGGCGAAGCAGGCGTCACCATGTCTGGCACGATAAGCGACCCCACCAAAGGCACACAGCTCTACATGCCGTATCACCCCGCAGCGGATGCCAACGGTTATGTGGAAGCTTCCACCGCGAACCCTTTAGTCGACATGGCAGATGCCTTAATGGCAAACCGCATGTTTGAAGCCAATTTGTCGGTGTACGGCATTTTAAAAAGCATGGCTTCCCGATCCATTGAACTGGGTTCAGGCAGATAGTTTTAATTTGCTTTGGTTTTTTTGCTTATTTTCACGCTCAATACGTTGATGCGTCAAATAGATATTCAGCAAAGGGGGCAGAACCCCTAATGCGAGTATCGATGTAAAGGCCTTTGCTAAATAACGTTGATTTTCAGGGGAACCAATCCACTTACTTTCTTTGGTGAATTGTTTTTCTAAGAAAGGTTCTACCAGCTTAGGCATTCCAAAAAAACCAATTAAAAAAGCGGCGTATTTAATCGCCAATTCTTGCACTTCATAAGGATCTCTGGAACCTAAGAAATAACCTGCATACGAAGGAATCGACCAAAACAAAAAGGCTTTCACACCCCCCATACCAATTAAATTCCCATCTTCCATGCCTAAATGTTGATTAAACCGTTTTAAAAGTCGAGGCATTTCCACATTTTTTTTGGCGAGGGAAAGTCCTATCCCCATACTGGCTAAAACACCAGCGCCACCTATTGCTAAATTACGAAGAATCGCATTTTGATACTTTTGAGAAACCGCCTTCTCATCTGTTTTCGTTTTGGAATCTTCCTTTTTTTCACCAATCATTTGAGCATAACTTTGATTACCAATACGCCATTGTGTAATTAAATTGCGGACTTGTGGCATGCTCATTAACAAAGAACCTAAGCACGAATACAGTGCCAACGACTTTGCGAGTGTCACCCAATCTTTGGCGGCTGTGGTTTGAGGGAGGTCTAATCGTTTAATGAAGGCATCTAGCCCTTTGTTGAGCAAGTAAGTTGTGCCAAAGGGAACAATCGTGGTGCCGTACTGTCCGACTAATTCGTCAATAAATTCATTATGCGTTCGTACAAAAAGAACCTTAGGTGTTTCATTGCCTAAAACTTCCCTAAAAAGGAGATCAGGAAGTCCACCTTTGACACGAAGATTCGTAATTGTTTCGCTTAACTTAATCATGAGAGAGTCGCTTGAAAAGCCTTAATTAATGAGGAGAGCTTGAATAATAAAACAGTATACAAATATTAAAATACACATATGTTATTGTCAATTATTTATTAAGTGCAACGAAAATAAAGACTTTCCCGAATTGCAATTATACTTTATACTTGTATATTGTATGGTACGTTTTGCTGAAGGAGCTTTTTCAATGGATTTCAAACTACTCACTTTTACCTTGCAACATGACTGGGCGGTCTTGTCCCCCATTATTGTGGCATCCCTCATTACAGGGGCGGTAGTGTTTAAACGTTTGAGCTTCTTTAAAAGCCAAGAACGTGAGCTTGAATCCTTCGTGCAACGCTTGCAACGTGAACTGGCTAAACATAATTATGACAACGCCTTAGCGATTAGTGAACAGCTCGGCGGGATTTACGGTCGGGTTAGCCAAGAAGGCATCCAGCTACTTCGCCAGCATGGTCGTGATGCCAAAGCGTTTGGTAGTGCCTTTGACATTACACTTGCTTTAGCCTTGCGTCGTTTAGAACAAGGCTTAAACGTGTTAGGCACCGTGGGTACCATTGCTCCTTACTTGGGCTTATTTGGCACCGTTGTTCGTATTTTGTTGACCTTTGGGGAAATGGCGAACTCCGCTCAAGGGCAAGCGTCTCAAGTGATGTTTGGTATTGGCTCTGCTTTAATTGCCACCGCGTTCGGTTTAGGTGTCGCGATTGTCGCTGTTGTGGCGAACAACTATTTCCGCTCCAAGGTCGAAAGCTTTGAAAATGATTTCCAATTGTTGAAACTGGTATTGCTTTCTTCGGTGGATGCTCCTCATACAACGTCTCAAGATCATCAGACGCAACACCCTGTTCATGCGTAAAAGGAGCGAAACCCTATGGCGGCTCAGGTCAAACGTTTTGATGAAATCAACATCACGCCCTTAACGGATATTTTCTTGGTGCTGCTCATTATCATGATGGTGATTGCCCCTAGCATTGCTCAAAAAAATGAGGCGGTGGCGTTGCCTTTGGTTGAAAATGGAAAAGCCATTAGCAAAAACCTCATTACGGTGGATGTTTCCGCCAAAGGCGACTACAACGTGCAAGGTGAAAGCGTTGCAGCGAGTGAATTGGGAGCTAAAATCAAAGCGTTACTTCCAACCGTTACTGAGCAAAAAGTCTTGTTGCGTGCGGATAAAGCCAGTTCTAACAAAGCGGTTTTAACCGTTATGAAAGCGGTTGCAGGGACAGGAGTAGAACGGATTGTTTTTGAAGGGGAAGCGGCTCCTCAAAAAAAGCAGGCGTCAGAAGATGTTGCCGTTTCTGAAGAAGGAGCATCCCTCAATGGCCAGTTCTAAAGGCTTTAAGCGTTTTGATGAGATTAACATCACGCCCCTCACCGATATTTTCTTGGTGTTACTTATTATTATGATGGTCGTGGCACCGATGCTCAACAGTCAAGGCTTAAACATCAGCTTGCCGAGCTTGGCTGATTCATTTCAAACGCCAGACAAAGATCAAAAAGTTATTGATGTCGAGATTCTGGCGAATAATCAAATTAAAATCAATGATGAACTTTTAGTATCTTCCAGCGATTTAACCCAGCGATTGCTGGCGTTAAAAGCGACTTTTCCTGATGGTGTGGTACTCACCTTGAGTCCCCTTGCCTTACATGCCACCAGCATGAAGGTCTTGGATGCCGTTGAAGGGGCTAAAATAAGCTCACTTTCTATTGTAGAAGCCTCATAGCCTGTTTCATATAATAATTACGGAATTGCCCTAAAAAAGGGCTTGCATTCTAGGCTTGACGATGTAGTATAAAAAAAGTTAAGGGCGTTTAGCTCAGTTGGTAGAGCGTCTGCTTTACACGCAGGTGGTCCACGGTTCGAGCCCGTGAGCGCCCACCACAAAGGCTCCAGTCACATGACTGGAGCCTTTGTGTTTCAATGTACAGTCTATTAGAATAAGTTTATTGACCGTAAGTGTAGGTTTTCACGTGGTGACCCTCCCTGTGGAGATTGATGCGTCTCTACGTGCCTTAAAGGTACTGATACCAATTAAACGATTAAATCGCGTGTTGGATATAGGGGTAATAGGCGAAGGATTTCACCCACGACGTGTTCGATTCGACCCAACGTAACGCCGTCACCAAATGATCTTCCACCGCCTTCAAGCTCTCGAAATACGCATTGCCAAAAAAACGTGAACGCAACCCCTTCCACAATTGCTCCACCGGGTTTAGCTCAGGGCTATACGGAGGCAAACACACCAAACGGATATTGCTCGGCACCCCCCCACTACGATGCCAGCTCGCCCCATCCAACACCAAGACCAGCTCATCGTCCGCATAACGACGACTCAATTCCTCTAAAAACAGCGTCATACAAGCCGTGTCCGCATACGGCATAATCAACGAAACGCTCTCACCCGTCTTCGGCTGAATCGCACTATACACATAGGTGTATTGCCCTATATGCTGGGCTTTCACCATAGACCGTTCGCCCTTGGGGAGCCATACGCGAGACAATTGACAGATCCTGCCAAAACGGGCTTGGTCTTGAAAAAAGACACGAACAGGCTTATTTGCTACTTTTGTAATATCTATAATGAGTTCGGTAAGTTGTTTTGGAGGGGGCTTGGGTTTGGGGATTGATCGTTTGGTGATGTTGCTCACCAATTCGCCTTCGATTCGAGATGTCATTCTCTTTCCGACGCTGAAAGTCAAGCATTAGAAATAGTATTTGGGGTTTGGCTAGCTTGTTTTTCTAGCTGGTCGTTCGTCAGAGACTTTTGTGCCGCCAAACCGCCACAGGCGGTCTACATTATAATTTGCCTATAAATGGGGTAATTGCTCAAAACCTCTCTAAATGCGGTTCAAGGGAGGTTCGGGGTGGCTCCCATCTGGGCGAAGCATACCCTTCAAATAAGACGGTGTATTCAGCCTTCAAAACCGTTAAATAATTAACCCCCAGATTCATGGGTTATCTTTACTTCTTTCAACAACTCTTCTCTTATTTTACGGCACAATGTAAGAGGATCCTCTTTCTGTTCACGTGGGTATTGATGCAGGCCATGATCCTGGGTAAACTTTGTTAGAACGTGATAAAATCTTTCTAGGTCCTTTGCCAATTCACCCAAGTTTATATTTTGTTTTGATGAATGACTCGATTGGTTGTTTTTTTTTAGATGGGCCAGTAACAAACCATCAACGCTTTTAAAACGATTGTGATTTGGTTGCATTCGTATTATAGAATCATTGATTCCATTGTTGTATGCCGAAGATGTGTGTTGGATTGCACGCAAAATATCGGTGTGTGTTTGGATTGAAGTCAACAACCAAGTGATCTTTTGAATATCTCGTTCACAAGACTGTTTTACCAATTCATAACCTGGTTTTCCCGTCGCGTTAGCCAATATCCTCGTGCGACTTTCTCTGGCTAAATCTACTATCGCCCGCATAATTTCTGGGTTAATCTCTAATCCTTGCCGTTGTGAGGCCATGGCGGGGCGGTTATCTGCTATATTAAAGTTAGTGGGGGGGGGTAAGTGAGGATGTTGGTCGTAACATAGGAGGGTTCCTTATGGGTTTAGGGTAATACGTTGACTAAATTGTTCGCTTCTATTTTAAGCGTACATATTCATAAAACAACGTCAAGCAAAAGTTGTGCGCTTTTCACCCCATCCTCCTAAAATGTTTCATCAGTTGTTACATCTTTTTGTACAACACCCCCTCCCCACAAGCCCCCTAAAGCCCATTTGTCACCTAATACAGTTGACCAAAAGAACGATTTGCTTCATACTATAAAGCAAAGGCTTCTATAAAACCAGTCGTTTTTCTTTAGCCCCCTACTGAAAGTAACACCACATGATTAGCGAATTCACTAAATGGGACGATTCTGAAGCGAAGGCATCGCTAGAAGGCTTGCCACAACTCGGCTTAGCCATGCAAAGTTGGCGAAAATGCCAAACCATTAGCCAAACCGATTTAGCCAAACGCTTGGGTATTTCTAAACAATTATTGTCTCGTTATGAAAAGGGGCATCAGTTGCCAAGCCTGCAAAAAACGCTCGAATTGGCTCAATTGCTCGATGCCCCTGTCGCCTTGTGGATCCAATATCGCTTGGATGATGAAATCAAAGCCCTCGGCTTGGATGCCGAAATCACCGTGACCTTTAAGCACGCCAGCTAGGACGCTCCCCCCCTATGACCCCCACCACATGGATCGATCAGCTTTTGGAAGGCACGCCCAGCGTCTACAGTGCGGACATGGGGCAGGGCTTGCTCGACTACGTCCAACAAAACATCCAACTCAATCCCGAACAAGCCGACGCCTGCTTCACCCCCCTAAATCAACCCTTGCAAGTCCTCGCAGGGGCAGGCACGGGCAAAACCATGCTCATCACCGCGCGCTACCTCACGCTCCTGCACGAGCTGCTGCACACCCAAACGCCCCAAGCCGAAAGCCGCATCTTGGTGATGACCTTCACCAAAAAAGCCGCGGGCGAAATGAAAGAACGCATTCATCACCACCTAAAACAAGCGGGCTATACAGGCCCCTTGCCTGATGAAAACATCACCACCTTTAACAGTTTTGGGCAGGGCTTTCTCATGCGTCACGCCCAAGACGCCGGCCTCAAAGACGGCGTTTGCGTGCTGGATGACGTGGATCAAGCCAGCCTCAAAACAGCGATCAATCAACGCATCCTCAAAGGCAAAGCCAGCAATCTACAAAGCACGTTGGAGCGTTACGGCTTATTTCCTGTCCCCTCCCCTTTAAGGGGAGGGCTAGGGAGGGGAGTAGATGCCCCAATGGGAGAAGAGACAAGCATCGCCAAAGACGTGCTTGCCCCTACGAAGCTCGCCGAATGGGGCTTGAAAAAAGACCCCGATGCCTTCCTCGACACCGTGTGGGAGGTCATCCAAAAAGCGAAAAGCTACGGGCTGGATCCGCAAGCCTTTCGCAAGCTGGCAAGCTCACAATGCCTCGCCTTTAGCGACACGGTGAAACGCCTCCCGACAGGTTTTGCTCCCTCGCCCCTTGGGGAGAGGGGAGGATCTTCCGCTGAAGTGCCGACATCTACTCCCCTCCCTAACCCTCCCCTTAAAGGGGAGGGGACGGCTTCATTTAGTAACGTGAGCGAACTTTACACGTCGTGGGCAAGGCATTTAAAGACCCTTAGCACCCCTGCATGGGAAGAAAATCTACGTCCCTTGGGCGAGTGGAAGGACGACAAAGACGCCTATAAGGCATTGCTGGATCCTGCCGTGTTTAAGGCTCACCCAGCGATACAAATCAGCCGAGTCCCCAAGATTGACGGCGTTTTACCGCCTGATGCCGTCGATTGGCAAGCCTTAGACGCCCATACGCAAAGCGAACTCGCTTTTGTGGATGTCATTACCGCCGTCTATGCCTTGTATCAAGAGCGTTTACTGCTCGACGGCGTGATTGATTATGACGATCAAATCAACCTCACCTTGCACACGTTACAGACGAACGACGCCTTGCGACGTAAGTATCAAGACTGGTTTTCGGCGATAATGGTCGACGAATTTCAAGACACCAATGGCAGTCAATTGGCGTTGCTCAAGTGCTTGATGCGTCACCCAGACAACGGCTGGCAGGATGTGCCGAATCACGGCAATTTGACGGTGGTGGGTGATGTGAAGCAATCGATTTACAGTTTTCGCTTCGCCCAAAAAGAAAATGTGTCGCTGATTTTTGAAGGACTGACGCCGAAGAAGGTTTCCTTGGTGCGGAACTATCGGTGCCGTGCGGGCATTTTGCATGCGGCGAATCAAGTGGCGGATCATACCGCTGAAACCCCCACCATGCGAGACCCTCACTTGGAAGCCTTTAAAGCGTCTGATAGTAAGCATCCGACCGAAGCGACGGCGTACTATTTTGGCAGGCAATCCGACGGTAAAAAATGGGAGGGGTCAGCGAGTCTGCGTTTTGAACATGCCAGTCAAACGCTGGTGCAAGGCTTGGTGAAGGACTATCTTTCGTATCAAGCAGAGAATCGCGAAACGCCGTTTTTGTGGAAATCGCATTGCATTTTAGGGCGGAGTCATGCTCAACTTCAAAGCGTCGCTAATTTGTTGGAAGCCAAAAATATTCCTTTTGTCATGGAACGAGACGGTGCGATGTTAGCCCACCCCTTGATTCAGCAGGCGTGGGCGTTTTTAGAAGCGGTCAAAGACCCCACCAACCCGATGTGGATCGTGAAATTGTTGTCGCCCTTTTTGGCTCCGTTACGCTTGCTGCACGCCGTTCGAGCGGTGGAAGCCTCTGTCCCCTCCCCTTTAAGGGGAGGGTTAGGGAGGGGAGTAGATGTTGGCACGCCAGCGGAAAATCCCCCCCTCTCCCCAGCCCTCTCCTCAAGGAGAGGGAGCGAAAGCTTTGTCCATAAACTTTTAGACGCCCTCGCTCAAACGGACGGCATCACGGCTCACACGATGCAAACTCTGACGACGTTACTTCACGCCGTGCTTCAAACGCATCAACACCACGCCTTTAAAGCCCCTCAAACGCTACTCACTCAATTCGCCGATGCCCTGCTGGCAAGCCAACCTCCGTCGAAGCATCCAGCGAAGGAACGGGCGTTATTGTTGGCGTTTGGCGATTTGTGCCAGCGTCATTATGAGCGTTTGGGCAAGCGATACAGTGTGGCGGAATTGATGAAGGGCCTAGAGAAAGACAAGGCGAATCCGCAGTTTAGCCTGCCACTCAAGCATATTCGCTCGGCTCGTGGGGTGAATGCAGTGCGTTTGATGACCTTTCATGCGTCGAAAGGCTTGGAGTTTCCGCATGTGCATGTCTTGTGGTTTGGCAAAACGCCGTCAAATCAGTCAGGCATGAGCTTTGATCCGCAATTTAAGCCCAAGGCTGGCGTGGGATTCATCCTACACAAGACGATCGATGACGACACCGATACGCTGAAATACAGCCTGTATAAGTCCTTGTGGCGAAACCCCCGAGACGATTTTGAAAGTCGCCGTCTGCTCTATGTGGCCTTGACTCGAGCTGAAAAAAGCGTGCATTTTTATGCCGATGCCCAAAAGCTTGCCAAAGATCCGTGGCTCAAGCTAGAAGCGAATCCGCAAATGCCTCAACAGGTGCAGATTTTTGAAGAAAATGACGATGCGGACGTCTTCACCGCTTTTTATGACGCCTTTAAAAATGCCCCTATCTTGCCGAATCCGCAGGATGCGACAGACTTAGCAGGAGCAGAACTCCCACGGCTTTCCCCACGCTTAAAAGAAAGGCTCGATGCCTTTAACACCTCGCAAGAAGCAGTTTCGATCGTGAGTTTTTCGGGCTTGCAGGAGCTTGAAAAATGTCCGCTGAAATACTGGTTTCAACAGATCCGCCGTTTGCCTGTGCCGAAAGAAAGCGAAACGCTTGAGAGCCTCACCGCCTTTGAACGAGCGCCCTTACGAGGCAAAACGGTGCATCGCATGATTGAAACCTATTACCGATACGCCAGCATCAGCGAAAAAGGCGTTTTAGATGAACGGCTCGACACGGTGATGCGTCAGAGTTTGGGGCATTTGAGCGAGGGGGATCACGCCCTCATTCAAGCCGAAGTATCTAATATGTACGACGGCTTCTTGAAAAGCGAGTTCACCTTAGCAGGCTTAGACGCTCAAGGCTACACGGTTTTAGCCCCTGAACAGTCGGTGAGCTTTAAGCTCTTGCCTAGCATAACGGGGGGGCGTTTGGCTCACATCGTTAAAGGGCAGGTGGATGCGATTTTGTATCACAAGGCAACCGACAGCTACGGTTTGATTGATTTTAAGACGAACCTTACGCTAAAAGAAGACGCCAAGGCTCGTTATTATGAGCAAATGGCGTTGTACCGTCTGGGTTTACAGTTGAACAATCCGCATGTGCAGGTGGAAGCGAGCCGTTGTGCCTTGGTACACTTGGCTCAAAATGCTTTACCACAACGTTACGAATTACCCGAAACGTATCATTTACACGATGAACTTGCGGTGACGCCGTGGCTGAAAAGGGCTTTGCATCAGTTGGAAGGCTTGCTTGCGTCGCCTGAAGCAGAACCGAAGGCGTCGATGAATCCGCCGTGCGTGCATTGTGCGTACAAAAGCAGTTGCCAGCAAGCCGTTTGATATAGCCGTATTTTTAATTTTCTGTATAGTAGGCTATATCATCTTGTCATTCTGCGCGTAGTCGAAGAATCTCCACCGACAAGACTCATAACCCTTTAAGGAGATTCTGCAACTGCGTGCAGAATGACATGGGGCTGTTCAGAAAATTAGAGGTTTAGCTATATAGTATCGGAAGCTCGGTGAAATAACGATTGCTTTTCTTCTGAAAAATAGGATTTTGTGCTATAGTGAGAAAGCTAATGATCATTGGAGGCTCTTGCTTTGCTCAACCGACTTACCTCTTCTCTCCTTAAACCCGATGCCACCCACGCCCTAGATGCATTCAAACAGACGCATTCGGATTGGCGTAGCCTTCGGCACGTCGCTATTATTATGGACGGCAACCGTCGTTGGGCAAAAGAACGTATGATGCCGTCGCTTTTGGGGCATAAAGAAGGCAGTAAACGACTCAAAGAAATCATTACCGCTTCAACGATATTAGAACTCGAAACCTTGACTACGTATGCCTTTAGCACTGAAAACTGGCAACGTAGCGATGAAGAAGTTTCTTACCTGATGAAGCTTATGGCGGATGTACTTTCTCAAGATTTAAAGGGGCTGACGGATCTTGGGGTTTGCATTAAAGTCTTGGGTCAGCAAGACGCTTTACCGTCTTACTTGAAGGATGTGCTTCAACACGCCGAAGCGGAAACCGCCACCAACACAGGCTTGCATCTGCAATTGGCGATTAACTATGGGGGGCGTGCCGAACTCACGGAAGCGGTGCAACGTATCGCCAGCCTTGTGAAAGACGGTGTTTTGCTCCCTGATGAAATCAGCGAAGCCACGATAGAATCCCAGTTAACCCGTTGTGGTAACGTCTTACCTGAACCTGATCTCGTGATTCGTACCAGTGGGGAACAGCGTTTGAGTAATTTTTTAATTTGGCAGTCGGCGTATAGTGAATTGTATTTTACGCCTGTCACGTGGCCGGACTTCACCGTAGAGCAGTACTGCGACGCATTAGGCACTTATTTCAACCGTAAACGCCGTTTTGGACGCTAGAACGTTCATTAAAAGGAAGCATGTATGAAGTCTAAATCGTTTTTGCCAATCGTCGCCTTTTTTTTATTGAGCTTCCTGTTTTGGGGCTGGAAGCAATTGGAAGGGAGTGTTGCTCCACAAGCCATTGCCGCATCGACGGTTTTTGTGGATCACATGCGACATAAGGGCAGGCTCCTTGTGTGGCAGGACGCTCATGTAAACGTCTATACGACCCGTCCAGACTATAAGCCTCTTATTGAAAACGCCTTTGCCCCTTGGCAATCGGCGTTGAAGACTGTGCATCCGCTCAGGTTGAGCTGGGTAGACACGCCTGAAGAAGCGAGCCTGCTCATTCACTTTGTCGATGCCATTGCCCTGCCTATCCAAGTGGATGCTCAACACCGCCGTGGATACATCGCTGGGTTGACGACGCCTAAAACCTATAACGACAAGGGTCTTCGTCAAGTCACTATGCAATTTGCCTTGCTCAACAGTGGGGGGCTTCCGCAGCAGTCTGCCGTTTTAGAGCGGGTAATGCTCCATGAAATGGGGCATGCCTTGGGCTTGTGGGGGCATAGCACGAATCCGTATGACGTGATGAATGCTAGCTATGTTAATGCCTTAGGACAGAAAAACAAGACGACCAGCACCCTTCAAAATGGCGATGTCAAGCTCGTTCAGGGTATTTATACTCAAGCTCACGCCAAGGCGAATCTTGAAAAAACGTCAGATTCGCAAGGCTTGGCACTCGCCAAAGCGGAAGCGGAAAGACAGCCCACGGTATTGTCCCTATGGAAATACGCCCGTGCCTTACGAGACACTAACGCCTTCGCCGAAGCCAGTGTGCAATATCAAAAAGCCTTGTCGTTTGGAGGGGTAAATCCGCCTTTATATTTAGAGTTTGTGCAGTGTTTGGAGCGTCAAACCCAAAACTCGGAAGCCTTGTCCTATTTAAGCGAGCGGCTCCCTAAAGGGTATGTTCAAGAGGGGCGTTTACAGATGGAAAAGGCATATGTGTTGTGGAAACTAAAGCGTTTGAGCGAGGCGAAAACCGTGTATCAAGACGCGTTACAAAGAGATGCTATGTTGGGGGCGAGTCCTGTGGGGCGTGAGCTTGCTGATCTACTATCGAAATAATCGTGGGTTTTAGGCACTAGGCAAAGGCTTGAAAAGATGCCATTCTAAAGAAGAGTGCTTCTTTGAAAAACGCATAAATCGTCATCCTGAACGCATGTGAAGGATCTGTCGAAGCATCAACATGACGTTTTCTCAATATTATTTGTGTCAAAAAAGTGGGTTTTGTGTGTCGGAAACAGGGGTTTCGTGTGTCAGAAAACAGGGTTTCGTGTGTCAGAAAACGGGGTTTTGTGTGTCAGAAATCGAGTTTCGTGTGTCAGAAAACGGGGTTTCGTGTGTCAGAAATCGAGTTTCGTGTGTCAGAAAACGGGGTTTCGTGTGTCAGAAAACGGGGTTTCGTGTGTCAGAAATCGAGTTTCGTGTGTCGGAAATTGGACGTTTCTTTATATCGTGTCTAAACAAAAACACCCCTTCACCAAGATGAAAGGGTGTTTTTAAATTTGTGGCGAACTAGATCAAAGCGGTGTTTTTTAGACCGTTTTGAACACCTGAAATAGCTTGACCGTAGCTCCAGATGTCGTTGATGCTACCTTTTTGGTAAGCTTCTGTGTTGGATCCAGGGTAAGTCACTAAGGCGTTTTTATAACCCGTTTGGTTAAACAAAGCCCCTGCGGCACTAGCGTTAAAGCCATTGTTGTACAAGTTGCCTTGCGTGAAAGAACCTGTGGCTTGAGCACCGTTAACAGCGGTTGCAAATGCACCACCTTGTTGGCTAAAGGTACCTGTTCCGCGAACATTGTAAGCGGTAGAAGCAAAACCCTTCTGGGTATTGTTCACGTTTCCACCAAAGTTGCCAAAGTTGTTGAAGTTGGCTTCTTGGTTGTAATTACCGTTGGCGTTAGGTCCGTTGCTGGCGTAGTTCGCATAACCGCTAACCTGATTGGAGTTAACCGTACCATTCGTGTTCTGCACGTTAGAGTATTGGTTGCCAATGTGGTTGATGTTACCCGTGCTATTGTCGGCAAACGTGCTGGCGTAAAAACCACGGTTTTGGTTGGCGTTAAACTGACTGCCGGCAAACCAAGCGTTGGAATTGTTGATATAATCGGTATTGAAGTTACCTTGTCCACCGTAGAAGTTACCTTGACCGAAGTCGCCGTATTTTTGGCTGACGTTGAAGTTTCCGCCATAAATGTTAGCAAACTGTTGGTTGGCATAGCTTTGATCGAAATTGGTATTTCCACCGTTGTAACTATTGGCAATTAGATTGTGACCACCCGTTTGGATGCCACTTGTGTTTTTGCCGTAGCTGTCAATTCTGGACTGCCATCCACCTGTACTGTTTTGGTTAATCCACGCATTTTTGCCAGGTTGAACCAAAACATAGTTGTTAGCACCTGTTTGGCTTAGATTGCTCCAAGGGTTTGGTGCATAGACTTTGGGTTGACTCATATTGTAGCTCATTGTATATCCTCGTTTCTTTTCTCTAATTTGATTAAATTAAATGTCCTATGTAATAAAAATCTGTGTCGTCATAAGCTGGACGGGCTTATGTGCCGATGTCAAAAGGTGTCGTCATTTCGTTGGACTCTTGTGTATTGCCTTAGACGAGAAGGAAATACACCGTCAAAAAAGTGTTTATGTTGTGAAGGTGCGTAAAACATGGCACAAAATATAGGTTTAAAACCGTATAACATGAGCCTAGTCTGTGTTATCTAAATAAAGAATTCTTAAACCCTAAAATTATATTTTTGTAATAATTGTTTACAGAAAACGGCTAAGATGCGTCAAAACCTTTATTTGCCCTACTCACTTATTTTTCTGATAGAATAGAAAAGCTTTACGAAAGTGGCTCTACTCCCTCTCCCTTAGGGAGAGGGTTGGGGTGAGGGATTTGGGATGCCCAGCCGTAGCTGGCGTCCCTCCTCCTAGCGTAGCCCGCCATAGGCGAGGCGTGCGACCTAAGGGAGGAGGAACAAAGCAAAAAGACTTTCGTAGAGCTTTCTAGTAAGAAGAAATAGTGAGTCCATATGCCAAGTCCTGAAATCCCTAAAAAAAAGAAGTTACCCCTTGTTCAAGCCGCTCCATGGACGCTTGACGCTCAAACGTCTATTGAAGACACCTTGCTTCGCTTTCAAGCCGAAGCGACCGCCTTCTTTTCTGCCCCTGTGGATCTTAGCTCTGTAAGTTCTGCCGAAAGTTTTCTTAAAGACGGCTTTCTCTTCGTCGTGTTTCGTGCGGATCTCGAGCGCATGGCATCCATGCAGTTAGGGCATTTACCAGTTCAGGCTATCAGCGTCCCTTACCTACCTACACAAAACTTTGTGCAAGACATCTTTCCTGCCTTGCTGTTGAATGAAACTTACTTGAAGGAATCGCATCACAAGCATGAATTTGATATGAAGCAACAATTGAGCGTGTTGTTTCCCGTAAAGTTTATTGCCGCTTTGTATGAATTACAGTCCTTGTTTAAACGATTTCAGCTACAGGGTTACTTGATTGGTGGGGTTGCTCGAGACCTCATCCTCACAGAAGACCGCAAGATGTTGATTCGCGATGTGGATATTACGGTTGAAGGGCAAGGCGACAAGGCCGCTCAAGCCGTGGATTCACAATCACGAAACTTTCGTATTGAAGAAGTTTATGCTGAATTTGGTACGGCGAAACTACAATATAAAGATTTAGTCATGTTGGATATGGCATCCACCCGACAAGAAGTCTATCCGTATTGTGGAGCCTTGCCGACCGTGATTAAACGAGGCGTTCCGTTGTACGAAGATATTGGCCGACGGGATTTTAGCATAAACACACTAGGACTTGCGATCCATGATGTGGGGATGCTTTACGATTACGTCAATGGGTTGCAAGACTTAGAAGCTCGTCGTATTCATGTGTTGACGGGTGCCACCTTCTTTGAAGATCCTTCTCGTATTTTAAGGGCGTTTAAATTTGCTAATCGTCTTAACTTTCAACTTTCACCCCAAACCCAATGGCTCATGCAAGAAGCCTTAAGCGTTTTACATTTAACGTGTTACAAAGGGGGCGGTGCCAGAATCAAAGAGTCTTTGAAAGAATGGATGTCTTTACCGCCGTCTAAACTCAAGCATGATTTATTTAACCAGTTTTTTGGTATGCAAGGCATCAAACTGTTTATGATGACGTTTTTAGATTCCACGGCAACACCACAAGCCCTCCATTTGAGTTTTGAAGAACGCCGTGCCATTTCTGAAAGCTTGGTACAATTACAACAGCTTTGGGCAGACGTGCAAAATAACTTACAAGACGTCTTTCAAATCGAATCTCCTTACTGTGATCCCTTAGATCCTGACACCTGTAATGAACGTGCCTTATGGTACGTTTACTTATGCTGCATTTTAGCACCGCTTCGTAGGCAAGTTGCCTTGAGTCAAAAACTGATGATTCGCTTAGAATTGACACGTGCCTGTAAAGATATTCTGAGCGATTACTACAAACTTTTAGATGCTCAACCGCTTCAGCAACTCAATTTAGATGCGTCTGCCTTGCAACTCTGCAATGCCTTTGACGCCTATGAATCCATTGCCTTAATTGCCTATGTCTTACAGCAAGACAACGCCAAGGCATGGCTTGAACCGTTGACCCGTTATCTGAAACGTTGGCGTAGCTTAAAACCTGATTTAACAGGCGATGACTTGATTGACATAGGTTTGTCTAAGGGTGAAAATATTGGTAAATGCTTGAAACGCTTACGAATGGCTCGCATTACAGGACAGGTTCAAAACCGTGCAGATGAAGTCGCCTATGTAAAAGAGTTTATGAAAGAAATGGATACCCCCTAATGGCGGACACTTCAACTTTACAAACGCCACTACCCAACCCTCAAGGTCATCCTCAAAGAAGCCTGCTAAAAGCCGCAGGATTCATGGCGATTTTGTTATTGCTGTCTAAGCTCGCTGGTTTTGCTCGAGATGTGATGATTGCTCAACACTACGGCTTTAGCCTTATGAGTGATGCCTATTTCGCGGCCTTTCAGCTTCCTCAATTTTCGCTGATTTTGCTTGGGGGCTTAGGGGGGCCGTTTCATACGGCCACTGTTAGTATTTTCACGGCCTTACTTGAAAAGAATCCGCAAGGCAAGCTCGTGCCTTCTGAACGAGCCAAGCAACTCGCTAGCACGTTGACCACGCTCACAGGACTTGTTTTTGGCATTTTAAGTGTCTTGGTTTACTTTTTCGCTCACCCCATCATGTCCCTCATTTTAGGGCATGGAGCCAAACCTGAACTGGTGGATTTAGCCAGCCAACAACTGCAAATCATGTCGCCGATTATTTTGATTGGCGGACTTGTGGGCTTTTTGTATGGGGCTTTAAATATGCTCCACGTCTATGTATGGCCTGCTCTTTCGCCTGTGGTAATGAGTGTGGTGATGATGCTCGCATTGGTGCTATTTGGTGCGGATGAAACAGGGCTAGTCCTCGCATGGGCCTCTTTATTAGGGGCCGTCTTACAATGGCTATTGCAATTGCCCGAATTCTTCGGTAAGGGCTTTTCCTTTATGCCTCGCTTAAAGGAATGGCAGTCGTCTGAAGCCCAAACTTGGTATCAACTACTTTGGCCTGCTGTTTTAGGATCCACTATGGGGCAGTTGATGATTTATGTGGATATGTTCTTTGTGGCGGATTTGCCTGAAGGGGCATGGTCTGCCGTGGTGTTTTCAAACCGTTTGATTCAATTGCCTTTAGGCGTTTTGCAAACCGCTTTGTTGGTGCCGTTATTTCCGCGTTTGGTTGAATTGGTGAACAAAAAAGATAAAGACGCTTTAGCCTCACTTTTAGTCAAAGGCATCGGAGGGCTTTGGTTCTTATCTTTACCCATGATGCTGATTTTAGGCTTAGCTCCTTTACCATTTATTGAATCGCTGTTTGCACATGGCCAGTTTGGTGGAGATGATGCAAGCCTTCTGGCGGTTGCCATTGCGTGGCAAAGCTTACAAATTATTCCCTACTTCGCCAGAGACACCGTCACCCGAGTCTTTTATGCCTATCAAGATTCTAAAACGCCTATGCTGGTTGGTTTAATCGCCATTGCCTTAAAAGCGGTTATGAACTATGTTTTCATCGTGAAGCTTAAGATGGGTGTCGCTGGCATTACGGCATCTATCACGTTGATTACCGTCTTTAATTTAATGGCTCTGTCGATCTTATTGCATCGTCAACACTTTAAGCAGCTACCTATTAAAGCATTGACCATGACCTTAGGCAAGTTGACCTTGGCGTCTTTACCCATGTTAGGGATGCTGTATGTGTCCCATCGAAGCTTTGCTTATTTGCCTCTAGCCATGCAATCGATCGCTTTTGCCAAAGCCGTGTGGATTAGTTTACTGACCCTAGGTGTTGGCGGCGGATTTTATGTGGGGGCATGTCACGCATTAGGCATTAGCGAAGTAGGCGAAGTGGTGCAACGTTTAAAACAAAAAGTCTTCAAAAAAGCTTGATTTTAAAGGGTTCTATCGTGTTTTAAATAGAAATAGGTATAAGCCGTCTATTCAGGCAATTGCATCTTCGCCTTGAGAGACACCGCCTTTTTAGTCGATGCCGTTTCACCATTAGGAGGCTTTACGGAATCTTTGGTCACCGTTTTCGCTGGCACCGTTTGACGATTCATTACAGGTTCAGCCACAACTTTAGAGGATGAGCCACCTTTCTCTTTAGAACTCAACGATACAGGACTCATCACAATTTTGGCTTTGGGGGCTAAATTGAGATAGTGAATCGTATCCAACGCCACCTCCCTAAAAATAGGCGCCGCCACTGTAGATCCCCAACTTTCAGCCATTTTGGGGCTGTCCACCACCACCATCATCAAAATTTCTGGCGATTCCGCAGGAAAATAGCCAATAAAACTGGTGACGACTCCTCCCCCCGAATAGCCCCCGCCTCGAGCCTTTTTTGCCGTGCCTGTTTTGCCAGCAACGTTAATAAAATCCAAATACGCTGGGTGAGTTTTGTTTTTGTCTAAAGCGGTTGTCAGCAAATACGTCATGGCATGAGCGGTTTCGGGCTTAAACACCCGATGCACCTTTTGCGTCGGGATCTTGGTGGCTAAATCTTTAGCATAACGCTGAGCATCTTTGGCGTTTTCGGCAGTCACCCCTTTAAACAAACGAGGCGGTACCCACACCCCCCCATTGGCAATGGCATTGACCGCCATGGTCATTTGCAATGGTGTTGCCATAATCCCGTAACCGTAGCCTAAAGACGCATGTTGAGAGTCGCTCCACTGGTGATAATCGCTCACCACCCCTTTCGATTCGCCTGTCATGGCGATACGTGTAGGCTTTCCAAAACCCAAGTTTTTCAAACGTTTATAATAGGTTGCTGGATCAATCATCATGGCAATTTTCGCACTGCCGATATTGGAAGAATGCTGCAATAAGTGAATTAAATCAACGTTCCCCGGGTAAGGAAACTTATTGTAATCGTAATTTTGAATCGACCAGCCCCCGATCTTCATACGCCCTGTATCCAAAATACGACTTTGGGGGGTAATGACACCTTCATCTAGGCCGTTTGCCACCGTTAAAATCTTAATCGTCGATCCCGGTTCATAAACATCTGTAATCGCCCAGTTTTTAAGCTCTTCATACTTCGCTTTTTGATACTTTTCAGGATCAAAATCAGGGAAAGCAGCCAGAGCCAAAATCTCTCCTGTTTTGGGCTTCAACATGATTAAAGCCGCACGTTCTGCTTTTGAGCGAATCATACCTGCTTTCAATTCACGCTCAGCGATAAATTGCAAACGACTGTCAATCGTCACTTGCACATCTTGAGCATCCGCGACTTGCACGAAATGCTTCAATGAACTTTCATCATGCACCAAGGGACGCCCTCTTCCATCCACCAAAAGGGGTTGCTTGCGTTTTTGCATGAACCAGTCACTGCTTAACTCATCCAATTTTGAATGCACGCCTGTGGAAATTTCCGCCGTGTCATTCACATAACCCAAAACATGCGACGCCAAACGCCCTTGAGGGTATCGCCGTAGGGGTTTCTGAAAGGGATCAAGTCCCCCAATACGTTCTTCAGCTAAAAGCACTTGCCCTGTACGTTTGTCTAAACTGGGCTGCCCTGTTTTTTCGTCCAAGAAAGGGACTTTTACACGTTCCGCACGGATCGCATCAATCGTTTTTTTTTCAAGATCAGACGCCAACAAAATCGTGGGGTAAGCGAGTTGTAGTTTTCGTAAAATTTCGGCGTGAGACTCTTTCAAATGATTTGCCAGTAAAGACGCCACTTGTTCGAGCGGTTGTTTTTTATAATCTCTTGGGTGCATGTAAAGGTCGTAAACGAGGGT
Organism: Gammaproteobacteria bacterium; assembly: GCA_040375445.1. GTDB lineage: Bacteria > Cyanobacteriota > Vampirovibrionia > Vampirovibrionales > JAJTHC01 > JAJTHC01. The sequence goes on along the minus strand of JBEISK010000014.1, from coordinate 16,937 downwards.
GTCTTGAGCGAGGACGATGCCGTTACGATCCACAATTCGCCCTCGATAAACTTGCGAAAGTTGGGTACGATGTTGGCTTTGAGACATTTTACGTCTAAGTTCTGGCCCATCAATAACTTTGAGCTTGAAGATCTGCCCTGCCATGAGAATAAACAGCACAAACAAGCCCAATAAAACAACGGACAGCCTTGTCGGATCCATAAAGGTCTTAGGTAACGGCATACGCTTCAACGGACGCCCACCACGAGGCAATCCGCCTTCATCGTCGTAATGGCGGCGTTTTTTGGAGCGTCGTGGCTGTGTGGATCGAGTCTTGTTCACGATGAATCCTAGTGTTTAAAGGGCTTGTCTTTTTATTGTAGAGTAAGCCCCCCAAAAAGAAAAGGCTTTTGCGATGCTCGTTTATTTAAGCCTTAAACATCGATGCCCACTTCGCATCGACTTGAGCCTTGATGGCGTCGCTCATCTCGATTTCATTCGGCCATTCACGAGTAAAGCCTTCGCTTTCCCACTTCTTGGTCGCATCAATACCGACTTTACTGCCATACGCCCACAACGGTGTGGCGTGATCCAAAATATCCATCGGGCCTTCGGCAAACATCATATCCCGCTTAGGGTCGGTATTGTTAAACACATGCCACGCCACCGTGCTAAGATCCTGCACATCCACATGGCTGTCCACAATCACGACGTATTTGCTGAACATCAACTGTCCAAAGCCCCACATCGCACTCATCACCTTACGCGCATGACCGGGGTAACGCTTTTTAATGCTGACTAGCACACAGTTATGAAACACCCCTTCCCACGGCAAGTTCATATCCACAATTTCAGGAATGAAAATCTTCAACAAGGGCAAAAATAATTGCTCGGTGGCTTTGCCCAAGTAGCAATCTTCTTGCGGAGGCTTACCCACAATGGTCGTCATGTAAATCGGGTCTTTACGATGCGTCATCGCCGTCACATGAAACACAGGAAAGTCATCCGCCAACGAATAATAGCCTGTGTGATCACCAAAGGGCCCTTCCCAGCGGAGTTCATCATACAGCACATAGCCTTCTAGCACGATTTCCGCATGGGCAGGCACGTCTAAATCAACCGTCTTACATTTGACGGTTTCCACAGGGGCATTTTTGAGGAATCCTGCCAAAAGCAGCTCGTTCAAGCCCTTCGGCAAGGGAGCGGTGGCACTATAAATAACGGCAGGGTGCGCCCCCAGCACGACCGCCACTTCTAGGCGATCTTTCCCCAACCGCTTGGAGTTTTCGTAAATATCGTTGCCGTCGTGATGCTTGTGCCAGTGCATGCCTGTGGTAGTGTTGTCGTATTTTTGTAGGCGGTACATGCCCACGTTACGGTCGCCTGTGATGCTGTCTTTCGTAAACACCGCAGGTAGCGTTATGAAAGGGCCTCCGTCTTCAGGCCAGCAGGTCAAGACGGGTATTTTGTCCAACATGGCTTGGCTGGGATCGGTAATCACGACTTCTTGGCAGGGGGCGACGCTTCCCTTAAATTGACGAGGAAAGACGTGCCGTAGTTCCGTGTATTCAGGGAGCATGGCGAGCTTGTCCCACATCGAACTTGATGAGAGAGCCGCAAAATCGGGCTTGGCGTACTTGGCGATGCGGGCTTGCAACGCTTCAAAAGAGCGTCCCCCCAATGCCATAAGCGTCCGTTCATAAGAACCCACTGCGTTGATCAACACGGGCATCTCGTAGCCTTCAACATTCGTAAAAAGCAGAGCTTTGTTTGCGGTGCCTTGCGATTTAGAGACTCGATCCGTGATTTCGGCAATTTCCAAGTGAGCCGACACAGGCGTGTCAATTTCGATGAGTTCGCCTGCGTCTTTCAGCAGTTGGATGAACTCTCGCAGGTCTTTATAGGGCTGAACGAATTGCTCGTCAGGCATCGGGAACTTGGACGTGGGGGGAAGCGACTTTTCATTAGAAAACAAGCGAGCTAAAGCATCTAACATTTTGACATACCTATTCGTGGATTTTGTTTGGGGTCTGGTAAACTTTAGAGAGGATTTTTCCTCAATTCCTTTAACAGAATAGCATAGATATTTTGAGGTCTCAAATTAAATCGCCATTCACATTCTTTCAAATGCAAATAGAATGTTTGATCACTTAATCCATTGAATTGAGCAAGCCTTCTTTTTGCAAAACTCCAAAAACTTTCAATGCCATTGACATGGCATTTCCCACGAGCAAATTCATTTTGGCTATGAAAAACATGGTAGTGATCATACCCATTTAAAATGAGTCCGTCATACGCCTTCCAGCCGTCTGTATGAATGGTACTCCCTTCTAGTATTTTCCCTTGTATAATAGGCATTAAAGCACTTTTAGAACAGTTTTGAACACTCTCAACATGTACATTGCCGTTGCGTTTTAATAGACCAAATACAGGGGTTTTTCCTGCGGCTCCTCGCCCTCTTTTGCCTCGTACACGCTTGGCTCCAATTAGCTTTCATCTAGCTCGTAAACGCCGTCGCTTGCAAGCTCATCTACACGTTGCTTTACGATACGAAGGCGTAGCTTCGTGTAGATGAGCTTGCAGCTAACATGAGAAATCCCTGTCAATTGACTGCTTTCTTTGGCATTTAAATCTAATGCAAAACACGGCAATAATTCCCGAAATTTGCGTTCAGAAATGTGCGACTGTTTATAATACTTATTTTTCCCTGTAGTCATAATGCTTTAGCCTATCATAAAATTAGCTAAAGTTTACCAGATTCTAAACAGTACCACTTCTATAAAAAGCCGTCAATTTTAAAAAGTGCGTTTGCTCGTTTAACAAAACACTAGAATATCACCCCCATTCGTGAGACAATAAAAACAAGTAGCCCACAAAAAGAAGGACACCTCCTATGACAGACCCCAAAACACATGCTAAAGTACCCTTCAATCCCACCACCTTAGAGGCTCTCACGACACGCTTACGCATCGATATTTTGCAGATGATTTTCACAGCTCAGTCGGGGCATCCGGGGAGTTCGCTTTCTTGTGTCGATATCATCGCCGCGTTGTGGTTCGCTCGCATGGATCACACCCCCTTAGACAGTGATTGGGTGGATCGTGATCGTTTCATCTTGTCCAAAGGGCATGCTGCTCCTGCCTTGTACGCCGTGCTAATGGAAGCGGGCTACATCGACAAAGCTGAACTCCCCACCTTAAGGGCCATTAACAGCAAGTTGCAAGGGCATCCCGCGTCTAAATACCTCAAAGGCGTGGATGTCTCAACAGGCTCTTTAGGGCAAGGGCTTTCTTGTGGGGTTGGGATGGCGTTAGGGCATCGTTTAGATCATCGTGATGCTCGAGTGTGGGTACTCATGGGCGACGGGGAATTGCAAGAAGGCAACGTGTGGGAAGCGGTGATGTCCGCGGCACATCATAAAACGTCTCGCTTAACGGCGATTGTGGATCGTAACCGCTTGCAGATTGACGGCAGCACCGAATCCGTTAAGGCACTTGGCGAAGTGGCTCCGAAGTTTTTAGCCTTTGGTTGGAATGTCTTAGAAGTGGATGGTCACGATTTTGAGGCTCTCGCCAAAGCCTTTGACCAAGCCGATGCGTGGGCGGATTCTAGCGACAAACCCACCTGTATTGTCGCCAATACCGTGAAAGGCAAAGGCGTTTCCTTTATGGAAAATCAAGCAGGCTGGCACGGCAAAGCCCCCAATCAACAACAATTTGATGATGCCGTTGCCGAAATTGAAGCCCGCTTGGCTCAATTCAGCTAAACACCTTTGATTCGCTATGATACAATAGATACAATTATAAATGCTTTTAAAAAAGGATGACACTCATGGGAGCTCCCGTTCAACAAAACGACACCAAGACCTTTGAAGCCGATATTGATTTAGAAAAACCGCAGAAGGCCGCCCCTCGCGTCACGTACGGAGAAACGCTGGTGGCCCTTGGGCATGAAAACCCCGATATTGTGGTGTTAGACGCTGATTTGGCCTGCTCTACCCAAACCCAATTTTTTGCCGAGGCGTTTCCTGAACGCTTTTTCAATCAAGGTATTGCGGAAATGGATCTCATCAATACAGCTGCGGGACTTTCAACCGTCGGTAAGATTCCCTTTGTGTCCACCTTTGCGATGTTCGCTAGTGGCAAAGCGTGGGAAGCCGTGCGAAATACGATTGCTTATTCCAAGTTAAATGTGAAAATTGCCCCCACCCATAGCGGGATTAGCTTGGGTGAAGATGGCGCGTCGCATCAGTCGATTGAAGATTTGGCGTTGATGCGTGTGATCCCTGATATGACGGTGATTGTGCCGAGCGACAGTGTCGAAACGGAAGCACTCATTCGCTATGCGGCTGAAACGCAAGGCCCTATGTATATTCGCTTGGTGCGTCCGAACATTCCTGTCATTCACAAAAGCAGTGAATATAAGGTAGAAGCAGGCAAGATCCGTGTGGAACGTGAAGGGTCTGATATTACCATCGTCGCCACAGGCGAGACGGTGTATCATGCTTTGCTAGCGGCGAAACATTTGAGTGAGCAACATCAAATTGAAGCAGACGTCTTGAATGCCGTGTTTATTAAGCCCTTTGATGCCGAAACTTTGGCAAGGTCTGCTAAGAAAACAGGCAAGGTCTTGACGGTGGAAAGCCATAGTATTCTCGGAGGCTTAGGCGGTGTGGTAGCCGAAGCCTTAGGGGAACATCAACCCACGCCTTTAAAGCGTTTGGGCGTACAAGACAAGTTTGGTCAAAGCGGTACGGGCGATGCCTTGTTTAAAGAATACGGCATTGATGCGTCTGCTATTGAAGCCACCGTTTTGGCTTGGGTTTAGACCAATCAAACGATTATAGTATCCGATATGTAAAACGGTCTATGGACTCTTCGTTGTCGCACAGGTTTTTTGGTTTATGTACGTTTGTTGAACAAAGCAAAAAGCAGGGGTAAATCCCCCTGCTTTTAAGAAAAACATCAGTAAAAACTAAGGTGTTTGAGTAGTGTTCAAGACACGAATAATTTCGGGGGTTAGATCTGTTCCACCCGTGACGATAGACTGTTGATCCATGACAACGGTCACGCCTTTTTGTTGGGCCACTTTTCTAATAGTCGTGGTTACCGTGTCGTCTACCGATTTCAAGCTGGCATTGGACCACTCTTGGAAGGCTTTAATTTCACCTTGCAATTTGGTTTCTAATTGCTGTTCTAAGTTTTTAGTGGCAATAGGATTCTTAGAATTCAACGCACGACTGTCTTCAATTTGTTTGACGTAATCGGCTTGATTCTTACGAAGCCCCGCATCTTTCACTTTGATTTCGCCAATCAATTTTTGGGCTTTTTCATAACCATTACGGATTTGGTCATAATTGACATAACCCACCACATCGGCAAACGCTTGACCAGTAGCAGAACCCAATAAAACTAAAGCAAGTGCCACAGAAGACACACGACGAGACAGAGCATTCAACATAGTTGATCTTTCCTTCATGATTTGAACCATACATAGAATAAAGACTTATACAAGCCATATCATAATTATATTTTAGCATGTTTTTATTAAAGGGAAAAGGCTTTCTACACCATTTGGTTGAGACGGTTCAAGAAGAAAAACTTTCTATTCAAAGACTTTGTGTGATAATAATAAACGGCTCGTGCTTATACCATTTAATTGGTATTAAATCTAAAAGGAAGCGGTAGGATGATTCAAAAAGAATTGCATAATGTGATTGTGGTGGGTGCCCAATGGGGCGATGAAGGCAAGGCGAAGGTCGTGGACATGCTCGCAGAGCAGGCGGATGTCGTCATTCGTAGCCAAGGCGGATGCAACGCTGGGCATACGGTCAAATTTAACGGCGAAACCTTCAAGTTTCATCACCTACCTTCTGGGCTTTTGTATCCTGAAAAATGGTGCATTATCGGCTCGGGTGTGGTCATTGCACCTGAAGTACTGAAAAAAGAATTGGAAGATATTCACGCCAAGGGCTATTCGACGCACAATCTTAAAATATCCGAACGCTGTCATGTCACCTTGCCTTATCACATTGAGCAAGACAAGCGTCAAGAATTGTTACGCACGGCAAACGCCCCTGAATCGAAGATCGGCACCACAGGGCGAGGCATTGGTCCAACTTATATGGACAAAGTCGGACGCATCGGTATTCGGGCAGGGGATTTACTTGAATCTCCCGACGTCTTGCGTAAGCAGATTGAGCGGATTGTGTCTGAAAAAGGCTTTTTTGAACAAGCTAGCCTGCCGTATTTGTTGGAAGTCTGTGAGCAATACAAAACCATTTTAGCACCTTATATTACCGATACTGTCGCTTTATTGCAAGACGCTCTTTCTCAAAACAAACGACTGCTTTTTGAAGGCGCACAAGGCACGCTCTTGGATGTGGATTTTGGGACGTATCCGTATGTGACCAGTTCAAACTCGACTGCTGGCGGAGCCTGCACAGGAACAGGCGTAGGGCCTTCTAAAATTGACGCGACCTTAGGCGTGATGAAAGCCTATTTGACTCGAGTAGGTGAAGGGCCGTTCCCGACGGAACAGCAGAACGACGTCGGTGAGATTTTGGGTGAGCGTGGGCAAGAGTTCGGCACGACGACTGGACGAAAACGTCGTACGGGTTGGTTTGACGGCGTTGTGGCTCGTTACGGTGTTGAAGTCAACGGCTTAGACGGCATTGCGTTGACCAAGTTGGATGTCTTGGATACCTTTGCGGAAATCCAAATCGCCACACATTACCAGCATAAGGTGACGCATGAAGCCTATCATCGCTTCCCTGCGAGTTTGAGCTTGCTTTCGGATTTAGAGCCTGTCTATGAAACGCTTGAAGGTTGGCAAAGCGATACCACGCAAATCACACATTACGCCGATTTGCCGCCTGCGTGCAAAGCCTATTTAAAACGTTTAGAAGAGGTATCCCGTTGCCCTGTGTGGATGGTGAGCGTCGGCCCTGAACGCCAACAAACCATGATGCGAAAAAACGTTTTTAACCCCACGATTGCGGTATAAGGGAACTCCATCGTATGATGTCTCAAAAAATACAACGCCCCAAAGGTACGCAAGATATTACGCCTGAGCTTTCTCATGCGTGGAAGCACCTGCAAGATGTCGCCATTCACACGCTAGAATTGGCGAATTATAAGGCGATTCATACGCCGATTTTTGAGGCCACGTCGCTTTTTGCTCGTGGGGTGGGCGAATCGACGGATATTGTCAACAAAGAAATGTACAGCTTTGAAAAAAGTGATCGAAGTTTGACGCTACGTCCTGAAGGGACGGCGGGCGTGGTGCGTGCCTTTGTTGAAAACAAGTTGAGCCAGAACGGTTTGCCGCAACGACTTTATTATATCGGGGCGATGTTCCGTTATGAGCGTCCGCAGGAAGGACGGCAACGTCAGTTTCACCAAATCGGAGCAGAACTCATTGGGCTCGACACCCCTGCGGCCGATGCCGAAAGCATCCTGTTGGCGTGGCAAGTTTTAAAGGCGTTAGGCATTTCGGATTTACGTTTAGAATTGAATACGGTCGGAGACCCCGCCGATCGCCCTCGTTTTCGTGAAAACTTGCAAGCCTTGTTGAAGCCTCACTTTGAAACGCTTTGTGCGGACTGTCAACGTCGCTTTGAGCAAAACCCCATTCGCATGTTGGACTGCAAAGTCCCTACGTGTCAAACCGTTTACACCAGCAATGCGGTGGAAGATTTCTTGCAAAACTTTGCATGGTCACCCGAAGCCAGCGTGGCGTTTGAGCAATTATGCCATATTTTAAGCATCAATGGCGTACCGTTTACCGTAAACCGCCGTATGGTGCGTGGGCTGGACTATTACTCTCGCACGGTGTTTGAGTTCATCACCGACAAACTTGGTGCCCAAGGCACCGTCTGCGGAGGCGGTCGCTACAACGGCCTGATTGAAGAACTCGGTGGCACGTCTACCCCTGCGATCGGCTGGGCGATGGGTGTTGAACGTTTGTTTAAGCTCACCGACCACCCCGATGCCCCTACTTTAGATGCCTATATCGTGACTGATTGCCACGCCGAAGCCTTCGCCTTTGCCGAACATTTGCGTGAAGCAGGCTTAAAAGTAGAAGTCGATTTAAGCGGTCGTAATTTTGGCAAGCAATTGCAAGCCGCTGGTAAACGTTCGGCTCGCCATGTGTATACGATTGGCTCGCAAGAGTTGGAAACGGGCGTGATTCCCTTTAAAAACTTTGAAACAGGCGAAGCCTCTAGCCTAAACTTTAATTTTCCTAACACGCTCATTAGCGGAAAGTAGGGTTGTGCCGATGCGATTTAAACATCCACTCCTCATTTGTCTAGGTATGGCTCTGTTGAGTATAGGCGTGCTTCATGCGGAAACGGCGATTTTCCCCACAGTAACAACCGTTCAAGCCGACGCCCCGACAGAAATGCTTCCAGAAAAAATATTGACTCGCTTGGATGTGGCGGAAACCCTGATAACGCATTTTAAAATCCCCTCTTCTTGGACGTTAACGGATCTTTCTCCCTTTAGAGATGTAGCGACGACCCATCCCAAGTATCCTTTGCTCGAAACGGCGTGGCAGTTTCATGTCTTGACGCCGAAACCGTCTTGGCGACTCTTGCCTCATGCTCCGATGAGCCAGCTCGATGCGTGGTTGGCGTTAAAAGGCTTGCTTTTCACCAAAGAACCTGTACAAGACGTGTATACGCTTGCCTTGTTGTCTGAAGACAAGAGCTTTGAAGCCTTGCCTGAAGCCACGCAAAAGGACTTGGCGGTTCTCTATGAACATTATGTGTTTGATGTGTTTCGAGACCTGCCCTTGTCGCCGAATGCCACGGTAACCGACCGTTGGCTCAACGATCGACTGGCATTTTTGCCCCAAGCCCAAGAGATGCTCACGATCGACGCCAAGCGAGGCTTCACAGGCGTGTCGTGGCGATTGATCCCGAGCTTAGGAGCGGGTTTTAACTTAGTGATTTCGCCTCAAGAAGCCATACTCGGCCCCGGCTTACGCTTGGGACAGACCTTATTTTTTCGCTTGAACGTACCGTTGTATCCCAGCAATAAGGATGTGATTGTGGAAGATTCGAGCCTAGCTGGCACCATTACGAAACTTGAAAAAGAAGTCAATCGTCCTGAACTAAGCTGGGTGACGGTGACGCTGAATACGGTGAGAAACGGTCATTCTAATGTGGTGTGGCGATTGAAGGCGGATTTGCGTTTCCCGATTTTAACGGTTACAGAACAGCCCTTGTCGTCTTTAGGTAATCTAGGCAATGTCGCCACCCCTGATGCGGCACAAGTGCAGAACTACATCCTCCCGACGCAACAGTTTAGCACCAATACCACATCGGTTGAAAATCCTTAGACCCTTTAAACTATTAAATGGTAGTAGATTTATCTCAAAGCACGAGGCATCTTGGCGAGACAACGCGTCAACGCCTCTTCTAAGGCATGCTGACGTTTCTTTGCCTTGCTGTACCACCACAACTCCGTGGGAGGAGCCTTCCCGTCCCCTTCTTCCGAATACAAAGCAAACCACACCTGATAGTGCGGAATAAAACTTAACGCACACCCTAGTGCTAAAATAAAGAGGCTGACATATAAAAACGTCGTTTCAGGGGCATATTTAATTTGCAAACCTGTGGCCATGACCGCTTCTTTGTACTGAATAGTCTCCCCCCCTAGCGTCGCTGAAGCACCCCCTTCTTCTAAAGAAAGAATGGTTTTATTGGCTTCACTAAAGCCTTTTTGATAACCTTCTAAAATGCCATTACGTTCTAGTAAAATGTGCAAGCGGTTACGAGGCAGACCATCCGTAAAACGCCCCAGTGGAAAGATAAACAAGCGAGTCGTAGCATTGACAGGATGCACCGCATAAGGACGCCCTGCAAGCGTTTGAGACGCATCAAGACGTAAAGGAACTTGGTTAATCAACACCTCATGCAAAGTCGTTGGTGAAAATTGAGCCTGATAAAACGTCACACCGTCATACACAAAGGGATGGTTCACCGAACTTTTCCCTTCTGCAAGCACTTCGCCGGTTAAAGGATCTAGAATCTGCAACGTGGATGTAAATTGCTTTGGAATCAGGGGTGATCTTGGCTGAAACTCAATATCAAAATCGGTTACTTTTAACTTCCATTCAGGAATACGACCCAACCAATAGGGTGGATTCGTTGAGGTTTGAAAGGAATCTGCTTCGCTCAAATACAAGGATTCATTTGGCTTAAGCGTGGCTTGAGCCGTAAAATTACTAAAAGCCCCATACAAACCCGCCAACAACGTTAAAGCAATCCCCAAATGCGTGATCATGGGTCCAACACGCCCCACCCAGCCTCGTTGAGCGTAAAGGCTCCATGGGTGCTTAAGGCTTGAAGGCGTGACTTTAAAGCCTTCTTGCTTTAACGCCAGTGTTAAAGTCGCCAGCGTTTCAGGAGGAGCGACCGCAGGAGAAAGTCGCATGGAACGACCTGTAGAGCAACTCTGAATATGTGGGGCATTCATCAACGTTTTAAGGGTAATTGAACGCCATGCAGGCCGCAACCAACGAAAGGACCCTAGCACAATCGACAGAAAGAACAGGGCTTCTAAACTAAAAAACCAGGTACTATAAAAGACATTGAAAAAGCCCATGGCTTTAAGATAGGGTGTAGCGTTACCAAATTGACGTTGAATATCCGCCGAATTGACTAAACTTTCTTGGGGCATTAAGCTCCCCACAATGCACGCCAAGGCTAACGCAATCAGGAAGACGATGGCAAGTTCCATGGATGCCAACAAACGATAACCTTGCTTGAACAAACGCAACCAAGGCAACCAAATCGGATGATTTAAACGTGTTTTAGAAGCCTTTACTGGCTTGGGCATTAGGAGGCATCCTATAAAGTAGGGGGACTTTATTTCATTCTAGCATACGCATGAGACAATAGCCGCCCTTTTACTCCGTCCCCTCTCCTGATTTCAGGAGAGGGGACGGAGTAAATAGACTTTCGCAGAGCGTTTTATCTCAAAATTATCACGGCCTTCATCGTCGAAGCAGGTAAAAGTAGCGTATTCCACAAGCCTTTCCAAAAAACTTTCGTACATTCATGAAAAAGTTGACGAGCTTGGTGACGAATACCTTCCGGTCTGGCGCACAAATTCATGGCACAAAGGGCAAGAAGGCTGGTAAGTAATCCTGTTAAACCAATCCCCATTTGCAGGGGGCCTTGCATGAAGACGTCTTTCAAACGAGCCTGACGCATCATCGGATGCATCGCATCGCTGACTTTAAGAGCATCGTTCACACTGCGATCCGTTTTTGGACGGGCCACTTTACTGATACGTTTGTAAGGCAAAAACTCGCTTAAATCTTCGCTTGCCATATTGCGGTCTAAGGCTTCATCCATGTCATAAACGGTGTCTTCACTTAATAGAGATCTCCGCTTGGAGTAAGCCGCTTTGGCACGAGCAATCACTTGAGTTGGGCTTAATACAGCATCATCGCCCAACTTTTTAATCTGGTCTTCGTTGAGATGTTCTTGTGCCATACCCTTTAAAGAGGTTAAGTTTGGTTGTAAGCGTCTACCGAAATAGCGTTCTAAATCAATTTCAATACCGCCGTCATAACGGGGTTTGTCACATTTTAAGACAAAAGTTTTGCGTTCTGAGTTAGACATAGAGAGGGTTATCCTTTACTGGGGGTGGGAATAGAGAGGGTTGAAAATTTTGTATTGAGATTAATCTTATATAAGTATTAAAACAATCTTAAGAACCTTCTGTGCTAGACTTAAGACTTCTGTTACATTTCTTATGAAAAGTGCTGTAGAAAGTCTATTTAGTCTTGTTCCTCCTCCCTTAGGGAGGAGGCTAGGAGGAGGGAAGCACCAGCTCTGACGGGCATCCTGACTCCCTCTCCCTAAGGGAGAGGGAGTAAAACCACTTTCGCAGGGCTTTCTACAAAAGCCAAAAAGAAACCCCCTTCTTCGTGAGACGGGGGCTTTTATTTAAGAGAGAGAGAGAGGAAAAAACTACTATTGCAAAAGCTTCAACGCCAGCTGTGGTAATTGATTCGCTTGCGATAAGACTTGAGCCGAAGCCTGCTGTAAAATCTGATTTTTGGTCATTTCAGCCGATTCTTTCGCAATATCCGTATTACGGATGCGTGATTCAGAGCCTGACAAGTTTTCTATGGCGATGCCGAGGTTCTTACTGCTCGATTCTAAGCGGTTAATCATTGCACCTAAGGACGCTCGACGGTTACCCACTCGTGCTAAAGCAATATCAATTTTACTGAGTGTGTTGAGAGCCGAACTGTTATTACCAAAACCAAGTGAAGCCGCTGCTGTCAAGTTAAATAAAGACGACGACGTAATACTACTAAAAGGATTAACGCCCCCCACGTTAGCAATATCAATGCGGTCCACCTGCGAATTTGAATTAGACCCCACTTGCAAGTAATAATTCGAAATCGACCCATTCAATAAGCTACGCTTGTTGAATTGCGTAGCCGCCGCAATACGGTTTAAATCGGCTGAAAGCTGGCGAACTTCGATGCTTACGGCACTACGTTGTTGGGAAGAGTTGGTATCGTTGGCGGCTTGAACCGTCAATTCACGCATCCGCTGGAGGTTGTCAACAACCGTCTGGAAAGTACCGTCCACGACGTTTAGGACGTTAATGCCGTCTTGGGTATTGTCTAAGGCTCGTTGAGACCCTCGAATTTGAGAACGCAAGCTTTCTGAAATTTGAAGTCCTGCGGCATCATCACTAGATCGGTTAATTTTAAAGCCTGACGATAATTTTTCGTAGCTTTTGGACAGGTTCATCGTGTTCACGTTCAATAAACGTTGTGAACTAATCGACTGAATGTTGGTATTAATAATAATGCCCATGGTTGTTATCTCTCCTTATCTCTATTGGTAAATCCGTTTACAATATCACTAAAAATCTAGCCCTTGAAATAGAAGGCTACTTCTAAGGCTTTAAAATAAGAATCTCTCTGGTCTAGCGAATGTTTAACACGCTTGTGAAAAGTGTATCGGTTGTGAGAGGCAGAACTTTTGACGCCTCCTTCAAGTGGAGTAGAAAAGCCTTCAAAACGTCTGCTTATTAGAAACAATCAGACATAAAAAAACAGCGGAAGCAAACGCCTCCACTGTTTAAACCTAAATGAAAAGAAAAAACTATTTCTTTTTCTTGGTCTTTTTAGTGCCTTCGGAAGGATTGTTGGCATTCGCCACCAAAATCGATCCGAATTTCGTAGGAGCCGCATAACCTGTGGTTTTTTCACGGATACGTGCCGCTTTACCCATACGGTCACGCAAGTAATAAAGCTTCGCACGACGCACACGTCCACGACGCAATACGGTAATGGTTTCAACTCGTGGGGAGTTAATCAAGAAGGTACGCTCAACGCTTACGCCTTGAAACACCTTACGCACACGGAAGGTGGCACCCACGCCTGCGCCGCGTTTGGCAATAATAATGCCTTCAAATGCCTGAATACGTTCTTTGCTACCTTCAACGATTTTTACGTTGACTCGTACGGTGTCGCCAGGAAATAAAACGGGGCGATCAGTACGGGTGTACTCTTTTTCGATTTCACGAATAAGTGGATGTTGCATCACTTATAGTCCTTTATGTTGAATGTCGTGAACTTTCCTACTTCTTCGCTCATTAGCGTAGGGTTTTGAATCAATAGCCGTTGTGCTAGGCACACGGGTCGAAGAACGTAAGACAGTCTCAAAGGAACATCTTACGGCACCTATCTTATCACTATAATCAAAACAGAATCCCACGTCAAATGCTTTAACGTTTGTGTCAGAAAGATTTCTTATGTTTTCTGATCACTCTTTGGATTGGGTTGAACATCCCAACTAGTGAGGATGGGTGTCTTTCATTTGAGATTCATCTGCAAGGTTTTATACCGTTACATTGATAAATCTTATAGAAGGCTCTGCAAAAATGAAGCGTTTTTATGTTAGCATCAAGGTCATCAAGAAGATAAGCAGGATGCCCAACGATGCCACACCCTACGAAAACTAACGCCGAAACCCTCATTCAAGAAGCCGAAACCGCTTTACAAGCAGGCGTCTTCCCTCACCTAGAAGCCTTGTGCCATGCCAACACCGAACGGGTCTTGAACGCCATGAAACGCCACCGCCTCGGCGAAGAGCACTTCGCTTGTGTCACAGGCTACGGGCATCACGATATGGGACGAGAGGTACTCGACAAAATCTTCGCCGATGCCCTAGAAGCGGAATCGGCACTGGTGCGTCCGCATATTGTGTCAGGCACACACGCCCTTTCCCTCGCCTTAAACGGATGCCTCCACCACGGCGATGCCATGCTTTCGGTCACAGGTCGCCCTTACGACACACTCGAAGAAGTCATCGGCTTGCGTGGCGAATCAAAGCAGTCGCTCAAAGCCAAAGGGGTAACCTATGACGAGTTTAGCGTTTTTGAAGACGATGGACGCATCCGCACCAGTTTTAGCGATGCTGAAATCACGCTTATTGAAAATGCTTCGATGCTCTACATCCAACGCTCTCGGGGCTATAGCATCCGTCAGCCCATGACGCTACTTGCCATGCAAGCGGTGATTGAAGCGTTAAAAGTCTACAACCCCACCGCTATTGTTATGGTGGACAATTGCTACGGCGAATTCTTAGAAGCCCATGAACCTACCGCCATTGGGGCGGATATTATGGCAGGGTCTCTCATTAAAAACCCCGGTGGAGGCATCGTGCCAGCAGGGGGCTATGTCGCTGGGCGAGCGGATCTCATCGAGCAAGTGGCGGAATGCCTCACTTGTGCAGGCATCGGTGCGAATGGCGGTTACATGTTTGAACTCACTCGCACCTTTTTGCAAGGCTTGTTTTTGGCGCCGAATGTGGTGAAAGAAGCCGTTAAAGGCATGTGCTTAAGTGCCTATGTTCTCGAAGCTCTTGGCATGCAGGCGTCCCCTCGGTGGGATGCCGATCGTAGCGATATTATCCAAACCTTATGGCTTCAAACGCCTGAACGCCAAATGGCGTTTGCCAAACTCGTGCAGGAATGGTCGCCCGTGTCGAGCTATATCACACCTGTGCCTGCTCATGCCCCTGGCTACGAGTCCGAACTCATTATGGCAGGGGGAACCTTTATTGACGGCTCTTCGATTGAACTTTCCGCCGACGGACCTGTGCGTCCGCCGTATACCTTTTATTTTCAAGGCGGTTTGGTGTATTCACACGCTCGTTTGGTGGTACTTAAGTTTGTGGAACAGTTTCTTTCAAACTAAACGAGCCAAGTGGGTCCGGGTAAATTCAATTGCTTCTCTTCAGCAGGAGGAGCCTTAAAACCTATTTTACTAGAATCAATTTTCTTACTGAAACGAATATCTTCCACATCTGCAACGGTGACGGTTTGAGGGAAATGACGATGCGTAAAGGTTAAACTACCGTCCTGATTTTTGACGGCTTTCCAATCCTGTTTCGATCCTTCAAGGGTCATAACATCTTGCCCTGCTCCGCCCACAATTTCAAATTGATTGTCCTTATTTTTGGCACCCGCATGCACGAAAATATCATCGTTACCCACGCCTAAGTCGGCTTGAACTTTATTGCCTGTGCCGCCGAGTTCTAGGGTATCTTTTTGTTGAGCTTCAAAGACTTTGCGGTCATAATCTGACTTAAATTTACGACCAGTCAAATCGCTGGTGGCAATAATATTGTCATTGTTACTACCTCCAACACGAACGGTTTGTTGGCCATTTCCACCATACAAGGTTGTATTCTTTGTACCCTGCAACACCGCTTCAGATGCTTTTGCACCAGAAAAACTGAAGATTTTACTTTGATTGTTTTTACCGAGTAAACCCAAGCGTTCAATGCCTTCATTCGCCGTAATGGTGTTGGTATTACCGTTGGCGGCTTGCCCAATACCTAGCTCTTTGATGCCTTGATTGACCAACACGTGGTTTTTATTGCCTTGTCCTTCCAAGTAGACTTTACCCATGTTTTCGGCTAAAATCTGCGTCGTGGCGTTGATGGCACTATCTTCCCACTGATGAACACCGCCGTAAAACTGCCCTGATGACAAGCCATTATAGTCAGCGGTTAAAAGTCGTTGGGTTTTTCCCAGCACAACGGCATCATTTCTAGAACCCTCCAACTGGGGAGCCTCTGATCCTCCCAATGCCATGTGTTCCACAGAACCTGCGGTGAATCGATTGGTGGCACCATTGTCGCCATTCATAATGGCAAAGTCTACCTTGCCTTGAACCAAGACTTCGTTACGAGCGTTTTGATGGCTTGATTGAAAGCTACCACCCAAGTCACCGAGTATGTGAACGTCATTAGATGACCCATTTTCGCCCATTTGTGTCAAGCCTTGCACATTGCCTTGCACAATGGCGGCGTTATTACTTTGAGCACTTTCCCCAAACATTTGAAGATGGTTAACATCTTTTTCAAATAAACTTTGAGCTTTACCTGGAGAGTGAAGCGTTGCTTTTTGAAGGGCTTCGTTGAATCGGAAGAGACCCGTTTCGCTCAAATCGATGATACCGTTATGAGATATAGTAGGTTGAAGATTTGTAAAGCGACTGATCGGTTCTAGGTGAGGGAGTTCTTCGACAAGAGGCAAAGGGCGTTCCCCAACAGGAAGCTTGCCCCCATTGCTAACATTGTTGGTTGAATTATATGAGTAGGTCATACGGTGAGTTCCCTAATATAAATAAAACTACGTCACCAGCATAAAAACCATTTCGTCCCTTTTTTGTGCGGTTGTAAAGTGGTTTTTTGATAAAAAGTGTCATTTTGAGATTCTCTGTTTTTTGGGTTTCTAGCTCCGTTTAGAGCTGGTGCTTGGGGGTCTTTGTCCCGCCAAAGACTCCCCAAACCCCCAAAGCGGCTTAAGGGGCGGCGGGGGGAGGGACGTGTTACGTCCTCCCTCCCCCCAGTATGCCCCCCTTAAGAATCCCCCATCCCCCCCTCCCTCCCGTTCCGAACCACG
>JBEISK010000059.1:0-5620 GCA_040375445.1 Gammaproteobacteria bacterium | reverse complement strand
TCCTAATTTTAGGAGAGGGAAGAGAACGTCTGAAAGGCGTTCGAGGGTGAGGTTAAGCCACATAGGGCATCTGGGGTTTAAGCGCCCCCTAACCCCCTCCTAAGATCAGGAGGGGGGACAGAGCCAAACCTTGCCGACAACGCACTAAATGCGAGGCTTCCGAGACATTTTGCGGACGGCAGGAGCGGAGATCGGGCGAGGAGGTGGGGATTCAGGGGGGATTTTCAAGGGTGGACGAAGGGGAGGAGAAACGCAATGCGTCCTTCCCCGTCCCCCCTTGAACGCATTTAGAGGTGTCGGAGAACCTTTGTGCGTCCAAAGGTCTCTGACAGCACCAGCTATAAAAGGAGCTAGCAACCCAAAAAATTGAAAAATTAATGATAAAATTTCAAGCTTCAGCGATCTGCTTGTCTAAAGCCGCCTCATCAAGCGGTGTATACCACCGCACATAGATTTCATCACTGTAAAAGTCAGGCTGTTCCATCACCACTTCATAACGCGCTTCCAAAAACAAGAGCGACAAAAAGCAAGACACCACGTCCGTTTCCGCCAAATCCGACAAACTACTTAAGCTCAATTGCGCGTCCTTATTGGCTTTGTCCAAATAAAGCCCCAAGACTTCATGCACCCAATGTACGGTTTCTTCTTGAAATTCGTCGTGAGCCAGTGCGGTGATGTCTTCGGTGGAAAGATCCGCAAAATCTCGCATCCCCACACGACGGCGGTCGATGCGTTCAATTTTATGCCGAGCTGTGCGTTCTTTTTCAAGGGCTTCGTACTTTTTAAGCTCACTAATCAAGTCGTTCAAGGTCACTTGGCGGATGCGTTTTTGCTTGGCACTACTACGCCGTTCCAACACCTCATTCAAGCTTCCGTAACGAGCCTTGACCGCCTGATGCAAACGCTGGCTGATGTCCGCATTAAGCGACGCCACATCAATGGGGTTGCCGTCTTCGTCGTATTCTTGCAAGTCCAACAAGTCAGCATCTTCCAAATAATCTTGCTCAAAGGGGTCAAAACCAGCGAGTAAATCGCTTTTCATGCGAAGTAAAACCGCCAAATATAAAAGCGTTTTGCCTGTTAATCGCATGAAGGCTTGAGCTTTGGCGTCAATGACTCCCACGTTTAAGGCAAGCGTGGAGGCTGAACTGGCGTGCAAGGCTTGCTGTTCTAAAACCGCTTCTTCACTCAAGCGTTCCACATAGGCGAGGTATTCGTCCGTGACTTTGGCGATGTCCACATTCCACGGATCAATGCTCCCTTTTTTGGCGAGATCCAGCAGGATTTCAATCCCTTCAGACGCTTGGGGCAAGGCATCGTTTGTGGGAAGCATTAGGCTTGCGTTCACGAAATGCCTCCTTATTTTAAGACTTTGGCAGAGCGGGTGCGTCCTGCGGGTCTATTGGCGGATTGGGTGAACGGTTGACGGGCGTCATGATGAGAACCGTCGACTTCTTTAATCGGAGCATCCAGCTCATCATGCAAAATAGGCGTTGGAGACGTATTGGCTTCGTTGCTTTTGCCTTCGAGCATGGCACGCAATTGAATGCCTGTGACTTTGGAAATGCCGTTCTTGCGTTGGGTAACGCCCACCGTGCGATCCGAGTTTTCAATCATCGGCTTACGCAGGGACACCACCACAAATTGAGCGTGCTTGGATTCCCGCAAAACCATGTTCGACAATTTTTCCACATTGATGCCGTCGAGGTTTTGATCCACTTCGTCTAAAGCATAAAACGGCGCAGGCATAGTACGTTGCAAGGCAAAGACAAACGCCAAACTGGTGAGCGATTTTTCTCCACCGCTCATGGCTTCAATGCGTTGCGTTTTCTTCCCACGAGGGCTGGCTTCGATGGTAAGCCCCCCTTGGAAGGGGTCGTCAGGCGTGGTGAGAATGAGCTGACCATAACCGTCTGACAGTTCGGCGTAAATGCTTTGAAATTGCTGATTTACGCTGTCAAAGGCTTTCATAAAATACTGGCGTTTCATGGCTTCATAGCCTTCAATACGACTGTTCAGCACTTGGCGTTCGCTTGAAAGGGTTTGCACCTTTTCGTTGAGTTCGTCTTGACGGCGAGTCACTGTGGCGAATTCGTCGATCGCCTTCATGTTCACGGGTTCCATGTCCGCCATTTTACGTTGGAGCTTGGCGATTTTCTGCGTGACTTCATCCTGCCCTTTGAGGCTGTCTTCTTTGAGTTGCTCGCCTAAATCAGGGTGTATTTTGAGCAATTGCTCTTTTAAATCGTCGACTTGTGGGGTTAGCTCTCGCACATGGGCTTGATTAAGAATGATGCCTTCTTCGGCTTCATGCAAGGCACGCTCAACGCTCACTTTTTCTTTTTCAAAGCCAATCAACTGTTTTTGGATGACCTCTTGAGCGGTTTTCAGTTCTTTCACACCAGCCCCTAGAGCGTCCACTTCGGCTTCAACCGCTTTGTATTGAGCCTTTAGGGTCAAAATATCCGCTTCATGGGTCTGGATTTCCGCTCGCCATGCCTTTTGTTGCTGGGCGTGTTGAGCTTGAGCTTCACTTTTCTCATCAATGCTCGTACGACGGATTTCCACCTCTCGATTTTTAGTCATCAACTGCCCTTGCACATCTCTGAGTTGGGCGTCATAGGCTTCTTTTTGAAATTGGGCGTCGCTAATCTCTTCTTTTAAGGCGTTTAATTCTTCATTACTCAATTGGGCATCTAAGGCGGTAAGCTGGCTGTTGAGTTCGCTTTGCTTGATTTTTAAGTCGTTTCGCTGTTCTTCTAAGCTCACCACGCTTAATTCCGCTTCCAACAAACGTTCCTTTAAAGGCGCGTTGGCGTCTGATGAATCGACATTTGCCAGCAAGGCTTTTTGCTCTTCAAGCATGGCATCCAGCTGATTTTTGAGGGAATCGAGTTCAGCTTCAAAACGACTATGCTTGGGAATGACCACCGAAAGCGTGCTTTGCTTTTCGTGCAAGGCATTTTCAAGCTTTTGCAGATGCGTTTCGCCCTTTTGCTTTTCTTCGCCCAAACGCTGAACATCGTGACGCAGGTTGGAAATTTCCACATCACTTTGCGAATCTTTGTTGCCACCACCGAATCCGCTTTTAGTACCACGCCCTTGAAATTGGCTACCGCCTGTCATCGCACCAGTTTTTTCAAGCAAGGCACCGTCTAAAGTCACCATACGGAAACGATTCATCAAGGGTTTGGCGGCGTCAATGTCTCGCACCACAAGCGTATCGCCTAAAGCGAAGCGGAAAATCGTGTCGTAACGAGCGTCATAATCGATCAAGTTAATCGCAAAATCTAGGATGCCCGCTCCCTGCGGAGAACGGTTCGTATTCGCCATGCTAGGCTTAATACGCGTAAGCGGCAAGAAAGTTGCTCGCCCTGAACGGGTCTGCTGGAGGACTTGAATCCCTTGCTTGGCGACGTTTTCATCATCCACAATGATGTTTTGCATACGTCCACCGAGGGCGATTTCCAACGCCGTTTCATAGGTGGATTCCACCGAAGCGAGCATCGCCAGCGTGCCATGCACACCGTTTAAGTCGGCTTCTAAAATACTTTTGACACTCCGGCTATGGCTGACTTCTTCATAGGCGTTGCGTTGGGCTTCAAGGGTTGCCAACCGTTCACGACGCTGAAACAAGGCCTGATTCACCTTATTCAGATTCGCCACAAGGGACGCCCTGTCGCCCATGGCTTGATTCACCCACGTTTCAAGCCGATCTTTTTCTTCCGCTAAGCCCTTGAATTCTTCGGCGATATGGGCTTGACGCTTTTCCACCGACTGCTTACGAGTGGTGAACGACAACATGCCTTGCTCTTGCCGAGCCAAGTCATCACGGAGCCGTGCGATTTCAGAATCTACGCCCAACTGCTCACGATGAATACTGGCGATGTCGTCTTCTAAGCTTTCCGCTTGCCGACGCAACGCTTGGCGAGCCTCAATCAGTTCCGAATCTTGACTAGACAACCGCTCAATTTGAGCATTGGCGGTATCGAGCCGTTTTTTTTGCGTCGTGAATAAAGCGGTCAATTCTTTTTCTTGAACTTTATAGACATCAATTTCCGTGGCGGTGTCCGTCAACCATGCGTGGATCTGCTCTTTTTCACGTTCAAGCTTCTTGATTAAGGCATCGGCATCTTCAATCCGCTGTCCCAAACCACGACACATTTCTTCTTTACGGGCTTGCTGACTGTAAATCTCTTCCATTTGAGCATGCAAGGCTTCGTATTGAGCTTCCCCCTGCTGGCGGATTTCTTCCGCTAAACGCTTGAGTTCGGTGGTGGCATCTTTGATCTGCGTATTCAAGGCTTTTAGACGTTCTTGCGACTCCCCACGAGCGGTTTTCGCTTTTTCCAACGCCCCACGATGAGCTTCGAGCTGGTTCATCAGGCTTTTAAGTTTTGCCACTTCCAATTGCGTTTCAAAGGCTTGCACCTGTTGACGCAAGGCTTGATACGCCAAAGCCTTGTCTTTTTCGCCTTCAAGTTCGGCTAAACGCCCCTTGATTTCACCCAACAAAATCTCGTTGCGTTCGATGTTGTCTGCTGTTGTGGCGATTTCTTTGAGAGCCTGTTCGATTTTTCGGTCATAATCGGCCACACCAGCGAGTTCATCGACAATTTTACGACGCTCCACCGCCGACATGTTCACAATCGCCGACACATCGCCTTGCATCATCACATTGTAGCACCCTGGGGATACATTATAGAGGGCTAGCACCTCGTGGATTTCGCCGAGGGTCGATGGTTTGCCGTTAAGGTAATAGGTCGACGTATAATTCGCCGCCGATGCCTTAATCCGCCGAGCCACCGTCAATAAATCGCTGGATTCGAGAGAAGCCAGCAAGGCAAGGGTCTTTTCTTTTTGGGTTTCATCGTCACTAAAACTGCCTTCAAGCACCGTATCAGGCAGTTCATGCCCCCCTTTGTTAAAGGTAATGGTGACCGTAGCTTCACGACGGCGAGAGGTATTGTTGATGAGATCCGTCAATTTTTCGGCACGCATGGTGCGAGACGACGACAAGCCGAGGCAGAACAAGATGCCATCCACAATGTTGGACTTGCCCGAACCATTCGGACCAGACACCGTCGTAAAGCCACGCCGAAAGGGGATGACGGTTTTGCCGTGAAAGGATTTAAAGTTGTCGATTTCAATATGTTGGATGTGCAAGTGGGAGGGATCCTTACAATGATAAAGAGAAAGACGTCTATAGAATGCAGTGTGCTTCTATTATACAACGCATCCATGCGAAAAGACAAACGATCGTAACAAAACAACTTTGGATAAACGTTCTCTACAAAACGGGCTATACAGTGACGCTGTTTTTGCTACAATAAAGGCATGCCACACAACGAAGATGAAGGAGTCTTTCACATGCAAGCAAGCTTAAATGAAACGCCGTCAAACGGCATGGATCTATGGGTCACTGAACGGAATGAAGGCACCGCCTTTAGCTTTAAAATTGAAGCAGTCCTGCATTCAGAACAAAGCGCCTTTCAACAGCTCGATGTGCTTAAAACCAGCACCTACGGCAATCTCATGCTCCTCGACGGCTTGGTGATGACCACCGAACGAGACGAGTTCGTCTACCATGAAATGATCGCGCATGTGCCGTTGTCGTCGT
>JBEISK010000060.1:0-5195 GCA_040375445.1 Gammaproteobacteria bacterium | reverse complement strand
TTCCACCAGCTCAATGCCCAAAGACTGTGCTTTGGCCTTTATTTTTTGAGCAAAGGCATCCACCCCAATGGCCACCACATGCGGAGCAGGCGCAATGTCAGGGTCATATCGTAACGCCACCGCATAGTGCGTCGGGTTAGTGATGACCACATCCGCCGTGGGTAAGTGCTTTAACTGCTTGGATTGCAAAATCTTTTGCCCCGCCTGCTTGATTTTGCCCCGCATTTTTTGGTCGCCTTCCAAGTTCTTGGATTCATCCTTAATGTCTTGCTTGCTCATGCGTAATTGCTTTTCATTTTGAAAGGCTTGATAACGCCAATCCGCCAATCCCAGCACCAAATACACCATAAACACCCAACCCGTCAGTTTAAAGACCAAGCTCCCCATCGTCGCCAATAGAATAGTGGGATTGGCGAAACTCAACTGTTGCAGTTCAGGCATCGCCCCTTGAATGACGTTATAGCTTACGGAACCCACAATCGACATTTTTAAAATGCCCTTAATCAGTTCTACAATCGAACGTTGAGAGAAAATCCGCTTCATGCCTTTCATCGGGTTTATTTTGTTAAGGCTAGGTTCTAAAGGCTTTAAGGTAAACAAAGCACGCACTTGCATGAAGTTTATGCCCAAGCCTGCAATCACCATTGCTCCCATAAAGGGGATTAAAATGAGTCCCAATTGGTGCATGGTTTCATTAAAAGCCCCTAGAAACATCGTGGAACTAAAAATGGTGGTGGCATCATCGAGTTCAAAGCTTTTTTTCATAAAGCTCATCATAATTTGCATGAAATACGATCCAGACATCCCAATCAGTAACAATGCCATGCCGAGCAAGCCTGCGGCGTTAAGATCCACGCTTTTCGCCACCTGCCCGTCCTGCCGAGCTTTGGAGACTTTGTAAGCGGTGGGTTTTTCAGTTTTTTCACCTTCAGACATCATCATCATTCGGGCGGACTCACTTCTATTCTATGGGGCACGTTCTTTTTATCATGAAAGTTTAAAGCATTTGAGTCAAGCCTAGCAGAAGGAACATCCGTTAAATAAACTATCCTCCTTGGCGAGCAATAAGGATAGGAAATTACTTTGAATGGTTTCGTATTTAGGGGGGGAGGGGTTTAACACATATTGTTGACTTGATCCTGTTACAAACCCTCTTCCTGTCATTTAGTCAATATGAATAAAGACGCTTGACAAGGGTTTTTTTTTGAAAGAAGATAGGTACACTCAAAGTAATGAAATTCATTGATGTGGGGGATTAGCTCATTTGGTAGAGCACCTGCTTTGCACGCAGGGGGTGAGCGGTTCGAATCCGCTATCCTCCACCATTTTCAATAAGGCAACAGCACTTTGATAAAGGAAGCGGTGTGACCTCTCGATATTTTTTGGGTTTATTGGGGCATCCACTCGGGCATAGTTACAGCCCTCTGATTCACCATGACTTGCTGGAATTGGCGGGTCTTAAGGGAGAATACAAGCTTTTCGATTATACGCTCCAGCAACTCGAAACAGGGGCGATTTCTTCGATGTTAATGAGTGGCGTGCATGGTTTTAATGTGACCATCCCTTATAAAGTCTTATTACATGACAAGCTCCCTGCTTTAACACCCGCCGCCAAGCGAGTGGGAGCCGTCAACACCGTCTTTCGGGTGGATGTAGACAACGAAATCACCTTGATTGGCCATAATACAGACAGCACGGGCTTTTACAAAAGCCTAACCCCTCAAACACAAGAAACGCTAGAAGCAGGACACGCGATGGTTCTAGGCGGGGGGGGATCCGCACGAGCTGTTTTAGCCGCCATGATCTTTGAAGGAAAGACGCCTGTTCAAAAAATTACGCTGGTGATGCGCCACCCTGAAAAAGCCAACGACTTAAAGCTTGCCTTTAGCGAATGGGTAAAGGATGCTCATGCTTCAACAACACTAGAAGTGATTCATTCTGACGCGTTGGATGCCACTAGACTTGCTTCGGTGAATGTATTGGTGAACTGCACACCTGTGGGCATGCATCCTAATGTAAACGCCACGCCTTTATCCTTATTGCAAGTTGAATCACTGAACCCGAATGCTCATGTGGTGGATTTGATTTACAATCCTTCTGAAACGGTTTTAATGAAGCTCGCTTGCGATCACGGATGCCCCGTTGTTCAAAACGGCTTGGGCATGTTGATCCACCAAGCCATTGAAGCTTTCAGCACCTGGACGAAATTACCCGCCGAAGCAGGCTGGTACGAATCAATCGAAGCTCGTTTACAAAACAAATTTAAGACTTAAAAAATACTTTTTCACACTTATTTAAAAAATGGTGGATGAGAAAACCGATAGTGTTCTTGCCATACAGGAATAGCAAGGAAATAACAGGGAAAGTATAGCTAAGTACAAAGGGTTGTATCTCTTTTCTTTTAACGTGTTGCGAGCTATTTCTGTCCCACAGGGATCTTGATGCCGAGTTCAAGCGCAACGCCCTGACGTGAGCCTGTTCTCATCATGGCTTGCGCGTAGGTTTGGACATCATGTTGCGTTGTTTTTTGAATGCCAAAGCCATATTCAAAATAATCTCCTAGGGCAGGGTTACTAAAAGCAAAGTCATTTGCCTTCATTTTTGCTCTATGGTAAGGATTCATCACCCAGTTGGCTTCCACATAGGGCTGCCAGCCTTTAATATTCTTCGTCAACCTGACACCTGGTGTGATTTGAAGGCTCGTGACTAAATCAGGGTGAATACGAACCCCCTGCCCATTTGTATAGGTACTACTTTGCAAAAGGGTATACACGGCTTGTCCGTGTATTTGAAGCACCGTTTGCTTGGGCAGGTGGATGTTATAACCTGTTTTTACTGAAAAACTACCATTGGCCATGCCGTAAGTAGAGCTGCCATAATTGGCGAGTCTCTCACGTACGCTGGCGCCCCCGCCTTGTGCCATAGCACTTAGGTAAAAGTTGCCTTTGTAGAGAGTTTCCATAATTCCTGCGAAACCACCTGTAATGGTGTTATTAACGTTTTGAAAACCCTGATTGTTTCCATTATAACCTGCATAATACGTCGTCATATTCTTAAACCCAAAGGCACGTCTTTTAAGAGCGGAGTCATAGCCGACGAGCATGCCATAGCCTGTGTTATTGATGCGTCCGTTTAAATTACTAAAGGCGACTTTTTCAAAGCTAGAAAACGGTCTGTACCAAACCCCACCACGCTCTAAACGATCGTACATGCCGCTATATTCAGGGAATCCTTCGAGTAGGGCGACTTTGTTGACTTTGTCATAGTCTACGCCTGTTTGGTACAAGACGGTATCCATAAAGCTCATCACTTCATCCGAACGATTCATCACCATTCGGGTGTTGTCTAAAATACCTAGTTGTACCCCTTTATTGACAGTGGAAGAAGATCTGACAAAGGGGTTCACTTCATTGGTTCTCAATAATAACAAGGCACTATTGGCAAAGGGCGTTTCAAAAGAATCAGGCATGGTTTGATCAGGAACCATCACATTGTATATATGAACAGGCCCAGTGACTTGTTGAACCGAAGGATCCACGGTTAATTTCAATTGGTAAGAGTTGTTCACAAACACGACCCCTGAAGGACCATCATCCCATAAGTTGATGCCTTTAATCGTGACGGTGTCATTCGCTCCCATGCTGGTGGCGTTAATGTTGTCGACCTGTTTATTGGCGAGGTCGATATCGACATGCAGGTTGAGGTGGTCGACACTTGCGTTGTTGAGTGCAATCGTATCGATTTTATTGTTGATGAGATTTAAGGTGGCGTTATTGCTCGCATTAAAGTTTATATTATTGAAGAAGGTGCCTGCTGAACCCAAATACATGCTTCCACCATACAAATTGACGGTATTGCTTGTCCCACTAAAGCCACTCATATCGGCATTTAGACGAATCGTTCCATTCGTCGGAGCGCTCGTGGGAACGCCATTGCCTGTGGGTGTATTGGGTGAAGCGGTGGTGTCCCATGTGCCTGTACGGTTGAGGTGAATCACGTTATTGGTACCTGTGGTCGTGATTTTGTCTAAGAAGATGACTTCTCCCCCGCCGTAGCTGGCATTGGCGTTTAAGGTGCTATTGCTTCCAAAGCTTACTCCATTTGAAGATCCATTGGCGGTATTACCTGTGAACGTCACATTTTGCGTATCAGCGATTAGGCTTGCCTGTGCATTATTATTGAGATAAATCGCACCACCACTGCCTGAAGTCGCCACGTTACCACTAAAAGTGGCACCATCCAACACGTTGAAGCTGGAGTTGTTCACATTCACCGCTCCGCCATTGACGGCTGCCGTGTTGTTGGTGAAACTACCATAGGCATTTATCGTGGTATGTGAATTGTCTTCCGTGGTGATGGCTCCGCCTGAGCCTGTGCTAGAGCTGTTCGAGCCGAAGGTCCCGTTGCCCGTGATGCTAAATATTGAACTAATCACGTTGGCCACAGCTCCCCCATTTAAAGACGCCGTGTTATTATTGAATGTTCCGTTACCTGTAATCACGACGGTTCCTGGATCGTTGAAAATCGCTCCACCACTGCCAGTGCTTGAACTGTTGCCAGTGAAGGTGGTATTGCCTGTTAAGTTCAAAATGGAGTTTAAGTTGTTGATGGCCCCACCGTTGGCAACGGCGGTGTTGGTATTGAAGGCTGAAACGCCTGCTAGCGTGAGGGTGCCTCCTGAAACATTGCTAATCGCACCACCGGCGGAACTCGCACTGTTACTCGTGAAAGTCGTCGTGCCTGTGACGATGCTGGTGCCGGCATTGGCCAAAGCACCGCCGTTGGTGGCGGTATTGCTGGTGAAGGTCCCACCTGCTCCGAAGGTTAGGTTAGATCCATTTAGGTAAACTGCTCCACCCGTGGTGGCCGTGTTGGTGGTGAAGCTAGAGGCTCCTGTGAGTGTGGTGGTGCCGGCATTGACGTAAAGGCCTCCACCCGTGGTAGCTGTGTTGGTGGTGAAGGTAGAGGTACCAGCTACCGAAGTATTCCGATCCGTCCACAACGCCCCGCCGTTGGAGCCTGTCGCGGTGTTGGAGGTGAATGTAATGTTATTGTTGAAGTTAATGGTGCCGACGCCGCTTTGATACTGCAACGCCGCCCCATTGCCAGCCACCGTGTTATTGCTAAACGTCGTGGCTCCGTTGAGGTTGATCGTACCCGTGTTGTAAATCGAGCGTACCGTATGATTCGTGAAC
>JBEISK010000064.1:0-2683 GCA_040375445.1 Gammaproteobacteria bacterium | reverse complement strand
CTAAATGCGAGGCTTCCGAGACATTTTGCGGACGTCGTGCACAGGGAATGATGCGACGAGGGGGGGTTTCGGGGGGGATTTGCAAGGGGGGACGAAGGGGAGGAGAAAAGCAATACGTCCTCCCCCGTCCCCCCTTGAACGCATTTAGAGGTGTCGGAGAACCTTTGTGCGAACAAAGGTCTCTGACGTCACCAGCTAAAAACGGAGCTAGGAATCTATTTTGAGGGCATACCGCATTTTGCTTAGGAAGCGTATAAGAAGCATTTTCTACTGTTCGTGTAAGAATCCGCCGGAACAGACCATCTCCACCGTCTTCATCAAAAAGGCTCGCCCTGCGGATGCTTGATCAATGTACTCTTCTTCCCCACCCAAGTGCGGGATACGAATAATCGCGGGTTCTAAAGGGTCTGCAGGAATGTAGAGGCTGGCCAGTTCAAAAGGCAGTAAATCGGCAAAATCAAAGGTTTCATAGCTGTGGGCGAGATCATGAAAATCCCCCCGAATGGCTAAAATACGCCCTGTAAACAAGGGTTCCTTCCCCCCACGTGCAATCGCCAAAGGCTTATGATTGCCTCGGCTGGTAAAGCTTAAGCAGTGCCACATCACATTCAACACCCCAATGGAACGATCGGGGTCCACTTCTGAATAAATGCGATGCGTTTCCATGTCTCGACTTTTGAAATTGGATTTAAAGGCACCGCAAACGACGTCCAAATCATCGAGCAGGTCGCTGAAAATGCCTTTGGTATTGCCAACCGCTTGCTCATGCAACGACGCTTGATGCGTCATATGCCCTGCCAACAAGCCGACTCGTTTGCTTAACTGTTGAGCCATTTTTTCTTCAGGACTCAATTCAGGAACCGCAGGTTTTTTAGGCATTTGGGGCATTTGAATGCTGGCAAGGGGGGAAGCTTCAGGCACGTGTTCCCCTTGTGTGGGGAGCAAGACGCTGGTGCGACGCTTTCCTTGCACTTGGGAAATAGAAGGGTTTGGACGATGTTCGGACAAGGGTATGACTCCGTTACAGGATTGTAGACACACGAAAGACACGGGCTTTCATTTTAAGAGGTTAATTAGGGACTCATTTATCATTACAAGCGATTAAATAAAAGACGCTATCATCACTCGCTTTTTACCAACAAAGCGATTTTGAATCTCTCAAAATCTAGTATACCATTTTATTAGAAAGGGAGCATCCTTTTTTTTAAAGGGGGGTCAATCTACACCAAAGGGATGAGGTTTAGCGTTTAAATCTTGCGGTTAGTAAAAAATATGAAAACTTATGGTACACTGATTAAAATGTATTTTTGCTTTTTGTAGTTGTTTTGAGGTTTTGTCTGATGATTCATCCTTCTTTCACACGTTTGGCCTGTTTTGCAATTCTTGCAGCAAGTTTTCTCGTCCCGAATGTTTATGCTGAATCTGTAAAACTTTCGGCGATTGTGCATGAGCCTCCCACCAATGGATACGTTTTTACGGCATTGGCACCTTTACCTAAAATGATGCCTGATATGCTTGTTCAAGCAACGCCTCCTGTTGCTTCCACTTCCGCAAACGTACCCACGCCTAGCACCAGCCTTGATGTCAAAAAAAAACAATAGCCCAAGGCGATTTCACTTTTTTGACCGTAAGTTCAAACGAATTAACCACGCAAGATTCGCCTAAATTAAAGATCTTGTGGGGTAGTCAGACGTTGTGGGCGTATGCCTTGCCTGCCGTCCACAAAACACAAAGCTGGCAAGCCCTTTTGGCGGTAGATCCACTTTCTCCTGTGGGGACTCGTTCACTCAAGGTACTAGATGCGTCAAATAAGGTTTTGGCATCTAGTACCCTTCAGGTGGTGACGACATCCTTTCAAACGCAAGCCATTCGTGTTTCTAAGCAAACCGCAGGCTTAAGTCCTCAAGCAGGTGAAATGGAAGCGATTGCTGCCTTGAAAGCCTTAAAAACGTCTAAGCGTTATTGGGATTTACCCTTACAGTTTAACGCCCCCGTCCCCCAGTGCATGAACTCACCATTTGGAGTCAAACGTGTGGTCAACGGCGTTTTCACAGGAAACATTCATAAGGGCATCGATCAAAAATCGCCTCAAGGGCAAATCATCAAAGCCCCTGAATCAGGCAAAGTCCAACTGGCACGAGCCTTTCGCTTGCATGGTGGCACCGTGGGGCTGGATCATGGGCAGGGCTTGACGAGTATTTACATTCACCTCAGCCAACTGCTGGTGAGGGAAGACGACATCGTGGTCAAAGGTCAAGCCATCGGCAAGGTGGGATCTACAGGCTTTGCGGCAGGGCCTCACTTGCATTGGGGGGCGTTTGTGCAAGGCGTTTCGGTGGATCCGCTTCATATCACGCCGTTTATCAACCCTTGCGGATAAAATAGCTAAAATTCTAATTTTCTAAACGTATTTCGATTTTTTGGATTTCTTGTTCCTTTTATAGCTGGTGCTGTCAGAGACCTTTGGACGCACAAAGGTTCTCCGACACCTCTAAATGCGTTCAAGGGGGGACGGGGAAGGACGCATTGCGTTTCTCCTCCCCTTCGTCCCCCCTTGAAAATCCCCCCTGAATCCCCACCTCCTCGCATCATTCCTTTGCACGGCGTCCGCAAAATCGCTCGGGGATTCGCAGTTCGCTCACCCGCTCGGATTTAGTGATTGGACGTCTGCTTGTGCAACGAT
>JBEISK010000020.1:0-36712 GCA_040375445.1 Gammaproteobacteria bacterium | reverse complement strand
GACAAGAAAAACGATTGCTTTTTCAAGAAGTCAGCGAATGGTTCAATTAACGATGGAGCTTTTGGCGTTTTATCGTTTTAATAACGAGCACCGCATGGATGAATTGAGAAAACTTGCATTTAATTAAAAGTTAACACTCTTCTTGTAAAAGGATGCTATCTATGTTGTCGGCAAAAGGATTATTTATTTCAATCGGCGTTTTTTTAGTGACGCTTCTTTACATAGTTATAGTATTCGCGTCCCCCGAACATCGCCCCATGCTGGTGGACGCTTATAGCCCGCCGCATTTATCCATTCCCAAAGGCGATGTGAACCTAGTCATCGTGGTGATGGACAGAATCAGTGACCACCGTATTGCGATTCAAAACACAGGTGGGGGATTTGATTTTTTCAACACCGACTATTTCTAAGCGCTAGGTGTTTTTTCTGCTTCTGATTGTAATGCGTCAAGTAAACGAGCAAAAACTTCTAATTTGTCTCCGTCTGATGCCGAATCTCCTGTCAATTTTACAGAGACGGTAGGTGTATTGGCATTTGGATTCTCAATATGGATAACCTCTTTGTATTGGGGGAGGTTTAACCATTCAGTTATGGATTGACTTAACAAGGATTTGGGTACCTGCATACTTAATACAGGCTTGCGACTCGTACGATCTGACAAGATGCTAAGATTATTTAGTGTGGTATGTTCGTTTGGATCAATGACCCTGGCAACGTCTTTCCAAAAATAACCTGATCTTTCGTATTTGTTATTGTTATAATGATGAGATACCAATTTAGCCCATAAATGAAAGCCGTCTTGTAAATACTCGCTAGGGGACTTCATAGGATTAGGGATGTCCTTTGGAGCTTTAAAAATTTTAAACACTCCGACCATTCCAGGCTGACCTAACAATTTGTCCATTGGAGTATTCTCTTGTGATATATCTTCTGGCCGTTTAAAGATAGAGGCAATGAGACCCCACACACGAGCTGATTCAGAATGTTCAGCAAAGTTTCTATCTTCTCCTTGAGATCTATGATACCTAGTTATCTCCATAGCCCAATCAGAAAAGGACTTTCGTCTAGACTGTTCAATACTCTTTAAAGGACTAGGAACATTGCTTGGAGTCTTTAAAAACTGAAACAATTTTTCTAATTGTTTAGGGGATACCCGAGCACCTGTGCGTTGCGAAGGAGCTTGCACATTTTTTTCTATACTTTTGTTATTGGGGGGGGGTAAATGAGGCGTGGGTGTTTGGGGTAAACGATTGCGTGTAGGTTGAAGACGGCATGAGACGCATGGGAATGTCCTTTGCGTGTTGAGAGTGGGAAGCTAGAGAAAAGCACTTTCGCTTTTGAATGAATAGTAACGTAAAGAAACAACCCTGTCAACCGTTAAACCGCCTTCTGTTTCCCTCTCCCAAGCCTTGAGGGGGAAAGACCTCTTCGCGATCATAGCCACACCCTATAAGTTCTTTGTATGAATTTTATTGAACCCTTGTGCTTGTTCACTTGTTATTTTAATTCTAAAGTACTAAGATGAGAAGGTATCTATTAAAGGGAGGCTACCTATGCGGTCAGCCAAAACACTTCTCATTCTCATCGGGCTGATTCTTTCAGTACTGGCCTATTTGGGCGTGGTTTTTGCCTTTCCTGAACATCGCCCCATGCTGGTGGATGCCTATAGCCCCCCTCGCCTTTCCCTTCCCAAAGGCGACGTGGACTTAGGCATGGTGGTGATGGACACGGTTAGCAATCATCGCATTGCGATTCAAAACACAGGTGGGGGCATCTTGCATATTAAATCGGTCGTGCCGTCTTGCGGATGCACCGCCGTGATTCCGCAAGAAAAAGTCTTGCATCCTGGTAAAACGACGTATCTGCATGTCGGGTTGGATGCGAGCTTAAAGCTCGGTAAAATCAGTAAGACCGTCGATATTTATAGCGACGACCCTAAGGCTCCGCATCAAGTCTTGACAATGAAGGCTACGTCGATTGCCCCCAAGCATGCTAAAACGCATGACGGCATGGTGAAAGTGAAGGACCCGCTCGTTTTATTCAAGGGTGATTGTGCGAGTTGCCATGTGCAGAAGGGCATTGGTAAAATGGGCGAAGAGTTATTCATCGCCGATTGTGGGATGTGCCACGGTTTGCAAGCCGAAGGCGGTGTGGCGCCTCGATTGAACAACATCGATCTACAAAACCCCACGACTCGTGCGTATGTGGAAGACGTCATTCGCAACGGATCGAAGCTCAACCCGTCGATGCCCCCTTACGCCAAAGCCAAAGGCGGCCCGTTGGACGATGCCCAAATCGAGTCCTTATTGACGTATTTGACGTATCTCTCAGCGAAGACCAAGGCATCGGGGGCTTAGGTTTTTTTGACTTAAAAGACCCAATTTTCAATAAAAATATTTTCCAAAGTTCTTAACTCCCCCACACAAGGGAGGTATTTGCCTAAAGTAGGTGACTTTCCCTATAATAAATCTATAAGGAAACACCCTCGCCGATGACAGACCTTCACCACGCCGTGTGGGACGACCCCACTCAAAACAATCTCATCACCCCTGAATCGCCGCCAGCACTGGCTCGGCAAGGGCATGTGCGTGAATCGGGCTTGTGGGTGCCTAGCATTCCGCAAGACGTGATGAAAAACGAACAACAACGCCTGTTTCGCCTGCTCGGTGGTGTGGATACCTATCAGTACAAGGGCCGTGTCTCCAAGCTCTTGGGCATGATGCTAGAAGCGTCCCTGCCCAAAGTCAAAATTGGCGATCTCTGCTTTGTCGAAACCATGGATGGCACCATGAAAGCCGCTGAAGTCGTTGCCTTTCGGGGCGACAAGGCTCAATTGATTTTACTCTATAGTGCGGAAGGTATTTTTCAAGGCTCGTGGGTGTTTTCAACAGGCGAAACCACGCAAATCCCTGTAGGCGATTTCTTGCTTGGCAGATTGGTGTCTCCATTGGGTGAGCCGATGGATGGCATGCCGATGGATACCAAAGGTGCCAGCTTTGTCAACATTCAAGCCCCACCCCCCGATCCGCTGGATCGTCCTATTATCGACCAAAAATTTGAAACAGGTGTGCGTGCCATTGACAGCTTGTTGACCATGGGCAACGGTCAACGCATGGGCTTGTTTGCCGGTTCAGGCGTGGGGAAATCAACCCTTTTGGGCATGATCGCACGTGAATCAGAAGCGGATGTTAACGTCATGGCCTTGATTGGTGAGCGGGGGCGTGAAGTGAAGGAGTTCATGGAAGAATCCTTGGGCGAAAAAGGCATGAAGCGTTCGGTGCTGGTGTGTGCGACTGGCGATCAACCGCCGTTGTTGCGGATGAAAGCCTTGCAATCGGCGACAGCCGTTGCCGAATACTTCCGTGGGCAAGGCAAGAAAGTCTTTTTGATGACGGATACGGTCACCCGATGTGCCATGTCAGGGCGGGAAGTGGGCTTGTCGATTGGGGAGCCTCCCACGATGAAGGGGTATCCGCCGTCGATATTTTCATGGTTACAGGTGGTTTTAGAACGGGCGGGTCGGACGAAACAGGGAAGCATCACGGCGTTGTACACCACGCTAATGGAAGGCGACGATATTAACGATCCAGTCGTTGACACGGTGCGCGGTATTGTGGATGGTCACATCTTTTTGTCTCGCAAAGTTGCGGCGCAGAATCACTACCCCGCCATTGACGTGTTGGGCAGTGTCAGTCGTGTGTTTACGACTGTGTGCGATGAAGAACATCAGTTGATGGCAGGTCGTATGCGTGAGTTGATGGCGATTTACAAAGATGCCAAGGATCTCATTGATATTGGGGCATACGAGCATGGATCGAGTCCGAAGATTGATATGGCGATTCAAATGATGCCTGATATTAACAAGTTTTTACGTCAAAAAATCACCGAACCCATGCGTATGGAAGAAACGCTGGTCATCCTCAAGGATCTTATGCGTAACGTCGATTTATAGATTTCTCGGCAAGCTTGGGGTATACTGTGAGAGATGAAGTAATCACTTCAAAACCGCCTAGAAAGCCCCCTCCTATGACGCCTGAACATGAAGACGAACTGAATATCGGCATCTCGACCCCCACGGTTCCCACAGAGCAGGAGTCGTTGCACGAGCAAGAAGCCCAGATTCGCCAAGAACGTGAAACCCTCAGGGATATCATCTCGGGGCGGGTGCGTGAGCATATCTACAAAAAACAACCCCGATTCGTCCTGCGTCAATACCTCAACACCGTGCATTTCGCCGACATCGCCGATGCCTTGGAAGACGAACTCACCCCCACCGAAGCCCTCGTCTGCTTGGATGCCATTGCCCCCGCTCTAGCAGCGAAAATCCTCACATCGCTGGAGCCTGAAACGCAACGGCGTTTCATTTTGGCGATTCCCTCTACGAAATTGCACCGTATTATTCGAGCCATGCCCGCCGATGATGCCGTCGATCTACTCCAAGAACTGACGCTGGAAGAAGCGGGGCGTGTCTTGGGCGAACTCCCTCAAGATGCCGATACGCAGTCGCTCCATGATCTTTTAAAGCAATCGCCCGACACCGCTGTCGGGATTATGTCCACCCACTATGTGAGCTTGGCCGAAAATGCCACCGTCGGCGATGCCTTGTTGTTACTCCAAAATGCGGATGAGCATGATTTTGTATACTATCTTTATTTGACGGATGACGAGCATGTACTCAAAGGGGTGTTGAGCATTAAAAGTTTGTTGCTCGCCTATAAAACGCCAGAACGCTTGTTGAAAAATTTAGCGCTGGTGGACGATGTGAAACACGTGCATGAAGCCTTTGACCAAGAACTCGTCGCCAATATCTTTCGTAAATACTATAATTTGCTCGCCATGCCTGTCGTGGATGATGACGATCACTTGCTCGGCATTATCACGCTGGACGACATCATCGACGTTATTGATGAAGAGTCGCAAGAAGATTTGTACCGTACTTCTGGTATTCGTATTGATGAAGAAGTCGATGAGCAGGATTTGCTCAAGGGCAAGCCCATTTACGCCTTTCGAGCGAGGATTCCGTGGCTTTCGGTGACGTTGGTCGGGCAGTTGTGCGTGGCAAGTATCATCGGATACTTTCATAACACGGTGTCTCACACGGTCGCAGCCGTGTCGTTTTTGCCCTTGCTCTGCGGATTAGCTGGCAATGTGGGCACACAAAGCGACACCATCAGCGTTCGAGGCATCGCACTTGAACTCATCGATGCGAAGAACATTCGCCAGCAAGCGGTGCGTGAAATCCGTGTGGCGTTGATGATTGGGGGCTTATTTGCGCTCGTCTTGGGCGGAGCGTCCTTCTTGATGTATGGTCATGTGTTTTTGAGCTTAATTTTAATGGCCTATGTGCTGTTGAGTAATTGTATTTCGGCCTTAATGGGTGTGTTGATTCCTTATGTGATTAAGTTTGGCTTTAAGCAGGATCCCGCAGGCGTCGGCGGGCCTTTTATCACCACAATCATGGATCTGTCGATGTATACGAGCTTTCTGCTTTTGCTTACGTGGCTTGGGGACACAATTATTTGATTTGGCGTTTTGAAACAATTAAGATATACTAAGTATACTTAAACGATTTTGGAGTTTCTATGTCTGGTGTAAATGTCAACTTACCTGCTTGGGTGCAAGGGGTAAGCGAATTTCAACAATTGGGCTTAGTCAATAAAGCGGTCATGACGACCTTTGGTATTGATGTTCCCTATGTAGCTTTGGCTAAAAATCCAGAAGAGCAAAAAGAACGCATGGTGAGGCAATCCTTGATTCTGGCGTTTATGTTTGGTATGGCACCGCTTCATTCAACGTTATTGGCTTACCATTTTGCAAAAAAAATTGACAGCTCGCACAATCTTAAAACAAAGAAAAAACTACTGGGCTTAAAGTTTGAAGAACTCGCTCACCCAGAAGCCTTTCAAAAAGCCGTAAAAGAACATCTGCCTGAAGCAAAGGATGCCGCCACTGAAGCCATACGTGTTTCTGTTTTAAAAGCGAAGGGGACTCATTTGGCATGGGATTTAGCGGCAGAAGGCGGTTTATTAGCGTCTGTTGGACTGTTGAAGGTTTTGTTTAGTGAATGGCAAACAGGCAATAAACGATTCACAGGAGAAAAAGGACTTGCCAGTGACTCAGATTTAAATGCCTTATACAAGAAAGAAAAAAAGAAAGATCCTTTTGGTATACCGCACTTCAGAGAACTTGCCACTATTCTAGCAGCAACGATTTTATCCTTTCTATTTGGGCAAGGCCTTAAAAAAAGCATGTTAGAAGCCCCCGAAAAACGAAATTTCTTACAGCGACAAATGGCTAAACTTGCCCCTCATTTTGATTATAACTTTAGTCAATTCTTAGGGAAGTGGGTTCCCGCTTTAAAGGAAATACCGATGTTGCCTCTTTCTGGCTTGGCATTGGTGGCTTTTTTATTGAATATGGGGGACATTGCCTCGTCTCGAAGCCCACGGGATTTTAAAGAAAATGCCGTTCGTGGTGGTGCCATTTTTTCTTCTGTGTTTATTGTTGGACCGACACTGACTTTGCTATTGAATAAGGGTCACACGACGATTGTCAAGCTACTAGAAGCCGAAGCAAAAGCAGGAAAAACATCGCAACAACTGCTTAAAATTGCTAAAAATTCGGCGTTGAAATACATCGGGATTTTTTCGGCTAATTTGGTACTTATGATTGGGGTCATGTATGGCATCAATCAAATGACCAAGCACGATTTAAAAGAAGATCTTAAAAAGCTTAAAAAAGATACCCCTCAAAAAACTAAAACGGCTTGATTTAGTCTTCTTCACGGATCAACGCTGAATACGCATGAGCCGTTAAATGTTCGAGATTCGCCAAATTCGCCGTCAATTCATTCAAGTAACTGTTCGATGCTGGCACACTTAAAATATTCTGCACACGCAAGAACGTCATAGGCGAAAGGGACGAGCTAAAACGTGCCGATCCCGAAGTCGGTAGCGTATGGTTCGGCCCTGCACAGTAATCCCCATGCGCGATTGTGGCGTATTCCCCCACAAACAAGGTGCCGTAATGCGTCAATTCGTTTTGGCGCGCTTCCACCGCTTTACCGTGCAAATGCAAGTGTTCAGGAGCCAACTGATTGGCAATTTTTATAGACGCATCCAGATCCTTTGTGATGAGAATGACGCTATTTTTCAGACTGCTGTCTTTCACAAAAGCGGGTAAATCCAGTAGTTTCAGTGCCGATTCCAACTCCGCTTGCAAGGCGTGAGCCACTTGAGCATCATGCGTTAACAGCGTAATACGAGCATCAGGGTCATGTTCGGCTTGCCCCAGCAGGTCACTAGCAACAAAGCTCAAATTCGCCGTTTCATCCACAATGAGCAAGGCTTCAGAAGGCCCTGCGAGCGAATCAATGCCAATGCGTCCATTGAGCTGGCGTTTGGCTTCTACCACAAAGCGATTCCCAGGGCCTACGACCATATCCATTTTAGGGACTTGCGTCGTGCCGTAGGCGACGGCTGCGAGGGCTTGCGCGCCTCCGATTTTGAAGACACTGGCGACGCCTGCGAGTTGTGCCACATACAAGATTTCATCGGCGGGCTTGGCACACAACAAAACGAGTTCTTTCACGCCTGCGACTTGGGCGGTGATTGCCGTCATCATGGCGGAAGACACCAGTGGGTAGCGTCCTGCAGGCACATAGCAGGCGACTTTTTCGACAGGTCTTAGCACAAAGCCTGTCGTGTAACCTTGATGCTCATAGGTGACGGCGTCTTTCGGTAAAGCTTGCATCATTTTTTCGCCAAATAAGCGGATATTGGCAACCGCTTCTTCCAAGGATGCTTTAACGTCTTCAGGAATACGATCGCACGCCGCTTGCCAGTCTTTTTCGCTCAAGGCGATGGGTTCGCCTGCTTCAAGGGCATCGTTGAAGCGTTGGGCGAGCTGATAAAGGGTGGCATCGCCGTGGGTAATTACGTCTTGAATGATGCCTTCAACGGCGTGGGTCGTCGCCAAATTTTGGGCGTGGGCGTGTGGATCCGTCACACCTTTGACGGTGGCATCGACATAGTTTTTAGCTTCTTTTCCGTCTAAAATAGGAATAATCATAGTTTTTTCTTTCTAATTTTAACGAATACGGCTGGCACAATTGTAAAAGGCAGGCTTATTATGAACTTTCACATAATAACCGAGCCATTTATAATCCAAACCTGATTGCACCAAACGAAACTGCTCTTCCACACGCACCGCATGCTCCCTTGAGGTCAAAACATGCACGACATAAGCGGTTTCACCCAAACGGCTGGCATCACGTTCTTTTAACAACACCATGCGATCCGCTTCATAGCTTTGAAAATGCCCCAAAAAACGATCCGCACAGTACATCAGATTCAAAAATTGCGCTCGGTACACAGGATTCTTCGCCTGCTCAGGCAACTGCCAAGTGTCCAACAAAAAGGGATAGTCGAGCGTTTGCATGTGCTTTAAAATCAACGCCATACGAATCCGCAAAAGGGCGTCTTCATCAGGATTCAAGGCTTCATAGCCGTGCATCGTGCCTGCTTTGATGAGCGGCTTTTCTTCCGAAGACTGACAGCTACTCAAGCTCACACCCAGCAAGAAGAGGAAAAGAGAAATAAGCGTTTTTTTGAGCATTTGAACGTATTTCCTTTCCTTGGTGATGATTAGGTGAATCTTTCAAAACTAAAGGATTAGTTTGATGGCTAAAGGTTTAGCTTTATGACAAAATGTTTAGTTTTAGACTAAAGGTTTAACAAAGTCGGACTCAACGCATCATCCCACAACGAAACAATCTCGCCCTTGAGATCATACGGGGTGACTTGAGCGATCTTCACGGCG
This sequence comes from Gammaproteobacteria bacterium, assembly GCA_040375445.1. Lineage (GTDB taxonomy): Bacteria > Cyanobacteriota > Vampirovibrionia > Vampirovibrionales > JAJTHC01 > JAJTHC01. The sequence continues at coordinate 27,892 of JBEISK010000020.1, read as the reverse complement.
ACGAGATCACCAGGAATGATGTTCTGCGAACTTTGTTTAATCAGCACTTGGTTGTCGATTTCGGGGGAATCCCACTGGCTACGACCCACAATCAAGCCTGATGCACGAATTTCATCAATCACCACAGGAATGACCTGCCCTAACATCGCTTGATTCTTACGATAGCTAATCTTCTGCTGGATTTCCATAATCTCGTGGCGACGGCGTTTTTTGATGTCCGCAGGGACTTTGTCGGGCAAGTCGGTACTCGCTGCGGTGTCGACATCGCTGTATTCAAAAACGCCCAAGCGATCCCATTCGACTTGGCTGACGGTTTCTTTTAAGTGCTGAAACTCTTCTTCCGTTTCACCAGGGAAGCCCACAATAAAGGTCGTGCGAAGCTTCACCCCCGGGATACTGGCTCGCACCCATTTCGCCCATTCCACCGTGTCAATAATCGGACGGCTCATGCGTTTCAACATATCAGGATGCGTATGCTGAAGCGGGCAATCGAGATATTTCACGATGTGTTCCGATTCGCGAATGGTGTCCAACAGCTCTTGATTCAAGCGGTTATTGGGGTAAGCATACAAAAAGCGGAGCCACTTCATCCCCTCAATTTGATTCAGCGTTTTCAATAAAGTAGGCAAATCCGTGTCGATGTCTCTGCCGTAGCTGGTGTTGTCCTGCCCAATCAGCACAATTTCGCTCACGCCTTTATTTACCAATTCTTTGACGCTGGCTTCAATGCTGGCGACCGTGCGACTTCTTAAATTGCCACGCATCGAAGGGATGATGCAAAACTTGCATCGGTAATCGCACCCTTCAGAAACCTTGACATAGACGCTTGCCCCCATCGTCACATGACGGCGGTGGCTGTCGTCTTGCAAGAGATAAGTGGGATCCTGCTGGATGGCGAGGACTCGCTCGCCTTGCTGGATTTTGCGGACGACGCTAGCCACATCGGCGACTTGATGCGTCCCGACAACAGCATCCGCTTCGGGGAATAAATCGAGGAGTTCGCCTTGAAATTTTTGAGCCAAGCACCCTGAAATCAACAAACGCTTACCGCCTTCCGCCAATCGCACCAGCGTTTGGACGCTTTCTTTTTGGGCTTCTTCAATGAAGGCACAGGTGTTGACCAGCACCATATCGGCGTCGGTTTCATCAGCGACAATCGTGTGACCGTCTTGTTCCAAGGAGCCGAGCATGGTTTCGGTGTCGACGAGGTTTTTGGGGCATCCGAGGTGGACAAAACTAATGTTGAGGGGTTTAACGGTTTCGGGCGTGGCGGTGGGCATTCGTAGGGGGTCTCATTTCGTGAGGGTTTTGTTTCATGTAAAATAAAGGTATCACTAACATAAAGTCGCATCAATCTTTTCGTGTGCTTTTTGTTAGAATGCCCTGTCCCCTCTCCTAATTTTAGGAGAGGGAAGAGAACGTCTTTAGACGTTCGAGGGTGAGGTTAAACCCTAGACTCCGTTTGTGAGTTTAACCGCCCCCTAACCCCCTCCTAAAATTAGGAGGGGGGACAAGACAAAAACCTTTTCCACATTCTTCTATATCAAAAAAAGGAACGCTTCATGGATGTCAATCACGAACGCTTTGGCGAATACGAAAGCGCCTTCAACGCCCTAGCCGAAGACGCTACGCCGTGGGAAGGCGACAAGCCAGCCCTAGACAGCATGGCGGTTTACCTCTGCCTGTATGGAGACAACGGCTTAACGGTAGACGATGAGTTCGCCTTGCTGGAAACGCTAAAAATCAGTAGTACGGAACAGGCAGAAGCCTTATGGCGGATCGATATTGAAGCGGATTATTATCAGGATATTATTTTGTTTGTGAAATAATAGTGAAAGGGGTTCCAAAAAAAAGTTTTTCGTTTTTAAAAATTATAGCTCTTTATTCTTTCAGCCCTTAAAAAGGAAGGTATCCATTAAAAATGAAACTTATTACCTCTACAAGTTCTAATTTGCCCCAATTACAAAGACCTTCGTATAACAACGCTAGGGTGGGTAGTAATATATTACCCACCACTATATTTGGGAACTGCACACATCCTTTCATCCCTCACGGAATAGACAAACCCACTGAAAAAATGTTGTATTTGTTTAGAAGGACTTACCCTGAAAATAGCAATATTTCTGAGTTACTTCAACACATTCCAAAATGGATGTCAGCTTTTTTTGGGAAAGGACCTAAGGGGGAAGAACAGGTTATTGTTTCTGGAGGGCTTCTTTTACCACGTGATTCATGGAAAAGTTTTCAGGATGGAAAACTTCTAACTCATAGATCTATTCCACTTTATACCTTGACAACAAGTCAAGCTGGAGATTCATTAGAACTAAAGCTCCCGAGAGGTGTTCACTATAGTTACGGAACTAAACAATCTTCTGAGGTAAAATGGGGCAGAGGTACACTGCATCAAAAGTCATTTGCTCGAATTGACTTTCCTACAGATAATCCACATAACTATAATTTGAACATAGTTCATCGTGTTTCTCAACGACATCAGAAGTATACTCCCCCTCGAAAAGCAAACATCATTTCTATCGATACTACAGATCCAGATATGCCTGTTATATATTATAAAGATTCTCACTTTGGAAAACTTGTTTTCCCTAAGACATTGAAAAAAGCACGGGGGTATTTTGGGATACCTAATACCGCAACGTATGCAGACTTTTTAAATCATTTTAGGCGTAACTAGCCCTAGTCGTCGTCGTTGCCTTCACCCACACCTAAAAGCGTGCCTTGAATGACGCCCGTGTCTTCATCATCCACGGTGGTGACTTCTACATCGGTCGCATTCAACAACGCCACGGCGTGCGATTTAGATGCTTCTAAATCATCGCCTGACCCTTGAATCGTTACAGAACCTGTCACGGGAGCTGAAATGATTGCAGGAGCAGGACTTGCCTGCACTGGTGATGCGGCGTCTTCATCTTCCCACAACGGCGGAGGCTCGCTCGATATAGGCGGTGGAGGCGTTTCATCAAAGCTCAAGGACGGCATGGCATCCAAGGAGGCTGGGGCTTTCGGGGCTTGAGGTGTCGCTACAGGCTGAACGACGGCTTGCGGAGGAGGAGGCAACACTTCGACAGGAATCAACGTCTGCCCTTCGAGTGTATTATGCGGATTCGCCTGTGGAGGGCTAGGCGATTTAGGGGCTTGCGAAGCATTCACCGCGGGCGGAGGCGAACTCGTCCCCACTTGAAAAGCAATGTGAAGCTCTTTGCCCAAGACTTGGGCGGCGGCATTTTTGTAATGCCCTAGCTTGTCGGGCGTTTGCATCATTTTGAGCAGGGCGGCACTCTTGCACGACAAGGTGAGTTTTTGATCGTTCTGCTCCACAATATGCACATGCTGTAAAAAAAGCGGACGCACGGCACCAGAAGCGATCACGGCACAAATGCGTTGATGCAAGTCTTGTAAATTGCTCGGGGCTGGCGAAGCCGTTTGAACTTGCGGTGGGGCTTGTCGTGGAGCGGGGGCTGGATTCGTTTGAGGGCTAGGCATCACAGGAGGCATCGCTTGCGGAGCAGGCATTTGAGCCACTGGAGCCGACGGGTTATACGGCGGAGGCCCCGACGGAGGCGGAGCCGATCGGTAGGCGGCGGCTTGCTGTGGAGCAGGAGCATGGGAAATGCCTGCGTGCTTGAGCTGGTTGAGCTGTTGTTCAAGGGCTTCCAAACGCTCCAGCAACGCCGTCATATCGTGAGGCATGGCATTCATGCAAATGGCGAGCAAGCCCACTTCCAAGTTTAAGGACGGTTCTTGGGCGTGGCGAATGTCTTGATCCAACTGGTTCAGGGCGTTCATAATCGTCGCCACTTGAGCGGAGTTCACCAAAGGTGCCAAACGTTTGACACTTTCCACCACCGCTTCAGACGTATCCAAGTCGTCGGCGGTCAGGGCATCCGCACCAACAGCGGTGGCAATCAAGAGGTGACGCAAGCTCATCATCAAGGGCTTAATCACTTGCCGTGCTTCAATGCCCTTGTGATTAAAGTCCCCAATATACTTCAACACGGCTTGAGCATCATGCTCAATCAGCCCTTCTGCCAACGCCAACATTTGCTCTTCAGGCACTTCGCCCAAAAACTCGATGAGTTCCGCCAAGCTAAACGGCTCCTGCTTACCACGAGCCAAGACGGACGCTTGATCCAAGTTCGACAAGGCATCACGCAAGCCCCCACGCGCCTTACGAGCCAAGTGCAACAAGGCGTTTGAGTCTATCGTCAAGCCTTCCTTTTGGCAGATTTCAATCAGGTGCTGGTGAATATCCGCCGTTGGGATGCGGTTGAACATAAATTGTTGACAACGTGAGACGATCGTCGGCAAAACCTTGTGCGCTTCTGTGGTCGCAAAAATGAAGATGACTTTGTCAGGCGGTTCTTCAAGCGTTTTCAGCAAGGCGTTAAAAGCTTGAGACGACAACATATGAATTTCATCGATGATGTAAATCTTGTAGCGTCCCGCAAGCGGGGCGAATTGGCACGATTCAATCAAGTGACGCGCATCTTCGACGCCTCCGTTAGAGGCGGCGTCAAACTCGATGACGTCCAAATCGTTGCCAGCGGTGATGTTCACGCAGGAATCGCAGACTTGGCACGGGTTTGCCGTAGGGCCTTCCACACAATTCAGCGACTTCGCCAAAATACGAGCGGAAGACGTCTTGCCTGTGCCTCGTGGGCCGGTGAATAAGTAGGCATGGGAAATACGGTTCAAGGCAATAGCATTGCTTAGGGTTTGAGCCACCGCTTTCTGCCCCACCAATTCAGGCAGGCTTTGGGGACGGTACTTGCGGTACAAGGGCAAGTGCGATTCTTGTAGAAGCGATGCGTGCATGAATGCCGTTTCCTTTAAGTATTCGTGACGACTTATTTAGAAGAACCCTGACTTGCCACAGCGTGCATCGCCGCTTGGATGGCATCGGCATCGCCTAGGTAATAGTGCTTAATGGGTTTTAGGTTTTCATCCAATTCATAAACCAACGGTTGCCCTGTGGGGATGTTGAGTTCGAGGACTTCGGCTTCGCTTAAATCGTCCAAATATTTCACCAAGGCACGCAAACTATTGCCGTGAGCCGCAATCAACACACGCTTGCCTGCTTTGACTTCAGGAGCAATGGTCGACTGCCAGTAAGGCACGACTCGGGCGACGGTTTCTTTCAAGCTTTCGGTGAGCGGAAGTTCAGCTTCGCTCAAGTGGGCGTAACGTGCGTCATGCCCTGGAAAGCGGGGGTCGTCTTTTGTCAACGGCGGAGGCGTAATATCATAGCTACGTCGCCAGATTTTCACTTGTTCGTCGCCGTATTTTTGGGCGGTTTCGCCTTTGTCTAGCCCTTGCAAGGTGCCGTAATGACGCTCGTTGAGGTGCCAATCTTTCACGACAGGAATGTAGAGTTCATCCATGGCGTCGAGAACTTGATTTTGCGTTTTGATGGCTCGTTTTTGCAAAGACGTGAAGCTTAAATCAAATCCGTAACCCTTTTCTTTCAGAAGCTTGCCAGCGTCTTGGGCTTCTTGGACGCCTTGGGGGGTCAAGTCGACATCATGCCAGCCTGTGAATCGATTCGACAGATTCCATTCGCTCTGCCCGTGACGAATTAAAACAAGTGTGTAAACCATGATCTAAAATCCTTTTGGTCGAAATGAAACTGTTTTCATTCTACCTGAAGCATCGAAAAATGCCAAGTCATCGGTTTTTCGACACACGAAATTCAATTTCTGACACACAAAACCCGCTTTTCTGACACACGAAACCTGCTTTTCTGACACACGAAACCTGCTTTTTCGGCACATCAAACCGTCGTTTCTGACACACGAAATCTCATTTCTGACACACAGGTTTGAAGCGGAGGTTCTCTTTTTCATCGGTTTTCAAGGAGCTACTCTTTTTCAGTATGACACTTTTTAAAGACGTCGCCTAGTGCCGAAAAGCCACTATTCACAAGCACCTTTTTTCTGCTAAACTATTAGAGATTAGCCTTATGGAGACAACCTTATGCTCGCTTTACGACTTGTGTTTATGGGAACCCCCGATTTTTCCGTGCCGTGTTTGAATGCCCTCATCAACGCCCCCCACATCGAGATTGTGGCGGTGGTGACGCAACCTGATCGCCCAGCAGGTCGTGGCAAAAAGCTCACGCCGTCGCCTGTCAAAGTCGTCGCCAAAAGCCACGGTATACCCGTATTGACGCCTGACCGCCTGCGTCGAGAAGACGACATCATGGCTCAATTAGAAGCCTTCGCTCCTGACTATATCATCACCATTGCCTTTGGGCAGATTCTCCCCCCACGAGTGCTGGAAACGCCGAAAAAAGGCGTGGTCAACGTCCACGCCTCCTTATTGCCTGAGTATCGGGGGGCGAATCCGATTCAGTGGGCCGTGCTGGACGGCAAGGCGGAAACAGGCTTAACGACCATGTTTAGCGATGAAGGCGTCGACACAGGCGATATGCTCCTCAAGCGGAGCCTCCCCATTGAAGCGGACGACACCACAGGCTCGCTGTCGGATAAGTTGGCCCACATCGCGGGGAGCGTGTTGCTTGAAACGCTCGCAGATCTTGAAAACGGGAGCCTCACGCCTGAAAAGCAAAACGATGCGTTAGCCACTTTTGCCCCCAAGCTCAAAAAAGAAGATGCGTCGATCGATTGGACGGCTTCAGCGACGGTGATCAAGCAACGCATTCAAGCCTTGACGCCCTTTCCTAGTGCGAAAGTGACCTTTGAAGAAGTGGTCTTAAAACTTGGCAAAGTTTCGGTGGTGGAAGGGATTGAATCTAGTGACGCACTCGCAGGGCAGGTGCTAGAAGTGAACAAGCAGGGTATTTGGGTTCAAACAGGCGGCGGCATCTTGTGCATCGAAAGCTTGCAACCAGCGGGTAAGGGGCTTATGAAGGCTTCAGACTGGGGGCGGAACGCCTTAGCCACAAAGTTATCTGAAAATAAAATGGTTTCTTTTCAATAAATTTGCTACAATGAATGGTAACATAGTGTTTTTAGTGAGGGCTTAATGATGTCGCAACATCCGATGAAAGAGTTTTACAACGAAACCTTTGACATGGCACAAAAGCAACTCGATGCCGTTGCGGAGATCATGAACTTGGATGCGGGCGTCCACGAACGGCTACGCTTTCCGCGTAAATCGCTGATTGTTTCAGTCCCCATTAAGCTAGACAACGGCCTGACCAAGCTGTTTATGGGATATCGTGTGCAACATGATCAAACCCTTGGGCCTTCTAAAGGGGGCGTGCGTTTTCACCATGATGTTCAACTCGGTGAAGTGGCAGCGCTTGCCATGTGGATGACCTGGAAATGTTCTTTACTGAACTTGCCTTATGGCGGTGCCAAAGGGGGCGTCTGTTGCTTCCCTGAAGAGATGAGCGAAAACGAGCTAGAACGCCTGACTCGTCGCTATACGACCGAGATATTATCCATGATTGGGCCCGAAAAAGACATTCCTGCGCCTGACATGTACACCAACGAAAAAATGATGGCGTGGATGATGGATACCTATTCCAACTTCATTGGCTATGCGGTTCCCGGAGTCGTCACAGGTAAGCCCGTGAGCGTAGGCGGAACGCTTGGGCGTGTGGAAGCCACAGGGCGTGGCGTGGCATTGACGGTTGAACTGGCGGTGCAGAAGCTCGGCGGTTTTGGCGAAGCACCTACGGTTGCGGTGCAAGGCTTTGGTAACGTCGGTAGTATTACGGCGAAGTTTTTGCATCAAAAAGGCTATAAAATTGTCGCTGTTACCGATGCCAAAGGCGGTATTTACGACCCCACAGGCATTGATGTGCCGAAATTGCAAGCCTATGTTCGTGAACATGGCTCTGTAGAAGGGTATCATCCTGGAGATGAGCTCGACTTGAAGGATATTTTCGAGCTGGATGTCGATATTTTGGTGCCTGCGGCGGTGGCGAATTGCATCACCGAATCGAATGCGGATCGTGTGAAGGCTCGCATTGTCGCGGAAGGGGCGAACGGACCTGTCACCACAGAAGCCGACCGCATTTTAGATGCCAAGGGGATTTATGTCATCCCTGGTATTTTGGCGAATGCAGGTGGTGTGGTCGTGTCTTACTTTGAGTGGGTGCAGGATATTCAGCACTTGTTTTGGTCGGAAAATGAAGTCACCAATAAGTTGACGTATCTTATGACCAAAGCCTTCGACGAGGTGTTTCATACGGCGTTGGAGCGTAAGGTATCGCCTCGCACAGCGGCGATGATCATCGGGGTGGGGCGTGTCGCCGAAGCCAAGAAACTGCGTGGATTGTATCCTTAATATCGTCCATATTTGGAAAATGGATTTTTTAGCTCCATTTTTAGCTGGTGCGTCAGAGACCTTTGCTCGCACAAAGGTCTCTGACAACGACCAGCTATAAACGAAGCTAAAAAATCCAAAAAACGATAAAATAAACATCTCGTCAATATCGTCTATTGCTTTTTTTAAGGTGTAGAGGCTACAATAGAGTCATGTTTGTTTTAGTATGATTTATATTGAATTTATATTGATTAGTGAAGGAAATCCTGAATGAAAATCCATGAATACCAAGCCAAAGGCTTGTTTCGTCAGTACAAGATCAACGTCCCCAATGGCGATGTGGCCACCACTGCCGAAGGAGCCGTTCAAGTCGCGTCTACCCTAAAAACGCCTAAAGTCGTCGTTAAAGCCCAAATCCATGCAGGCGGGCGCGGGAAAGGTGGCGGTGTTAAAGTCGTCGACAACAACCCTGAAGCAGTCCGCACGGCTGCGGAAGCCATTATCGGCATGCAATTGATTACGCACCAAACCAGTGCCGAAGGACAAAAAGTCAAATGCGTTTTGGTGGAAGAAGGTTCCAACATCGCTCGTGAATTGTATTTGGCAATTGTCATGGACAGAGCCACCTCTCGTGCGGTTTTGATGGCATCGACCGAAGGCGGTATGGATATTGAAGCGGTAGCTGAGCATACGCCAGAAAAAATCAAGAAAACCGTGATTCATCCTGCTTTAGGCATTCAAGACTATGAAATTCGTGAAGTCTGCTTTAGTCTTGGGCTAAATCCCGCCCAAAGTAAGCAGGCTCACAAATTGATTAAAAATCTCTACACGATGTTTATTGAAACCGACTGTAGCTTGCTTGAAATCAACCCGCTCATCATCACGGCGGACGACCAAGTCTTCGCCCTTGACGGTAAAGTCAACTTTGATTCCAACGCCTTGTACCGCCATGCGGACATCGTCGCCTTGCGAGACTTGGATGAAGAAGATCCGCTGGAAGTGGAAGCGTCCAAATTCGGCTTGAACTACATTAAGCTCGACGGCGAAGTGGCTTGCATGGTCAACGGAGCAGGTCTCGCCATGGCCACCATGGACATCGTTAAACTCTACGGAGCCTCGCCAGCCAACTTCTTGGATGTCGGTGGTAGTGCCACGGAAGACGCCATTGAAAACGCCTTCCGCATTATTATGAGTGACAAAGACGTAAAAGTCATTTTCATCAACATTTTTGGCGGCATCCTGCGTTGCGATTTGCTCGCCACGGGCGTGGTGAAGGCGGCTCAAAAGCTGAATATGAGCTTGCCGATTGTCATTCGCATGAAAGGCACCAATGTGGAAGAAGGCAAACGCATTTTAGCCGAAAGTGGCATTCGCTATGAAGTGGGTGAAACCATTGAAGCCGCTGCTGAAAAGGTAGTACTTTCGCTCAAACAGACCACATCTGTCTAGCATAGTCGAGCTAAAGACTTCACATATATAACCCCCTATTTAAAAAGGAAATTATGACATGGCGGTTTTATTAACCAAAGAAACAAAAGTCATCGTGCAAGGTTTGACAGGGCGTGAAGGTACGTTTCATGCCGAGCAGTGTCTTAAATACGGCACGCAAATCGTCGGAGGCGTCACCCCCAACAAAGGCGGAACGACTCACACCGTTAACGGCGTAGATCTGCCTATTTTTAACACCGTGAAAGACGCTGTAGCTCAAACAGGAGCCGATTGTTCCGTGATTTTTGTGCCTCCTCCTTTTGCGGCGGATGCGATTTTAGAAGCAGCGGACGCTGGTGTGGCTCTCGTGATTTGCATCACCGAAGGCATTCCTGTGGTGGATATGATGAAGGTCAAGCATTTGTTGTTGACCGAATACCCTAGCGTGCGTCTCATCGGGCCTAACTGTCCCGGTATTATTAGCCCAGGGCAAGCAAAGGTCGGCATTATGCCAGCGTCGATTCACTTGGCGGGTCGTGTGGGTGTTGTTTCTCGCTCAGGAACGCTCACCTACGAAGCGGTGGATCAGCTCACCCAACGAGGCATTGGGCAAAGCACGTGTATCGGCATTGGGGGAGATCCCATCAACGGCACGAACTTCATCGATGCGTTAGCGTTGTTCCAAGCGGATCCTGATACGGATGCGATCATCATGATTGGCGAAATTGGCGGTTCGGCTGAAGAAGAAGCCGCAGCCTATTATAAAGAACACGTCACTAAACCGATGGTCTGCTTTATTGCGGGTCAAACGGCGCCTCCTGGCAAACGCATGGGTCATGCGGGTGCCATTATTTCAGGCGGTAAGGGTACGGCTGCTGAAAAGATGAAGGCTCTTACGGAAGCAGGCATTGCCGTGGTTGAATCCCCAGCGGATATGGGATCTACCCTTGAAAAACTGTTGACGACGAAGGTCTAAGCATCTGGATTGTTTGCTCCGTTTTTAGTTGGTCGTCGTCAGAGACCTTTGCTCCGCCAAAGGTCTCCAACACCTCTAAAGGCGGTTTAAGGAGGGGGAAAAAGAAGGAAATTGTTGCGGCTCTCCTTCTCTTTCCCCCTCCTTAAAAATCCTCCCCCATGGTCGAAAAAGTTAAAACTTTTTCTCTTGGGAAAGAAAACCGTTGGTTTCCTCTCCCAACCTCTCCTTCCTAAAGGTGAAGATTCACTTCGTGAATAAGAAAGTTGTTTTCTTCTCATCCTTTTCGCTTGCTCCATTTGCTACACGTCGGACGTCCGCAAAATCGCTCGGGGATTCGCAATTCGCTCACCCGCTCGGATTTAGTGCTTGGACGTCGGCTGGTGCAACGAGTTAGATACTCCCACTTTTTATCTAAAAAAGACAAGACACAAAAAAGCGACGTTCTTTTTCAAGAAACGTCGCTTTTTAAATGAACACTGTTCAAACGATTAAGCAGAAGCGCCTGCGGAAAGGGCTTGCTCAAGGGCGTTTAACGCTGCGTCATAGTTAGGCTCATTGGTGACTTCAGGCACGATTTCGCTGTAAGCGATCTTGCCTTGAGCATCAATGATAATAACCGCACGAGTCAACAAACGCAAGTTAGGCAAAATCAAACCGTAAGCTTCGCCGAAGCTCAAATTGCGGTGATCGCTTAAAGTCGTGGCTTCAATGTTTTCAGCACCACAAAAACGAGCTTGAGCGAATGGCAAATCCACCGAAACGGTGATGAATTCAACATTGGATCTACCGTTTAACTTTTGGTAAAAGTTACGGCTTTGAATCTGACAAACAGGGGTATCCAAGGAAGGAACAACGTTCAAGAAAACCGTTTTACCTGAATAGTTGTTCAAAGTAACGGCTTCTAATTTGCTGTTCAACAATTCAAAGTTAGGTGCATTCTGCCCAACATGAATTTCTGAACCTTGTAAGTCAATGGCATTGCCTTTGAATGTTACTTGAGTGGTCATCATAAGATCCTTTACAATAAATAATAGTCATCATAGACCTTAACTTTGGTATATGACTTTATTTAATTTAACACAAGAACATCCTTTGGGAAACGACTCTTTAGTATCTTTTAAGGATTACGGGCTTTTATCGCCATCTTAAAGGAGTAAAGCCTAGGGCTTTGCCTTTAAGGTTTCCAAAATAGCTTCCAATAATTCGGTGTCTCGTGGTGTGGCGGGTGGAACCGCCTCTTCAACAGAAGGCGTCGCTTCTTTTTCAAAGTGATTCATCACTTTAACCACGCTAAAAATGGCAAAAGCGATAATCAAAAAATCCAAGATGCTTTGAAGAAAAGCGCCATACTTCAATAAAACAGGGGTAACTTCAAGACCAATGACTTCGGGAGGCTGAAGGCTAATCGCTAAGTTTGAAAAGTTCACCCCGCCGATTAAAAAGCCGATCGGGGGCATGATGATATTGTCGACTAATGATGTCACCAGCTTACCAAAGGATCCGCCAATAATGACCCCAATGGCCAAATCCATTACGTTGCCCTTTAAGGCAAACTCTTTAAACTCTTGAATAAATCCGCTCATCTTCATCTCCTTTTTCTATTTAAGGCAATTGCCCGGATGCGTCACCGCCCCTTGAGCCGCACTGCCTACCTGTTGTGCATATTTCCATAACGCGCCTGCGGGATAGTTCGGCTCGGGTTGTACCCACTTCGCTCGACGCTCAGCGAGGGTGGCCTCTTCCACAAACAAGGTAATAATCCCTGTTTCGGCGTTGACTTCAATTTCATCGCCCGCTTCAACTAAGCCAATCACACCGCCCACATACGCTTCAGGCGCCACATGACCCACCATTAACCCACGAGTCGCCCCACTAAAGCGACCGTCCGTGAGCAACGCCACATCATAACCCAAGCCCTGCCCGACAATCGCTGCGGTAACCGAAAGCATTTCACGCATCCCAGGTCCACCTTTAGGACCTTCGTAGCGAATAATCACGACATCGCCAGCGACGATTTCATTTTTGACAATGGCGGCAAAACAATCCTGCTCACCATTGTAAACCTTCGCCTTGCCACGATGCACCAGTTTCGTAAGCCCTGCGGTTTTTACAACCGCCCCTTCAGGTGCCATGTTGCCAAACAAGATTTTCAAGCCTCCGCCTGCACTTAAAGGTGTTTCAATCGCTACCATGACTTCTTGCCCTGTGGGGAGCTGAACATCCCTGAGGTTTTCGGCGTGGGTTTTGCCTGTAACCGTCAAACAATCGCCGTGCAGGTAACCTGCTTCTAAAAGAGCTTTTAGAATAACAGGCACGCCTCCGATTTGGTAGACATCCCACATCACAAAGCGCCCACCGGGTTTAAGATCCACAAAGTAAGGCGTGGTATTAAACCATGTTTCAATATCTTTTAAAGTGACTTCAAAGCCACATTCATGCGCCAGTGCGGGCATATGCAAAACGGTATTGGTGGAACCCCCTGTTGCGGCGACAATACGCACGGCATTTTCAAAGGCTTTTTTGGTGAGAATATCACGAGGCAAAATACCCGCCTTCAACAAGTCCACAATGGCTTGACCGTAGCGATGATTCATCGCTGCACGAGCAGGATGCTCGGCGGGTATGGCGGAAGATCCTGGTAAGGCAAGTCCTATCGCTTCGGCGACGCATGCCATGGTGTTCGCCGTAAATTGACCGCCACAACTGCCAGCCCCAGGGCAAGCATTTTCTTCAACCGCTTTTAAGCCTGCATCGCTTAATTTACCCGCCGCGTGCGATCCCACGGCTTCATACACATCTTGCACCGTGAGATCTTGACCGTCTAAATGACCAGGCATAATCGTGCCACCATACAAGAAAATGGCTGGCACATTCAAGCGAGCCATCGCCATCATCATACCCGGTAAGGATTTGTCACAACCCGCAATGCCCACAAAGGCGTCGTAGCAATGGGCGCGCATGACAAGTTCCACACTATCGGCGATAATTTCACGGCTCACCAAGGAAGCCTTCATGCCTTCATGCCCCATGGCAATGCCATCACTCACAGAAATCGCCGTAAACTCTCGCGCAATGGCCCCCGCTTCATGAATGCCTACCTTGATCAGTGTGGCTTGATCATGTAACGTTAAATTACAAGGCGTGACTTCATTCCATGTATTCGCCACGCCAATAAAGGGCTTTTGAAAATCGGCTTCCACGAGTCCCATGGCTCGGTGGAAGGCTCTATGCGGCGCGCGAGCGGGGCCGTCGTTGATTTCTTTAGACTTATGACGCACGTCAAAAGGGGCTTTGCTGTTCATGGGAGATGTCCTTGTTATAAGTAAAAACGATGTTGACCCTATTATATAACAAAGAAAAAACAAAGGGATTTTTTTAAGCCTCTATTTCTTAAAAAAATGCTTAGAGCGTTCGCACTTTTTAGACTTTGTGGTATAGTACCATTAGATTCTAAAAACCCGACAAAAAGAGGTCTTTTGTTATGTTCCCCGCTGCACTTGGTTTGCTTTTAAGTCTATTAAGTCTTCTAATGACCTTGATCATACTACTGGTGTTACCAAGCGTGTTATGTATGGTTTTGTGGAACACCCTTGTATTTAGTATCTTTCACGGGGTTTCGATTTCACTATTTCAAGGCGTTATGTTGTGGTTGATGGTGATTCTAACGGTGATGATCATCTTCAAGCCCCAAATTAAAGTTTCTGTGCAACGTTTGGATGCGAGAGATCTTCCCTTTAAACGAGCTAAAAAAGACGAAAAGCCTAGTGAGTCTGCGAAGAATCCACGGTCGGCTCACTGGCTCAAATGGCGTGAAGACAAGAAAAAGAACGAGCCCAAAGATACCCCACCGTCAAGTCTTCACTAGCATTTTCTGGTGATTCTGTTGCTTGCTTATAAATTCAGCTATACCTTTTTGAGGTCTGTATTTTCTGCTTATAGTTGTGCCTGAACCCATTTGTAAGCTAATGCAATAAAACCGCTCAATAAAAAGGTGACGGGAATTGTGAGTACCCACGCCCATAGAATCGATCCCACCAGCGACCATTTTACCGCACTCAAGCGACGAGTCGCCCCCACGCCCATAATGGTGGATGTAATGGCATGCGTCGTCGAAAGGGGAATCCCCCAATGACTCGCCAGCATAATCACGCTAAAAGAGGTGACTTCAGCGGCGAATCCGTGAATCGGTTGAAGCTTAATCATTTTACTACCCAGCGTGCGGATAATCTTCCACCCACCCGACAAGGTACCTAAGCCAATGGCTATAGCACAAGGAATCACAATTTCTAAACCCACATGGAACTCACTGGAAGGCACGCCCTTATACAGAATAATCGCCAAAGCAATAATACCCATGCTTTTTTGAGCATCGTTCATGCCGTGACTGAGTGCCATCGCTCCTGCGGAGACGATCTGCAATTTACCAAACACACTGTTGATGCGGTTCACCGAAAGCTTGTAGACCATCCAAGTGAGCAGGGTCATCAGCACATAACCCACCGTAAAACCAATTAAAGGCGAGCTAAACATCGGAATAATGACTTTGTCGATGACTTTGTGCCAATGCACGACGTTTTCTCCAAAGCTTCCCACCCAAAAGCAGGCGGCTCCCATCAATGATCCAATTAAGGCGTGAGATGACGACGACGGCAAACCCTTCCACCACGTGATGAGGTTCCACACAATCGCCCCGATTAAGGCACATAAAATCGTTTCAAGGTTGATGAGCTCGGCTTCAACGATCCCTTTGCCCATGGTCGCGGCCACTTCAGTTCCCATTAAGGCACCGAGCAAGTTGAAAATCGCCCCAAATAAAACGGCGGTTTTAGGCGTCATGACTCGAGTTGCCACAACGGTGGCGATCGCATTGGCGGCATCATGAAAGCCATTGATATAATCAAAAATTAACGCCATGCTGATGATGACAATCAACAGTATAAATTGAGGATCTGCTAACCATTCCATTGTGTTAAGTCCTCAATTAGCTGTGTTTTAGGATGATACGCAAAGCAATGGCTGCCACATCTCGATAGGCATCGGTAACGCCTTCAAGGCTTTGATACAAATCTTTACGGACGATGAGATTCAAGGCATCAGGCAAGGGTTCGTGGGTGAATAGGGCATGTTCGAGTTCTAGGGCGACAATATCGCCTTCGTCTTCAAGTTCATATAAGCGTGCCACTTTTTCTTGCAGGTGGCTGGCTTTGTCGTTGCGGTTTAAGCCTTCAATCAATGTCACCAAAAGACCGCCTTGCTTGACGATGATTTCCGCCATACGTTGAAAGTCACCGTCTAAAGAATGTAAGTGGTGAATATGCATGCGTTGTTGAATGGTGTCAATCATGGCACTAATGCGGTACAAGGCTTCAGCGAGTTCTTGCACGTCTTCACGATCAAACGGCGTAATAAAGGCACGGCAGACTTCTTCCACGAGGGTTTCTAAAGCTTTTTTGGAAGCAGAACGAGCATCCGTCATGGGTTGACGGGTAGCATCGCCGTGTTGGACGTAGGCGTGTAAGCCTTCGGAACTGGCTTTGGCTTGCTTGGCGAGTTCGTTAATAAGGTTGTAAAACAAGGCTTCATTGGGTAGGAAATTAAGAAACTTCATAGAAATAGTTAGACTCCCGAACGGATTTAAGCACATCGATACAGTTTTAATCTGTCGATGCTAGCTTATCTAAAACATGAACGTATGACAATCTTTATTTTACGACAAGGTATAGTCACGCAAAGTCGTTTCCGCATCAGCCAGCTGGAGCCGTAAATCAGGCTGCCCCTCCAAATCGGCGAGCGTCCTTACCACTCGGCCGTCTTTGGCATGAGTCAACACGCTAAAGCCTCGACGCAAAATCTGAGAAGGGCTATACGCCTTCAGCTCATCTTCCTTCGCATCCAGCTCGTGTTCAGCTTGATTCAAGCGGACTTCTAAGGCGTGGATTAGCCCCTGCTTGAGATTGAGCAAGCCTTGTTCCGAAGTGGCGATTTTCGGCGTGATGCGATCCAACAAACGATCGCCCAATTGCGACACATTTTCTTCGCTCAATAGCAATTGACGCTCCACTTGTTCCGCCAGCCATTTGCCCGATTCCACCAAGACCTCTTGCATTTTAAAGCCGTCAGGGACTAAAGTATCCGCTGCCATGGTGGGCGTGGCGGCGGAAAAATCAGCGACCGCATCCGCCAGACCGTAGTCAGGTTCATGCCCAATGGCGGTGACCACAGGCAAGCGACAATCGGCGATCGATCGCACGACGGGTTCTTCGCTAAAGCAGAAGAGGTCTTCAAAGCTACCGCCCCCCCGAGCGACAATAATCGCATCCAGCTCTAGGGACTCATCTTCTAAGGCTCGTATACCTGTTGCGATTTCTTCGCTGGCTCCGTCGCCTTGCACTTTCGCAGGATACAACACCACATCCACAAAGGGGTTTTTGCTCCGAATGACTCGCATCATATCGTGGATGACCGCGCCTGTAGATGCCGTGACAATACCTATTCTGAACGGAAACTCAGGCAAGGCTTGCTTACGATCGGCGTGAAATAAGCCTTCGGCGTCGAATTGAGCCTTGAGCTGTTCGTAAGCGAGTTGTAAGCCTCCTAAACCGACAGGCTCGATTTTTTTGACCACCAGTGAATAGCTTCCGTTGGGGGCGTAAAGGTCTAAATCACCTGTGGCGATGAGTTCCATACCTTCTTCCAGCGTGAACTTGCTTTTACTGGCGGTGCTTGCCCACATCACGGCGTTGATGCTGGCGGTGTCGTCTTTGAGTGTGAAATAGACGTGTCCACGGCTAGAAGGCTTGAGGTTAGAGACTTCTCCCTTCACGAGCAGGGTTCCGCCGAGTATGGGATCGGTTTTAATCGTACGTTTTAGGTAGGCGGTGAGTTCGCTCACGCCGAAGGTTTTGGCTTCAAATTCGAGGGCTAACTGCATAGGGTACTTCTTCTTCAACAAAACTAACTGCATTTCAAGTCTAAACGTGCTTTCATTTCTTTCAATTGAGTAATAAAGGTGGACACTTGCAAATCAAAGGCTTCTAACACCAATATTTCTTTTTTTGAATAATTATCTTTTTTAAATAAATAAGTGTCTTCTATGTCATTCGTTTTAATCAGAATGCCACACTCTGTACTTATTTTAGAACACGCTTCCAACAACTTTTGCTGTGCTTCTTGCAAACTTTCAGTATCTCTTTGGATTTTAATAGGCACAGGTTTTTCATTGAAATGTTCTTTTAAAAAGCCGTCAATTCCTATATTTCTTTGCACAGGCAATGCCTCTAACACGTTTAAAATTGCTAAATCCTTTTCGGATTTTGTTAAATACCCAGATTTCCCTTTCTTTAAAAGAGTTGATTCTGTTGTAATCATTTCATCTAATCTATGCTGACTTAGGTTAATCGCATCAGAAGAAATGTCAATCCCCATAAAAGAGCGATTTAATTTTTTTGCAGCGACTAAAGTCGTCCCACTTCCACAAAACGGATCAAGAATAAGATCTCCTTCATTAGAAGCAATTTTAATAATTTGTTCAAGCAAAATGGTTGGTTTCTGTGTCGGATAACCCACTCGTTCCTGTGCTTTTGGATTTAAAAAGGGAATTTCCCAAACATCAGGTAAGGGAACGCCTTTTTTTTCTTTCCCTAAAACAACATTGCCTTGTGAATCTCTTTTATAACTCGATTTTCCAAAGGCATTTTTTTCTCTGTCTTGTAAAATTTGGTCTAAATTGGTAGTGGGGGAATAGTCGGTGTAAAGGGTATTAAAAGAAAAATCATTGGACTTACTATAAAAATAGATATTTTGATGCGTATTTTGCAATCCTTTTTTTGAATTAGACCAACGTTTATAGCTCCAAATGATTTCGTTTTGGAATTGGTCCATTCCAAAAACGTCATCTAAAAGAACTCGTAAGTAATGACACGCATATTTGTCGCAATGCAGAAATAGGCTACCCGTATTTTTCAGAACTCGATGAGACTCTAATAAAACGGTTTTCATAAAGTCTAAATAGCTTTCCAGAGAATCCCAACTATCTTCAAACGAATAGAGTTTATCTTCTTTTTTATGTCTTAAAGTATGTGCTTTTTGAGAGAAAAAGGGAGGGTCTAAATAAATAATATCAACCGTAGCGTCTTTTATTTTCTTCAGTTCTTCGCAACAATCCCCCAAAATCAAAGTCATCATAAATTACCTACTTTCTTGACTGTTTCTTGGGAAAGATCAAGTAGTATTTGCTTTAAATCTACTCCTGTCGTTTCTTTAAGATAGTGCCATGCTTCTTCACCTGAATAATACTCACCATTAACCCCCTTGTAAAGGGTTTTTAACGTATCTTGTATTTTAATGGCTTGCGTTCGATTAGGTGAATAAAACATTAGTCGAATAGGAGTAAGCCCTTTGTCTTGAATAACCTTTACCCGAGTATGTTCTTTAGTGATGTGATCGCCGTCAGTGGTCGCATCTCGCCATTTGATTTCGTAAGCCTTATTGCCTATCAAGCAATCAATCTCAAACGTTTTAGGTTTTTGACCTAGTGTATTTTGAATTTTAACTTTTTTTTGAGCGTTTTCAAACTTATAAATAAAGCATAAAATCGTCACCTCTTCCAAAAAGGATCCAGCATACTTATATAAAAACCGACCTTTGTTTTGATAGGTATCAATTAAAGAACCTTCTTGAGGACTAATACCCAGTACTTGATAAATCAAGTAGTGTGATTGATCATCATCACGCATTTCAGTCATACGTTTTTCTATTTGGGTTTCTAACTTTTTTGAATACTCCTCCGCTAGAGATTTTATTTTTATTCTTAGATTATCCATTTGTTTTGCAATCCTATTTTGATGGTTCTAAAACTGTGCTTTCAGCGTTTCATGGACGTGATGAATCACCCAGTCTGGCGTTGAAGCCCCAGCTGTTAAACCGATGCGGTTCGCCTTATTCAGAGCCTCCGTTATGTCAGGGGAGGCGAGCTCTTCAGGCGTTTCAATATGAAAGGCGGGCGTGCCGATTTCCACACACAATTGAGCCAAATGCGTTGTGTTGGAACTGTTCTTGCCCCCCACCACGATCATCACATCCACCTCATGAGCGAGTTCAGCAGCGGCGTGCTGGCGGAAAAACGTCGCTGGGCAAATCGTATTATGCACCTTCAGTTCTTTGGCAACCATGCTTAAATGCTTCACCATATCAAAAAAGCTATCTTCCATTTGCGTGGTTTGAGACACCACCCCAATGCGACGGCGTGGCAAGTCCTTCAAGGCATTTTGAATATCACGAGGGTGTGAAATAGCCACGACTTTGGCTCCGTCGACTTCAAGGGCATACGCCGTAATGCCAATGACTTCAGGGTGATTCGCCTTGCCTACAATCACGACGGTATAGCCTTCTTGAGCGAGTTCAACGGCCTTGTTCTGCACCAAACGAACGTCAGGGCAGGTGGCATCGCTGACATGGATGCCTCGTGCTTCGGCGAGCTTGACGAGTTCAGGGGGGGCACCGTGCGTGCGAATGACGCAAACAGCTCCGTCAGGCACATCGGCGAGATCTTGCACGGTGTGGATGCCCATGGCTTCTAGGCGTTGGATTTCTTGCTGGTTGTGAATGAGTTGCCCGAGTACATAAGTGGGGCGATCTTCTTTGTCGTGCGTGTCGTGCGTGTCGACGGTTTTGTCGACGGCTTTTTTCACGCCATGGCAAAAGCCTGCGTGCTTTGCCATTTTAATGGTTTTGCCCTGTGTCGTGGGTGTTTCAAGGGGGATCGCTGGGCTTTCAGAGGGGGTCGTTGTGGTCATCATTGGGGTTTAGCCTTCCAAGATCAAAGGGATTTCGTAAGCTTTAGCATAGCATAAGCATTTGTAGATTTCGATACTTTTATTTTAAAAAAGTCTATGCTAAGATAGCACAGCTTTTTCTTTTTTTGTTTTAGTGTGAATAACACGCTTAATGCAAAAAGTGGTATTAAGTTTGGTAAAGGCTTTTTATTTTACACCCATCTAAGAAAGGACAGATAATATGAGTTCCAACATTTCAGTAGCTTCCACTACCCCAACAGCTTCAGGGCTTCCTGCAAAACAAACGACCGCATCGGCGTCAGAAACCGAAAGCCCAAGCAGTTTACCTCAAACGCCTAAAGCCCAAACCGCTTCTAGCCCTGTAAAAGGCAAAGCCAAAAGTACTGAAAAACCTGTGGCGAAGGTTTATGCGTATGAAACCGCTAAACAAGATTTTGAATCAGCGAAGAAGATTAATCCCGACGCTTACAAGCAATATGCGTTAAACGGCACAGACCTAAAAGCGGAAAGCGTTTCGACGAAAGACGGGCAATTGACTCGTTTTGAAACAGGCACCATCGTCAAAGAAACAAAAGCTGGCGAGCCTGTTACGGTGACGTCTCCCAACGGCTTGGTTATTGAATCGGCGATTTTGAATAAGAATGATGTTGAACAAGAATTGGCGAAAATTGACCAAAGCGTCGATGCCTTGAACTTGAAGAATCCGAAGTCTGAAATCAAGGACATCACAGAACAACAATTGACGCACAACCTAGCGGAATCTGAAATTTGGGGCATTACGATGTCCAATCCTGATGCAGTGACGATTAACGAAAAGACCGAAGATATTGACGTCACAACGCCTTCAGGTGTCTTTCACTTAGACAAGCAAGACAACATTCACTTTGATCGTGCCGATGGCAACGCCAACGTGACTTTGACGCCTTCTTTAAAGACGGAGCCAGCCCCCCCCGCAACGGGAGAAGCAAAGACAACGGATGCAACAGGAACCCCTACTGCTCCCGAGTCTGAAAAAGCCGCAGTACCTAAGAAACTTTCACTAACGGCGTAATGTCTTCCCCCTCCCCTTTAAGGGGAGGGTTGGGGTGGGGAGTAGATGTAAACACTGGGTTTTGAGCATCCCCCCCTCTCCCTAGCCCTCTCCTCAAGGAGAGGGAACAGGATTTTTGCAGAGCTTTCTATAAAACGACGGTGTGGAAAGAGTCCACACCGTCGTTGCTTTTTATAGAGGTCTATAACTAATGGAGTTGCTTGTATTCCGCCAAAAATGGAGCCGCTTCCATTTCTTCTTTCATGCGATTTAACGCCGATTGAACGACTCGGCTGGCACGGCTGGCCGAAATACCAAATTCATCACCAATTTCACGCATGCGCTTGTTCTTGAAATAACGAGCTTCAATCAGCTTGCGGTCACGTTCAGGGAGTTCATCCAAGCACTTACGCACCAATTTCGCCAATTCATTGGATTCCGTTTGTTCATCAGGGGTTTGACCTTCGTCCCGCAATTCATGCGGATTGTCGGCTTCCATCATACCATCCACACTTAAAATGCTGGCATACATGGCTTCACGAACGGCACCTTTTTCAGGGGCAAGATCATCGTCAAAAGGTTCAAGTGCTTCGTTGCCATCAAAGATCTCGGCATCTGTATTACGAAGACTGTACCACTTGTAGCGATAACGCAATTCATTACGCACCGCCCATTTAATAGCGGTCGACAAATACGTGACGTTAAACTCACGCTCAGGATACTTTTCAAACAACAGGTGAATGGTTAAGGCACCGATGTTAACAATTTCACTAGCGTCAATTAAATGATTCGGCAAACGGCTATGCTCAACACGAGCAACCGTTTCAACGAGTTCCATGTAATCTTTAAGATCACGGCTCTTGAGTTTTTCAGGAGCAATACTGGCACTTAGCCCGTGGCGGACTTTTTTACCTGTGCCTTTTTCAGCGTGGTTTTTTTTAGAGCGAAGAGGAGATTGAGACATTATACGTAGAAATTCCTTTTTCTAGGTAGACAGGACTCACTAGGTTTTTTATGTATCACGTTATAGTTCAAGAAAGTTTGCTAAAAGCGAAGCAACGTAGAAAAACATAAATGTTAGAGAGACTGCATTGTTACGGACTTGCTAAAGGGAAGAATCCGTGTGCATGCTTATAAATGTAGCACAAAAGAATCTGAAAAGCACTGAAAGCCAGTGAACAGGATTTATAATAAATAGTGTGTGCATTGAATAAACGAGCAACGGAATGATAATAGACTGTAACAACGCAGGATCGGACTTGTGTAAACATCAAGCAAGGGATGCGTTATACTTCTATTACTACAATAATAAAAGCTAACTTTCAACCCTTTTTGCTTTTTCATTACAAATCTTAATAAAAGCTAAAGGCAGGTTTCCAAAAGCTTAAGGTTTCCTCGCTATTTTGTTTCCAAAAAATCAAAAGCTTGTGTTATGCTAGAAGGAAATGATGAGAGAATACACAAAAGGATGCCCCCTCTGCCATGCTCCGTATTGCGTTGAAAATGTTGTTTGGCGACAAAATGAAGTTTATGACCCTTGTCGTGGGATTGACCTTCACCTGCTTTTTATTGACGCAACAAGGGTCTATTTTTTGCGGATTGATGTTACGCACCGCCAGCAACATTTTTGAAACAGGGGCGCCGATTTGGGTGATTGATTCCACCGCCAGCAGTTTTAACGATGTGGTCGATTTAAAGTTGAGCGAAGTGGCTCGAGTCCGCAGTGTTTCAGGCGTGCAGTGGGCGGTTCCCATGAGCTTGCACGGAGCGATTGCTCAAAGCGATGAAGGAAAAACCGCTGCCGTTCAGATCGTGGGCGTGGATGATGAAAGCCTCATTGGTTTGCCTGCTGGCTTGAAGGATGCTCACTATGAAGACCTCAACCAGCCCAACGCTGTGATTATTTCTAAAACCCGAAGCGAACGCTACGGTGCCCCTCAAGTCGGGGATGAATTTGAAGTGAATGATCATCGTGTCAAAGTCGTGGGGATCATCGATTCTAAAAAAACCTTTGCACCGTTTCCTGTCATGTACACTGCCATTAGCCGTGTGCAAAGCTTGATGCCTGACAAACAGCGGATCGTATCCTTCATTTTGGCGAAACCCAAAGCTGGGGTGGATGCCACCGCCTTATGTCAAAAAATCAACGAAGAAACAGGCATGAAAGCCATTCAACTCTGGGATTTTGTCTTTAGCACCATGAAGTTTTGGGCGGCGAATACAGGGATCCCCATTAACTTTGGGACAAACGTGGTCATGGTTTTAATCATCGGCACCGTGATTTCCGCCCAAACCTTGTATGCCTTTATGTTGGAAAACATCCGTCAATTTGGCACATTTAAGGCGATCGGCATTACCAACGGCGAATTGGCTCGCATGGTCTTTGTGCAAAGTATTACCGTGGGCTTAATCGGGTATGGATTAGGGGTAGGCATGGCGTCCTTGTTTGGACTGTTCTTGCCTGATACCGCCCCACTCGCTTATTACACCCCACCTGCCCTCATTTGGATCGTACTATTTTTGGTCATGGGCTTCTGCGTGATCGCCTCATTCTTAAGCTTGTACCGAGTCTTACGCATCGATCCTGCCATTGTTTTTAGAGGATAAAGGATTTTATGTCTGCTTTACCTGATTTAAACTCAACGAGCAAAACTGCCATTTCTCTACGAAATGTCTATAAAAGTTTTGACAATGACGGCGAAGCTCAAACGGTCTTACACGATATTAGCATCGACTTCCCTGCTGGGGCAATGAGCTACGTCGTCGGCCCTAGCGGATGCGGTAAAACCACGCTGATTAGTATTATCGCTGGTATTTTAACGCCCGATTCAGGAGACATCAACGTCTTAAACGCCCCAATTCACGCCCTCAATCAAAAGCAAAAAGGCGAGTTTCGGCGTATGAATGTGGGCTTTATCTTTCAACAATTTAATTTGATTAGCACCATTAGCATCGCCGAAAATGTGGCGATACCCTTGTTGATTCAAGGGGTTCCGCATGATGAAGCCGTTGAAACCGCCATTGAATGGCTCGGCAAGGTCGGCTTAGGCGACAGACCTTACGCCACGCCCAAAGACTTTTCAGGCGGTCAACAACAACGGGTCGCCATTGCACGAGCCTTAGTCAACGATCCCAAGCTCGTCATTTGCGATGAGCCTACCTCTGCCCTAGACGGTAAAACAGGGCGAGTCATTATGGAATTGTTGAAAAACGTGGCTCAACAAGAAGGACGTGCCGTGATCATCGTCACGCATGACAACCGCATCTATCAATACGCCGATTACCTCGTTGAAATGGAAGACGGTCGCATTCTTGGCACGCATCAAGATGCTCAAGCGTGGGCAAATGCGACATCAGGCATTGCCCCTTCTACCGCCTAAAGCAAAAAAACCTAGATTTCAAGATTTAATACCCCCTAAAAAGGAAGGCACCTTATGTTTAAGAAAAACCTCAAATCCCTGAACTGGAAACTCATTCCCTTCTCAAAAACCATTCCCATTGCGATTCTAGGCGTCTTGATTATGTTGTATTACATCAATACGCAAGTCATCGCAGAACCTGAACGTGAACCCACTCGCACGCCAGCCGCCGCCCCCTACGAAAATGCGGTAACAGGCGCAGGCATCATTGAACCTGTCGATGAAGCGGTGAAAGTCGCCCCGTTTTACAGCGGTAAAGTGGTGGCGATTTATGTGAAGGAAGATCAAGCGGTCAAAAAAGGACAAGCCCTTTTTAAGCTGGACACCTCTATTCTAGACGCTCAACGCCGTCGTTTGCTCGCTGATGCCTCGGCTTCTAAGTCTCGTTTGGGGGCGGCTCAAGCTCGTTTACATCGATTAGGAGCTGAACCTCGTGATGTGATGATTCCGCCTTTAAAAGCGAAAGTGGCGAGCTTACAAGCCAATTTAAATAAAGAAAAAGACAAGCTCAAACGCCTTGAAAGCGTCGCCGATTCTCGTGCCATTAGTGAACAAGAACTCACCCAACAGCGTTTGGCGGTGGATGTCGCAACGGCTCAAGTCGCAGAAGCAGACGCCACGCTAAAAGCAACGCTTGCTGGAGCTTGGCAACCTGATTTGGACGAAGCCAAAGCCCTCGCCCAAGAAGCCAGTGCTTCAGTCAATAGCGTTTTGGCTCAAGTCAAGGAATTGGATGTGCAACTCGCTCAAGCCGTAGTGAAAGCCCCCAAAGACGGTACGGTTCTTCAGATTAACATCCGCGTGGGTGAAACCGTACAACTCATGCAAATGAGCGGGAAAAGTAGTGAGCCTGCCATTCTAATGGGCAATGTCAATGCCTTGCAAGTGCGTGTGGACATTGACGAAGTCTTAGCACCCAAAGTGCAAGCAGGCATGCACGCCCAAGCTTATATTAAAGGCAATAGCAAATTATCTTTCCCCTTGAGCTTTGAGCGCATTGAGCCGTTTATGGTACCCAAAGTGTCGTTAACAGGCGGAACCGCAGAACGCAACGATGTGCGAGTCTTACAAGTGATTTATCGCTTTACGCCCCCAGCAGGGTTTAGCGTTTACCCAGGTCAACAGGTGGATGTCTACCTCGATGCGGATACCTTCAAAACCAAAAATACCGCTTCTGAATCTTTAGGGACTCCCTTAGACACGACGCTAGAACTCCCCACCGATGCTGAAAAAACCACAAAAGCAGGAGGCCCCTTATGAAGCAAACGCCCCCTAAGCACTCGATTTTATGGGTACTGGTCGTTTTAAGTATCACGGCAACAGGCATGCCTCTTGCTCTAGCACAGCCTGATCTAGATGAACTGGTCTGCCCATTGCCTGCTTTTCAAAAAGACACCCCCCAAGAGCCTCCTGTCCCTCCACAAAACAAGGCAGACAAGCTCGAACCGTTGCGTCCTTTAAAGGAACCTGTGCATTCCTATTTAACCCCTCAATTTTTTGTGTCCACCACCTGGTGGGACGCCTTCGGACGTGAAGACATCGGATCCTTCGTGATTTCCGCTCTGCTCAATAATTTGGAACTGCGTGCCAAAGAGTTTGATTTACAAGCCCTAAAGCAAGAGGTTCGCAAACAATTTGCAGTAGAACTACCCACCGTAAGCATCGGCGCGAGTTGGACGAAGCAAAAAAACTCCAAAAACCTCATTTCCCCACGTGCGTCTCAATTTGCTTCAGGGGGTGCCAACGTCTTTTCCCCTGGATCCACCTTCAACATCTACAATTTACCGTTAACGTTAAACTATGAAGTGGATTGGTTGGGTAAGAATCATCTTCAAACGCAAGCCGTGCGGTTGCGTTATGAAGCGGAAGCCTTAAAACTGCGTGACATGGAATTGGCATTGGCTGAACACGCCGTCAACACCGCCATTGATTCCATTACCAACGACAGCCTGCTCGATTTAAGCCTTCAACGCTTAACCGTGCTTGAAGAATGGGAACATTTAGAGCGTGAGCGTTATGAAGCAGGGATTGAAGCCAAAGATGCCTTACTCCTTCGTAAGCAAGCTCTTGAAACGCTAAAAACGTCGATTACAGTGCTGAAAAATGAAGCAGGGGTGCTGGATCACGAAGCGTCTTACATTGCAGGGAAACCTGTGAATGCCTTTGTGTGGAAAGACCATAGCATTACGGCGACTACTTTTTTAAGCGAGGTGGACTTAAAGCCCTTTTCTACATGGACGACGATTGAATCCGACAAGCTCTTGCATCGCCCCGATGTCGGCATGAGCGAGCTACAACTCCAAGCCGCTGGCGTCGATGTGAAGGTGGCTCGGCGGATGTTTTTGCCAAGCTTTACGATAAACGCTCAAGCAGGTTTAGCCTCAACTAAAATAGCGAATTGGTTTTCTTGGGACAGCCTCTTAACATCCGTGGGGGCCTCTTTAGCTCAACAATTGTTTGCAGGTGGAGCGATTAAGGCGAATCTCAAGCAGCAAAAAGCGGTTTACGAATCGGTGGGGCGTTTGTATCAGAATCAACTGCTATTGGCAGGTCGAAATGCCGAAAATGCGTTAATTAACTTAAAACAACGCTTAGATGCCACTGAAATCGCGGAATCTCAAGAACATCTTGCCGAAGAGCAGTATACCTTGAGCAAGGCTCGTTACAAGGCAGGTTTGGAATCGTATATTTCAAGCCTAAGCCAGCAGGATGCCCTGTTGCAAAAGCGTATTGCCACGCTTACGGCTCGGCAGGGTGCGTTGACGGCATGGAATCATTTACAGCGTGAGCTGGGTGGAGGCTTTTAAGTTGTGTTGTTAATTGGATTTCTAGCTCCTTTTTAGGTTACTCGTTTGTCAGAGACCTTTGCTCCGCCAAAGGTCTCCAACACCTCTAAAGGCGGTTCAAGGAGGGGGAAGGAAGGACGCATTGCGTTTCTCCTCCCTCATTTCCCCCTCCTTGAAAATCCACCCCCTTTTGACCCACCTCCTCGCAT
>JBEISK010000054.1:0-9274 GCA_040375445.1 Gammaproteobacteria bacterium | reverse complement strand
ACTTGGGTGAAACAGATTCCACCCAAACCGCTGAAAACTTTGACGGGCAAGGCAATGACTTGATGACGCAAGAAGGTTCCACCTTCACGCTCAACGGCAAAACCCAAGACTACGCCGATGTGTGGCACCTGCTGAAGTAAAACATAACTAAACGTGAGCGTCTAAAGGGACGGACTTGTCTTTGTTTATGGCAGGCTCCCCGTCGTCGACCTTGTAATTGTTAATATCCATGCGGTTGGGCAAGTCCTGCCCTGTCACCTTGTGAGACAACCATCGTTGTACCCACGGAGACAAACGTCCCATCACCAAGTAGCCACCTAAAAGGCTAGCGAAAATCCCAACAGTATGTCCAAAATAAGACGCCTTCACTTGATGCCCAATAGTGGTGGATTCCTTTTCTGCCAATTGAGACAAGCGGTAAATCACATTCGCCACGCCTTTTTCACCATGTTTTTCATCAAAGGCAGGCATAGCTTGTGTTAAATCAATACCAAACACGGTGGGCTTAAGCAACCGACCATGCGTCAAGGCAGAGAAAAAGCCTTCTTGATGAATCGGCATGACCCCTTCACTCATGAGCAGATCCACAATCACGTTGTCATTTGGCTTGTAAAGGGTGGTAGACTTCTGCATGTGCGTTGAAATCGACTCTATAATCGGTTCCATGAGTTCTTTCAACTTCTGTTGAGAGACTTCTTCTTTTTCTTTGGCCATCAGCGTATGGTGAGCAGTGTATTGTTCAAAGGCGGCTTCCATCTCTTTTAATTTATCAGCAGTAATCCCAAACTCGGTAAGGGCTTTACCAAGGGCTTGGTTCATGTTCGGCTGAGATTCCCCTTGTTGCGCATAACGCTGAAGCACCGCCAAACTGTTATAGTTTAAGTTCTTGAGCTGGGCGAAGTCCTTAATTTTTGGCAGATCCATCACCCCTTGTTGAATCATTTCTCGCACCTGCCCAGAACCAAGGTACATCATGTACAAGAAAATGGCTTCAAAGGTGGCCCAACGAATACGATCGTTGTTGTCTTCTGCGGTTCCAATTCTACTCCCTGTAATGACGGAATCTACTAATAGTAGGTTTGTGATATTGGGTTTTTTATTCAAATAATCAACAATATCAACTACAGCACTTCGAGGCTTAGCGGATTCGTAGGTTTTGCCGAGTCTTGCTTGAACCAGGTTTTGTTTGAACTGGGCTTGACGGGAAGAAGTCACGGGCTGTGTTTGAAGAAGTGCTTTAGCGTCTTGCCATTGTGCCGTCAGTGATTTGGATGGAGTATCTTGAGCGAGGGTATGATAAGCATTTAAATTTTGTTGCTCTAAATCATCGGCACGCATTTCAGCGGCTCTTTGACTAAGTGTTTTCTTGGTGCGGTGATGAGCAACCTGCGGAATAACCCAGCCTGTTAAAAAGGCTGAAATACCCCCCGCAAAAATGATACCTCCAAGCTTTGCACGATTCATTTGCTTTAAGAAGGTTTGGGAGTCTTTTGTGGCCACTTTTTCATAGCCTTGGGCCAGTTTTTCCGCTTGCTGAATCACAGAAGCATCTTTGCTCTTAAAGCGTTCTTTCAGAACTTGGCTATAATCACGGGCTTTTTGAGCCGTCAGCTTTTGGGATCCTTTGCCGTCTTCCATAATCCAGTTGTCGGCATGTTTCGCAAAAGGCAGGAAGGAGTTTAGTACATTGAAATACAGGCTTTTAAGTAGGAAAACCCCACTGCCCCAAGTCACCCACGCTCCCCATACATTAAAGCTCACTTCATTTGCTAAATCTTCGTTTTCTTTCTTGGCTTCACTAACCTGGCCATAATTCATCAAAGCATCTCGCACCAAGAGGCTCGCAGCCCCTTCTTCAGTCAGCTGGTAGAGACCATTAACGACTGTGGGGTTGAATAAAGCTGAAGAGAGCATTCCCATTGAATAATTTCCTTAACAATACTATGCAACACAAAACCTAACGACGCCTGTCGTTGGGTAAACCTGCACATCTATTGCCGTGAGTAAAAGCCGTAATTTAGCGTGAACGTCCTAGTAGAGACGATTAAGCGACCCTAGCAATCGAGTGCAGGGGTACTTCGTCGTCGAAACAGCTGTGGCATCAAATCAACTTGCATAAACGCATTTCCTTAAAGGTGAGTGTATAGTAAACACCAATTCGTTTTTAGTGTGACAGAAGCATAAAATAAAATCAAGGAAAAAAACTGCGTCTTTTGGAGAAGAACGTCTTTTTTGATACATAAACGGCTTATTTCTGACACGCGAAATTTAATTTTTGACACATACTTTACACATTTTTTGCCTTACCCCTCTTTCGCAAGGAAGGAGAACATGAAAAAAGTCACTTTCGCAGAGATTTCGTAGTATGCTTAAAAATAGACTTGTTTTAGAAAAGGCATCTAGGTGTTACCCTAAATGCCTTTGACACTAAAAATATTCTACTCGTTTGTCTAGGACGTTCTTTCGCGTCACTCTTGTGATTAAGAGGTTGCTTTAACTTTCGCAGGAACAGCAGTAGCAGGGGGAGGTGTTTTCCATTCACCCTTATCATTAAGCTGGTAGGTTGTAACGACTTCAGTTTTAGCAGATTTATTTTTCACGGTTTTAGTCCAAACACCTGTTTTAGGATTTTGTTCAATACTACCGTCCGCGAATAAAAGTTTATGCCCAAGTGCAGCACCAAAATTCATTTTAAGGGCATCTCCTTCTTTGTCGATTAGCTTATAACCGCCTTTTGTGTCTACTCTAGTAAAATTAAAACTA
The DNA here is from genome assembly GCA_040375445.1 of Gammaproteobacteria bacterium. GTDB lineage: Bacteria > Cyanobacteriota > Vampirovibrionia > Vampirovibrionales > JAJTHC01 > JAJTHC01. The sequence continues at coordinate 6,511 of JBEISK010000054.1, read as the reverse complement.
TTGACACTTGGACCAGCCTGACCAGGCGTTGCCTTCGTTCGAGAATTTCGACCTTGAATTGTCGTAAAGTCCCATTTGCCACCATTACACTTAATAGGGTAACCTTGTGATGTAATAACTTGACCAGACTTGTTTCTGAGTGTGTCAGTAAAATCAAGTGTGGAAACGCCTGAAGTATCTTCAATGACGTTGTCTCCGTTAAAATCTTTCAGTCTGAAAATATCATTGCCACGACCGCCAACAAACCAATTATAACCTTCTAATTGACGTATGTTGAGGATATCGTTCCCATCACCCAAATCGACATCGAGCTGACGAGCTGACTTTGCAAAGATGTGATCGTGGTCATTGCCTAAGTCAACGAACATACCAGATAGAGTACCCGTGTGGGTAAGATCGTCATTTCCGTTACCCATGAAAATGCTTTCATCATTCAGACCAGTACGTTTTGTTGTATCGGCTAAGATTAAGCGATCTGAACCCGACCCAAAGTAAAATTCATTCTTAACTCCGAAGGACTTATTCGTCATATTGACCCACGTATTTACTGAATCAGACTTCTTCACTTTAGAAAGATCAGAATTGGTATAAAGATTTTGGTTAAAGGTTTCACACGCAGTCGTTAAACCTTTTGCTCGTGTGGCCGTCCAAAAATTAGCACTTGTAGTAAGTGGTAGTGGAGCAGGTCCTTGGGGCCTTGACCCTACATTCGGTTGCGGTCTTGAAATAGACATGGGGTATAATCCTCTCTTATCTTTGAATGTTTCCCAATTAAAAAATCTATCATAAAGGTTTCTTTACCTTTTGATAGATTAATAAAGTCTATGGATAAGTTTTAATTGATCTTCTGTAATAATCTGTTACTATGAAGGGGATTGCAAATTGGTCTTCCCCCCTCCCCTTCAAGTATAGGAGGATAGGAAGCGAGCTACTCTTTTTCAGTATGATGTGTTTTCACCACCGTGCCTTGTGCCTAAACCCCCACGATTATTTTACCTAATTCCCCCGCCTGGTTTTAAGAAGGGGAGACGAAACTTTCCCTTCACTCGCTTTTGGCTTATAATGGAAGGGTTTACATCACGATTATAGAGAGGCTCACCCCATGACAAACACACTAGAATCCCACCACGATTGGCTTTCAGCACTCGACTGGCAAGCCGTCGACAAAAAAGCATTTTCCGCCCTGTCACACGACGAACAACTCATCCGCATTCGCCACAGCTCCGCACACGTTCTCGCCTGTGCCTTAGAAGAACTCTACCCCACCGTGCAATTCGCCACAGGCCCTGCCACCCCCACAGGCTTTTTCTACGATGTGAAAATCGACGGCGTGTCGTTGAAAGAAGACGACCTTGAAACGATCGCCAGCAAAATGAAAACCCATGTCGGCAAAGCACATCCCTTTGAAGTGGCGAGCGTCCCCCTTGCGGATGCCGTGGCGTATTTTACAGCCAAGCAACAGCCTCACAAGTTGGAGATCTTGGAAAAAATCAAGGGACGGGGTATTACAGATGTCACGCTCTATCGATCAGGTACTTTCATCGATTTATGTGCAGGCCCTCACGTACCTCACACAGGGCTTTGCGGATCCACACAACTCACGGCAATCGCTGCCAGCCACTGGAAGGATGAAGATCAACCCAGCCTCACCCGCATTACAGGAACAGCCTGGAAAACGCCCAAAGACCTCAAGCGTTACCTTGAGTTCGTGGAAGATTCCAAAAGTCGGGATCACCGTGTGCTAGGGCCGCAACTCGATTTGTTCCAGTTTCATCCGTGGGCGGCGGGGGCGATGTGGTCACCCAACGGCGTCAAAGTGCGTCGATGCATTGAAGCGTTTTGGCGTGAAACGCTGGAGCGTTACGGCTATGTGGAAATTTCCAACCCTGTGCTTTACAAAAAGGAACTCTTTCAATGCTCAGGGCATTGGCACCATTATCAAGACAATATGTTTATTGTGAATGATGCCGAGGGCGAGCCTGAATACGCCGTCAAACCCATGAATTGCCCCGATACCATGCTCTATTTCAAAAGCAAGTTGCATAGCTATAAGGAATTGCCCTTGCGTATCGCCGAAGGGCAGATTTTGCACCGCAATGAAGCGACAGGAGCCATGCACGGCTTGATGCGGACGCGTATGTTCACCCAAGACGATGCCCACATTTTCGCTACGCCAGATCAAGTGCAAAGCGAAGTCGCTCATTTGTTTAAGATGCTCGATGAAGTGTACAAGCTCTTTAATTTGGACTACCAGTTCAGCATGTCGACCCGCCCTGACGAGTTCTTGGGCGAAATCGCCGTGTGGGACGAAGCCGAAGCCGCCTTGCGTTCCGCCCTCGATGCCACGGGTCGCCCTTACGCCATTGAAGAGGGCGAGGGTGCCTTTTACGGGCCGAAAATCGATGTGCAGATTCGTGACAGCTTGGGGCGTTTGTGGCAATGTGGCACCTTCCAGCTTGATTTTCAGTTGCCTGAACGCTTTGAACTCACCTATATTGATGCCGACGGCACGGCTAAGCGTCCGATTGTGATTCACCGTGCGATTTTCGGTTCCTTTGAGCGGTTCATCGGCATTTTGGTGGAGCATTTGGGCGGTGCCTTCCCGACGTGGCTCGCCCCTGTGCAGGTAGCGGTTTTGCCGATTGGCGAAAGTCACAAGGCGTATGCGGAAACGGTGCAGAACGCCTTGAAGGACGCAGGCATCCGCACGGTGTTGGAAGTGGACGATAGCATTAACTATCGGGTGCGTTCGTGCGAGACTCGTAAGGTGCCTGTGATGCTGATCATGGGCGATCGTGAAGCGGAAGAAGGCACGGTTTCGGTGCGTCGCTACCATGTGGGGGCGAAGAAGGTCTTGCCCTTGGCGGACTTGGTGGCGGAAGTCGTGAATGAGGTGAAGACCCGTGTGCTGAACGTGGAGATTAAGACTTACGACGACCTCTTCTTCCGCCCTTCTGACCGCTTATCGACGGAGGCGGAGGAGTATTAGGTGGCTGTCATAAATCCTTTTGATTTAAAAAAAGAATTAAATGGATCTGGGAAATCTGATTTCGTGAAATGTTTTGAAATTTTACGCATTCATTTTAATTCATCTAATCGTTTTGAACTTGGACAACACATGCAGAATGAACTTAATGAAAATTGGGGAGGAGCAACCGCCAAGAGCTATCACCAACAAGCATCTTTTGCAAAACGTATCTTCCAAGTAGGACTTGAGTATCAAGCTTTGGAATTGTGTATCAACTCTCCTCGTTTAACAGACGAAATTAAGCAACTTGCACAATACTATTTAGACGAAGTTGATCAAGCCGATCAATATATGACATCGAATCAGTTTCAAGAGACCATCAATAGCTTAAAACTGGATAATTTTGAAGAACACGCTCAATTAGAACTGGTGCCTATTGAAATCCCAAAAAAGAGTTTATCTGTCGTAGAACGCAGCCAGCGAAAGGCTCGTATCGTTACAGAAGCGTTAATTAAGGCAGAATACAAGTGTGCCTTAGATGAAAGTCATCAAACCTTTATTCACAAGAGTTCAGGCAATGCTTATATGGAAGCTCACCATTTAATTCCTTTACAAGTCCAACATCGTTTTGAATATAGTTTGGATGTCCCCAGTAATGTTGTGTGCTTGTGTCCGAATTGTCATCGTAAAGTGCATTATGCCCATACAAGCATTCAAAAAGAGAGCCTTGCGTATTTATTTAAGACGCATCAAGCCAACTTAGATCAACAGGGCTTAAAGGTACCCTTAGATACCTTACTAAATTACTACGGCTAAAAACCCCACCCTACAACTGCACGAGCTGGCACCAGTCGCTGTATTGAGGCACTTGGTTTCGCACGACCTGAAAATACAAGTCTTGTATTTTCTTCGACAACACCCCAACTTCACCTGTGCCAATCGGGCGATGATCCACCTGCGTGACCCCAGCCACTTGAGCCCCTGTGCCGCAGAAAAAGAGTTCATCCGCCACATACAATTCCGTGCGTTCCACCGTGCGTTCCACCACCGTCAAGCCCAACTCCTTACGAGCCAGCTCAATAATCGTCGCACGAGTGATGCCTTCTAAAATGTTTTCCGTATTGGAAGGCGTAATCAATTGACCGTTTCGCACCAAGAACAAGTTCATGGCAGATCCTTCCGACACCTTGCCTTGCTCAGTGAGGACGATCGCATCGTCAAAGCCTGAACGACGGGCATCCGTCACGGCAAGCGCCGTGTTCATGTAGGCACCGCCTGCTTTAGCACGAGGGGGAATGGCGTTGTCTCCGTTGCGTCGCCAGTTAGACACGCAGACGTGTAAGCCCTTGTCAATGGGGATGTAGTCGCCCAAGAGTTGCGTGAAAATGCTTAAACTGGTGGGGTCTTTGTCTAGCGAAGGACCAATCGAAATGCCGTCTTTAAAGAGCGTGGGGCGAATGTAGGTGTCGCCTCGGTGAGCGTTCTTGCGAATGAGTTCCGCCAAAATGTTCAAGCAATCTTCGACGGTTTCATCAATGTGCATATGAAAAATGTTGGCGTTAGACAGCAAGCGTTCAAAGTGTTCTCTGGCTCTGAAAATTGCAATGGCATTCTGCTCTTCAATCCAATACCCTCGGATGCCTTCAAAAATCGACGTACCATACAACAACGAATGGTTACGAATGGACACGACGGCTTCGGCGTCAGGGCGAATTTCTTTACGGAAATAAACGTATCGGGTATCTTGAGCTTGCATGAAAAAGTCCTTCTCAACAAAACAATGATTTTATTTCATTGTATCGTAAAAGTGCTAAATAATCCAATCCGATTGTGGAATCCCCTGAAAATAAAGCAAGGCGGATAAATCATTAAACCGCACCGACGCACGACTTTGCTCGTGTACCGCCTTTTTCGCATGAAAGGCGACGCCCAGACCGCTCGCCTGTAGCATGAGCAAATCATTCGCCCCGTCGCCCACGGTGAGCGTTGCTTCAAGGGGAATCTCCAGGCGTTTACTATAATAATGTAAGGCTACGAGCTTGGCTTCTTTGCCCAAAATCGGCGGAATGACCTGCCCTGTAAAGACGCCGTCGGCTTCTACCAGCTGGTTGGCTTGGTGGGCATCTAGGCGAAGCTCGTCGCACAAGGCCTGCGTGAAGGGGGTGAAACCGCCTGAAACGAGGACGTTATAGCATCCGTGATGCCGCATCGTGTCGACGAGCGTTTTCGCCCCAGCCATCCGAGGCGTAGCATCTAAAACGTGATGCACACTCGCAACAGGCAATCCCTTGAGCAAGGCGACTCGCTCAATTAGGGCGTCTTCAAAGTTCAGCGTGCCGTTCATGGCGGCTTCTGTGATGCGAGCAACTTCGGCTTTTTTACCGACAAAATCCGCCAATTCATCAATGCATTCGCCTTCTAAGAAGGTGGAATCCATGTCGCTCATCAGTAGGGCTTTTCGACGAGGAAAGGCGTCATCTAGCGGATGAATACACCAATCGAGCTTAAAGCCGTCTAGGGCATCTTTGACCAAAGCGTGCATCCCGAAGAAGGCACAGTCGTCTTCGAGTTCTAGGGTGAAATCCCACGCCGTGTGGGTGTTTTCGGCGTTGGCTGTACTTAAAGATGTGACGTTTTGAATCGTCAACGGCATAAAATAATTCAAGCCTTCTACCAAAACAGGGACGTTTTCAGGGCGGACGGCTTCCCAGCGTTTGGTAGCATCGTGATGCGGTTGCCAGTTTAAATCGGGATTCGCCAAAACAATCGTCAAAACCCATGTTTTGTAGGGCGTTTCCCAGTTGACGGAGGGCGTTTCGTTCATGCCAAGGCCTCTGGTTTTGTGGCGGTTTGCTCAAGCGCCTTCGCTTCTAAGATGTTCAACCATGGCGTACGACCTTGATTGGCGATGGCGGTGTGAACGTCGAAGCAGGTGCATCCGAAGCAGGGGGAATGACAACAGGTTTTGTCGGTTTCAACCGAGAAGGTGTCGACATCTGCAGAGCTTAGATTGAGGTGTTTGTAGATGTGGGCTTTAAGGGCTTTTTCACGATCGGACGACCAGTGTTCTCCAACGAGCATTTCGACGGCGAGTTTGACTTGGCTTTGCGGAATCTCTCTAAATTCGTTGGGGGTGAGGGTCGGGAGCTTGACGTTGCGTTGGAAGTAGCGTCCGAACCAAATTTGAGCAATACCGAAGTGTTTGAGTAAATCAGCGTCGTTCAAGCCCGCTTCTTCAATGAAGCCTTGCCCGAGCGTGTAGGCAAGGGAGCCGTAAGGATTGTAGGCGGTTTCAGTGGCGATGCGTCGTTCAAAATCACAGACGTGTTGGGCATAAGCGCTTTGAAGCTGAGGATCAGGGGAAGTCATGGGCGTCCTTTTTGCGTTTTTTGGGGGGAGTGAGAAGGCACAGAGAAAGTGGTTTTACTCCCTCTCCCTTAGGGAGAGGGTTGGGGTGAGGGATTCGGGATGTCCAGCCGTAGCTGGTGTCCCTCCTCCTAGCCTCCTCCCTAAGGGAGGAGGAACAAGGCAGTTTTGGACTTT
>JBEISK010000005.1:0-70041 GCA_040375445.1 Gammaproteobacteria bacterium | reverse complement strand
CGCTATTACGTCTGCTCGCTTTGAAGGCGTTTCGCATGAGTTTACCAATATCGACGGTGTCGTTGAAGACGTCCTCGATATTCTGTTGAACTTCAAAGGCGTTGTTCTGAAGTCTGAAACAGGCGAACCTGCGGTTTTGCGTTTAGATGTAAAACGTGTCGGTGAAGTCACGGCGAAAGACCTTGAATTGCCAGCAGGCATTGAAGTCTTAAACCCTGATTGGCATATTGCCACCTTGAGTAAAGACGGCCATTTGGCAGTGGAATTGACGGTGGAATCTGGTGTGGGTTACGTCCCTGCTGATAAAACCCAGTCTTCTGCAAACGCCAGCCATGACGCTTTGCCTTTGGATGCGGCCTTTATGCCGATTCGTCGAGTGGCTTACAATGTCGAGCCGCTTCGTTTAGGAACTCGCACGGATTATGATAGTTTGGAACTTGAGTTATGGTCCGACGGTAGCGTTGATGTGACGGCTGCCTTAAGTCAAGCCGCCAACATCTTAATTGAAAACTTGGTGCCGATTGCTTCTTTGTCAGGCGTACCGACGGTTGTCACACAACCTATCGTTGAAAAAGAAGAAGTTTTGGAAGATAATGCCCCTTCTATTACGATTGAAGATCTTGAACTTTCGGTTCGTGCCTTCAATTGCTTGAAGCGTGCCAATATCCATAGCATTCAAGAATTGATGTTGAAGTCTGAGCATGATTTGTTGAACATTAAAAACTTCGGCAAAAAATCGGCAGATGAAGTCATCGAACGCTTAAAAGCCTTTGGTATTGATTTAAAGCCAAGTCCTGAAGATGCCCTTCTTCCTGTGGACTAATTCTTACAACAATTTATATGGAGTTTGATGATTATGAGACACCGTAATCGAGTGAAAAAATTGGGTTTGCCCGTCGATCAACGTAAAGCGTTGATGCGTTCTTTGGCAACTCAACTCTTCTTACATGGTGAAATTGAAACGACGGTCACTCGTGCTAAAGTTTTGGTTTCCTTTGCAAGTCCTATTGTAACCTATGCAAAGCGTGGTAATTTGAATGATGTTCGTATGGCATCTAAGCGTTTGTACAAGGTGAAAACTGGTCAAGTGATTGAATCAGCGAAAGGCAACCCGATTGAAGAAACGGTTTTGCGTAAAATATTTGCTGAAATTGGCCCTCGCTATGCGGAACGTCAAGGCGGATACATCCGTGTGTTGAAAACACACCGCCGTCGTGGAGACAACACGCAAATGGCGATTGTTCAATTGGTTTAATCGCACAAAGCACAATATTTTAAAGGACACGAAAGAGATTTTTCGTGTCCTTTTTAAAAGGGAGTTGAAATGAGGCTTTATTTGCTGATTCATTATGACGGCACGCCGTTTAGCGGCAGCCAAGCCCAAGTCGGCAATCCCTGCACGACGGTGCAAGGCGAATTATGGAAAGCCTTAGATGCCTTAAACTTACGGTCTCATGTTAAACGCCTGCACTTTGCTTCCCGCACGGATCAAGGGGTGCATGCCCAAGGACAAGTCGCTGAACTCGATGTTAGCGATGACTTTTTGGCTCGTGTGCCTAATTTAAGCTTAGCCCTCAATGCGAAGTTGCCTCCTGAAATTGCGGTGACGGAAGTCTTGAACGCAGGCTTGCCTGATGAGCAAGGGCATTACCCTTCGGTGCAGTTTGACGCGGTTGCCAAGTGGTATCGTTACAAATGGCTGCTGGCTCCGACTCGTCGTCCGCATCAAGCGAGCAATGCGACGTTGATTCATCAACCGCTGAATCTAGCGGTAATGCAAGACGCCGCCCAAACTTTTGTGGGGGAACATGACTTTTCTTACTTTAAATCACCAGGCAGTTCGGTCACAAATGATTGCTGTTTGTTACATTATGCGTCTTTTTCGCAACAATTTGAAGAGGCAATCGTTTTTGACCTTGTGGGAAATCGTTTTTTGTATAAAATGATAAGGAATATGGTTGCATATCTACATGGTTTGGGTGACAATAGAAGTCAAGCTTCGACTTCGCTTCTTTCAGCTCAAGATGTGTTAGTCCAATGCGATCGCCCTGCGTCTCTGCGGACTGCCCCGTCACAAGGTTTAACGCTCATGGCGATTCATTATGAAGCACCCTGTTTACAATTTAATGATGTGCGTGTCAAAACTTTAAGCCATGCCCTTAAAAAGGAGTTTTCAAATGTTGAAAACCTATTCTGCCAAAACCGATGAAGTCCAAAAAGAATGGTACATCGTCGATGCGGATGGTCAAACCGTTGGTCGTTTAGCGGTTCAAATCGCTAATGTGCTTCGTGGAAAGCACAAGCCTACTTACACCCCTCATATTGACAGTGGTGACAATGTCATCATAATCAATGCGGAAAAAGTGGTCGTTTCGGGTAAGAAGTATGAAGAAAAACTTTACCGTCACCATACGGGTTTTATTGGTGGGATTAAAACCTTTACCTTTAGACAAATGATGGATCGTAAGCCAGAGCGTATTATGGAAATTGCCGTGCGTGGCATGTTGCCTCACAACCGTTTAGGTCGTCAGCAAATTAAGAAACTTCACGTTTATGTGGGTGCTGAACATCCGCATGAAGCTCAACAGCCTAAAGTATTCCCCCAATAGGCTTTGCAAGATTTATTTGTTTACAAGGATTAATTTAGGAGACGTTATATGTCTTATCCCCAAGTTGGACAACGTGGTACAGGTCGCCGTAAATCAGCGATTGCTCGTGTGCGTTTATTGCCTGGTACAGGTACGATCCTCATCAACGGAAAAAGTGTTGAAGAGTATCTTGGAAACCGTGCGTCTTTGCATGTTTCAGTCAAGCAAGCCTTGGTTTCTGCTGGTGTAGAATCTCAATACACGGTGTTGTGTAAGGTAGAAGGTGGCGGAAAAGTCGGTCAATCTCAAGCGATTCGCTTGGGTGTGGCACGTGCTTTAGCTGAACTTAACCCTGATTACGCTCGTTTGATGCGTGTCGAAGGCTTCTTAACTCGTGACGCTCGTGTAAAAGAGCGTAAGAAATACGGACTTCACAAAGCTCGTAAGAAACCTCAATACTCCAAGCGTTAAGCTTCAAAAAGCCCTTCTACACGGAGGGCTTTTTTGTGGCCGTGAAATCCTGAAACAAAAAATACAGACCGATGCGAAAATGGTGTACTTATGTTAGTATTAAATCTAGCATAAATGAGGTTTTGCTTAGTGCGTTTGTGGCGAACTTATACGATTTTTAATCTCTTTTCCCTCCTCCTTGTAGGGGGACTTCTGAATCCGCTTTTCACTTGGGCGGAATCAGGTTTACCGCTATCCCCAAAACCAGTGGCATTTTCGCTTGTGTCGATTCAATCGAATATCGACTCTCAACCCTTTGACATTGATGAAAAGGGCTTTTTCCTTTTGCCTGAACGCTTGTTCGAAAATACGCCTGAAGGTTCCTCCCCCCGATACCTCTTGAAGTTGGATATCCCCAAGAATCAACTGATTATTGACTTCCCCTTTGCTAAGTTAAAAAATGACTTGCCTTCAGGCTACGCTGTTGGCATGCAAGGCATTGAAAAAGTGGAATTGCTTCAACATGGCGGTAGTCTGATTGATTTAGCCCGTGTCGTACTCACCTATAAGGCAGGCACGACGTTAACGGCATTAAACTTGGTAAGCCTCAGTAACGGACGTCTCCTCATTCCGAACCCTTTGAGTGGAGCGTCTAACATCGTGCGGAGCGAATCTAGGCATGGTGGTGGGGTTATTGAAAATACGAAAAGTCCAACCTATGCCAGTTCGCCAGTGCCTTCAAATGCCAGTGATGGCTCATCTACCCCTGTCTCTCCAACGAAGCCTGTTGAAAGCCGAACGACCATTGAACTCATTGAAATTGAAGATCAATTCTTCATGCTAAAGCCTTCACTCAATAGTCTTCCCCTTAAGGTTAAAAATGAGTTTTACTTGGAAAATCCCCATCGCTTTGTTTTGGATCTGGAACCTGCGGCGATTTCGCCCAAACTCTTTTCAAGTGAACCTGATGCCAAAGGGGCATACCCAACTTCTGGTGTGACTCAGTGGCAGGGCTGGTCTGTGAGGGTGTCTCAAAATACCCCGAATGTGGTGAGAGTCGTTATTGAGACGGAAGAGCCTCGTAATTTTACGGTGCTGCAAGGCCAAGACAACGCCTTTAAAAATAGTGTGATTATTCAACCGTCTCAATCCAAGAACCCGTTTTGGGACAAGGTTAGACTCACCCAGCCCAAGGTCATGAGTGCCTTAAAGCAACTGTATATTTCAAATGAATCCCCGAATACGCCAGTTAAGTTTCGTTTGGAATCGCAACGCCCTATTCAGTACAAGGTGGTGAAGGAAAGTCCGACTCGCTTTAGTGTGGACTTGTTGAATGTCACGGCGCCTCCTGAACCGATGGGTTTTGATGTGTCCCATTTCCCGTATTTGAAAAGCTTGAGTCATATGCAGTCGGCTCAAGGCAGTCGTTTGTTGGTGGAATTGAATAAGCCGTTTGAAGATTTGAGAAGCACGCCCTTTACGAGTTTAAATGCCTTAGAGCTCAGCTTTAATTTAGTGAACCCTTCTCGAATGAATACGCCGATCCGTCCCTCGAATAACGCTCGAAAGGTGATTGTGATTGATGCAGGGCATGGCGGTAAAGATGCGGGTGCCATGCGTGACGGGATTATGGAAAAAAACTTGAATTTAAGTGTCGCACTGAAGTTACGCAACGAATTACAAGCTCGAGGCTACCTTGTTTACATGACCCGTAGCACGGATGCCTTCTTGAGTCTGAAAGAAATTACGCAGGTGGCTGCCAGTTATAATCCCACCATTTTTATTAGTGTGCATCATAATTCCAGCAATAGTTCAGCGATTTATGGGCTTGAAACGTATTACTATCATGGCTTTAGCTTGAGTTTGGCTCAAGCGGTGCATGCCAAGCAGGTGCAGTCTTTGGCGGTGCTGGATCGTGGGGTGAGAAAGAATCAGTTTTATGTGATTAATCACGTTAAGGTGCCAAGCATTTTATGTGAATTGGGCTATGTTTCAAATGCTAATGAGCTGAAGGTTCTGAATACGGAGCTTCGTCAACGCCAGCAAGCCAAAGCGATCGCCGATGGGGTGGATGCCTACTTCAAGCGAAACGGGCGGTAAACCAGTATGCCTAAATCCCTTCTTTCTCTTCTTCAAGATGATGCGTCTTTAAAGTGGTTGAGCCCTCGTCCTGCTCATTTGATTGTTTTTGATTCAGGCGTGGGGGGCTTAAACGTTCTTAAAACATTGTGGTCTGCCAATTTAGGGTGCCCCATTAGTTTTGTCGCCGATTCGGCGTGGATGCCCTATGGCGATAAAGATCCCGCCCTTTTAAGAGAGAGGCTCCTGCTCTTGGTCGGCACTTTATTGACCCGTCATTGTGACAATAGCTATATTTTATTTGCCTGTAATACGGCATCTGCCGTGTGGGAAAGTATTTCACCTGAAGTCTTTGCCCAGCATGGGATTCGTCCTGATCGCGTCATTGATATTCTGCGACCCACCTTGTCGTTGTTGATGCGTGAACTGATTGCCAGCTTAGGGGCAGAGCAACATTATGCCCATGTGGGACTCATGGCAACGCCCCTTACCGTCAATAGTGGGGCATACCCTGCCTTAGCAAAACGCTTATATGCTGATGCGTCTTACCCTCAACTTAGCTGGCAGAGCGCTTCCTGTGCAGGGTTGGCTCAAGCGGTAGAAGGTAACCCTGAGGTCGAATCGGTAGAGGTTTTATTGCATCGTTATGCGTCTTTGTTTGAAGAGGATCCGCCAGAAGCCTTGATTATTGGTTGTACCCATTACTTGGGTTTGAAAGCCGATTTACGCAGGTATATGCCCAAGACGATTTTTATAGATCCGAGTGAAGCGTTGGTTTTGGTGATTGCCGAGCGTTTAGGGATCGCTTATGAGCGTCAATCTCTTGGTATTGAAGGGCAGGGGAAGGATCTTGTCCGCTTATTGGCGACGGGTCGAGTGGAGACCTTAAACGCTTATTTAAAGACGCATTTGCCTGCTTTGGCGTCGCAAGATATTGATATTCTGAAGGTGGATTGACAAAATCTTATAGAAAGCTCTGGGAAATTTATCCAAAATAATCCAGCGTCATGGCGAGTGAAACAAAGTAATCTCTTCCCCCACCTGTGAGGTCTTGACAGATTGCCAATCTACGCTCGCAATGACAGAAATAGGACTTTCGTGGGTAGAAAAATTAATAATGTCTAGGACTTATTAAATGGATAAGCCTGAAATAAGTGCGTTAAGGGGACCCCTTTGTCCTATAAGCCTTTCCTTTATAATTTTTAGTTCTTTCTCCGAAAATACCCTTATAACTTCATCTATGATGGATGTTGCTGCATCTTTAGCTAAAGTGAATTTTGTTCCTACCTGAATCGGATCTTTGATTCCGAGAACTGGGATTACAAGCCTAGATCTTTCTCCTTTCATTTGTTTTGGGGTGATTAGCGCCGTAAACCTAGGGCGTACCAATCTATCTGGATTTATAACAATACCAATGTCCAAGCCGTATGGATTCAATACATAACTTAGATTCCGTAAAGACAACTTCGATGCTTCGGTTGAGTTAAGTATTCTTCTGTTATAGCTAGAATCATTCTTAGCAGCATCCGTAAAAGTGATACCTTCTTCAGGAGGAACACGGAGTATGTTTTTCAAGTCTATAGGTTTCAAAGCTGAATAATTTAATGAGTTTTTTGCCGCTACTTCTGAAGGACTTAAGGGGATTAAAATACTGAAACCTTCACGCTGGGATTGCCCCAACGCTTTTTGATTCTTTGCCAAAGGGTGTTGCATCGCCATAGGTGAACTAGTAAACGCATTGAACGAAGCCGTTTTCATAAAAAAGTGTCCTCAATTGATCAGGGGTTCAAGTAATAAGTTTCGCCTGTAAAAGCATAACATTGAGTGCATTTTAATATAGTAATGCTTAAAAGGCAAGCATTTTAAGAGGTGCTTAAGCTAGTTCCCTACAAAAGCAGTTGAGCGGGCGATTCTAAGAGAGACTTCAGCAGGTTGACAAAGCGAGCGGCATCAGCTCCGTCGACGACACGGTGATCCGCACTAAGCGACAGGTTTAAGACTTTGCCGACCACAATCTCGTCTCGCTCATTGACCACAGCGACCTTACGCAAGGCATTCACGCCTAAAATAGCCACTTCAGGGGCGTTGATAATAGGAATCCCTAATAGTCCGCCGATACTGCCGATGCTTGAAACGGTGAAAGTTCCACCTTGCAGCTGCTGAGGTTTGAGTTTTCCGTCTCGAGCAAGCATACCCAGTTCTTGAACACGTTTGGCAATCTCAAATAGGTGTAAATGCTCGGCATTGCTAATGACAGGTACCACAAGTCCAATGGGGGCATCTACCGCCACTCCCAAGTGGATGCCCGCATGCTGATGAATGATCGTTTGAGCGTCATTTAAACGGCTATTAAGCTGGGGAAAGCTTTGCAAGGCAAGGGTCACGGCTTTTAAAACGAAGGTCAAGGGCGTAAGCTTCACGCCTGCTTCACTTGCCATGCCTTTGAGTTCTTGGCGTAAGGCTTCGACCTTGTCCATGCGGATTTCATCCACATACGCAAAGCTCGGGATGTTTTTCGTGCTGGCTAAAAGTCGTTCGCCAATTTTTTTGCGAATGCCTGTATACGGAATATCTTTTGCTTCTAAAGGGCTTTGACGTAGAATGCTGGTATGAATGGACGTTGCCCCTTGTGGCACACTGACTCGGCGTGCGTGATCTTCCACATCTTCAGGACGAATCCGTCCGTGAAGCCCTGTTCCTACTACGGTGTGAATATCCACATTTAAACGCTTGGCAAGTTGGCGTGTGGCAGGTGCGGCTAACACGGCGTGAGTTAATGCACAAGTCGTTTGAGGGGGAGGCTCCACTATTGACTTCTCTTTTGGCGTTTGAGGGGGCATTTGTACTGGAGCAATGCTTGAGGTTGAAACGTCGGGTTTTTTTTCGAGGCTTTTTGAGAAGGGGGCCTCCGCTGGGGCATCCCCAAAATGAATATCAACCAAGGCTTTGCCAACAGGCACGACATCACCGACTTGGACGTATTTTTTATGTAAAATCCCCGCCCGAGGTGCAGGTATTTCGACCGTGACTTTATCGGTCATCACTTCTAAGAGGGCTTGATCTTCTTGAAGGGCTTGCCCTTCTTCCGCAAACCATGCCATAATCTCGCCTTCAGCTACTCCCTCACCAATATCCGGCAAAGTAAATGTGAAGACATTCGTTGTATTCGTTGAAGACGTGGCGTTCATGGACGAAAACTCCTCTAAACTATAAGTCTTTTAAACAGGGGGTTTCTTATACTTTGGTGATCAAGAGGCTGTTGCTTAATCCCGCTAATTCAGTCGTCCCTGCACAGACCACTATGTTGGCTCCTGAAGAGACCAAGCCTTTTTCAAGCAACCAAGTACGAATACTTGCAAGGGTGGCTTCCGTGGTTTCAGATGCGTTAAATTGAACAGGTAAAACGGCGTAAAGCAAGGTCAATTGATAGAAAACGGATTCATTTGGCGTCAAGGCGATAATCGGCACTTCAGGGCGATATTTGGACACACGTTGAGCCATGGCACCTGAATAACTCATGACCACAATGGCTTCAATTTCACCGGCCCAAGTGGCATCAACAGCTGCACGAGCCACAATTTCAGGCGATACAGATTCAGGGTATTCTTCATAGCAAAGGCTGTCAAAGCTAGTAAACTCGCCGTAATGCTTGCGAGCTTCGGCTTGCACTTTTGCCATGACTTGGACGGATTCCGTGGGGTAGTCGCCATAAGCGGATTCGCCCGAAAGCATTGTGGCATCACTACCGTCATAAACAGCGTTGGCAATATCAGAGACTTCCGCACGAGTTGGCACAGGGGCAGAGGTCATAGATTCCAACATTTGCGTGGCGGTAATAACAGGCTTGCCTGCTTCAATACATTTACGGATCATCATTTTTTGAGCCGCAGGGACTTGTTCGGCAGGTAATTCCACACCCAAGTCTCCACGAGCGACCATGACACCATCCGCTTCAGCGAGGATGTCATCCAAACGCTCAACCGCTTGAGGCTTTTCGATTTTGACGATGATTTTGGGGATATTGGAAGGTGTGCATCCGTTAGCGAGCATGAAATCCCGCAATTCAATGACATCTTCAGGGCGTTGTACAAAGGAAAGGGCCATAAAATCGGTGCCTTGCTTTAAGGCAAACAAACAATCGGTTTTGTCTTTGTCGGACAAAGCCGCCACAGGAATGGTGATTTCAGGCACGTTGATGCCTTTACGTTGCTTTAAGGTGCCATCTGTCAAGACTTCTACGATGACTTCGGTGGAACTTACACGAGAGCTTACTTTCATTTGGATGTTGCCGTCGTCGAACAAAACTGTGTTGCCGATTTCAAAGGCTTCAAACATGGGTTTGACATTACAGACGATTAAGTCTTCATTGCCCCCGTCGTTCTTTTCGCTGTAGGCAAAACGTAGAGACTGCCCCGCTTTCAAAGGTATGCCGTCGGTGCCTTCAAAGAAACCAACACGGAACTTAGGGCCTTGCAAATCGCTTAAAATACCGACAGGCTTGCCGAGTTCTTTGGAGATTTTACGGACATTCACATACGCTTTTTCGAGCTCTTCGTATTCAGCGTGGGAATAGTTAAAGCGAAAGACGTTTGCCCCTGATGAAATAAGGCTGTAGATGCCTTCAGCGTGACGGCTGGCGGGCCCGAGCGTGGCAACAATTTTGGTAAGGCGGGAGTTTACGGTTTGTTCAATGGAATTACGTTCTTTCAGTGCCGTCATGGGGAAGCATCCTTTTTAGATTAAATAGGTTTGGCAGGTTGAAAAACTCACCAATAGGGGGACATACCCCCATTATACCCAAAACATAAAAATGACAAGCCTTTCAGTCAAAACACATGACTCTATAGTATTCGATAGATTAAATGAATTGACTGTGAGTCAGTGCAATGGCTAGACCGTCGGCGGCGTCGTCGGGGGTGGGTTTTTTGAGTAGGTTCAGTCGCAAAATCACCGCTTCGGTGACCTCGTGCTTTTCCGCCTTGCCGTAGCCTGTCAAGGCTTGCTTGACCTGCATCGGCGTATAATCAACCGTCTGCACGCCAGCGAGTTCCGCCAAGAGCAAAATCACCCCACGGGCTTGAGCCACAGGTACGATCGTTGTATTGTTGCGAAAATAAAAGAGCGATTCAATCGCAATCACATCGGGAGCCGCCTCTTCAATGAGTGCTTTGACATCATGATGTATTTCCACCAAACGCTTGCCAATGGGTGCTTTTGGCGTGGTTTCAATAATCCCCCAGCCGAGTGCTTGGGGATTATTACGAACGCTTACATCAATCAGCCCAAAGCCGATGCGTCCTAATCCAGGGTCGATACCGAGTATTTTCATATACACAGAAAACTCTAAAGACGACTATACCTTGTAACTATAGCATAAAAACGCCCTCTACTCGTTGAGCAAAGGGCGTTTCGTTAGCTTTAGCTATAGAATAGCTTAGAACTTGATGCTGGTGCGGAGTCCGCCAGCGTAGAACAAGTCTTGATCAGAGCGTCCAAAAGGCGTAATGCCTGCTTGAAGGCTAGGAATGATGCTAACACGATCGTTCAAGCGGAAGTTGTAGTAAGTTTCTACCACTTGAGCAATACGATCACGTCCGTCGGATGTGAAACTATCGCTGAATGTCGTCACCGCATAACCAACACCGATGTTGTCTCCATCACGGAAACCAAGGGTTTTCGTGGGAATATGTAAGGCAACACTACCCGCTTGACGAGGTGCTAACGCAACATTCGCCCCACCGAAGGTACTAAAACCACCCGTGTTATTGTAGTTTTGGTTCATGCCGTTCAAGTAAGCAGAACCCGCTTTAGCATTGTTGTACATGTAATCTGCATGCAAGCCAATGCCTTTGTAGATTTCTTGATCTAAACCGATGTAAGCCAAGTGGGTGTTACCTGGCCCATAAGCGTTAAGACTACCTGCACGGTTAACAGTCGTTGTTGTGGCCGCTTGATAACTGGAGTTGTCATTGAAGATACCTACTAAACCAGCGTAAACGCTTGTTTTACGGTTGTCTAAGTTTGACCAGTTATAATCGGCACGTGCTTCAGCATTGGCAAAGTAGTTATTCTGCACGTTACGCTCGTTAGGCGCACCATAGGCAAGGGTCAATCCAACGTTTAAGTCATCATTGATGACAAAGTTGGTTTTAGCACCGACCATGGCAAGCGTTGCATTTGTTGGCATACCAGGAATGTTGACCAACGCACTGTTTTGGAATTGCGTGTTTTCTTGACCACGGTAAGCGGATTTGTCGAAGTAATCACGCCAAGGTAAAATACCCGCGAATAAGGTGTGGCTATTGTTAAACAAGTTGAAATCTTGTTCATAACCCGCACGATCCAAGTAAACATTCTGACGGGAGTTTGTGCTTCCGTTGGAACCCTTTTCATTACCGTTAGACGCATCTGCTGCAATACGGCTTTGTCCAAAAATGCCACCCGTATTGCTACCCAAAGCAGCAACCGCACGAACTTTGACACGACCTTCACCCAAGAACTTACCTTCTTCACCCTTGTAAACAGGGGCTTCAACGGTTAAGCGTAAACGAGAAATGGCTTGAACAGCATCACCGTAGCTATTGTCACCTGACTCAAAACCGCCTAAAGCACCTACGGTGAAGTCCCCGCCGACTTTAAAGCGATCTTTGTCAGCTTCAATAGCACCTACACGAGCTTCTAACGCTTCGGTACGCGCTTTCAACGCACCCAATTCAGGAGCAAACTCAGATTCCAAAGCGGACAAGGTTTTGGTGTCACTATTTTTCAAGAACACCTTACCAGAGCGTACTAAGTACAAAACATCACGCAAGGCAGCGGCGAGTTCGTAACGTGTGGCATATTGAGTCCCTTTGAACTTGAACTTGCCATTAGCAACTTGGTAACCTTCAATTACGTCGTACTTACTTACCAATTCTTCTAAGGCGTCATACGCCCAATGATGTGCAGAAACATCAACTAAATCTTCCATACGGGTCAAACGTTGATCTTCAGGACGAGTGGTGTCAATGGACTCAATGCGGGCATCTGCCACATTGACCATACCTGCTAAAAACAAGGATCCTGCCAATAAAATGGGGGTCACTTTATTCGAAGCCATGGATTTCTACTCCTTAACTCTCAGTATTTACACTGAACTAGGTAACATATAAGGACTTTCTTACTAGTATAACGATTCGTCATTATAATACTAAGTTACGTCCCAAAACTTAATGTGTTTAAACCAACGGTTCTCAACATACCATTTGACGCCATACTAACACAAGTCTTCCATTAAGGGAATAGGTAAATCATCAAAATAGATGAAAAATTTTTCATTTTTAGTAAAACAGACAAAGAAAGTCCCCTTTTTAGAGGGCTTTAGCGGATCCCTCTTTTTTGTTACAATATTATAAAAGCGTTATAAGTAGAAAGACCCCCCTGCGATGATTTTAGAAGCCTTTGCTGAAACCTTAAAAGCCCAGTTCCTTGAACGAGGATCGGCGATTAAAGTCTTACAAAATTGGCTTTTGTGGCATTTGAAGCATCCTGATTCGACAAGCGAAGACAAGGTGCGGGATGTACTGGTGGCGGAAATTGAGTTGACCCTTGAACGCCCAGTGTTGTTGTTTCAAGGCAAAAGCCCGAGTGGGGATATTTTGCTGAAAAGTCTTTATGAATACTGCCTTTCTTACGAAGATTGGCAGTATCGCCGTTGGTTGCATGAGGTGAAAGCCTCCGATTTTGAGGGCTAACGAACTTAAAGAAAAAGTCCTATTCGGCGAAGCGTCTGCTAATTAAGGACTAACTCTTTGTCCGCTTGAAAGCGATTGGCGAGCTGACCACAAGCCGCGTCAATATCAACGCCACGCTCTAAACGCACCGTCACCTTCTTGTGGTAACGATCCAACAAAATCATCATAAAGGTGCGGATCGCATTATTGCTCGAACGCTTATAATCCACCGCACGAGGCAAGTCTTTGGCGATCGGATTGTACGGAATTAAATTGATATTACACTTCAAATGCTGAATCAACTGCCCCAGTTGGTGCGCGTGTTCGGGTTGATCGTTTATGCCGTCAATCATAATGTATTCCATCGTCAAACGACGGTTGGTGGATGCTAAGTACCGCTCCAGCGAAGGGATGAGCGTTTCCAGTGGCCAACGCTTGTTAATCGGCATAATGTGAGAGCGAATCTCGTTGTTCGGAGCATGAAGCGACAACGCCAGCGTCAAGGGCATTTCCTCTTCGGCGAGCTTGTCGATGTGATCCACCAAGCCTGAGGTCGACACTGTTATACGACGCATCCCCACTTCGCAGGATTCATTAAGCACCCGCAGGGATTTTACCGTGTTTTCATAATTGTGCAAAGGTTCGCCTTGGCCCATGTACACCACGTTTCGAATTTCTTGGCCACTGTCGGCTTGTACTTTCACATATTGTTCCACAATTTCACTTGCAGACAAATGCCGCTTTAAGCCCATTTTGCCTGTGGCACAAAACGAACAGTTAATGGCACACCCTACTTGAGTCGACACGCATAGGGCGTAGCTTTCTCGTTCTTCAAAATACATTAAAACCGATTCAATGACGTTGCCGTCGGCACATTGAAACAAGTACTTCACCGTGCCGTCTTCAGAAACCTGCTTGCTGGCGATTTGAAGCGTCCCGATTTGGAAACTTTCAGCAAGGTGTTGACGAAAGCCTTTCGACAAGTTCAACATCTCATCAAAGGATTGTACGCATTTCACATATAACCAATGATGCACCTGTTCCGCCCGAAAGCGAGGATGCCCCATTTTCGTAAAGAGATCCACCAATTCCGCCTGCGTCTTACCAATTAACGGAGCCAAGCCACTGTTTTTCAAAGGGGGCAAGGTGACTTGCGTCATGGGGGTGTAGTCGGCAATTTCTTCAGAAGCAGAGGGGGGAGAAAGCAGTGTGGAGGGCATTTTGGAGTCCTGTAAGTTGTTCAAAAGAGGGTTATTATCGTTATAGTAGCATAAATACGTCAAAACAAGCCCTTGTGCTAATTTGGGTTAGTCTGCTTTGGGCATCAAGCTAAACATCATATCTGCTTCAACGGAGGTTTCCCCATTCACCGAAGCCACGGCTTTGACTTTGACCAACACACGACGAAACTGCACGAGTTCCACCCGCAAATCCAGCCGATCACCAGGAGTGACCATGCGACGAAAACGCACGTTGTCTAAACCCGCAAATAAGCCAATTTTGCCGATGCCATCTGGCATATGAGCGACCATAATACCCCCGAGTTGAGCCAGTGCTTCAATTTGAAGCACGCCCGGCATCACAGGGAGGTGGGGGAAATGCCCTTCAAAAAACGCTTCGTTGGCGGTCAGGTTTTTATAGCCTTCAATGTAAGTCCCTTTGGCGTGAGCGGTGACGCGATCCACCAACAAAAAAGGGTAGCGATGGGGGATGTGTGCTTTGATTTCATTCACTGTTAAGGCAGGGAGCATTTCTAGGTGTTCTTCAGCAGTCACAAGATTTTTCTCCGTCGTGGCTTGGGGACTCATCATGGCGAGGGGACTCCTTTATAAAGTTTTAATAAAGTAGCTTTATTCTAGTATAAACGAAAAAGGAGGTCTATAGAAAGTTCTGCGAACTTCTTGTTCGTCTTATTCCTCCTCCCTTAGGTCGCACGCCTCGCCTATGGCGGGCTACGCTAGGAGGAGGGACACCAGCTCTGACTAGGCATCTCGAATCCCTCATCCTAACCTTCTCCCTAAGGGAGAAGGGATAAGAAGCTTAGTGCTTGTTTTTATAATAATAGATAGCACAAAAGAGTCTCTTGCATGGTTTTATGCTAGTGACGACATTTATAGAGACATCGACGTAGGACAATACTTGTGATTTCAACCAATTATTTGAGCAATCCGAATATGTCAATGCCTGTTCCGCCCACAGCACAAAGTCCGTCGAGTGGTATGGGTTCGGATGTTAATCAGCTTTTAAAGGCCACAACCCAGCTTACGACAAGTATGCAAGTCACCGCCCAGCAGAACGAGCAGGCTCAAAAAGCCAAGGATATGGAAAAGCAATATATTTCTGCTTTGCGTGCGAATCAAAATGCTTCACAGCCTAGTGGAACAAGTCCCACAAGCTCGCCCTCCGTGATGCCTCGTAGTGCGTCGATTCCTGCGTCTGATTCGAGTAATCCTGTTGACTTTGCCAAACGAGTCGCTTCGGACGCATGGACGGGAATGGAACAACTCATTGCTGGTGCCAAGCAGTTTGTAACAGGAGCCCCCGCTCAAGCGGCGACGATACCTACCAATGCCGTGGCGATGAACTCGGGTTATCCTGCTATGCCAACGTCGAACGCATCAGGCGGGTCAGGCAATGTAAGTTTTATTAACCCTTTACCAAAAGGACAGGCGACATCAGGGTTTGGTATGCGAAAGCACCCTATCCACGGAACTGAAAAAATGCACGAAGGGCAAGATTTAGCCGCGCCTGAGGGTACCCCAATTCTTGCTGCTGCTGCAGGGAAAGTGAAACAGAAACCATTTAATGCGGGTGGCTACGGAAACTATATTGATATTATCCATGCGAACGGAACCAGTACCCGTTATGGTCACATGAAGAACCCATCTCCTTTAGCGGACGGTACAGAAGTGACCCAAGGGCAACAAATTGGGGAAGTAGGTAGTACAGGCGGTTCCACAGGACCTCACTTGCATTTTGAAGTTCGCAATACAGCAGGCAAGGCTGAAAACCCTGTCGCCTATTTGCCCGATTTAAACAAATCTAAAAAAGCCTAATGTTTGAGAAACACGCGCTCAATACCGATGCTTTCGGCATTAGGGAGCAAGTCCAGCTTTTCAATCCGCACCCACAAGCCCAAGCCCAAAGGATGCGACAAGACGACCCCTGCCAGCTCTTCGGCGATTTCTTCCAATAACGGCACGTGCTTGGCTTTGGAAAGTATTTCCAGCGTTTCCACAATCAAGCGATAGTCAAAACTGAGTTGCAAATTTTCGCCCACCCGCCCCATTTCTTTAGACGCCACCCGCACATTGAAGCGTAAGCGTTGCGTCATGCCGATTTCCTTCGGCAGAATCCCCACTTGAAAGGGCAGAATGAAATTGTCCACCCGAGAGAGCATCACGCCGTGATGCACCTGAAACAATAATTCTTCTGCGGTATGGGGCAATTTCATCGCAAGGGGGTCTCTCTATTTATTCAATCAACATCTAAAGAATGAGTCAACAAGGGCAACAATTGAGGCGGGGTGTTGTGCGTACTTTCTAAATGCTGTAACTGTGTTTGTTGAAACACCTGTAACCACACCGCAAACCATAACCAATTGCGTGCATAGTAATCGTCGCTTTTAAGGGCGTCTTGCCAATTATAATGCGAAGCATAGGTTTCGTACAAGGGGGAATCATTTAAAATCAACAAGGGCCAAAAGCCTGCTTCTCGAGCCTTTGAACCAAACGCCTGCACTTTGACGCCGTCTAAGCGCGTGACTTCTGGGAAACCTTGATCTAAGCTTTCGTTGAGTCCCTTCAACAAGGCTTCGCCCGTGGGATTCTTCCACTTGTACGCCCGACTAATCGCCACATCTTGAAACAAACGCCACGGCAGTCGACAGGCTTCATAGCCAAATTGACTCGTCATACCCTTAAACGCTGGATCGTCGTGCTTGGCGTAGATTTTGCCTTTGGAACGATCTAGCCACACCCAATCAGGGGGTAAGCCTCGTTTGTTTAGCTTAAAGGATGCCTCCCAAATTTGATAGCTACTGCTCACCAGCTTTTCCCAAGGATGCGTTTTGTCCACTTGAGCAAAGACTCGGTACAAGGCTGGAGACAAATACGACGGATTCACCAAAACCACATCAGGGATCTTGGCTTCAAAGCGATGCCAATTCCCCGGTAAAAGCACTGGCCCCCATGCCGATTCAGTAACTTCGTGCTTCCATAAGTCGTTTAAAATACGAAGGGCCTCTTTTTTGTAGTTCGGATCGTGCCACCGCTCGTGAGCCATAAGTAGGGCAAAGGCGATGTCTTGATCGGCATCCGCAGCGACGCTGGCGTCTAGCACGCCCCATTTTTTCGTTTTGGGATCTTCTCCCCACTTCCATGAAAAGAGCTTATGCTCTTTTTGCACTTGCAGGTTGTCTCTCGTCCAATGCCAGAGGGTGTCGAACGAGGCTTTGTCGTTGAGCCAAACGGCTTGTTGAAGGGCGTAGCTTTGCCCTTCGCTTGTGGTGGCACTATTATTATAAAAGTCTTTGACTCGCCCATCGGCTTGAATAAAGCGAGCTTTGTAGCTCTTCCAGCTTTGATTCAACCACGCTGGCGGATTCCCCAAAAATGCTTGGGGAGCTTTCATCCACACGCCAAGATGACGGCTTAAGTCGTCATGTACGATGATATAGGAAAGTTGATAAAATAGTACGGCAACGGCTAGCACGACGAGCGTGCTTAGTAGAATGAGGCTTTTTTTGATCGAAACTACCACGTCGCATTTACCTTGATTGAGTCTGTGCTTCACCTTTCAGAATAACGAATCGAAAGGTCTTCTCACAAGTCTTTGACTTGTTTTGTCCCCTATGTTTATGATACCCTTTGAATGAAGGTTCCCTCACCCTTCTGTTTTTTAAAAAGGAACGATTTTTTATGTTTGAAATGATGCTAGAACGCCATTTTTCTTCGGCTCACCACTTGCTCAATTATGTCGGCAAATGTGCCACCCCTCACGGACACAACTATAAAGTACGGGTCTATGTGCAAATGAACACGCTCGACAAAGCGAATATCGCCCTAGATTTTAAGGACATGAAAGCGGTCTTGGATCCTATTATCGACCGTTTTGATCATCAGGATCTCAACACCTTGCCCGATTTTGCAGGTGAAAGTCCCAGTGCCGAATTTATGGCTCGCTTGATTTTTAATGAATTGCGAGAAAGCATCTCTGAGGTGAGCAAGGTCTGTATTTACGAAACCGATACCCAAGCCGTCTGCTATTTCTTGCCTTAAATACCCTAAATAGTGGAAGCCGTTCAAGAATCCTGAAAAGTCGCTTTAGAACTTGCTAAAATAAGACTAGACTAATACTAGCTTAAATTAGGGATTTTTAGCGTGCCTCCACAATTGCAAGCCTTAATGGAAAATAGAAGACTCTTCTTTTCGATCATCGGAGGGGTGGTTCTGCTTGTGGTGATTATTATCATCACAGCCGTCGCAGGCAGTGGAGGCAAAGCAGTCAAGGTCGATGAAGGGGCGAAAGTCCTGAGCGAAGAACAGCTCCCTTTAGCCACCGACATCGCCGCAGGTAAAGCCGTCGAAATCAGAGCCTTACTCTCTCGGCAAGACATCCGCCTCGATACCCTCGCTGGCACAGGGGGCAAAGTGTCGTTGATGTTTGCGGAAGATGCCACCTTAAACGATCGGGATCAAGCTCTGCTGACTCTCGCTCAATCAGGCTTAATGGACGGCAAGCTCGGCATGGAAGCCTTTGACACCAGCGATATGATGGCAAGCCGTGAAGAAAAGCAGATCAAACTCATTCGTGGGCAAGAAGGCGATTTGGCCAGAATCATCCGCAAAATGCCCCCTGTGGAAGACGCCCATGTGAAAATTTCAATAGCAGACCCCACGCTTTTTGCCAGCGATCGTAAGCCTCCGTCGGCGGCGGTGCAAGTGACGTTGCCTCCTGGTGAACGGCTCACACGAGACAA
Source organism: Gammaproteobacteria bacterium (assembly GCA_040375445.1). Classification (GTDB taxonomy): domain Bacteria; phylum Cyanobacteriota; class Vampirovibrionia; order Vampirovibrionales; family JAJTHC01; genus JAJTHC01. The sequence goes on along the minus strand of JBEISK010000005.1, from coordinate 51,232 downwards.
AGTCAGAGCCGTCATCAATTTAATGGTGGGGGGTATTCAAGGGTTGGAAGCCAAGCATGTGGCACTGTCGGACACCAACGGCAATACCTATAATAGTGTGCTAGATTCCGCCTTAGAATTGCAAGACAAGGCTGCGGATCAAGATTTTTACATGAAGCAAAAAGTGGCGGCTCAACTCGACAAGCTCATTGGCGAAGGGCGTTATGTGGTGACAGTTTCGACCTTCTTGCGTGAATCGCCCAAAGAAACCATGGTGCAGAACTTTGATCCATCCAAATCAGTAGTGGCAAGTAAGCAACGTTTTCAAGAAACACTCGGTGGTAGTGGAGGAAGTTCCAGTTCCAACGGTAAAGCCAGTGGACCTGTTTCGGGATTCTTACCCCCTGAACTCGACAGTAAAGTGGCGATCGGTCAATCCATGCAGTCTATGGAAAATATATCCAAAAGTAGCAGTAACGACGGCTACTTGCGTGAAGGCACGGAAGTGAGCTATCAAAACGGGCATACGCAATGGGTGGAAACCAGCGTACCGGGTATGGTGGAAGATGTTTCGATTGCGGTGACGATTGATGACGATTACTACCCTAACATTCCGCCTGAAGATTTACAAGTCTTGATTGCTCGTTCCGCAAGCCCACGAGTCAATCCGTTGAATGTGAGCTTGGCTCGCACCGATTTTGAAAACCCCAAGCCTTTGGCAGGAGAAGATCCTTTACCTGAACCGCCGATGAATACCGCTGGCTTTTTATTGCCAGGTTTAAGCCCTGAAACGGCGGCTGGCGTGATGACGTGGCTCCCTTGGATGGCGATTACGGTAATAGGAGCGGTTGCCATTATGATGTTTATGGGTAATAGTGGAAAGACACAGCATACCGCAGAAACCTTGGATTCGGCGATTAACGAATTACAGCAATTGCGTCAACATGCGGAAGAAACGCAAACGCACTTGCAGTATCAGCAACAGCTGAATGAACAGTTGATGCAAGCCCAACAAGAACAGCATCAAGTGCTTGAACGCACCCGCCAACAGAGCGTTGAAAAACTGAAAGATGCCCTGAAGGAATTGAATGAAAACATGAAGAATGCGTCCAACGATGCCCCAGCGATTCGTCCGCAGGATATGAATATTGCTCAATGGTTAAGTTCCGCAGAATAAGGAAAACAAGGAGACTCACGCATGGCAAAACGTCCCCCTGTGGATCCTTTGATTATTTCCATGAACGCCGAAGCCCTTTCGGTGGAGTTTGCCGAGAAAGTCACGGAAGCCCTCAGTAGTTCAGGCTTAAATATCAGTGAAATTAAACGTTCGGCGGATATTACGGCTCACTTTATTCAAGTGGCGGTGGGCTTACTTCAGCAAGAACCAGGGTTTCAACCGCAGGATCCTAAGGCTCCTTATTTGGCCTTTAATGTGGGGCACTGCTATAAGGTTTTGTCGCTATTTACCCATGCAATTATTCATGCCAGTGAAAAGGCTCAAGAACACAATCTAAAAGGCGAGCCTAAATCAGTCATTTTGCAAGGTTTGGCGAAAGATGCCTTCTTTCAAGCCAAGCAGTTTGTTTCCGCCACCGTAGGGCAAGAAGCGACGCCCGAATTGCAGTTTGATGACGCCCAACTTGAAAGCTGGATGGAGCAAATGGTCGCCAGTGCCTTGCACCATTATTTGGGCGAATATGAAAATATTCATGGCCCGATTGGGCAAGAAGACATGCCCCCTGATGCTCCCACGAATCGATTTAATAAAACCCCTCAAGCTGAACTGCCTCTTGAAGAGGCTCCTCTTTTTGATGAAAAAGACGTTCCAGCTTCACCCATGAATCGCCAAGTGCCTATTCAGACCATGCCGTCGCCTCAAGCCCTTCAGTCTTATGAAGCGATGTATGCCCCTGCCCCTCCGCCAGAACCTGTGGCGATACCTCATCAGAATACCAAGCATGTGCAACTTAAATTGGCGGCACTCGCTTTGTTTTTAACGACGCAAGCCCCTCCACTTCAAAATGAATGGTTGAATCAGTTCCCTTCTGGGGTGGGTAATCAGATTATTCATTATATGAATGTAGAAAATATTGCCCAAGAACTGCCCATGAATGAAGTGCTTGAAAAGCTTAATGACTTTAGACACAACGTTAAGGCGGTGGCTGAAGATCCCCATGCCCAAGAAAAACGCCTACGTCACGCCCTATGTGATATTTTAGCACGCCCTGACAACCGAACGGTGCTAGAAAACTTGATGCAAGGTGAACGTATTGAAATACAACGTCTATTTAAGGCAGCAGGACTTGTACATAAGCACTCCAACGGGTATAATCAAATCCCGCAGTGGACGCCGAAACTCGAACAAGCCCTATTCAATTACTACAATACCATTCTTGCCTAAATCTCAACACGACTGAAGCTCCCACTATAAAGAGAAACCCCTTATGCCTCTGATTAAACGGATTCGTTCACAACAAGCCACACAAAACCCCACCAGTCATGGGACGCTTCCCACAGGGGAGCCGTTGCCTCCGTGGCTAGCCCAAGTGGCTCATCAGCAAGCAGGTGTGTCTTCACCAACAGCCCCCACATCGTCAGACGATGATTTCTTGAATCAACTGGTTTGGGAAGAAACACAAGTTCCCCAAGACCCCAGCACCTATAAGCGTCGCCGTAGTGACCATGAAGCCCCTTTAGACCCGCAAGCCATCTATCAAGACGCTTATGATACGGGTTATAACAAAGGTTATCAGGATGGACATCCACAAGGGTATCAAGCAGGCTTTGAAGAAGCCAAGCAAAATGGTTACGTCGAAGGCATGAAAGAAGCCGAAGAATCGTCCAAAGCGATTTGGCAGATTTTAGACCAGTTGGATACGATTAAAAGCCAAGTGCTTGAAAAATCTGTGCAAGACATTGCCCCCATGGCAATGGCGATCGCCCAGCGCTTGATTAAGGTGGAATTGTCGTGCGATCGTGCCTTGGTCGTGGGTATCGCTCTTGATGTTTTAGGCAAGGTGGATCGCACCCAGAAAGAAGTGGTGTTTAAAGTACACCCCAGCGATGTGAAATTTTTGCGTCAACATATTAAAGAACATGAAGAAACGTGGCAAGGCGAAGTGCAGCGCCATATTATTGTGGTGGGCGACGCCGAAGTGGACTTAGGTAGTTGCATTGTAGAAACGTCTGGTGGGCAAATTGATGCGACGTTTACCACGCAACTTCACATGATTCGCAAGATTTTAGGCTTGCCGAATGTGGCGATCGCCTCGCAATCTTCCGCCGAAGCTGAGTTTGATCACTTGCTTGAAGGCGATGCTACCCTCCAAACGTGGGATGCTCCTGCCTTCGACGAACATTAAACCTTTCTACATACTTTATACTAATGTAATGTTCATCCTCTATAATGAATAAATGCCAAACTCGTAAAGAATCCAAATAAATGATGATGTCCGACGCTCCTCCAAACAACGCCTTTGCAATTCCTCCTATTAGTGAGATATTGCTGGTTGTTGGCGTGCTTATTCTAATTTTGATCATTTTGGTGCCTTTGCCTGATTGGTTTATGGATGCTTCCATTGCCTTTAACATCAGCCTTTCCGTGGTCTTGCTCATGATGTCCTTGTACGTTAAGCAACCTCTGGATTTGGCGGCGATTCCGTCTTTGATTTTGGTGTCTACCCTGTTTCGATTGGCGTTGGGGATTGCGGTTACTCGTGCCGTTTTGGCACATGGTCATGCGGGGCAGATGGTGCAAGCCTTCGGAGAATTCGTTACAGGCGGTAACATGGTGGTTGGGGCGATTTTGTTCTTAATCATTTTAACCGTGAACTTTATGGTTATTACCAAGGGGTCGGAACGTGTGGCGGAAGTTGGGGCGAGATTCGCTCTCGACTCTTTGGGCGGTCGACAAATGCAGATCGATGGCGACTTAAACGCAGGCTTTATTGGACCTGATCAAGCACGGCAATTGCGTGAAAACTTGCAACGGGAAATGTCCCTGTTGGGTTCGATGGATGGTGCCATGAAGTTCGTCAAAGGAGATTCGATTGCGGCGATTATCATCACAATTATTAACATCGTGGGGGGTATTGCCATTGGGGTTTTGATGAAAGGCTTACCGATTATGGAAGCCGTCAATAAATACACGATTCTAACAATCGGTGACGGCTTGGCTTCACAGATTCCTGCCTTGATTATGTCCGTGGCGATTGGGATTACACTGACGCGTACCACCAGTGTTTCCGACAGTTTGGCGAAAGATTTCTTCACCCAGTTTCGTGGCAAGCCGTATGGTCTTATTTTTGCGGCGATGTTCTTGCTCTTTATTGCGGTGACCTCTTCCATTACAGGTTTAAGCTGGTGGCCTTTTGTCCTGTTTGCTATGATTCTAGGGGGCATGGCGTTTAGCGTCTTCATCACCAGCGATGTTCAGGCTCAAATGGGTGAATTGCAAGAAGTGCAAGAAAACATGCAACAAATGATTGATCCCAACCGTATGTACGAACGAATGGGCGTCGATGTACTTAGTCTTCAAGTGGGGGCAAGCCTCCTTCAAATTGCAGACCCTGAGCAAGACGGGCAGTTGCTCGGTAAAATTGCAGGTCTGCGGACTCGCTTAACCGATGAACTCGGCTTCATTCTACCCAACATCCGCATTATGGATTCCACCGAAATTGAACCTTACGAATACCTCATTTCCATTCGAGGCAACCCTGTCGCCACAGGCAAGGTTTACCCTGGTTATTACATGATTTTGCAAAGTTATTTTGACACCTATGGCGTCGCGCAGCCTGCTCAAGTCATTCAAGGCACGGATTCCGCCTTGAACGTGCCTGCCTTATGGGTGGCTCAAGCGGATATTCCTGAACAATTGCAGACCGTGGCGGTTGAATCGACCGATGCCGTGATTACTCACTTGCAAATGGTGGTGATTAAATACGTCGATGATGTGATGACGAAAATTGATGTACTTAAGCTCATGGAGCTGATGCGGGGTAGTGATCCAAGTGTCATTCAAGAACTCGTGCCGAATATGTTGACGCCCAATGACTTACGTAAGATTTTCGTCAACCTCATTCGAGAAAAAGTGTCGATTAAAGACATTCAATTCATTTTTGAACGCTTGAGTGATTACGCTCGATTTAGCCGAGAATCTGACACGCTTTCAGAACGATTAAGGGCTTCACTAGGTCGTCAAATCTGTATTTCTCATGCGGATAAAACCAAGCAGTTACTGGCGGCGACCTTGTCTAACGAATGGGAAACCGTGTTGGATGAAGCCTGCCAACGCACGGAATTGGGCGTCATGTTCTTGTTGAATCCGATGCAGGTGCAACAGTTGATTCAAGCCATTAGTGACACGTCTCGCATGGTGCAACAGCATTATGGAAGACCGCCTGTGATCTTATGCTCGCCTCGTATTCGCTTGCCGTTGTTTGAGCTGTTAGACCGACACCTGCCCAATTCGGTGGTTTTGGCGTACAGCGAACTCATCCCTGATGTGAAGGTGCAGGCAGTGGCGTCCATTAACATGGAAGAGTAGATCACATAGTGTTTTAAAGCCTATTTTGAGGATTCTTCCCACAACGCAACAACGTCGTCTTTAAATGAGACACCAACGTCTCATTGACCTTCGCCAACACGCCTTCATCCTCATCGGCGGAGGCTTCAATCCAAATCGGCTTGCCTAAGTCTACATGAATGGGAAAGGCGATATCGGGAATCTCAAAATCGTCCCACGCCGAATAGAACTTAAACCAGTGGTGCGGTGTAACCCCAGCGACAGGAATAATTGGCACACCAAGCTGAAACGCCAAGTTCACAATGCCCTTTTTCGCTTCATGCTTCGGCCCACGAGGTCCATCCATTAAGCAAATAAGATGCCCCTTCTTTTCGGTGAACAAATTTTGTATCGCCATCACGGCTTTGCTCCCGCCACGACCGTGAGCGCCTCGAATGTTGTGAGGGAATCCGATATGCTTGGCAACATTGGCGATAAAATCACCGTCCCGACTTTGAGAAATCAAGACATAAGGAGGCAACGTTTGATCCGATTCACTGACACCTTTCATCCATTGCGGATGCACCAGCGTAAACATTTGCCCATGCCAAATAGCGAAAATAACAGGCGTGCCAGCATCTAGTAAGGCTTGCGTTTCAGAGTGAACTTGCCAAGTCGAACGTCGCCACCACCACCGTACATGATTCAAAAAAGCAGGGGCTAACTGCTTTGAAAAAAACGGCAAGGCGACGTCATATTTGAAGATGTTGTAATAGTGGGCGATTCCTTTTTTAGACATCATCAATGTATAAATTTCTTTCGTTGATAGAAGACTTTACCCTCTCTCCCTTAGGGAGGAGGAATAAGACAAAGAAGATTTTTGTAGAACTTTGTTTAGTGTATCATGATTACGATGCTTCTCAAAATGCATAAGGAAACTGTCATGCCTCAATCACCTGTTCTTATTGCCCCTTCCATTCTTTCTGCGGATTTTGCCTACTTGGGCGATGCCTTAAAAACACTGGAATCCGCTGGAGCCGATTGGATTCATGTGGATGTGATGGACGGTCACTTTGTACCGAACCTGACCATTGGGGCTCCTGTTGTTCACGCCTTACGCCAAGTCACGACCCTACCGTTGGATGTTCACTTGATGATTGAAAAACCCGATGCCCTCATCCCCGACTTTGCCAAGGCAGGGGCGGATATTCTCACCGTCCATGTGGAAGCTTGCACGCATTTGCATCGTACTTTGCAGTTGATTAAGTCTTTAGGCGTTAAAGCAGGGGTTTCCTTGAATCCGCATACGCCTGTTTCTGTGTTGGAACCTGTCATTGACGATCTAGATTTAATCTTGATTATGAGTGTGAACCCTGGATTTGGGGGACAAGCTTTTATTCCGTACAGCTTAGAAAAGATCAAGCAGGCGAAAGCCCTCATTGGTGAAAGACGCATCCACTTAGAAGTGGATGGCGGTGTGGGATTGACGAATATCGCCGAGATATTAACCGCAGGAGCCGACACGATTGTGGCAGGCTCGGCGATTTTTAATGCTCCTAACATGAGCGAAACCATTCAACAGTTAAGGCAAGGACGCCCAAACACTTAATGATAAGGCATGGATGCTTTTATGATTTAAAGGATAACTTCTTTGAACATGAATCCCTTTGTATTTGCCTTTACTTTTTTCTATTTCGCAACGGCGACCTCTTTTGCTCATGCCATAAACGAACCCTACCCAAAAAGTGAAGTAAGGGCGTTAGGCATTTATGAACCGTATCATGCGCCTGAACGCTTTGAATCGGTGCAACCTGTTTTTGCCAAACCCGACACCCCTTGGGCGTTAGATCATTGGGGGGCATCTCGTGGATATAAAAACGCATGGGACGACCCTGGTTCTAGCGAAAATAAGCATGGCTTTAAGGACGACGGCCCTCGTTCCTTTTGGAATGCGAAGGAGCATCCCTTTGAAGAAGTGGACTTAGAAGCCTTCGCTGAACAAGCCTTCAACAATTACACCCCTTATGCTGTGGGAACCTTACCCTATGCCGTTAAATGGCATCAAATGAGCTTAAAGGCGGGTATTTATCAATTTAAGTTGGGGCAGTGGAATGACGGATCGCAAAAAGTGAACCTACGAGAAGCCCCCCAATCGTCCCTTTCAAAAGGGAATCCACCTGTAAATGAAAGCTTAGGGCAGCTTAAGCGACTCAACAAGCAAATGGATCTCATCATCGTCACCCAAGGAGGCAAGGTCATGGCAGTCTTGCCCATTATGGAAAGTCAAGCCACGCCCGAAGGGATTTCAAAGGTGACCGCCGTCTTACGACACGAAAATGCACGGCATCCGCAGCGAGGCAAGATCGGCTGGGTGGATACGATGAAGGCACGCCTAGATGAAACGGAAGGGCGACCTGTGACCCGTTTTCACTTGGACGAAATGACAGGGCAGGTAACGATCGCCGTGTGTCAAAAACACCGTTGCTATAGCAGTTTTGTCCCTTCGAAGGACTTGTTTCCTTACACGGAAGCGAAAATCGTTTCGCCGTATCAAGCTTTAAAGCCTAGCCTGCCGAAGCCAATGCCTCCCACACGGTGGGATGTCCCGACTCATTTTGAGAAACCCACATTGTAGAAGTTTAGCTAGCATCTTTTACGCTTTAGGGTGTTTTATCTGACTAATGGAACCTTTTATTCTGTTAGGAAAATCTATGGCGAGCCTTCCTGCTTCACCTTCAATGATATATCCGCCTAGCCTGCCGCCGTTACCAGTAGGATCTTCGACACAGGCTCCTGCCGCGACGGTCGTGAAGCCTGTGATGGATGTAGGGCATCATCGGGATGAAAACTCTTTGAACGCTCGTTTGTTTGCGGTGTTAAACTCGATTGAAAAAAGTAATGAAGAAAGTAAAGAAGCCCCTGTGCCTGCTTATGTGAAATGGGGCTTGCCTTTTTTAGTTGCCACACAAGTGGCCACGTTGGGTTTGTTGGCCTTTAACATGAACGAAATGGCCGCTTTAAAGTCGTGCCAACACAGTATGGAAAATACCATTGATAATATTAAAAAGGATGTGCTTGATAAAAAATCCTTGCAAGATCTTTTAATTGTGGGGCAGGAATTGCTTTCAGGAGCAACTATGAGGAACCCTGATTTACAGCAGTTCAGTAATGCGGTAACGGCTTTGAAAAAAAATATGGAAACTAAAGAATTGGTCGATACAGCAACTGGTGTGGTCAATATGGTAAAAGGCGTCAATGCGTTTTGGCAATCCCCGTTATGTAAATTAGCGAGAAAATCTTTTAACCCAGTGTCTCAAGCACTCTCATATGTATTTAAAGAGCGGTCGATAAAGTAACCCTAAACCAAAAAGGGATGCCCTTTCGAAGCATCCCTTTAAGTATTTAGTCATCTAGTCGCAAACCCAAACGACCGTTAAGACGCATAGCGAATGCTTTGCACTTCCGCTTCCGCAAAGGCGGCGGCTTCATTGTCATTACTCAGTTCTAACTCAATGTGGTAGGCATCTTCTTCATAGCCTGAAACAGTTTGATCAAGTCCTTGTACTCGTAAGGTTTCGCCACCTTGACTACGAGCCGATTTTTGTCTCATTAAATGTTTAGACTTGTACTTGGTAAGGGAACGCATGATTTTGTCAATCAATAAATCAATCGACGCATACAAATTTTCACTCGATGCTTCCACCTTCACCATGCCACCGTTGACATGCACCAAGGCTTCGGCAGAATGCGCTTCACTAATTCGGGGGTTTTTTTGAACAGACAGGTGAATATCCACGCTTTGAATAAAGTCAAAATGGGAAAACACACGTTCCGTTTTTTCGAATAGGGCGTCTTTAATCGCAGACGTTAATTCGATGTTACGGCCATGAATCGACAGTCTAGTCATCATATGCTAGATCCTCCTCATTATTCAACTGAAATAGGTAGCGGAGCTACCCAAAGATTGACCTTATACTACAAGTATAGGGTATCTTATTTACTTCGTCTAGTTCATAAGTAAAGTTTAATGATTGTTACTGGATTGTAACCTCTTTGGAAGATTCTGCGAAAGTGGTTTTACTCCCTCCCCTTTAAGGGGAGGGTTGGGGTGGGGAGTAGATGTCAACGCTGGGTTTTAAAAATCCCCCCCTCTCCCTAGCCCTCTCCTCAAGGAGAGGGGACAGAGCTTTCTACAGCATTTTGTAACAAAATGTATCAAAACGTCAATTTAATTATGCCTTAATACTTTATTTAGGCACATAGACTTCACTTAGGTTTTATCTTTACGACACACAACCTTTAGAACACATTAACAACACCTTAACAATAGAGTAGAAAATAGAGGACTTTTAATCACAATGTATATGAACAACCCACAGTATGCCCAACCACAAGGCTACGGTCAACCACAAGGCTACCAAGCTTATGGACAGCAAGGTGGCAGTCAGTTTGCTAACCCTCCTTCGAGTGAGTTAGTCAACGTTTCTTCCAGCTTACAACTTCCACAAAACATCAGCCGAGTCGGTGCTGCTTTATCTCGTGACTTAGCGGGTCAAATTGCTTTGTTTACGGGTAACCCTGGATTGTACGGTAACGAATACTCCTTGTCTTCCGTTATCGGAGCAGCTATTACACCTGGATTCAGTCTTAGTTCATGGGGAACCCCAGAACAAGGCGGTTTGGCAAGTAACCCAACTACGGCAAGCTTCCCTGGATTCTTCCAACCTATTTCCACGTTTCCTTCCTTACGTCGCGATGCTCAAGGTTACAACACCATGGGTCTCAACGATCCGCGTTATATTCCACAAGGTTGGTCTGCTGGAGTACCTTACCAAGGCGGTTATGGTGCTTACGGCGGCTACGCTCAACAGGGCGGCTACGGCATGGACCAAGGCTACGGTGGCTACGGCATGGATCCTTACGCTCAACAGGGCGGCTACGGCATGGGCCAAGGCTATGGCGGCTACAGCATGGATCCTTACGCTCAACAGGGCGGATATGGCATGCCTCAACCACAGCCTCCTAGCTACGGCGGTTCTTACAGCCCAATGCCTCAACAGTATTCACCTTACTAGAGACTCAATCTTCCGACAACTAAATAGAACCATTCTACAAATAAATAGTTCAATAAAACAGACGCCTCACAAGCGTCTGTTTTTCTATGCAGGGTTCCACAAAAAGAGGCTTTCACAAAACGCCTGTTTTTGATAAGCTAGACTCGTTCTAACGTCATAAAGGAAACACTTATGCTTAAAGCTGGTATTGTTGGATTGCCCAACGTCGGAAAATCAACCCTCTTCAACGCTCTTACCTCGACCTTTCAAGCCGAAAGTGCCAACTACCCGTTTTGTACCATTGAACCGAATACAGGCATCGTTAAAGTGCCAGACCCTCGTATGTATGTCTTGCAAGACTTGGTGAAAACGGAACGAGTGATTCCTGCCGTGTTTGAGTTTGTGGATATTGCTGGACTGGTTCGAGGGGCTTCCAAAGGCGAAGGCTTGGGCAATCAATTCTTAGCGAACATCCGAGAAGTGGATGCCATTGTGCAAGTCGTGCGTTGCTTTGAAGACGACAACATTCAGCACGTTGAAAATAGCGTGAACCCTTGTCGTGATGTAGATACCATCGTGCTAGAGCTTTGCATGTCGGATGTGACATCCATTGAAAAACGCTTGCCTCGTTTGCAGAAATCGGCCAAAGTCGAAACGGATGCCAAATCTGAACTCGCTTTAATGCAACGTTTGGTGCCTTTCTTAGAAGGGGGCGAAATGATTAGTCAACATGCCCATGAGTTTGATGCCGATGAAACCGAGCTTTTAAAGCGTTCAGGCTTATTGACGGTAAAACCCTTGATTTATGCAGGCAATGTCGCCGAAGAAGAATTGGCGGATCCTCTAGCGAATCCCCATTATAAGGCGTTGGTGGAACGAGCGAAAGAAGAGGGGCGTCCTGTGGTGGCGATTTCGGCTCAAATTGAAGCGGAACTTTCGGCGTTGGATGATGAAGCTGAAAAGCAAAGCTACTTAGAAAGTTTGGGCGTCAAAGCCAGTGGCGTGGATTCGCTGATTACGGAAACGTATCGTTTGTTGGGCTTGTATACGTATTTTACGGCAGGCGTGAAGGAAGTACGGGCTTGGCCGTTTGAAGCAGGCTTTACGGCACCTCAGTGTGCAGGGGTGATTCATACGGATTTTGAAAAAGGCTTTATTCGAGCCGAAGTCACCGCCTATGACGATTATGTGCAGTGCAAAGGGGAAAAAGGGGCCAAAGAAGCAGGCAAGCTCCGTTTGGAAGGCAAAGAGTACATCGCAAAAGACGGCGATGTCATGCACTTTAGGTTTAACGTTTAGTCAAACGTTTCTCCCTTTTTTATTTCGCCAAGAGGGAGAGAAGTCTGTTTTTAATCGTTAAGAAAAGGAATACTCATTCATTTTGGCTATAACCTTCTCTATGTTTTCTGGACTCCAAGGCTCCCCCAAGCTTAGAACAATATCTCGAATCAATGTAAGCACACCTTCTTTGTTCTTAATCGTGTAATTAGGGACTTGCTTTGCTAGATCTGTAACCAATTCAATCTCTAGTGAATCTAGTTCTTCTTTCAATTTTGGGTCACTGACAATTTCTTTAGTCTGGCTTATTTCATCTATAGCTCTGACTTTGGGTAAATGTTCTCCCACTGCAATAAGCCAACCTTTCTGAGTCGGACTCTTAATCCTAAAACTGTAGAAGTTCTTAAAGTTAAAAGAGGTACCTCCAGGGAAAGTATTGACATTTGAGAAAAAGCCTGTTTGGTCGTTTGCTGGAATAATATCAGGGGATAACCTAAGTATTAAGGGTGGAAGAGTGTAAATAATTTTGTTTTGATTCGGATGGGTATTGTTAACTAGTGCCTTAAAGAGTGCTCCGTCTCGTTGCTGATGAGCCGACTGAGAAGCCCCCTTTGCGACACGAGTGGGTGTATTAGGAGAGGAGAGGAGAGGAGACAGACAACATGGTTAGATCCTTTAGGTTTTATTGAACAAGAACGTCTAGGGGAAGACATCAGTATAAAACACCCTCAATTTTAAATCCTGCCAGTCACAAACAATTGTTACAAAACTTAATCCACACGCCCGCACAAAAAATCTAGGCGCCTTGTCTAGCAACCTGTACATAAAACTCTAAAAATGGCTCTCTATCTAGTCAGAGTGGACTCGTTCCTTAAGGACATCCACCGTCCACAAGGTAAACTTCCACATGAATATCATGTAAATCAGGTGAAAAATCAAATAAGTCATAAGCGCTAACTGCAAGTCTTGCACGACATCAGGATTCAACTCAATCAAGTCGGCAAATTCCGTTAAGGCTTGCATCGCCTGTTCGGGCGAATGCGTCAAAGTGTTTACATCCAAGTAAGGGGAAAAGGCGGCTTTAATCAGCCCCCACAAGGGAGACATCATACTATAAACACTTAAAGCCACGCACATTAAAATACCATGCACCCATGAAGGCAGGCCAAAGCAGTATTGCAGAAAGGAATGAATAGAACGTGTGCGTAATAATTCTTGCAAAGTGGAGGACTCTTTCTTTTGATTAAACGTGACTTAATTAAATAAAGAAGCGGTCTTCTCATAAATTGCCTAAGTGACTTGTAAATAAGCCTAAAATGTAACATCTTTAGCAAATGACTTTACAATCGCAACCAAAATAAACCCCTTTGGCGTATACTATTAAATAGTTACGTTACTAAGTAATTTGTTTAATACGTACGGCATTTTGCTCTTAATTTTAATGTATTTGTCTTTGTATTTACGAGGTATCACCATGACAGTCGAAAAAGATTTGATGGATTCCACTGAAAAAGCCCCCAAAAAGAAGCCTGCCAAACCCAAGGGTCGAGTCATTGTGGTGACTTCGGGCAAAGGGGGTGTGGGCAAAACCACCACAACCGCCAATATTGGAACGGGTTTAGCACGCTTAGGTTTTAAAGTTGTGTTGGTTGACACCGATATTGGCTTGCGGAACTTGGATATTTTAATGGGGCTTGAAAACCGCATTGTTTATAACTTGATTGATGTTTTAGAAGGGCGTTGCCGTTTGCAACAAGCCTTGGTAAAAGACAAACGCCTGCCAAACTTGACACTGTTGCCAGCGGCTCAAACCCGAGACAAAAGTGCCTTGAATGAAGAGCATATGGTCGAAATTTGTAAGCAACTGCGTGAAGTGGCTGATTTCGTTTTGCTTGATTGCCCAGCTGGCATTGAGCAAGGCTTTCAAACCGCCATTGCCGCCGCCGATGAAGCCATTGTGGTCGCCACCCCTGAAATGTCTTCCGTACGGGATGCCGATCGTGTGATTGGCTTGCTGGAAGCGAAAAACACGATTGAAGACTATCGCTTGGTACTCAACCGTGTGCGTCCTGCCTTGGTGAAGATGAATGATATGATGTCTACTGAAGATGTGTTAGAGATTTTATCCATCCGTCTGTTGGGGCAGATTCCTGAAGACAAGGATATTATCATTAGCACTAACCGTGGCGAGCCTGTGGTGAACATCGAAGAAAGTGTGTCTGGCCAAGCGTACCGTAATGTAGCGAAACGCATTGCGGGAGAAGACGTACCGTTCTTGAATCTGGATGAACCTGATTCATGGGTAGACAAGTTAAAAGCCTTATTTAAGGGGAGTCGTAAGCAAGCGTAAGTCAATTAAAATGTGATACTATTTTAATTGAAAAAAGCTCATTTACCGATTACGGATAGAAAGGTCTATACAGATGTTTAAACAACTCCTTAACTTATTTGGTTTGACGACTTTAGAACAAGCCAACATTACGACAAATCCTTTAGATAAGCACTTTGATGCCGATGATGCGAGTAATTCAGGGCGCTCTTCTGCCTATAACCGTCTGCGTTTGGTGTTAATGCATGACCGTACGCAACTTGAACCGCATGTGATTGAAGCCATGCGAGATGAGCTTGTGACGGTTATTTCAAAGTATATTGAAATTGACAAGCAAGATATTGAGCTGAACTTAGAGACGGATCCTGAAACGAATCAAGTGGCGTTAATGGCAAGTATTCCTGTTAAACTTAAGCGAGATGCTGTTGATGCGGTGAAAGAGGCCATCGTTAAAGATCTTGAAACACCCGCGGTTTCAAAAGCAAAGTCCCCTACAAAGGCGACTGCTAAATCTACGAATACCAATTAAATGTTATTTAAGGTCTCTCGTAAGGTATCCAGTTGAGAGGCCTTTCCGATAGCAATGAGTACATCCCCTGCGTTTAGGACGCTTTTGGCTGTGGCATCATGTCGCTCAAGGGTGTCTCCTTGAATAATGGACACGATATTGACGCCTGTGCGTTGTCTTAGCTTCGTCCCTTCCAGGCTTTGGCAAATAAGGGGTGACCCTTTGGGGACAGGCATCCATTCTAGTAAGGTGTCTCCCACTAGAGCCAAGCGACTAGAATGTTCAGGTAAGGTACCACTTATTTCAGGGGGATGGAACTCCCCTTCAAATTGCTGCCTTAACAATAAGCCCATGCTATGCGATTCTTGCATGGAAAAGCCCAATTTGAGTAAGCTATAATGAATAAAACGATGCCCCGATTCGAGTTCATCGTAAATAACAGCATCCGCTCCTGCTTCATACAGGGGGGAGACATCCGTACGATATTTGGCTCGTGCCACAATCGTCAGTTCAGGTTTGAGTGCTCGGGCATGAAAGAGAATGGAAGTTGCCACATGGACAATGGGAACCGTGACCACCAATAAATCGACGGATTTGACTCCTGCTGATTCTAAAACGTGAGGGGATGTGGCATCCCCATAAATCGCCGAAATCCCTTCTTCTTTTAAGCTTTTAACGGTGACGGCATTATGTTCAAGTACATGGTAAGCAATATGTTCAGAACGCAAGGCTTCAGCAAGCTGTTGAGCCACAGGTCCGTAACCCACTATTAAAACCGTACTTTTTTCTAATTGTTTTTGTCCTTTGGCGTCAGCTAAGGTATGGCGTTGTTCTTCAAGGAGATCGGCATGATCCCACCTGTCGGTGAATTTTGAAAGCCATGCTTGCCCATGCGAAAATAAAAAGCGGCTTAGTAAAGGCGTCACCCATAGGCTTAAGATAATGGCGTGAATGAAGGCATCCATCCATTGCTGGCTCCATGCTAGGAGAAGTGGCGCGTTTTGCACGCCGTCTTTGAGATGATGAAGCACCATGAAAGAAAGTTCACCCACTTGAAATAAGAGCAAGGCGGATGAAATAGCGACCTTCCATGAAAGTTTGGCTTGCTTGGCCACGACGATGCCTACAATGGTTTTGAGTCCTAAAATAGTCACACACAAGCCTAGAATCTGGAGCCATTGTGAACTTAAGACATCCCAGTTGAGTAAAGCCCCTAATGAAACAAAAAAGACAGAGGCAAAGACATCCCGAAAGGGACGGCTGTCACTCAAGACTTGCTTGCTATAAAGGCTTCCGCTTAAGGCGAGTCCCCCCACAAAGGCACCAGCTTCAAGGCTCAAACCCAGCCAATAGGTGAAGAACGCCATGCCAATTCCTAAACTAAATACAGACAAGGTAAAGAGTTCACGATTTCGGGCTTGTGCCAATTTATCTACCAATTTAGGTATAAAGTGGAAGCTTAAGGCCACAGTTGCCACCAAAACTAAAAGGGCTTTGCTTAAGTCCCACACGAGCAATGTAATGTTTACATCGCCTCCTCCGTAGACTTTAAGTACTACAGGTGCCAGCAATAAAAGGGGGATCACCGTAATATCTTGAACAATAAGGGTGCCGAGTGTCACACGTCCCACCGTGCTTGTCATGGCTTGTGCATCTTCCAAACATTTAATGACCAAAGCCGTTGAGCTAAGGCTTAAGACGCCTCCTAACACATAAGCCAGTAATGGTGGTGCTTGTAAAGCGAGTAACCCAGTTCCTAAGACAAGGGTACCTAAGCACATGTAACGAACCCCGACACTTAAGGCGGTATTTTTCATCCGTTTTAGCTTGGCTGGCGAAAGTTCTAAGCCCACCATAAAGAGCAAGAAAATCAAACCAAGTTCTGCCATACCGTCTACGGTGGCTTGATCTTGCATCCATTTAAGTCCATAAGGACCTGTTAACGTTCCCACGAGCATAAAGCCTAAGACAGGGGGTAGTTTTAGGGAGTGAAAAAGGGTGGCAACTCCGGTTGCTACCAGTAAAACACTTGCAATCGACGCATCAAACATAAGAGTTTCCTATTTATCACTTCCTATTCATTAGACAAGTAATTGCACACCGTTGAAACAGGGTCTTCAGGGCAACTGGCATTAGGATTGGGACTAAGGTGGTAATAACTAAAGTTTGTTAAGGTAACGAGGCAAACATCTCCACAATCACTCACCCGAAACGTGAGCGCACGTAGTTCAGTCAATGAAGGACGGTTCTTTGGAGTCATACGCAATTCAATGCGTTGATCGACACCTGAATCGTCTAGGTTTTTCCATTGGTAGAAGGGTTCAACAGGCATGGTTTCTATGACCATTTTGAGGTCTAAGTCTTTAGGGGGAAGATTGCTACGTTGGCCGCCTTCGATCAAAGCGTTTTGAAAGTCAAGAAGCTTTTGCTGAAGGGCTTTGGCATCGGTTTCTTCAAAGGCACGTTCATAGGTCACCCAAGCAAAGATAAACAGAATCGCCATAATCAAGACGCTTACTCCCATTTCAAGACGGGTAAAGGCGTTAAAATAAGCAGGCATCGATGGAAACGTCACAAAATAAATCCCCTGTTGCGGACACTTCTTCAGTATAGCCGATAAATAGCATTATATCATTAAGGCTTTCTCAAAATCACATTGCAGTCTTGTTCAACAGGATCAGCCTCACAAAAGGTGTTCGTGTTTGGTATTAATTCATAATTGTCAAAGCCAGTTAAGGTAACAGGGCAAACCGTTCCACAATCGTTAACACGAAAGGTTAGGCTTCTTGATCCTGACCAGTCAGCAGCTCGACGAGCTTTGGTCTGCAAAGTTACGGTTGGGGGTGCCCCATTATTAAACGTCCATTGATATTGAGTGTTTGCTGGCACACCAGCAATTGCAGTAGTATAAGCGGTAGCATCTCCTGTAAAACCTGCATAGGCAGCTTGAGGGTCTACCGCAGCAAGAATGGCACGTAGATCAATATTTCTAGGGGCGACGTCAGATCGTTGACTGCCTTCCACCAAGACATTTTGAAAGGTCGACATACCTGCTTCTAACGAGGCTTTGTCTGTAGCTTCTTCTGTATTTTTAAAGATCACGACGACCACAGCTGACATAATACCGATGACTGCAATGATAATACTAAGCTCGATAATTGTAAACGCCGAAGCCCATTGTCTGAATTGCATTAGTGAACCTTTTCTAGCAGTAAAGATAATGTCAGTATACTCAATAAAAAGGAAACGCTTACGAAATTTTCTTACAGATCATTAAAATATATTACAGGCTCATCATATCGGGTGAAGGCATTTAGTGAGTTGGAGAGGGAGTAAACGACTTTTTAGTCACCTGTAAAACCGCTATCAGTATTAAAATAGTCGATCTGCCAAAGACATTCTACGAAATTTAATAATTTGGCTGGTTGTAATTGTTTCTAATTTTGCTGGCTTGCTTTTGCCAAACCAACATGCGTAAAGACGCTTGAGCGGCATCAATTAAAATATGTAACAAATTGTCTTGTTCCTGAATGGTCAAATAGGTTTCTTGAACGCCGACAGACCATAGCAACTTCGTTGCCAACTGGTGGAAGACCCCTGCATCATAGTTTGAAATTCCTCTAATACCTAGGGCTTGCATCTCTGAAGGGCGGTCATTTAGGTAGGCATTCATTTCAATACTTAATCGATAAAGGGGAGTGGGGTAATTCGTAGGGCGTTGTACGTTATTGATGCTCAAGGTTAAGCACGCTAAATCCAAAAGCTGTTGAGCTTGATGTAAGAGTTGGTTGTCTTGCCTCACTTCAGGGAAGCCCGCTTCTTCCAAGTAGCGAATGCAATTGGGCGAAGTCAATATGGGGCGTAACGCCTGTTCAAGGTAAATGGAACATTTACTCATTTTTGCTCGTGTCGGTGGCGTAAAGACATAGGTTATGAAAACGCCACCTTGTCTCACGGATTTGACTTTATCGTACAAGCTAGGGTAAGTTGTGTTTACTTTGCTGGATGCGTTAATTGGCCCTCTTGCTGAAGGGGCTGGATGCACGGAGGCTCCCCAGTGGATAGGGAGGTATGGAGACATCGTGGGGAGAGTTGCCATAACAAAAAGACCTTGAAAAAAAGAAAAGCGTAAATCACATCACTTAGTATAGCATAAGAAAGTCGATTGTCTATACATGAAGGTAAATAGAAAGTTCAAGTCGAATGTTCGCCCACAGGAGCTGGCGTCAAACGGGCTTGATAGTGAGCAATCCCTGCTTGAATGTCGCCCAAGTGATCCATGCCAAACTTTTCGGTGAGGGCTTTGGCAAGCGTCAATGCCGTCATGGCTTCAACCACCACCGCACAGGCAGGAACCGCCGTCACATCACTGCGTTCAAAGTGAGCCACTTCTTCTTCTTGCGTGTCTAAGTTCACACTCATTAAGGGTTTGATCAAGGTCGCAATCGGCTTCATCCACGCTTTAACCAAAAGCGGTTGTCCGTTGGTCACACCGCCTTCTAAGCCCCCTGATCGATTCGTGGGACGAACCACCTGCTTGTCGGCATTTAGACGAATTTCATCGTGAAACACGGAACCGTCTACCAAAGACCCCTGCTCACCATCGCCAATCGCCACAGCTTTCACCGCTTGAATCGACATCACAGCTTGCGCCAACTGCCCGTCGAGCTTGCGATCCCACTGCACATAGCTGCCCAAACCTGCTGGCACGCCTGTTGCCACGCAATGCACTTCACCACCTAAGGTAGACCCTGCTTTGCGAACCTCATCAATGTATTGACGAACGGCGACTTGGGTGGCATCATCACTCGCACAACGCAGATTGTTGCCTTCCACATAGGCAATAAAAGCGTCTACATCCTGCGTGTAATCTAAGCCTTCGCCAATGGGCAAGGCTTTTCCGCCTAGCACATGCACGTAACTAAAGACATCAATGCCTACGGCTTTTAATAAAGCTTTCGCCACGCCACCTGCCGCTACACGAGCCGCCGTTTCTCTAGCGGACGCTCGCTCAAGCGCATCTCGTAAATCCGTCAAACCATACTTGTAAAAGCCTGCCAAATCCGCATGACCAGGGCGTGGACGAACGAAGGCTTTTTCATCAGTAGGCTCACCTTCTGCATCCATGATGCCTGCCCAGTTTTTATGATCTTTATTTTCGATGAATAACGCAATCGGTGCGCCCGTGGTTTTTCCAAAACGCACGCCTGCCAAAAAACGTACGGTGTCTTTTTCAATCAACATGCGACCGCCACGACCGTAACCGCCTTGGCGACGCCGTAAATCGTTGTTAATTAATTCAGACGAAATCGGAATACCTGCGGGAATGTTGTCGAGTAAAATGGTTAAACCTGGCCCGTGAGACTCGCCTGCTGTAAGAAATTTCATGGTGTTTAAATCCTTTTTATTTTGTTGCAATTAACTTCTTTGCGAAAATGGAGATAATCGATGGGCAGGCGTCCAAGCACTAAATGCGAGGCTTCCGAGACATTTTGCGGACGTCGTGCAATGGAATGATGCGACGAGGTGGGGTTTCAGGGGGGATTTTTAAGGGGGGACGAAGGGGAGGAGAAACGCAATACGTCCTCCCCCGTCCCCCCTTAAACCGCCTTTAGAGGTGTTGGAGACCTTTGGCGGAGCAAAGGTCTCTGACGACCACCAGCCTAAAAGGAACAAGTTATCTATTTTCTTGTAAAGAAACAAATAATTAAATATCAAGGTCTAGTGTAATGCAAACCTTTCTAAAACACAAAGAAAAAACAAAGGGTTGTCGTCAAAATGCCCTTGTGATTAAATAAGGTGTGACCTGCTAGAAAGCTTCTCGGGAAGTACAGCTAAATAAAGGAAATACTTGAAATGATGGGATTTGATGATGCTGAATTGAAAAAAAACTTGCATGAAGTCGCCGTGGTAGAAACCACCGATGAAGACGGCAACGTCCATTATTTTGAGCCTGTTGAAGAGTTTGAAATTGACGGTAGCCTCTATGCTTTGTTGGTATATCAGGGTGATTCCTTGGATGCCCCCGATTCTGAAGAAGGTTATGAAGAAGAGTTTGTGGTGATGAAAGTGACGCTAGACGGCGAAGAACGTGTCTATGAATCGATTGAAGATGAAGACGAGTTCAATAAAGTCATCGAACAGCTTGAAGGCATGGATTTTGAAGTAGACTTACATGATCATTTGGGCTTGTGTGACGATCACGTGCATGGGGACGATTGCACGCACGACCACAAGCATCACGACAATTAATACCAATAGTTAGGTAAAATCATGACTATTAAAAATGTCATCGACAAACGCATCGTCGTAGGGTGCGATCATGCTGGGTTTGCCCTAAAGTCTGTTTTGGCGGATTACTTGTCTCAACAAGGCTATGATGTGCAAGATTTGGGATGCTTTAGCGAAACGGATAAGGTGGACTATCCGTCGATTGCTGAAAAAGTGGCACGCTTCATGCAAGAAGCGGACATTTCTAAAGCCATTATCACCTGTGGTTCAGGCGTGGGTGTGGCGATTGCGGCTAATCGCTTCCCTTGGGTGCGGGCGGTGCATGCGCATGATGCGTACTTGGCTCAACTCAGCCGTGAACATAACGATTCTAACGTCTTGTGCATGGGCGGACGCTTTGTTTCAGGGGCGTATGGCACGGTGATTACTCAAGCGTGGTTGAATGCTCGCTTTGAAGGGGAGCGTCACGAACGTCGTGTCGGGATGTTGAGCACCTTAAACGCTTAGATAGTTGTAACACTTTTGTCATAAACAACCCTATTTAACCATATTAAACTACAATAGCATCTTTAGTGTTTTGTGTTTTTTAATATGTAGAGGATTTTATGATGAACATTAGTAGGTTATGTCCAGTCCGCTCCAACTCAACTCAACTCAACTCAACTCAACTCAACAAAGACAAGGATTACTCTTTGCTAATTCGAAGACACAGGGAGCCTTTGTAAAAGGGTATGTGGAATTAGTAAATAGCTTTGTTGGACGAGATAGCCCTTGGGAGGGCATGGCCTTAAAAATTGTACCAAGCATAAGAAGGACGACTACCCCAGCCAATGACGTTCTGCGTTTTCGTACTAAGGAGCAAAAAATTCAGTTTTCAAGAAATAGAGAACTTGGTTCTGCAATAGACGAGGTTTTGGCTCATGCGATAAAACTTTTTTACTACTTCGGCAGGGTAAACTCCTCGTCCACGTTAGTGAGTCGAATTGATCATGCAGATTTGTCTAAAAAAACTCCCAACAAATTACAGGCTTTTGTCTCGGCACCTCTTTCTGCTAGTTTAACCACTCAAATAACACCTGCTTCGTTAAATGAAAAAGGATCCAGTACGAGTTTGTTTAACACCACCGAATTAGCAGGACTTGGTAATGCTCCGACAATTTGGGCTCAAGAAACATCTGATTCTTTGATTGTTCCAGGGAAACTAGCAATCAAACAAGAACTGATCGCTTCACTTGGGAATTTGCGTCTTCCTTCAGATTCGAATCCAGAGGGTTCTAGAAGTGTTATATTGAACTTACCTCCACTCAAACAAGGCGAAACACATGGGCGGGTCGTAGAACAATTTCAAGAAGGCAAACGAGCCCTTACCAAATTTTGGAGAGATCTTGCCCAACCGACCCAAACGACGTTTGAACAAATCGGGCAGTAAGAGTCCTAAAACCCGTCTTTTTGAGGGGTGATCATGAGGGCTTCTTCATGCGAATAGTTCACATGCCCTGCCCATGACTGTGGAATGGGGCGAACATACTTGCCCCGTGTATACAAAACAGGCACTTTCCCACTGTCACGTGCTTCGGAATACCATGCCGCCAAAGCCGTTGCCATGGCGAGTGTGGGCAACGGCAGGCTGGGCGTGTCTGCCCACGGCGTGCCATGTACCTTCACCACCACATGAGAGCCCGACAAACCTTCCGCCACATGCACCCACCAATCTTTCGGACGCAAATGCTTCTGAATGAGTTGACCGTTGGCTTTACTGCTTTTCCCCACCCAAATCACCAAGTCATCTGGGCTGGTGAGCTTCAAAACACCCACCTCTTCAGCCGCCGCTTTTGGAGAGGCTTTTCCCTTGCCAGCCTTTGATTTCAACGCTTTTACTAAGCCCGCCTCTCGCCAATCGGCTTCAAGGGTATGAAGATCCTCTAAGGATTCGGCATTTTCCAACAAAACTGACAAAGACTTATAATACGCAAGCTCGTTTTCTAAACGCAGGCGTTCTTCAATCGTGTAAGTATTGCGACCCTTGGCTTTTTGAACCAAACGGTAATAGACTTGGGCATTTTCGAGCCACGTTTTTTTGACATCCACATCAATCGCTTCGCCAGCTTCACCTGTTAAGGGATTCATTTCAGGCGTAAACGTATTTTCAAAGGGTTTTGCCTGCGTGAAATGCCGCATACTATACAGCGTCATTAAAATATCGCCCTTCACTTGCAGATCGTCTAGGGTATGGGACGTGACTTGACTGGTATTTAAGTGTTCTAAGCCTTTTTTGAGTATGTTTAGCTTCTTGCGTAAGGGCTTGCGTAAGTGTTGACGAGCCTCTTCCCACAACTGCCCTTGCTTCCACGAACCGTAATAAACGCTCACCGCAAGTAGAGACGAGCCAACCGCTTCACCTTTGCCTGTGACATCCACGCCATGAAAACCTGTTAAGACGCCATGTGCATCTCGAAACAGTACCCCCTGCGGATGCGTTTCCCATTGCTTCAAAATGGTTTGAGCTTCTTCAAACGAGCGTGCCGTTTCTAGTAACGGCATCGCCAAATGTTTAGCGATACCCCAACCCACCGACTTAATGGCGTCAAATGCCGTTTCTGCCGAATAAGGGGTGTCGACAGTTGGCCATAATAGGGACAAATCAAGGCTCGTCCAAGGGGTTTTGCCTTGTGGACGGGGGGGAGGGGTGTAGGGCGTTCCCACATGAAGGGGACGAAGCTGGCTTTGCTCGTCACTCACGACGTTCAATAGGTTAAGGATTTTTTGTGTTTCACCTTCTAGTAAAAGCAGGTTGCTATATTTCCCAATCATTTCCACCACGAGCTTAACCGAGGCCCTGAAGCCCAATTCGGTGCTGTAATTAAAGCCCAGTGTGAAAGCAGGTTCACCCGCTATGCTTTGTGCGACATCCAAACGACTGCCTTGCAAGTATTTTCGCAGGCTCATCAGCAGGGGGCTTTGATGTGTTGCCGTGGGAAACATCGATTTCACTTCGTCGTGGGTGAGCATGGCGAAAAAGGGGTTTTGCTTGTTGAGATGGACATACAAAAAGCACCGATCTAGCGCAGGGTGCTTGTCAGGGTTGGGCTTCCACAAGTGAAAGGAAAAATCTGTGGGGCTGTATTGATTGATTTTTTGAACTTTAGCCCCTTGAAACAGGGCATGAAGTTCTCCAACAGCCTGCTGGGTACTTAGGGCATCGAGCCGTTGGGCATTGGGGGGAAATGGAGCGTGAGGGTTCATCATACACCCAGCATAGCAGAAAGAAGGCCTCTATGAAAGCTTAAAGCTTTCTTAAAGCGGGCAATTCGCAAGGAATGATTGTTTTTATTAAAACACGAAATCCCCCCCCGAACACACACAGAAGGAGACGATTAAATGATGGTTTTTGCTTTAGATAGATTTGAACGTGCTAGTCAACAAATTGGACCGCGCCCCCGATCATCCGCCCCCGCCACGACTGCCCCCCCCGCGACCACTCTTGCTCGTGTTGATACCTTTGAGCCATCTAGTGGACTTCCGTGGTCTGGTCGTGCTGGATCTAAGGGACCCTTTTTCGCTACAAGAAACACGACTGGCCCCGACTCTCCTAAAACAGCTGGCACAAGCCCTGAAACAGATTCTAACTTTCAGGTAGCCTTAGAACATACTTTAAGATTCGAAGGAGGATTTTCAAATCATCCCAATGATGCAGGTGGAGCTACCATGCAAGGGATTACACAAGCAACATATGACAGTTACCGCGGAAGAAGAGGATTAACTTCAAAATATGTTAGAAACATTTCTGAAAAAGAAATACGAGATATTTATTATAATGATTATTGGAGGGCCAGTGGTGCCGATAAAATTGCTCAAACGAATCAGCCACTAGCCATGGTACATTTTGACACAGCCGTTAACATGGGCCCTAAACGAGCAGAACGTTTACTGTCCCAAAGTCAAGAAGATCCTCATCAATATCTGCGTATTAGGGAACAAACCTATCGTCGTTTTGCACGCGCACGAGGGCAAGGTGTATTCCTAAATGGTTGGTTAAACAGAAATAACGGTTTAAGAGAAGTAATAGCTCAACTAAATAACGGCTCTAATTAAAATCAAACGCTTTACAGGTGACTCTCACTTGCCTTTCTGCGATGTTTCTTTTAAAATGGAGCTATGCGCCATTTACCCTCTTCTTTTCCCAAACGACGCCTCAGCAGTCGGCTTTACCTCACTATATTAGGGTGCATCCCCTTTTCTTCGCTACTGTTGAAGTGGTCTCGTCAATTACGGCACCGTTTGTTTCCCTATAAAGAAGTGATTGAAAAAGGTAAGTACACCGTGCGAACAGGCACCTGCAACCAATGCGGGGATTGTTGCAAGAACTTGTTCCTTACCTACGGCAAGCAGGTGATTCAGTCGGTGGAAGACTTTCAAGCCTTGCAGGCCTTGCATCCTGATGAATACCAATTTTTTGAAGCCCAATACGAAACGGAAACAGGCGTCGTGTTTAAGTGCCACAATTTGGGCGAAGACAACTTGTGTATGGATTACGAGGCACGTCCGATTTTTTGCCGCAGCTACCCCAACGAAGCCGGCATCCTTATGGGAGCAAAGCTCCCCAAAGACTGTAGCTTCACTTTTACGCCGTTAATTCCTTTTGAAGCTGTGCTTGAAAAAGCGTCTACTTCATCAAAGTAATATTTTGGCTGTCTTCTACAACTAAGGCGTGCCAAGCGCCTAATTGTAAGTCAAAAATATGTTCATTGTAACTAGACGCATTCCACGTTAATTGGATCGTGCCGTCTTTTGACTTTAGACCTTCCGCTGTTTTGGCAGTTTCTACGCCTTCAGGCAAGGTTGAAAATGATTGTAAGAAGGTGTACTTGTTTTGCTTGAGGGCAATAATGGCATACATGTTATTAACGTGAACTAAGTACAAGTGACTTTCCCCATAAGGAAAAGGTTGTGAAACGAGAATATCCAAATCTTCTAATGCCAAGCAGGCGTATTCTTCTAAGGTGACTTCGCTGGTGCCTTGTGGTGGGACGTGGGTGGCAAGCTCATTTCTATTGGATTGTGCCACACTGGTTTCAGACGAAGTATACACGTGAGGGGGGGAGATAGGCACCAGTGATTCAAAGTCAGGTAAAGGGTCTAAATCCATTGAAAGTTCTTCAGGTGCTGATCCGTCTTCCAAGCTATCTAAACTAAAAAACAAGTTAGGATCTAAAAAAGCATTGGGATCTTCAAGCACGGCATCGCTTTTAATGGAAAAGTGGTTGGACAAAGTGCTTTCAACAGCATCTAAGCCATCATCACCTTCTTCTAATTGGCGAAAGGTTTCGTAAGCAAGGGTGGGGGTTGTTTCTTCAAGGGAGCTAAGCTCTGGGGGCAAGGTTTCAAAGGGATCGTCTTCTTCTAGAAAAAAGGCATCTAAAGGCAAGGCATCTGGTAAAATTTCCGGCAAGCGTTTTTCAGAAAGGTCTTCATTTAAGGGCGTTTCTAAGCCTAAAGTCGCTAGTTCAAGATTAGCATCGCACAAAGTTTCCAAATTTTCTTCCAAAGCAATGAAATTCGTTTCCACCGAAGGTGACGCAAAAGGTTCGGCGACGAATTGTAAATCATCATCGTCTTCAACTACTAAGTTTTCTTCTGTTGGAAACTCAACCACTTCAATACTTTCAAGCGATTCTGTGGGGGACTCCATGCGTCCTGAAG
This sequence comes from Gammaproteobacteria bacterium, assembly GCA_040375445.1. Taxonomy (GTDB): domain Bacteria; phylum Cyanobacteriota; class Vampirovibrionia; order Vampirovibrionales; family JAJTHC01; genus JAJTHC01. The sequence goes on along the minus strand of JBEISK010000005.1, from coordinate 24,650 downwards.
GGGCAAGATCGTCATTGAGATTGTTTGGAAACAGCTCTTGCGTGTTATTGTCTTGATTCGGAAGGACAACCGCTTCTACGTTCTTACTTTCCTCAGCAATAAGGGGTGTATCCGCTTCAGGGTGTTCATCCAAAAAGAGTGAAAAGTCAAAGGTGTTCTCATCCATAGGGATAAAGGGAGGTTCTTCAGGGGGAGCTTCTGCTTCTACTGAAGTATCGAAGATGGTATCTAAAGAAGTATTCAGGGACGAATCTAAAGATGCATCAATATCTGTTTCAAAAACATCTGAAAGAGCGGTTGTCTCCAGTTCGCTTAAAGAAGGCGGTTCTTCAATGGAAAGAAACGAAAAGGGACTGTCTTCTTCCTGCGGACTTAAAACGGGCGGGTCGTTAGAAGGCTCTACTTCAAAAACAACTTCAACGGATGCTTCCTCTTCAAAAACGGCATCTTCTACAGGGTCTTCGACTGCTTTAAAGGCTTCAACAGTAGGGCTAACGCTAAAAGCAGCTTCTAACGCTTCACTGCTTTTTTGAGCCACGGCAAAGCTTTCTTGTAAGTCTAAATCTGCTTCTTCTAAATCTTCAAAAACATCCAGCTCTGTTGTGTCTATCGGCTTTTGTGCCTGTGTTTCGGCGAGGCGATAGCTTGGCAGGGTTTCGCCAATGGCAAGGGGATTATAATAGTGATCTTCATTTTCAAACGCGAGGGTACGGTCTTGAATCGAAAGTTCTTCCGCTGGCGTCAACTTTTCAGGAGCAGGTTTCGCCACATGAGGACTGAGTAAATGCTCTTCTTCACGTACAGTTTGTTTAGACAGATCTTCGATTTCATGAGTCAATACCGTTTCATAGACGTTTTCTACGTCTGAATCCGTGGCTTCAAAAGAAAGCGGTGCTTCATAAGAACTAAGGCTTGGTATCTCACTTGGCAAGTTAAACGCAGGCTCGCTCAATACGGTTATAGGCGTTTCTAGGGATACGGATTCTATTTCTTTCATAAAATGAGGGGATTCCCCTTCTGTTTCAACAGAAAAGATGGGTGAAAAAGAACTTTCCTGTTCAAGGGAAGAAGGGTCTTCTTCCAAAAAAAGGCTTGTCGTGAGTTCAGGATTGGTCTCCAAATCGTCTTCTAAGCTAAAAATAGGCGACTCCTGTGTTGCAGGCTTTACTAAAGGAGGTAAACTATCTGGATTTAGATTTAATGAAGGGGGGTCAACTTTCAAGTGAGCCGTGGGATTGTATTCAGGAAGGTAGTTGTCAATATCATCATTAAAAGAAGGGGGATCTTGCGTTAAGAGATTTTTCTCTCGATTTTTAACTTTGGGATAGCGAAAGGCGGGAGCCAGTGTATTAACCTTTTTTTTTGATGAATGGGCGTCTTCTTTTTTATTAAAAAACATAGATGAGTGGCTCCAATTAATGAAAAACGAACGTTGCCTTCATTATAAGAGATTATGAACGCCTTTGTCTATTTTTTTGACAGAATCCACCAAGCATGGTACGTTTATCTAGTGTTTTAGGTTTAGAGAGTGATATTTTAAGAATCCTGCTTTTGGGTTTCTCGCTTCTTTCTTGAGCTGGTGCTCGGGGGTCTTTGTGCCGCCAAAGACTCCCCAAACCCCCAAAGGCGGTTCAAGGGGGGACGGGGAAGGACGCATTGCGTTTCTCCTCCCCTTCGTCCCCCCTTGAAAATCCCCCCTGAATCCCCACCTCCTCGCATCATTCCTTTGCACGACGTCCGCAAAATCGCTCGGGGATTCGCAGTACGCTCACCCGCTCGGATTTAGTGCTTGGACGCCTGCTTATGCAACGGTCTAAACATCTCATTTTCCATTTATTAATAAGACACTACACGTAAACGAGCATAAGCAAAAAATTACTTTCTAATCAGCTGAGCCTTCTTGCTTCCCTGCCAATCAGGGTTCGCTTTTCTGAATTCTTCGGTAGCTCGCTCAATCTCATCTTTTAAGGCATCCAAGGCTTCGGCTTCAGGGACTCGGCGAATACGATCTTCCCCACGGAAAATGTAATACTGCCCAATACCCCCTGCAATGCCGACATCCGAATGCTCGGCTTCACCAGGTCCGTTGACAAAGCATCCCATGACTGCCACCGTCAAAGGCACATCCAATTTCGCGATAAGCTGTTCTACTTGAGTGGTCAAGCCATGTAAATCCACTTCGCAACGTCCACATGCGGGGCATGAAATAATGTTCACCCCTTCTTGACGTAAGCCCACGCTTCGTAAAATTTCTTGTCCTGCAAAGACTTCTTCCACACTATCGGCCGTTAACGACACCCGAATGGTATCGCCAATGCCTTCATAGAGGAGCATGCCTAAGGCAAACGCACTTTTTGAGATGCCGCGTTTTAAGGTGCCTGCTTCGGTGACGCCTAAATGTAATGGGTAATCACACCGCCGAGCCAGTTCCCGATACGCCGTGACCGCTTGCAAAGGGTCGCTGGCTTTGACCGAAATTTTAAACTGATCGAAGTTTTCGTCTTCTAAAATGCGAGCGTTGAGCAAGGCACTTTCCACCAATTGACGTTCCAACTGCTTGGGGTAAGCCAATTTAATGGCTTTTTCCACCGAACCACCGTTAACCCCAATACGTATCGGGAGTTCACGTTCTTTGCATTTTTCTACGACTTTTCGCACAAAGTCTTTAGATCCGATATTACCAGGATTGATACGAATGGCATGCACGCCGTTGTCCGCCGCTTGCAAGGCGAGGCGGTAATCAAAGTGAATATCTGCTACAATGGGCACAGGCGACGCTGGAATGATTGATTTTAGGGCTTCTGCGGCTTCGGCATCAGGAACAGCTAAACGCACAATATCCACGCCTGCATCCGCGAGGCGTTGAATCTGCATGATGCTTTCTTTGATGTCTCGGGTGTCGTTCACAAGCATGCTTTGCACGGAAACAGGGGCATTGCCACCGACAGGGACGTTACCAACCCATATTTTTTTAGACACCCGCCGTGGCGGACGCCCTGCAATAGAAGGCCAATCGCTGGCAAAGGGGGTATAGAGGTCATCGGTAAAGTGGGCGTCGGTTGAGGGGTTGGATTCATTTGGCATAGAGAAACACCTTTTACGTTTCGGAGGTATAATCAATTTTTATTATGCCATAAAAATAAAAAAGGCTAGTGAAAAGAGGTAATTTCCGACACACGAAATCTAATTTTCGACACACGAAACCCTCATTTCTGACACACGAAACCCCTATTTTCGACACACGAAATACCGATTCTCGTCACACGAAACCCCTATTTCTGACACATAAAACTCGTTTTTTGACACACACAATAAAGGGATTTGAGTCGATTTCTTGACCCTCACGTCTGTTTTTTGTTAATTTTCAAAGAGCTACTCTTTTTCATTATGACAAAGGGAAGCTTCTTTTGACTAGTGCCTAAAACCCATGTTTTTTTGGTTGTAAAGCAAACGGCTTTGTCCCCTCTCCTAAAATTAGGAGAGGGAATAATATGCTTAAATCCGCAGCAACATGGTGATCATTATATGGCGGATGAGGGGAAACAAGGTCGGTACCGTCACGAAAAAGATAATCAAACCCAATAGGGGTTTGATGCTCGCACTCAACTGAAACACAGGGATCTGTTGAGCGGTTTTGTTCACGATGCCTAAAATACAATCCATCAAAATCGTCGTAATATAAAACGGTGCGGAAATCAACATGGCCAGCGGAATAATCGACGCCGATGTATCAATCCACTGATAGACCGTAATCACCTTAAAAAACGCCACATTCAACACGTGCAACGGCACCAGTCCTAGGCTTTTGTCCAGTGTTTTAAGCAATAGTTCAATGCCTCCGACGTAGACAAAAATAATTGACGCAACACCACTGAAAATAGGCCCCATAATCGCTGAACTTTGCTTGGTAGAAGGATCCATCATACTCGCCATTTGAAGCCCGATTTGCATGGTAATGAATCCGCCTGCCATAGACACCGCTTCAAAAATAAGTCGTACGGCAAACCCAAGGAATAAGCCTAGCACAATGTTGATGACCATAAGCATCATAAACTCTGTAATGACGGTGCTTTTCAAGATATTGGCGGATGCCTGCACCGAAGGATGAGACATCATCGCAAAGGTAAGCATTAAGAGCAACCCAATTTTAAATTGGGGGGGCATATCCTTACGGCTTAGTACGGGGGCAATGCTGATGAATCCACCAAAGCGACATAACATCAAAAGCCCCGCATCAATGCCTCCATTGGCTTGGGCATGTAAGACGTGAAAGCCTTGTAATAACGATTCAAAACCTGCCATTACGGCGTTTCCATGGTTTTACGGCTGGCTTGAGCCGAATTACGAGCTTGACGTTTTTCTTGAATCATATAAACGGTGCCTTTTTCACCCGCCGTTTTTTGATAGCCTGCATTTTTTTGCTGAGGCGGTAACAAGAAATGCCCTGTCGCTGGAACCACTTGAAACGCCAGTTGCATGGATTCGCGAATATACTGCCCAGACATTTCAAGCATCGTACCCCCTGCTAAAATCAGTATCAAAAAAACCACAATCATTTTAGGCACAGCGGAAAGTGTTTGTTCTTGTACTTGGGTGACGGCTTGTAAAATACCCACGATTAAACCAATCACCGCCGCCGCTAAAATAGGGGGCATTGAAAGCATGAGGCTCAATAAGATGCCTTGTCTCACATGTTCGAGTAGGTAATCCATGGGGGCAACACTTTCTTTAGGGGATTTAGGGGGCTTTACTCCCTCTCCCTTTGGGAGAGGTAAACATCCTTCTTATTCACGAAGTGAATCTTCGCCTTTAGGAAGGAGAGGTTGGGAGAGGAAACCAACGGTTTTCTTTCCCAGGAGAAAAAGTTTTAACTTTTTCGACCATGGTGGGGTGAGGGAGACTTCTTACAGACAGTTCCTAGTTGAAGCTTTGAATGAGACCTCTGACAATTAAAGACCAACCGTCGACCGCAATGAAAATCAAGATCTTAAACGGCAATGAAATAATCGTGGGCGACAGCATCATCATCCCCAGTGCCATCAAGATGTTGGCAACCACCAAATCGATGATGACAAAGGGAATGAAAATGACAAAGCCAATTTCAAAGGACGTCCGCAATTCACTCAACATAAAGGCAGGCGTAATTTCCCAAATACTTAAGTCGTTCACCGATTCGGGGGCTCGTTTACGAGACACTTCTAAGAAGATACGCACATCTTCCTCTCGCGTTTGACGCATCATAAATTGCTTCAACGGCACCACGCCTTTGTTCATAATATCCATGACATTTGATTTGGGGTTATTCAATAAGGGATTCACCGCCGTGTACATCTCTCCAAAAACAGGACTCATGGTGTAAAAGGTGAGGATTAAGGCAAGCCCCACTAAGACCATAGAAGGCGGAACCTGCTGGGTTCCCATGGCTTGCTTGAGAATGGAAAAAACAATGACATACCTTAAGAAACTCGTCATGCCTGACACCATAAAGGGAAGCAGGGTCAAGCTTGCCATCAGCAACATGAGCTGCAAGGCAGGGTCTAAATTGGCAAAGGCTCCTGAAAAAGCGGCGGTCGCCATGGGGGTGTCTTCCTTTTTCTTGAAGGGGTGTTCTTGTCTTGTCCCCTCTCCTAATTTTAGGAGAGGGCAGAGAACGTCTTCAGACGTTCGAGGTGAGGTTAAACCCTAGACTTCGTTTGAGGATTTAACCGCCCCCTAACCCCCTCCTAAAATCAGGAGGGGGGACAAGCAGTTATACACGCTTATTAAAGCACGCCAAATGCCTTATTTTTCAGAGCCTTCGCTATTTTAAGCCGAATGGTGGATGCGATGACGACGAAGTAGTCCCCCATGACTGTGGCGTCCCCTGTGTCAACGGGAAGAGACTTCTCACCCCTTGTAAAAAGGTGCCTGAACGTGGGCTAGTCGGAGCCGTGACCCCTGCTTGTGTACTAGCAGGACTATAGCCTGTATCATTGGGGGTAATCGCCATGCCTCGTGTGCCTGCGGCATCTTCATGCGTGGTTTTTTCAGATTCGTAGGCGTCTTGCAAGGCTTCCACGTAAGCTTGGCTACTGTCTAGCTTGGTGAGAAAACGCAAGCCATCGGCGCCTGAAGACACGAGAAAACGCTCGTGTTCGCATTGAATAATCATCAATTGCTTGTTTTCGTCAAGCTCTAAGGTTTCTTCGACCTTAAGCTTGCTTTCGTCTTCTTGACTCGGCGGATGCCCCATACCCACCCAACTGCGGATGATCTGCACGACTTCGGGCTTGGTTTTCAGAAGCCACAAAAAAGCGACCAATCCGCCGATAATCAAGACGCTCCACAAGCCGACGCTTCCCATGTACTTCCAGATCAAGGTTTGGCTGGTGGGCGTGGCAAGAGTTGTGGCGGTTGCAGTAGATTCAAGAAGGGGCATGGCAATTTCTCCTATGTTTAGAGCGTTCTTGTTTCTATTATAACATTGAAGGTGAGTTTGGGCTTTTTTATTCAAGATGAAAGCCAAACTTAGAAAATCATGTAAAATAAGGACTGTAGCCTTTAGTACTAGAGTCCTTATTATGAAATCCATTCCCCTGTGTGAAGCTGATTTGAATGAAGACGACGTGCAAGCGGTGGCATCCACCTTGCGAGACGGTTGGATTTCGTCTGCCGCTCCTGTGGTGGAAACCTTTGAAGACGCCTTTCTTGCCCAGCTCCACGCATGGGGAGCCAGCCCCGATTTGGGATGCGTCGCCACACAATCAGGCACGTCCGCCTTGTGGATGTGTTTGCACTTGCTCGATTTGCCCCAAGGCACGGAAGTCCTTTGCCCAGCGACCAGCTTTGTGGCCAGTATTCATCCGTTTTTGTACCAAAAGCACCGCCTCCGCTTGGTGGATGTGCATCCGCTCACCTTTGCCCCCACGCTTGAGGCGTATCAATCCGCCAAAACCCCCCACACGAAAGTCGTGTTGGTGACGCATCTTTACGGACTTGCCATGCCTGAACTACTAAAATTACGTCACTGGTGCGACGCCGAAGGGTTGATTCTAATTGAAGATGCCGCCGAATCGCTCGGCACGCTGGTGGAAGGCAAACCTGTAGGTACGATCGGGCATTACGGCTTTTATAGTTTCAACGTCAACAAAACCCTCACCACCGCCAGCGGAGGCATCTTGGTTTCGGAAGACCACGACTTACTCGCTAAAATTAAGCACCAAAGCACACAAGCCAAGTGCTACGGCAGTGGCGAACTCTTCCACGATGCCCTCGGCTTCAACCTGCGAATGAACGCCTTGCACGCCAGCTTAGGCATCAGCCAACTCAAGCGACTGCCTGCGTTTTTAGATGCCAAGAGTCGCATTGCGGATGGGTATCTTCAGACGTTTAAGGGGCAAGCGTCTTTGGATTTTGTGCATCATCACAATCCGCCGTATCAAAACGCCTTTGAACACATCACACCAAGCTATTGGCTGAATCTGCTTTATGTGGAAAATCACGCCAGACGCAAAGGCTTGCAAGGCTTTTTACAGACTCGTGGTGTGCAGGTGCGACCTGTCTTTATGCCATTTACCGCCTTTGACTATGTGCATCCGTTTTTGGTGGAAGCGTCGTTGCAGGAGCCTCGCTCTCAGTTTGAAAACGCCTATGCCTTGTGGGAAAGAGGCATCAACTTACCCTCGTCTCCGCATTTGAGCAAAAGCGATCAGGCTCGTGTGATTGAACTTGTTTTAGAAGGAACCCCATTATGATTAAAGTCTTGATGATTTGCATGGGCAACATTTGCAGATCCCCCCTCGCCCACGGCGTTTTGGAATATCTCGTGAAAGACGCTGGACTTGCCGACAAAATCCACGTTGATTCGGCAGGGACGCATTACTATCACGTCGGATGTCTACCCGATGAGCGTTCGATCGACAAAGCCGCTCAATACGGCATAGACCTTACCACGCAACGTGCGAGACAGCTCACCGCCGAAGACTTCACCGAATTCGACTACCTGCTCGTCATGGACAAGCGTAACTTGCGGGATGCTTCGCTGATTGCTCCCACCCCTGAACTGGCGAAGAAATTGACCTTGTTCTTGGATTACAGCTTGGGCGATTTCAGCGAAATTGAGGTGCCTGATCCTTATTATGGGGGTATCGATGGGTTTGAGCATGTGTATCAGTTGGTGCAGATTTCCAGCGTAGGCTTTTTAAAGCATCTCAAAGAAAAGGAGCTTTCATGTTAGAACAACACCAAGCGGAAGCCTTGTTTGCGGAAGCCCAAAAAGCCAGCGAAGCGTCCTACTCACCCTACAGTCAATTCCCTGTGGGAGCAGCGTTGCTTCTTGCGTCTGGTGGGATCCTTCACGGATGCAACGTCGAAAATGCCAGCTTTGGCTTAACCATTTGTGCCGAACGCACGGCGTTGGTTTCATGGGTTTCACAAGGCAAGCAAGCGGATGCCATTGTGGCGATCGCCGTGTATGGCGCCAAAACGCCGCATCATCACATCACCCCTTGTGGGGCGTGTCGACAGTCTTTGGTCGAGTTTTGTGGGGACGATACCGTGCTGGTTTTTCGGGATGCTCAAGGCGTGTTGACACAAAAAAACGTCGTTGACTTCCTGCCTGATCGCTTTGAACTGTAATCATACTATATCACATAGTAGTCATCACATTCTGCTTCTGTAAAATCAAACGAGCCTGCGTGGCACTGCGACGCAGTTCCCCATCCACTTCTAACTTTGTAAACGAACGTAAAATCCGTCGAGCCATCACGGCATTTTCTGAAACGCCTAAAGCAATCGCATAATTGTACAAAACGGCTTCCTGCCCTTTCGTGTAATTTTTGCTAGCTTTTTCCAAACGACTAAGGGCCAATTCTTTATCCGCATCTTCATTCAACATGGCTAAAACTCCTGCCGTATTAAGCACTTCCACGTTTTTAGGATCCAAGCTTACGGCATCTTCTATCGCTTTAAAGGCTTCTTCTAAATCCCCCTGTTCCACATAAAGCAATGCCATGACGTAATACGCTTCAGCCGAAAGATCCCCAAACTCTGACAAAGCCTCTAAATAAATTCGACATTCATCCAAGTTTCCTAAATTTAAGCAGGTATATGCCATTGAAGTGAGCATGTCTTGATGTCCTGGATCCAATTCCAACCCTTGTTGAAAAATTTCGTAAGTGGCTTGGAATTCCTGTAACGCGTCATACGCCAGTCCTATATAATAGTATGTATCGGCTTCAGGTTTTTCTTGATATTGAATCGCACTAATCCAGTGATCAATCGCTAGGGTATAGTGTTCGGATTGATATTCTAAAACGCCTAACTGATAAAGACAGAGAGGATCTTCACTATTTTGAAGCAAAGCCATATAGAAATAATCTTTCCCACGTTCAAAGTGACCCAGTTCAAGGTGAATTAAGCCCATTGTATAAAACAGCAAAGGATGGTTCGGCGTATATTGAAAAACTCTTTCTAAAACAAACAAGGCTGTTTTATAGTATTGCTTCTGATATAAAACCCACGCCGCATCAAAGAGGTAACGAGACAGTGTGTTTTGAGCAAAAAAGTACAAAATACAGACAAAAATACTCGCCCCCACAAAGAAAGCTCCTAGTCCCCAAGACGCATAGGTAAAAATTGTAAGCAGTTTAGACATGGCAAGTTCCTATAAAAACAAGAGGGATTCTTCCTTATTGTTTCGTTGCCAAAAACATTTTCTATAGTAAGGTCTACTAAATAGAGGAGAAATCTATCGCAAACGGTTCAACTGAATCGTTACATCCGCATCCGCCTGCTTGCTTTGATTCGGTGTATATTGCTTACCGTTCAACACCAACGTTTGCTTACCTGATTGAATGTAATACGCCTGCGGTAAATCTGCACGAGGAATCGTCAAGCCAAATTGACGGGCTTGAGCCGTTGCTTTGGTATCGTCCACATCAATTTTCGTAAACGGTATGCCCAAACGAGTAGACACCCCTTGAATGCTCGGTACTAATGTGACGCAAGACGCACACCATTGAGCTGTAAAGACCACCAACTGATCCCCATCTGCTTGGGATTCCAACAAGTGTTTTTCATTCAACAAGGTCACACTCACGATCCAAAATAAGGCGAGTACCATCGCAAACAAACCGACAAAGTCCACTTTCTTGGGAGAAAGCTTAAACAAAAAATGACCGCTTGGCATAGGGTTCATATTTCCTCATAGCTTTGAAATCTTCATTCAGACTTCAAGATGAAACCAGCATATCATATTTTGCAACGCTTGTCTTTATTTGTTTGTAAATCTTTTACAATTCCGTTATGCTATATAGGATTTTGTGAAAGTCCTGTCCCCTCTCCTAATTTTAGGAGAGGGAAGAGAACGTCGTTAGACGTTCGAGGGTGAGGTTAAACCCTAGACGCTGTTGGTGAGTTTAACCGCCCCCTAACCCCCTCCTAAAATTAGGAGGGGGACAATACAAATAGAGAAACTTCAAAAGGACACAGGCATCATGGCACTAAAATGGATCCCACTTGAAACGCAATCCAAGCACATTCATGTGCTGGTGACGGCTGTAGGCCCCCTGAAATGCAATTGCACCTTGGTCTACAACGCCGTTACCCTAGAAGCCGTCATCATCGATGCAGGGGGTGATGCCGATGAACTCCTGAAATGCTTACGCACCTATAAACTCACGCTTAAAGCGGTGTACCATACCCACGCCCATTTCGACCACTTTTTAGCGTCCGAAGCTTTGCGAAAAGCCACAGGTTGCCCCCTCTTCCTCCACAAAAAAGACCTCTTTTTGTGGGATATGCTGGAAACACAATGCCAACTCTTTGGATTCCCCCTCCACCAAGAAAAAACGCTCCCCCCTGACGGCTTTATTAAAGACGGACAAACGCTTGATTTGGACGACTTAGGCACGCACCAAACGCTGGTGACCCCAGGCCATACACCTGGTTCCTGCTGTTTTCACTTGGAATCGCAAGGCATTTTGGTGGCAGGCGACACGCTTTTTCACGGAGGCATTGGTCGCACCGACTTGTGGGGAGGCGACGAATTCGCCATCTATCGTTCCATTACCCAACGTTTACATGTACTAGATGTGGACACCACCGTGGTGACAGGACACGGAAAGCTCACGACTATTCAGCAAGAACGCCATTACTTTGATTAAGAAAAAAGGACAACTCGATGACCATCGTTTTACGAACACTAGAAGAACTTCAAAATTGGAAACAATCCCAAGCATCGAAAAAGATCGCCTTGGTACCGACCATGGGCAACCTCCATGCAGGGCATTTAGCCTTGGTTAAAGACGCCCACCAGAACGCAGACGCTGTCATTGTGTCTATTTTTGTGAATCCGACACAATTTGCCGTGAATGAAGATTTAGATCGATACCCACGTACCTTTGAAGCGGATCTCATCGCCTGCCAAAACGATCAAGTGGATGCTATTTTTGCCCCGTCTGTTGAGGTGATGTATCCTGACGGGCTTAAGATTACGCATTACGCGGAAGAATCAATCGCCAACCGCTTATGCGGTGCGAGTCGCAAGGGGCATTTTGACGGCGTCGTCACCGTGGTGCATCGACTGTTTAGCCTGGTAGAACCTCAACTCGCTGTTTTTGGACAGAAAGACGCCCAACAAGTCGCTGTAATTAAAGCCTTGATTAAAAGCAAAGCCTTCCCTATTCAACTGTTGGTGCATCCTGTGGTGCGTGACAGCGACGGCTTGGCATTGTCGTCACGCAATCAATACATCAATACCCCTGAAGAGCGTCAAACGGCACTCGCCTTATTTGAAACCATGCAAGGGCTTGCGGTGGCGTTTCATACCTTAAATCAGGCTCCTACGGCTCCGCCGTTGAATCTTCAAAAGGCATTTGAACTTTCGTGGAAAGCACTACAACCCATGTATCCCTTGGGGCAGGAACTTCAGTGGGAGTATGTCGAAGCCGTCGATGATGAGACCTTTGAACCACAGGCGTTCTTGACGAGTCATAGTCGCTTGCTTGTGGCGGCGCGATTGGGGACGTTGCGGTTGATTGATACCTTACATGTTCGGGAATTGCTCAGCGAAAGCCAAAGAGAGGGCTAAAAGCCCTCTCTTGACAAATCGTGTAGGTTAAATTTTATGTACAATTTTGAGTTCTTGCTTTAAGCTGACGTTGAGGTGAAAGCGTACTTTGTGCTGCCATATCTAAGCTAACTTTCTCAGGCTTAGTAAATGGTGCAAGGCGAGCCGTTGTAGCCGCTGCTTGTTGAGCCGCTTGATCCGCCGCTGCTTGAGCCGCTGCTTGAGCCGCTGCTTGTTGAGCCGCTTGAGCCGCCGCCGCTTGATCCGCCGCTGCTTGAGCCGCTTGTTGAGCCGCTTGTTGAGCCGCTTGAGCCGCCGCCGCTGCTTGAGCCGCTTGAGCCGCCGCTGCTGCTTGAGCCGCTTGAGCCGCCGCTTGTTGAGCTGCAATAGCAGCATCTTCAGCATCACGTTGCCCTTGCGTTAAACCTGCTCGTCTTGCTATTTCTGCTTGTTGAGCCGCCAGTTGAGATGCTTGAGCCGCTGCCGCATTTATAGCTGCTTGTTGAGCCGCCGCTGCGGCCGCTGCCTGTTGAGCTGCTGCTTGTTGGGCCGCCGCCTGTTGGGCCGCTTGGTACGCTGCCGCTTGAGCTGCTGCTTGTTGGGCCGCCGCCTGTTGGGCCGCTTGAGCCGCTGCCGCTTGAGCCGCTGCTTGTTGAGCGGCAAGTGCGTCAAGACGTGCCATTTCAGCGGCAATGGCTTGTTCATCAGCCACATTACCATTTTGACTTTGTACAACAATCGCATGAACAGCATTCAGTCCGACCAAACTAAAAGTCATGGCGAGGACAAAAGTCAAAGCTTGTTTTGAAAAAAGTGCTTTCATGAGTGGGATTCCTTATAATCTCTCTTGGCAAAATTTTTGAATTTTAAGCCTGCTCCTCATTCAAATTAAGTTAGGGCTTATTATTTCTATCGGTACATTGTCATCAAAGCTTTAGGGTGCGTTACAAAAGTTTATAGAAGGTATGAAAAAGCCCTCCTTCCACAATGATGAGAAGGAGGGTTTTGAATCGGAAGGAAACTATTGAGGTCTAGCGGTTTGACGCTGTTGGAACTGTTGTTGACGAGCTTGCATTTGAGTTTGACGTTGGGCTTGTTGAGCCTGCATTTCATTCATTTTCGCTTGACGTTCTTGACTTCTTTGCTCAAACTGTTGCTGACGAGCCTGCATGTCTTGCTGACGCTGGGCGTGTTGGGCTTGTCTTTCTTGTTGTTTGGCTTGCATTTGAGCTTGACGTTCCGCACGTTGCTGTTCCATTTGAGTCTTCATCGATTCACGCTGGGCTTGCATTTGTTGACGCTGCGCTTGACCCGCTTGCTTCTGCTGTTCCCACTGGGCTTTTTGCTGTTGCATTTGGGCTTGATTCGACTCACGTTGTTGTTGCCATTGGGCTTGATTACTTTGACGTTGCTGTTGCATTTGCTGACGTTGGGCTTGGTATTGACCTCCTCCGCCTTCGGCAAAGGCAGAAGTACTCGCACAAGCAAGCGTAATGGCTAAAGCAAACGCAGAAAATTGGGTAATGGAAACATTTTTCATCGTTAGATCCTTTATCTTCATAGTAATGGAGTTCTTTGAACCCTCTCCCTATTATAATAGAGTAACATCAAAGAAGGCAAAACACCCTATTCCAAAGAAACAGGGTGTTTAAGAATAATAAACTTACTTGCCTTTTGAAGCATCTGGGTGTTCAGCGTGATTCGCTCCACCATGTTCACTACCATGAGTCGTACCATGTTCAGCAGGATGTTTGTCTTGATGTTCATTAGAAGCGGTGGCTTCCACCCCACCATGTGAAGCAGGATGCTCTTCTGCAAAAGCACTGCTGGCATTCACGCCTAAAGTGAGTAGTAACGAAAGGCTTGCGACTTGAACCAATTTTAAAAGTGACATAGGAGTATTTCCTTCTCTCTTACAGGTTAATGGTGACGATGCACCACGATTTCACACACGCTAAGCGATAAGGGGGTCACTAGCGTTAATACCAATGAAACGATTAAATGTCGTGTTGTCTCTTCGTTGTCGCTACGATTTTTTTGTTTGGTTATGTAGGTCTCACTACACGCCCTCACAAAAAAATCTAGGCTCCTAGAATAGCCTAACACGCTATTCACTCGTTTAAATGGTATACAATACCCTTCGGCACCTATGAAGAAAACCCTAACGCTTTGTTACAAAACGTTAGGGTTTTTCTGTAAATCACTGATTTTAAAGGACTACGCTTCTAAATTGAGAACTTGACCATTGGCAGGGGATTTGGCTTCTTCCGTCGCCGTCGCTTCGCTTAGGGCTTGACCTACAGGGCGTTCTTCGCCTTCTTTTAAAACAGGCAATTCCCCAGGTTTAATAATTTGTTGAGGGTCACCAAACCCAAGAACATTTTTATCCTTCTTGACAGAAACAAGCACACTACCATCTGTAAATATAGAATATAATTTATCTGTTCCATCGAGTTCTTTTTTGAGTATTTCTAAATGACCACCCGGGAATTTCACATAACCCACTTCAAGGGAACGTTCGGGGATTTCTTCTTGGGGCTTGGCTTGGGACATTAAGGTTTGCACTTCTTCAATAATTTTAGGATCCGTGGCTTGTTCTTGAATCCCTGAAATTCCGGGTAATAGGTACTCCCGAGGGATTACCTGTACTTTACCGTTTGTATCAATTAAAAAAGAAGGTCCTTCCACTGTAGAAGTGCTTAACTCATTATTGTTCATAGTTTCACAAAAAGATCCGTCAACGCCAAAAAAAGTACCTCTTGGAAGACTATCACTATTAGGACTAAGATAAATCGAACCATCATTCCGAACGATTTTATTATAAGGAGCCGTGGCCTTTTGTTCTTCCGTGGGAACGGATGCCTGATTGTAAAGATCTTCCACCAAAGCCAAGGCGTCTTGAGGATCTTCAGGGACTTCGATTATGAGTTTATGGTCCTTTCGCTGATTCAACGGCACATAAGCCGTAGGGCTAGTAGCAGGTGTATTTACAAGACTTGTTGGATTTAATGACATAATAGTTCCTTTTTTCACACTAAAATAATAGATAACGTACGAATAATTATACGACTTATGAGCAAAAACGTATTTAGGACGTACAATAGTGCTAATGCCATTAAGATTGTTACAAAAAAGTCATGACATGAATATCCCTGCTCCCTTTGACTGGAAACGCGAACTCAAGAACATCCCCGCGAAACCGGGGGTGTACCGTATGTTGGATGCCCACGGCGAGGTGCTGTACATCGGCAAAGCCAAAGTGCTGAAAAACCGTCTAAAAAGCTATTTCAACAAAAACGGCGGTCATAGCCCCAAAACCAAAATGATGATTCCGCTGATTAAGCAGTTCAATTACATCGTCACCAATACCGAAGTCGAAGCCCTAATTTTAGAAGACAGCCTCGTCAAACAACACCAACCCAAGTACAACATCCTGCTCAAGGACGACAAACGCTTCCCGTGGATCGGCATTAGCGACGACGACTACCCACGTCTTTTTGTGGCACGTTCCACCAAAAAGCCCACGCATCACAAGGGTAAAAACACTCGTTTTTTTGGTCCTTACACGAATTCATCTGAATTGTATGCCTTGTTAAAATTGTTGCAAAAGCATTTTCCCTTACGCAAACGCCCCACGCCGTTGTTTAAAGACCGGCCGTGCATGAATTACACGCTTGGGCTTTGTGCGGGGCCGTGTCAAGGGCTGGTTTCACCAAAAGACTACCAAGATATTGTCAATCAAGCGGTGCTGGTCTTGAAAGGCAAAACGCACGATTTAGAAGCCAAGCTCAAGCAAGAAATCCAAAAAGCCAGCGATGTCATGCAATACGAACGAGCGAAAGCCTTGCTTGAACGCCTTGAAGCCGTCGAACGCATTGGGCAAAAACAGGTGATTGTCTCTGAAGATATGACCAAGCATCAAGATGTCATTGCCCTTGCCAGCGATGCCTTTCAAGCGTCGATGCAGGTTTTGGTGATTCGCTACGGCAAGGTCGTGGCATCCAAACCCTTTGTGATTCCCTTGAGTTTTGGGGAATCGGCGGAAGAAGTGTATAATAGCTTTTTATTGCAGTATTACAGGCGTTTAGAAGCCGACGATCTGCCCGATGAAGTCATTGTCGAATACCCGATTTACGATGCCGATGTCGTCGAAGACTGGTTGAGCCATGTGCATCAAAAGAAGGTGAGCTTGGTGCATCCGCAGAAGGGGGGCAAGTTTGACCTGTTAAAGCTGGCTCAAGTCAACGCCCAAAGTGGTTTGGAACAAGCTCAACTCTATGAAGCGTCGAAGTTGAGGAACGATCCGACCAAAGCCTTGTTGGATTTACAAGAACGCTTGCGTTTACCGATTTTCCCTCGACGCATGGAATGCTACGATATTTCTCACTTTCAAGGCAGTCAAACCGTCGCCAGCATGACGGTTTTTGTCGACGGCGTCCCAGCGAAAGAAGAGTACCGCCGTTTTAAAATCCAGTCCGCCGAAGGCAAGCCCGATGACTTTATTTCCATGCACGAAGTGATTACCCGTCGTAGCAAGCACCGTGACGATTGGGCGAGACCTGATTTATTGATTATCGACGGAGGCAAGGGACAGCTAAACGCCGCCTTACGAGCCACCCACGAGCAAAGCTGGCAGGGAATTCCCATGGTGTCGCTTGCCAAGCGGTTTGAAGAGATTTTCATTGCTGGGGAAGACTACCCTGTGGTGATACCGCATTCGGCTCCTGCTTTGCAAGTGGTGCAACGCATTCGAGACGAAGCTCACCGCTTTGCGATTAGCTACCACCGTCAATTGCGAGGCAAGCAGGCGTTAAAGCATCCGTTGGATGGTGTCGCTGGTGTCGGTGAAAAACGCAAGCAAAAGCTTCTTAATGCGTTTGGCACATGGGCAAAGATTCAATCCGCCAGCGTGGACGATTTACAGCGTGTCTTGGGCGTGTCACTCACGGTGGCGGAAAAGCTTCATGAAGCCATTGCAACTCGTGTATAGTGTTTTTATATAATAAGTGGTTTTTGGGTTTTCGTTCCCTTTTATAGCTGGTGCTTGGGGGTCTTTGTCCCGCCAAAGACTCCCCAAACCCCCAAAGCGGCTTAAGGGGCGGCGGGGGGAGGGACGTGTTACGTCCTCCCTCCCCCCAGTATGCCCCCCTTAAGAATCCCCCGTCCCCCCCTCCCTCCCGTCCCGAACCACGAATTTTGTCATTGCGAGCGTAGCGTGGCAATGACGGACAAAGCAAATACTTGCCGACAACGCACTAAATGCGAGGCTTCCGAGACATTTTGCGGACGGCAGGAACAAAGGGAAAGCGAGAGGGGTGGGATAAACTCATTCACGAAGTGAATCTACCCCTTTAGGAAGGAGAGGTTGGGAGAGGAAACCAACGGTTTTCTTTCCCAAGAGAAGCTTTAGCTTCGACGGGTTAGGGGGCGGTTAAACCCACAAACGGAGTCTAAGGTTTAACCTCACCCTCGAACGTCTAGCGACGTTCTCTTCCCTCTCCTAAAATTAGGAGAGGGGACAAGGAAGCTTTATCTAACCTGTGGATACAAAAAATACGTCTAAAGGTGCATCAAGGCATTGTACGAAAGGCGTCATACTGCTAAAGGATACCTTCAACTAACACCACTGCCGACATTAAAGAGAGAGAACAACCGAATGATGATGACACAAATTTCGTCTAATGGGACGCAAGCCAAATTGAATATGGAACGCCTTAAAGCCGTTCGAGAACGCATTCAACAAACGAATATCCCCCCTAAAACGACTGCTCCTGACGTTTTTTCTCAAAACTTGCAAGAAACACAAATCCTTTCATCCGAAACGTCTAATCGAGCAATGCCCACTAGTGGACGTGTTGAAGTCCCCCCCCCTCCACAAACATCTGCCGTTCTAAGTCCTGAACTTCGTCAGCAAGACTACAACCGCTTTCAAAATCAAGCCCAATCGCAAGTAGATTTTATTGAGACACAGTCACCTACACAGCCCCCTAGAAATAGAAACCTTTCCCCAGCTCAACTACTTCCACAAGGACGTTTTGGTCTCCCTGTAGGAGACATTCAATCCATCGCTGAGAAGGCCGGTTTTGTGGGCGTGGATCAATCTGCCATTGAACGAGCTTATGCCACACGAAAAAGCCTTTTTGTCGACATCAAAATATAACGCCTGTAAAACGAAGAGAACCAACCCCCATGATTTCACCAAACACACAACATTCTACACCCTTTAATGCTGAACCACACACCCCTGTTCTAAGTACGTTAACACCCTATCAAGCGGTGACGATGATTGACAATTTACAGCAACAATTGCACATTTACCGTAATGTGCAAGATCTGTTATTGCAAAAGAAAGTCAGTCTGTTAAAACAAAGCGTCATGGATTTACCCGCTCAAGACAAAGTACTCAAAAAACTGCGTAAACAGCTCGATGCCCTTGAAGAAGGACGCATGGAGATGCTTAAAGAATTCTGGCCACTTGCCCTTGAACCTGTTCACGCCACGATGATTCTACTGGCAATGCCGACGGATCAAAAAGAGGCGTTCAACCTAGTGAGAAACGATCTTAAAGTCACTTTAACACAAGTCGCTCACTTGCAAGAAGAAACGCAACGCTTATTACATGCCTCTCTAGACTGGGTGAATCAAGGTATGGCATGGGTCAAACAACACATTCAAAGTGGGCAAAAAGAACTCACTTATACCGCCCAAGGCAAAACGAAGAAAAATCAAAGCATCAGTACCATGCAACGCCAAGTATAGAAAATTACCCGTTGATTGAACGCCAAACGGATGAGAAAGAGAGTTTCCCCCATGATGAGTATTAGCCCTAGTTTCTTCGGATTTCAAACCGCACAAAGAAGTTTGCTTGCCGCTCAAACGGCGTTGAACGTGGTGAACCATAACGTTTCAAATGCCAATGTGGAAGGCTACACTCGCCAGCGGGTAGATTTAGCAACCGCTTACCCACTCAAAACGTCAGGGGCGGGTTTTTTCATCGGGCAAGGTGTCGATGTCACAGGCATTACACAACTGAGAGACAGCTTTTTAGACAAGCAATATCGGCAAGAACAAGCCGTCCAAGGTGAAGTCAAGACTGCGGCAACGCTTTTAGGACAAACCGAAGGCATTATTGGGGAACCGTCCTTTTCAGGGCTTTCAAACCGAGTGCAAGCCATGTTTGACGCTGTTTCAGATATGCGAAACAATCCGCAGAGCTTGCCTGCTCGTACCGCCTTTATTCAGCAAAGTCGGGACATGATTCGTGTGTTTAAGCAACAAGGGCAACAACTGATGGACTTGCATAAAAACCTAGTGGGCGATTCCACCGCAGGAAGCTGGCCCAATAGCCAGTTGGGTTTAAGGGTGAATGATGTCAATACGAAAATTGCCTTAATTGCCGATTTAAACCGTCAAATCGGGATTTCGACATCCGCCAATGCGGTGCCGAATGACTTAATCGACAAGCGTAACCTTCTGCTCGAACAGATTTCTAAAGTCATTGATGTCAAAACAACGGATATGCCCAATTACCAAGTGAGCTTAAGCATCGGGGGGCAGGATATGTTGAGAGGCGGTAAAATCCTCGATACCCTTGCACTCACCGCTAGTACCTTGCCTAATGCGGATCGAATCCCTGCTCGCATCACAACAGTAAACGGTGCGGTGGATATTACGAATACCATTGCGTCTGGAGAAGTGAAAGCGGTCTTAGATGTCGCTGGTAATAATACGTCGATTAAAAACGTGTATTCCACGTTTGAAGATTTGTCGAATATGTTGGAAACGCTTTCTACTCAATTTAACAACTTACAAGCCACGGGTCGAGATTTGGCAGGTACCCTTCACACGGCGGATGCGTATACGAATCTTTACAGCTTAGACCCCTCTTATGTGTCAGGCCCTAAACTGCTTTACTTGAATGTCAACACGGCTTTTGACAATAATATGGACAAAATTTCCCTTGCTAATAACGACGCCACCGCACCAGGTAACTTTGCTGGGGTGGGGGATTCTCGGAATGCGGCGAGCATGGCGGCGATTAAGAATACGATATTTGCGGTCTTGAATAATAATACGCTTGAAGGGTTTCATCAAAACTTCGTGTCAGCATTGGGAACAGACACCAAAAGTTATAGCGACCGTAACGAAAGTCAAAAAGACTTGTTGAATCAACTACAAGCCAACCGTCAAGCCGTTTCAGGGGTGAATACGGATGAAGAAGGCTTGGATATGATTAAGTATCAGCGTATGTTTGAAGCGTCGTCTCGCATTGTGCAAACCTATAATGAGATCTACAAAAGCATTATCAACATGGTGGGCTAATTTACAATTTGCCTTGTAAAAGCGTATAGACGGTTTCATCGGTTAAATCCGCATGAATGGGCGTGACCGTCACATAATTGTTGCGAATGGCTTCCACATCTTCTTCCGCATGAGCCCCTGTCTGCACCAGTTCGCCAGCGAGCCAGTAATACGTAATGCCTCGGGGGTCTTGACGCTTTTCGTAAAAATCGCTATACATGCGATGCCCCAACTTACAAAGCTTCAGCCCTGCGTAATACTGGGCTTCCACCGCTGGCACGTTCACATTTAAGACCATGCAAGACGAATGCTTCAATAAATCCACCAAGTCTGGTAAAACGCTGGCTAAATATCGACACGCATCGTCATAATCGAATAGCGGATTATACCCGTCTAAGGCACTGGTGGCAATGGCTGGCACGCCATTCATGGCGGCTTCAAGCGCAGCTGACACCGTGCCTGAGTACACGACATCGCCCCCCAAGTTAGGCCCGTGATTCATGCCTGAAATCACGACATCGACAGGAGTATCTTTCAAAAGCGTGGTAATGGCGAGCTTGACGCAATCGCTGGGCGTGCCTGAAATGGCGAGGGCTTGTTGGACGTTTGCCCCTTCTTTGTTGAATTGTTTGGTAAAATCAATGGCTCGTAGGGGATGGTGCAGAGTCAAGGCGTGACCTTGAGCGGATTGTTCTTTTTCAGGTGCCACGACATACACCTCGTGATGCTGGCTCAAGGCTTTGGCGAGGGCATGAATACCGTTGGCTTGAATGCCGTCGTCGTTGGAAATTAAAAATCGCATTAGGGGGGTCTCTGTTTCTCTAGTTTAATTCTGGATATAGGATTTAACCTATTTTATACTATAATAACATTAAATTGTTGAAACTTGCATAGCCGTGTTTAGAGTTTTCTGAACAGCTGGCTAGACGAGGAGCCTAGATTTTTTGTGCGGGCGTGTAGTGAGACCTACATAACCAAACAAAAAAATCGTAGCGACAAAGTATAGACCCTGTACAGGGAATTATAAAGACGGCTATAGAAAGAATCCCCCTTATGAAGCTCTGCCAAAACGATGCCCTCACCGATGCCCAAGAGGCCCTACTCCAAAACGCCGAACGAGCCTTCGCTCAAGCGGATTTTTCTCAAGGGCAAGCCGTCTTGCTCAATGCCATGGAAACGCATCCCCATGTGTGGCAATTTCCTTACGCCCTTGCTCACAACATTTTAAACCATGCCGATTCCCCTGAAAAGGCAGTCGTGTTGCTCGAACAAGCCAGCCATATCGCCGCCAATCAAATCCCCGTGTGGACGAAATTGGGGCAAGCCCACGCCGAAAATAAGGACGTCCCCAATGCCCTGAATGCCTTGCATAAAGCCGTCAGCCTCCCCCCCAAAGCAGACGATACCCTGAACACGCATACCCTCGATGCCTACCTGCTTTTAGCCGATCTGCTGGAAACGCAACAATTCCTCGATGAGACGGCGTCCGCCCTTGAAGAAGCCGTCGCACTCACCCATGCCACTCACCCCCGAGCCGTTGAAGTGACACTCAAAGCCTATCAATTTTACGTCCGCCATGACGGAAGCGAAAACGCTTTGAACGTGATTGAAAATCGGCTGGAAACGCATCCTGAAGAAGCCATGTTGTACTTTCTAAAAGGCGTCTGCCTAGAGCGTTTGGAGCGTCTGCATGATGCCCTAGACGCCTACGAAAAAGCCACCGAATACGGCAAGAACGCCCCTGAATTGCACCGTCAAATGGCGATGTATTTCGCTCAAGCGGGCGACTCGCTCAAAGCGATGACGCATTTGGTCACGCTTTTAGAACAGCTTCCCAGCGACGCTGATGCCTTGGAAGCCTTGGCTCACTTGCTCGCTGAGCAAGGCAAGCAAGATGCCCGTGTGCAAGTGCTGGAAAGGCTTTTGGACGCTCACCCCCAGCACGCCCAAGCGTGGATTCAAGCAGGCGACGCTTATGATCTGCTCGGGCAATGTGATCAAGCCATTCACGCCTATAATAAAGCCCTCGAACTCACGGGGAATCGTGCCTTAGAACTGCGTAAAAGCTTGGTGGCACCTGCTTTGCCTCCTGCCACAGATGCCGAAAAAGATGCCCTCGTGCATCGCTTAGACGTCTCGCTCAAGGCATTATCGATGAGTCCGCCACGCATTGAAAACCCTGCGGTGGATCTGGGCATCACGCCTCAACATTTGAAGGACCAAGGCGTGTGGAATGAAGCCTTAGACGCCTTGTGGCATAAAGCATTGAGCGGTATTCAGCGAGAAAAGAAGCCTAGCTCAAACGATCGTGAAGTACGCTCTAAAACACATCTCCTTTTGGTGACTCGTGCCTTGAATCACGCCGAAGCCCTTACGCCTCCGTGGATGCCTGTGCTTAACGCCTTAGACCGCACCCGTTTTCAGCTCCACTGGTTGAATATCGGCACGAGCATTGAAGCCCCTAAAGGCTCTCGTTTTCATGCGGAAGATACGCTGGAAGCCGTCCCTGCCTATGACTGGCAAGGGCTTCAAAACAAGCTGTATCAACACGATGCGGATGTTCTGCTCTTTAGTGATGCCCAACGAGACATCGTGAGTACGGCTCTAGCCCTTGGCGATTATGCCCCCACGCAAATCGATTTGGCGAGCCTGAACACGCCTTTATCCGCCCCGCTTCGACCTTTGGCGTCCATGAGTAAGCGGTTTAAGGAAGATTTTGGGGCGAATTATGGCTACCCCCTTTTGGCGGTGGACGTTCACCCTGCCGATTGGACGCCTGCCCTGATTCATCGTTTAAATGACCTTGTGCAACACCATCCCCATCTTCAAATCGTCTTGTCTTACAAGGGTGAAGCCGCTTTGCTAGATGCCATGCAAGATCGCCTCAAGACGCTGTATCCTCAAGGGTTGCCTCGTTTGGCGTGGATGGCACTGCCTACGAATGAAGCATTGAAAATTTTTCAAGTGGCGGATGCCGTGCTCAATGTGAATCGTCAAGCATCGCCGTTTACCCTACAAGCCGAAGCCTTTGGCACGCCTGTGTTTCAGTCTGATGCTGTTGATGCTACGGACGCGCTCGATGCACTGCTTTTACTGACAGATGCCGAGCGTCTTGCCTTGCGAGAAGAACGTTTGCTCAACACGCAGGACCGTTTTTCTCCCACGCAGGCGGAACGCCAAGCCCAAACCTTTGCAAAGGATGTGTTGCCATGTCTGCCTTAACGCAAGAAACGGTGCATCCTCTTCAAGCGACGGTGAGCCTCCCTCATAGAGATGCCCCCTATCATCTCACGGGACTAAAAAGCACACGCTTACCTGAAGGTGATTTTGGTAAAACAATGATTTATGTAGCAGGGCTAGGCGGAAGCTTTGAATGGGCATCGCCGTTTTGGCGAGATTTGATTGAAGAGGGAACGATTGACACCGTCATTGGTCTAGATCTGCCGTCCTTTGGGGTGAATCATCACATCAAAGCAGGTAATTTATCTGCTTGTATTGAAGATCTTAAGATTTTGTGCCAGCTAGAAACCCTAAAAACAGCCTTGAACATCCAAAAAATAGACCATTGCTTCATTTGTGCCATTAGTTTGGGGGCAATCACCAGCCTATATGTGCTTCCTCATGTGCAAGACGACTATGCTGGGATTATCCTTTTGGTGCCTGCGTTTCAAGGGTGTCAAAAAACCTATACGCCTACTTATGTGGCGTCGGCTTTGTGGCAAAGCTTCAAGCAAAGCCTTCGCCAAAACCCCGATGCCCTGCTCACCCTGCCTTACACCATGGATGCTATTACGCAGTGTCCTGAAGCTCGCCAGCATTACAAGGCACATCATGCAGGGGGTGTGATTCAGCATTCGCTAGGGTTTATGACGTCTATTTTGCCGTGGCAGTTGAAGGCGCCCAAGCAAATCAAACAGCTTAAAAAACCTGTTTTAATGATCACAGCTGGGCAAGACTTGATCTGTGAAACGTCGACCATGCACAAGACGTTCAATCAATTAACCCCTCACCCTCATAATCAACTGGCTCATTTCCCGATGCTTTATCACGATGTGTTATTAGAACCCGATCGTGATCTATTAAAAGAACCCTTAAACCTATGGTTAAAACGTGTTCATAGCCAATAAACGATTAAGTGTTATGGGTCGTATTATAGTATTTAGAAGGCACAGAGAAAGTCCAAAACTGCCTTGTTCCTCCTCCCTTAGGGAGGAGGCTAGGAGGAGGGACACCAGCTACGGCTGGACATCCCGAATCCCTCACCCCAACATGGTCGAAAAAGTAAACTTTTTCTCTTGGG